>NZ_SPOZ01000028.1 GCF_004569635.1 Streptococcus sp. LYSM12
ATTAAAGACATAATTAATCTCATTATTTTCTCCGATTTCAATTCTATCTATAAAAGATACAATTGTTAGTCTATTTAGACTGCTTAAATCAGTGGGAACAATTTCGGAAACCAAACTGTCCTTGTTTTTAATCTTTTCTTGCAAGTTGGCAAGTATATTTTTCTTTGTAGCAATTTGTTTCTCTATTTCCCTGATCTTAATAAGATAATTTTTTCTAAATCTTTCAAACTCTTCAGAAGTTATAAGTTCATCTTCTAAGTCCATATATAAAGATTGTCTAAGTCTTTCATATTTTCTTTTTTCTGAGTTTAAGCTTTCAAAGTCAATATTAAATGTTACTTTCGATACATCTAACTTATTAACTTGACTTAGTAATTCATTGTATTTTTTCAAATAATCTTTAAGTGCAAAAAGAGTCATATCCAGTAGATAGTCTTCTTTTATACTATGTCTTGTGCAATCTCCTTTGTTATTATAGTGAGAACAAATATAAAAAATATTATATCCATTCTTGGACTTAACCTTTCTTCTAACCATTGAAGATCCACAATCTTTGCAATAAAGCATTCCTGATAAAATATGTGGTATATCTGCCGATTGCTTTACATCTCTAAGCATCATCTTATTAGCCAAAGCATAAATACTTTTTGAAATAATAGGCTTATGAGAGTCGTTTATTACAATCCAATCTTCTTCATTTACTTCCACTTCTCTCTTAGACTTGTAATTTAGTTTTCTAGTTTTTCCTTGTTCAAGCACTCCTATATAGACCTTGTTTGTAATAATCCTATTGACCATTTTTGCGTCCCATTTAGAGTCTTTAACAATAAAACCAGTAGTATGATTATCGCCAGAATTTTCTTTATGCTTAGATGGTGTTACACAACCTATGCTATTTAAAAAATCTGCAATAGCCTTAGACGAATAACCGTCTATCTTCATATTGAAGATTCTTTCAATTATGTGCGAAACTTCTGTATCAACGACTAACTTATGTTTGTTTTTGCTATCCTTCTTATAACCAAAAGGAGCAAATGCACCAATAAATTCACCATTCTTTCTTTTAATTTCTTTTGAAGATTTAACCTTCATAGAAATATCCCTACAATAAGAATCATTAATAAAGTTTCTTATGGGAAGAATTAGGTGTGTATCACTTACATCTGCATTTTCACTGTCATAGTTATCGTTTACGGATATAAATCTTATACCTTTTTCTGGAAATATCTTTTGTAGATATTTACCTGATTCGATATAATCTCTCCCAAAACGGGATAAGTCTTTCACAATAATTGTTTTGAACTTCTTCTCTTCAAGATCTTGAATCATCTTCTTAAATTTTGGTCTGTCAAAATTAGATCCTGAAAAGCCATCGTCTACATATTCAGCAACAACTTTAAAATCATTGTCCCTTGCATATGATTTGATAATCTGTCTTTGATTTGAAATAGAATTACTTTCTGTGCTATCTCCATCCTCTCTCGATAAACGAAGATACATACAAGCAAATTTTTCCATCACAAAACCTCCTTAATTTGTATTTGGGCAAATAGTCATTAAGGAGTTCTTCTACCACTTATATTTTACCGCACCCAAGTTTTTAAGTCAGCACCCCAGCTTATAGTCTTATACAAGCTCTACATAAATAAAGTTCTACAATATCTAGTAAGTCGAGGGACTCTTTATCACTTTGAGTGTAAGTAATTTTTTTAGAATAATCTTCTTTTGATATTTGCTCTTTAGGTTTATATTTCTTCTTTTCTTTTGTATTCATAGGTTTTACCTCACAGTATAAAATTAAAGTTTTTTGACATTGACAAGTGCCTTGGATTAGCAACATAGGAATCTCACCTCCGCCTCTGTTCAGGATGAGCCGGCTTCAACCTTAGAAGTATCATTATCCTCATTTTCTTCATAGCGAATAGGGTATCCCTCCCTATATTCAAACTCTTACTTATCGCTCCCTTTCTTCTTCCCTTGTTTTTAGCTTAGCAGTACTTGTTTTGCCGAATTATTCAGCAGAAAGATCTTGGCGGATAGGTTATTACGCTCCAAAAATGATTAATGTCTTGTCTTGGTCTATTCAATTGTTAAGGTTCAAAATTTATCGAGAGCTATTAATCTTTTTAAAATTTGACCATCAAAAAATTTTTATCTTGATGAAACAAAATTGTTTAAAATTACCCTCTTATACTTAACAGTGAAAAGAAGTCTTTCTTGGTAACCAATTTTCAAAAATAAATTTGGTTAAATAAAAAGGTCCAATTCCCACTGTATAAGTAACAGTAAAAATTAGACCCTCTTGGCAACTGTCATCTAAAAGTCTTCCAACATTTCCTTTAATTTTTCTAAAACTTTATTACGCCTTTTAATAACGGCTGGATGAGAAATATTCAGTTTAGCAGCTACTTCTCTAATTGTTTCTTCTTTATAAAAAAGACTTTCTATCAAATCCCTTTCAACAGGGTTGAGTTTAGAAATAGCTCTTCTTACTTCTTCAATCATTTCCTTTGTTTCGATAATTTTTTCAACATCAAATTCCAGATCTTTTAAATTTTCTTCGAAGTTTCCATCATGATCATAGGAACAAAAAAAGAAACAGTTATTCAACCTGTCTCTTCTCATTTGATATTTCTCTTTATTCAGTTCACTATGGTAAGCAAGATATACTTCTTTGCTAACAACTACTTTCTTTCCTTCTACAAATAAATAATATTCTTTGTCCATTAATTTTTCCTCCTTGTTGACTTGAATTTCTATTATTTAAAAATGAAATTCAGACAAGGAGGACTTCTAATTCTTTGCATATATACTCCTGGGCATAAAAAAAGACCGAAAGAAAATAAATTCTTTCAGTCAATAAATGCCAATATTAAATTTAGGTGCAGATCAACCATCATGGATATTATATATGCACTTAAGTACACATAAAATTCGTATATGGTACTTTTTTCATTCGGAAATAGTACGCAATAAGTTCGTCATAAATTAATTTCTTAGATGTTCATTATTTCTTCAATGCTACGACCGTCTTCAAGTTGACTAATGGCAGTCGGTAAAGTATATCCCCAAATTATTACACCAACCAATGCAATTGCTTCCTTTTTTCTTTGATAATAAGCAGTTCTCTCTAAAGATACACTTCTCATACAAGCTTCATCAGTAATCTTTTTTTCAGAAATGTAGTAGTTATAAATAATCTTATGATAGGTTTCCCCATATTCTGGATAAACTTTTAACCTAACACAGGCATCATAAATTATTAAAAGCATAAGCTTACTATCCATTACATTGGAAACTATATTATTAAACTTTTCTTCAACTTTTTCTGGAGCAAATGTAGAAAGATACAAGTAAGCAGATTCTGAAGTTGACCCATAGTTTTCTTTACTCTCAAACATCATAAAATTTGCCCTGCTATCTACTGCCCAGGTAACTTGTCTATATAAACTTAAAATAAGTTTTGCAGCTGAACTGATCTCTTCAAATTTCAAGTTGCTATCTGCATACATGTTCATTATATTCTTTAAAGTTTTACTTATTCTCAATCTAATCACCCCAATACAACTTATTTACAAACTTGAATGTTTGTGCTATAATATGAATATAAGTTCAGTTTGTATTATATCTCAAATTGAAAAATAATTCAAGCACTATTGTTCGTATTAAAAGTTATAAATGCACATTAGTACAGGAGGTTAAAATTATGGCTTTTGCGGATAGATTAAAGGATTTTCGTGAAAAAGAAAAGTTAAGTCAAGCAGATTTTGCAAAGATGATAGGAATAAGTACAAGAACTCTTGTACATTATGAAGACGGAGAAAGATACCCAAGAGATGTCGAGGTTTACAAAAAAATAGCTGAAGTTATGGACTGTGATTACAATTACCTTCTAGAAGAAAGTGACGAGTTTTTAAATAGAGTTTATAACATGGGTGGCAAAAGAGAATTAGAAAAAGCTAGAGCATTAACAGAAGGTCTAAGCTCTTTATTTGCAGGTGGAGAAATATCTGATGAAGATAAAGATGCTGCTTTTGAAGCTATTACTCGTGCTTATTGGGAGGCTAAAAGAGAAAACAAGAAATACGGTCGTAAGAAAAAAGATTAGGTGATTTTATGAGCATGAATCGCTATATATATGATAAGGTTAATCGACTTATAAAAAAATATAAGACACGAGATCCTATCGAATTAATAGAAGCTTTGAATATTAACCTGGTATATCTACCTGAAACAAAAATACTTTTAGGAATGTACCATTATATTCAAAGGAACAGATTTATTTTTATCAGTAGCAACACAAATTTTAATAGAAAGACTATATTAGCACATGAATTAGGTCACGATCAACTTCACAGAGATTATTGTATGAGTGGTGGAGCTTTTCATGACCAGACAGTGCTAAACCCTACAAATAAATTTGAAACTGAAGCTAATATTTTTGCAGCTCATTTATTAATAAGTGATGAAGATGTCTTCGATAATATCAATGATCAAGTTTGTGATTATGAAATTGCTGGACAATTAGGTGTGGATATAAATTTACTAAATTTAAAAATTTCTGAGTTAGCAAAAATGGGCAAGTTTAATAAACCAATTAATGTTAATACACCTCAGGGAGATTTTCTTAAAAACTATCGCCCTGAACATGATGATTATTATTAGGAGACTCTATGGGAATTTTTATTGCAGGATATATTCTATTAATACTTTCTGGAATAGTTTTCTACTATCTCATCACTACCTACTCTGTAAAAATCTCAGCATTTTTGATTGATTTTATAGTTGTAGGTTTAGGATTTTATATATCCATAAAAGATAAATTAGATAACAAATTAGCTATTCCCCTTTCAATTACAGTAGTAATAATTTATGGAATATTGCTAGTTTTAATAAATCGAAAGCTACCAAAGGTTAGCAGGTTTTTAAACTATATAATTGCTTTTATAGGATCATCAGTCGCCCTATGGTTGGCACTTGATTTTATAACAAACGCTCTAGCCGCTTTTAAAATAATAGGTCAAACTTATCATCAATTACCAATAACAAAAAATATGATGATAAATTCCTTTATACATTATTTAATTGTATTCTTGATTAGTATTCCAGTGTTTAAAGGTAGAATGAAATTTATACTTGGAGGAAATTATGAGTAAAGAAATGGATAAAAATAAAGACAAAAATCATGATAAAAAAGAACTTCAAATTAGATCATCTGCTGCTGAATACTTGACTTTTATTGCAGCTAATGGTGATGATGGGGAAGCTATAGAAATTAGATATGAAGATGAAAATATTTGGCTAACACAAAAGATGATGGCAACACTTTATGATGTTAGTGTCGCCACAATAAATGAACATCTTAAAAAAATCTATGCCGATAGTGAATTACAAGAAGAAGCAACTATTAGGAATTTCCTAATAGTTCAAAAAGAAGGTTCTAGAAATGTTTCAAGGGAAACAAAACACTATAATCTACAAGCAATTATTGCAGTAGGATTTAAAGTAAATAACGAACGTGCAGTCCAATTTAGAAAGTGGGCAAACCAAATTGTAAAAGATTTTACAATTAAAGGTTGGGCAATGGATGATGAAAGGCTCAAGAATTCTGGTACAAAACTTACCAAGGATTATTTCGAAAAATTACTTGTAAAAATTCGTGAGATTCGATTATCTGAGAGAAGATTCTATCAAAAAATCACAGATATTTATGCCACTTCTTTAGACTATGATCCATCTGCAAAAGCAACAAAAAGATTTTTTGCCGCTATTCAAAATAAATTACACTATGCCATTCATGGAAAAACTGCAGCTGAATTAATTGTAGATAGAGCCAATCACAAAACTAAAAATATGGGACTTACTACTTGGGAAGGCTCACCAGATTCAAAAATTCATAAATATGATGTAGTTGTTGCAAAAAATTATCTAAACGAAGAAGAATTAAATCAAATGCAAAGAATTGTTTCATCTTATTTAGACATGGCAGAACTACAAGCAGAAAGACATATCCCGATGACAATGGAAGATTGGGAAAAAAGATTAAATGGATTTTTACAATTATGGGATAAAGAAATCTTAAACGATGCAGGAAAAGTATCTGCAGCTCTTGCAAAAAAGCACGCAGAAAGTGAGTTTGAAAAATATAGAATTATACAAGATAGACTCTACAAAAGTGATTTTGATAAGTTCCTAGAACTCGAGGATAATACTAAAGATTTAGAAGAATAACTTAATATACGCTTAACGCTTATAACTTTAATAGCAAGCACAGTAAGTGTACGGACACTTACGAAAAAATTAATGGAGCAGCCCTTTACGGAATGCTCCATTTTTTTAATTTTTACCTTGTTAGGGAGAACCCTAAGACCCCAAAATATATTTTATAAAGGAGAATAAAATGGCAAATAGATTTAGAAATGAAAGAATAGAAATAAAATTAACTAAGGAAGAAAAGGAAGTTTTTGAAAAGAAAATGAAACTTGCAAATTGCAAAACCATGTCCCACTTTCTTAGGAAATGTGTATTAGAAAAAGAAATTTATGTTGTAGATTTAGAACCATTTAGAAACTTACAATGGCTACTTTCAAATGCAACAAATAATATAAACCAGATCGCCAAGGCTACTAATACAACTGGTGTTATTTACAAAAATGAAATTGAAGCAATGAATAAAGAAATAGAAAAATTATCAAGAGAAATATGGCAGATTCATTCCCTACTTCTTAATAAATCAAAAGAAAGTTCTGGTGATTAATATGGCAATTACAAAAATACATCCTATAAAATCAACTCTAAATTTAGCAATAGATTACATTACTAAGAGCGAAAAAACTGATGAAAAAGTCTTAGTATCTTCATTTAAATGTCACCCATCTACTGCCCATATTCAATTTATGAAAACACGAGAAGATAACGATACTAAAGGTACAGTTTTGGCTAGACATTTAATCCAATCTTTTCTACCAGGAGAGGTTGATCCTATAAAAGCTCACGAAATAGGAATGGAATTATGTAAGAAAATTTTAAAAGAAGATTATGAATTTGTTCTTGCAACTCATATAGATAGAGGACATATCCATAACCATATTATTTTTAATAATGTAAATTACAATACTGGTAAATGCTACCAATCTAATAAAAAATCTTATCATAAAATCAGGTTTCAAAGTGACGAATTATGTAAAGAAAATAAGCTTTCAGTCATTGATAAATACTATGAAGCTTACAAGAGAAAATATAAAACTGCTGGTAAATCTTGGTACGAATATGAGCAAAACAAGAAAGGAAATTCCTGGAAATCTAAACTGCAATTTGATATAGATAGAATGATTAACAGGTCTAACTCGTGGGAAGAATTTTTAGAAAATATGAAGGCTCTTGATTATGAAATTAAGTTCGGTAAACACATTGCTTTTCGCCATAAAGATAAGCAAAGATTTACAAGAGCAAAGACTATCGGAGAAGATTATAATGAAGAAAAAATCAAAGAAAGAATAGATTTTGCTATCAAAAATAAAGCTAATCCTATTAAAAAGCGAGTAGGAAATGTTATTGATATATCTACTAATAAAAAAGCTCAATCCTCTAAAGGTTACGAAGTTTGGGCAAGAAAACATAATATCAAAACAATGGCAGATTCAATAATTAAATTAAGAGAACAAGGAATTAATTCAATTACCCAGCTTGATGATCTAATCAAAAAATCTGCTGATGATAGACAAGACTTGTTAGATAAAATAAAGAAATTTGAAGCTGAAATGAGGAGCTTATCTCAAGATATGGAAAATATAAATACTATAAATAAGTATCGTGAAATCTATAAATACCACAAGAAAAATCCTGAAGATAAGCAATTTGCAGAAGAATATTATAGTGAACTTTCTGTTTATAAAATAGCCGCTAAAGAAATTTTAGAAAACTATAAAAAGCTTCCAAGCACAAAAGAAATACTATCAAATCTCGATAAATTGCAAGAAAAAAAGAACACCCTTATGCAAGAGTATTCTTTGAATAAAGAACAATTTTCTGACCTTGTTCAGTATAGGAAAAACTATGAAAATTATTATGGAAAGGAAGTGGAGAGATAAAAAGCTATAAGCGGATAAACTTATAGCTTTTTTAAAATTATTTACAAATTTTTATTCTAAACTTATTATCTTACTTAAAGAGATCCTACTAGATGACTAGCAAACATTGCTATAGGAAGTAATAAGATAAAAAGGACATTTAATGCCATAAAAAACCTATCTTTTTCCCTTACCCCAAGTATTAAACCTACTAGTCCAATAATTGGACAGACAAGCATGTGAGAATAAGCAATAAATACGCATCTCATAATTTATTATATCATTTTTTATAAAAGAAAAAACAGCCCACAAAAAGCTGTTTAAATCCTCTAATTGAACAAGTTATGATACTAGAACTGTAAACATTACATAGGAAGTAATAAGAGTGTTGGTAATTTAACACTATAAATAACTTGTTTTTTTCTTTCCTCTATTATTCCATGCTATTCTCCTGTAAATATCCCCACATATAGAGCAGTAGACAATACTTGAAAGGGCGTATTTACTGGAATAGATTCTTCTTTTCCCTTTGCCACTTACCATATTAGCTCGTCTATCCATTTCTTCTTAGACTTGCATGAAGATTTCTTTTGGTATGATCGCTTCGTGGCTATTTTCTATATAATATTGAGGTTCTTGATCCTCAATTTATTCTTTAATTATAATTAAGATATTTATCTAAATAGAAAAATGGCTTTTAGGATTTCTTCTAAAACCCCAAAAACCATTAATTTCAACACTTTTATAGCCTATTATCTTATTTTCCTTGACATCAATACCACCGTCTCCACATGGCTTGAGAGGATAGAATGAATGTCATTTGAGTGTGTCCGTTCTCGGGAACATATCCACTGCGTTTTTGGGGCTATCGGTAGACGGGAACATATCAATACACCTCATGGATTATTATTTTAGAATGGATTTTAAGTAATCTAATAAATCTGATTTAGTTAGAGGCTCTGCATGACTTAAAATACAATACTTACAGTCGAAACTTTCTATCAAATTTGTTAATGACATTAATTTTTCTTTATCCATATACCCATCATTGTAGAAATCCTCGCTTGTTGAATCTCCCAAGAACAATATTTTTTCCTCAGGAATATAGATAAGCACCGTATCTTCCGAATGGGGTGAAACCGTATGAAAAATCATTGCGGTTATTCCACCGAGATTAAGGGTAAGCTCTTTTTCAAATTGGATATCCGATAGAACGGCAATAATTCTTTTATTATCTACATATTCTCTAGCTAGGCACTCATCATCATTTATCAAAAATTTTATATATGCACTGTCAGATAGTTTGGCTCTTTCCTGTTTCAAAAACTCGTTGGTTTTATGGTGTGCAATGGACAATCCGTGAATTTTATGCATTCCAAAGGTATGGTCCCAGTGCCAATGAGTGATGACAGTAAAATCTGGCTTCTTTAGGTTCTCGATTTCTAGGGATTTATAAAATTCATCAACATGGTCTGCTGAATTTCCTGCATCAATGGCAAGTGCAATTTTATCTCCATTTAAGTATGCCAACATAGGCCTATCAGTTTCTGGTTGATGTGGATAATAAAAAACCCTGCTAGTTATCTTTTTCAGTTCCATTTGCCATCCCACCTTTCTGGTAATAAATCTTTCAGCAACACTTCTTCCATTTCAGGTAATACAATTTGGGTCTCTATATTTTGATTATCTATCTGTGCAATAAACTCTCTGCACCTTCCACATGGTGGAAGTATACTCCCATCTTCAAATACAGCGATAATCCTTTTGATTGCAGTTTCATTGTTCTTTACCATTTCAGCAATAGCTGACTGTTCAGCGCATAAGCCAATAGAACAGGGCAAGTCAATGCATATTCCTGTAAAGATGTTACCGCTATTTGTCTCCAACGCGCACGCAACATGCCCTGAAGTTCCAAAGTTCCGTAACTTTTTATGATTAATTATACTGAAAGCAATTTGATATAATTCTTGTTTATTCATTTTCTTCTCCAATATTATTTAGCTTAATAATACGTTATTCTTTTTTCAAAACACTAAGTTATTCAGTTCACCATCAAGAACTTTTATAGTTTCATTTCTTTCCTTATCCTCTTGATTGTCATATAAAAGTTGTTCAATAAACTCCCATATATCTTCTAGTTTACGTCTAATATGATAGAATAACAAAGCATCCGTATTGATTAAAAAATCTTTGTGTAATTTCAGGTATATGTTCATAAATACATCATAATATGGCTTATCAACAAAAAACATGAGATCAGCTTTTACTGGAGCCAATTTCAAGCCTTCCCAGTCAATTAGAACTAACTGCTCATCCCGTTGCATCAAGTTCCAATTATGAATATCTGTATGGCATAGGGCCATTTTAGGATTACTTCGTCTTAGAATCTCCGACAGTCCTTCAACTCTGTCAATAGATTGTTCAAGGGGTTTTATGTGTGCCCCAAGCAAGCATTTTAAGTCCATGGGAAGACTGGCGCATTCTTTACGCAATACTTGTTTTAGCTGTTTCAGAAATGGCAAGCTAAAATCTTCCCTAATTAGTTGCACATATACCTACTATATCAATAAATTTTGAGTTATCATTGACTATATTAGTTGCTATTATCAGAATAGTCGTCGATAACTATATTTTCGTGCAAATATGCAAATAAGTAAAATCATAGTTATGTTATATCATAATAATTGAAAATAATAGAATGCATTTTTCAATGTAATAAGATTAAGCGTTCTCTTAAAGTTAGAGAACGCTTAATTATTTTTAATTTATTGAAATAATTTGTAACTATTGAAAACAGACAAAAATTGTTCATTGGATAATTTATCAAGATCAGTAACATTCGCATGCTTCAGCACCTGTCTTAATTGATTTTTAGTAAAAAGAACATGATATTCCCTGTTTACCCATTTATAAACGAAAAATCTATACTTTTTGTAGTCCTTCTTTAAAATAAATGGTTTATGCCTTTCAAGTACAATCAATACAGAATCTACATTAGGCTTAGGGTGAAAATATGCTCGTGGCACTTTTTTAAGAATTTTTATATCCATTTCCACCATTAACAGCAAACCCAAAGCTCGTTGGGTATTTTGCAACCTTTTAGCAAATCCCCTCTCTACAATAAGGTAGCTATATTTCGCTTGACTATCAAAAGCAATCTTTTTTACAATATCAGTACTAATATTGTAGGGAATATTACCAAATATTTTATAGTCTGTATTTTTAGGAAAGCTAAACTTCAAAATATCCTCATGAATAACTTTTATATTCTGAAAAGGTTCAACTGCTTTTTTCGTGGCATGACATAAACCTTCATCAATCTCTATAGCATTCACCCGTTGACTCATTTCCACAAGTTCCTTGGTAAAATGTCCTTTTCCTGACCCAATTTCTATTATTTTATCTTGTTTATTGATATTCGTATATTTTAATATTTCCTTTACATGCTTTTTAGATGTAATGAAATTTTGCGTATTTTTCGGGTTTTTCTGTTTCATTATAACCTTCTCCTTGCCGGTTATAATGAACTAATCTTAAGAGCTCATTATAACCAATTATTTTTGGTTTGGTTGATAATGAAATCTCTCAATAACAAATATAGAAAACATACCCATACCTTTACCTCCTTTAATTTTTTTCATTATAAATGAGATAAAGTAATATCTACTACTGCAATACATGTACACATATTTAACTCCTCCTTATGCAACTGATTATATCACTTTTAATTTCTCTATTCAATAAAGTTCTGTGCTAATCTACCTCACCCTATGGATTTTTAATCCCGAAACATCAAATGTCATCTGTCAAATGCCCTATTTAAAAGGGTCAAAAAACGGTATTTTTTAGCCTGTTTTTGACCCAATTTTCGTACTCAAACCACTACATGTTGTGGTTGACTCCTATTATTCCTTGTCCAAACCACAATACGTCATCAGAATTGCTGCTTCAACGTGGGACGAGTTGATAGAATTGATGTATTTATGATTTTTAGCGAAACTGTTGTATATGGGAACATATCGACTAATTTGTACGTTCGTGGGAACATAACGACTAGCTTTCTAATGGTCGCCAAAAGAATCGAAATATAATTCTAGTTTAGAATACTTCTATCCTTATCAAATATATGAAACTGTAATAATAAAATTTAATTGCTTTCATCGACTAATGTTAAAACCTACAACACAAGAATTTAAATCATTAGATTACACTATTTACTATTCAATCAATTTAAGCTCCTTCATTCATATCCCTTCTACTATACCCCAAGAAACCTATTACTATTAAAGCAATGCTAATTATAGTAACTGTAAGAAAAACTGATGCTTCAAAATCATCCATTGGCATTTGAGGCATCCAACTTTGTATAGCAGTATTTAAAAACCATTCCGGGAGGTCTATTAAGCCGCTAAAAAAATTTAATAAAAAAGAGAATGTAAGATAAATATACACTATTTTACCTAGTTTAGGTGCCCATCCAAGAGCTAACGCTGCCAGACCTATAAAGAATAAAACAGTAGGGAAAAGGTTAAAGCCAGCAGCAAAAAAGTCAACTATATCCATCTCTCCGCTATTCCCCATCGCAGAGATAGCAGTACCTCCAAGACAACCTGCTGCTAATAAAACTCCTAATAATCCGCTTAATATCGATAACCCTATACTAGTCCAATATAATTGACTGCGGGTTACTTTTGTTGCATAAATCTGACTTAAGTGTAATCGTCTTTCTTCAGAAAAGAGTTTATTTACAATCGCAATTGGTAGAATGGAAACTAAACCAATCAAAACCATCATAACTGTGCCTGTGAATGATTCTTCAATAGAAAATCCTGTATGAGAAAACATTTGTTTCATCATTTCATTACTTTCTAGGAATGTCTGCATATCTCCATAAATCGAACCATAGGCAGCACCCATAACAACATATGCGATTAACCAACTAATAATGACACCTTTATTAATATTTATAAATAATCCTCGGACGGACAGCAAAGACTGCTTTGCACTTTCACGCCCTTCTCTTTGCGGTAAATATCCAGCCCCCATATCGCGGCCACCTTCAAGTGAAAAAGCTATGAACACCACTATTATACTGAAAATTAAAGCAAAAATAAGTGGAAACCAATTATTATCTGTAAAAGGAAAAGTTAAATATGTCCAGCCCAAAGGATTCATCATAGATAAGTCAACATTGGAGATATCTGTTCCAGCACGAACAATGTATAGTAATCCTACAATTCCTAATGATGATCCTGTTGCAGCCGATGACGTGGGCATAATTTGTGCCATTATTAGAGCAATCCCAGCACCAATAATCCCTGCCATTCCAATTGATGCCCCGTATAACACGGAACCCAAAATAGAAATCGTATCGGCACCGAAACTTATCATTACTCCTGCAATAAAAAGTGCTAGTATAACATTGATAAAGACTATCTCTGCTATTGCTGCAAGAGAATTTGCTTGACGACCTATTTGAAAGGAACGCAGTAGCTCATTAAGGCCAAGATCTTCTTCTTTACGAGTATGACCTATCACGTGTAAAATAGACATTATCATCGCAAACAAACCACAAAACAACAACATTTCATTTGCATACATTGCTCCTAAGGTATAATCAGCTCCTGTTTCAACTGGAGTCGGCCCTACCATAGATATCATTGCAGGGTTTTTCAAAGTTTCGAACATTCCGACTAAACCTTGCCCTTTTGCTATTTCTTTGAAAGCTGGAACAAATCCAGCCGAAAACATGCCAAGTCCCAATACCCATATAATAATTTTTTTCCAATCTCGTTTTAAATACTGTAAAAACAATGTGTCCCAACGAGCAAATTTTTCTTTCATAATAATTTTTCCACCTTCCCACGGTTTAGCTTTCATAATGACGCATAAACAAATCTTCAAGTGTTGGCGGTATAGATTCAAACCTTGTGACACCTAATTTGCTAGCTTCAATTAAAATACTATTGAGATATTGATTATCGACAGAGAATGTTGCTTGGCTATCATTTTGAACAAAATCATGTACTCCATCTACAAAAGCCATTTTTGATACGTCTCCACTTGTCACTAAAGTGACAGTAGACCTAGTTAAATGTCGTAATTCATCAAGGGTTCCAGTTTCAACAATTTCACCTTGGCGTATAATTACAACCTTATCTGCTAATCGTTCTACCTCACTTAAAATATGGGAGGACAATAAAATAGCTTTACCAGATGCTTTAATTTTTTCAACTTCTTCTTGGAAAACTTGTTCCATTAGAGGATCAAGACCAGATGTTGGTTCATCAAAAATATATAAATCAGAATCAACAGATAATGCTGCAATCAATCCAACTTTTTGACGATTTCCTTTTGAATATCCTTTGGCTTTTTTCTTAGGGTCTAATTCAAAACGTTTAATTAAATAATCGCGCTTTTCTTTATCTCCACTACCATGTAATTTAATGAAGAGATCGATAATTTCTCCTCCCGTTAAAGATTCCCAAAGGGCAACATCTCCAGGGACATAAGAAATTCGCTTATGAATTTCAAAGCTATCCTTCCAAACATCCTTACCGAATATCTCGGCAATACCAGCATCACGTTTTATAATTCCTAATAGTGCACGAATAGTTGTAGATTTCCCAGCACCATTAGGACCAATAAACCCAACCACTTCCCCCGATTTTATCGTGAACGAAACGTCACGCAATGCTTGAAATTTACCAAACTTTTTTTGTAATCCTTGTACTTTTACTATATCGGTCATAATATAGACACACTCCTTTAAAATTTTTTTAGATAAAAATCTAAAGCTATTATATTTTCATTTCAATACACCTTTAATTTAGTTTTATTTATAAAAGCTATATTTCAGTAATTCGGCATAAACGTTCCACTCTTCTAGATATTTCTCTCCAAATCTACCAATATCATCAAAGGTAAACAATTCCTTTAGTCCTTTCTCTCCTACACCAAACATCGTCCAATTCAAAATCTCAATTGCTTTTTCAATATCAACTCCTTCCCTGAATTTAGAGTAATCAATGTCTTTATATAATTTATTTATGGCTTGATTATAGATTGGATTGAGCCTTTGTTTAATGATATCCTTTACTTCTACAGACTCCTCTTGTTTAGTTGATGCCAAGAATTCAAATGCCTGTGGGTACTTTTGTTGAACATAGAACTTTTGTAAAGCAACTCTTTCGATTCTTTTAAATAAATCAGTTTCAGACAAATCAATTTCTTCATTTAGATTCACGATTGCTTTACTACTATACTCAATCAAGTACAAGTAAAGATCCTTTTTACTGTTAAAATAGTTAAACAGCGAGCCTTTTGAAATATTAGCTCTTTTTACAATTTCGTTAGTAGATGCTTTTTCAAAACCATTTCGAACAAATTCTTTTATAGCTGCGTTAATAATTTGCTTTTGTTTTTCTGGTTTTAAGTTATTAAATTTTGAATAAATGATCAAAACCACCTTTCTTTATAAACCGATGACCCAACTAGTCATTTAGAGTATATCAAAATTGACCGATCTAGTCAATATGAAATGAAGCAATTAAAAATAACATATACTTAAAAATAATATTCATTTACATCCATCTACATAATATGATAAAAATAAAAATTCACCTTTGTTAGATAGGTATTTTTTAAGCTTTAGCATTGCTCTTTACGTAAATTCACCTCAAAGCCTGATTATGTTTCATTTGATAAGATAGGATGTGAGATTCCTTAAACTCTTATCATCTAGAATTGATAAGGAATCAATAATTTTAACAATGAATTTGAACTTTGAAAGATGGGAGTAGGTTTTTAAAGATTCTATGCTTACTGGGGCTATCGTTGATAGACTTGCTCATAGAGCCCATATTATGGATATGTCTAGGGAGAAAAGTTATCGGATGGAAGATACAGTAGAGTGGTCAAAAAATATATGAAATATATTTAAAACGCCTTTCCCCTATTACGTCATTATACAACCTATATACATATAAAAAATAAAGGCAGTCCGTAGACTGCCGATATTTATCTCTCTGTACCTTTGCTGTGGTCTTTCTTATTTGACTTAGCTTTGTCATCTGTCTTAAAGCTTTTTATTTGCCCTAATATTGACTTTTTATCCTTGTATTGACTCTTTACTTGCTCTTTTGCTTTTAAGAGCTTAGAAGAGAAAATACGAACGTTTTTATGTTCCTTTCCGTTGTTGTCAATACTTATTTTTACTTGTCCGAAGATTTTAACAAAATCTCCTTGATTTAGGTTCTCTAAATCTTTTGTCTTATCTCCATATGCTGAACAATTTGTATATACCTTATTCCCATCGTCATCTTTAGAGACAATAGAAAAATTACTTACTTTGAACTTTTCTCCATTGGCATTTTCTCTTTCAAGATTTTCTACTTCGCCAGCTATATTACCCGCGAGATTTATGAGGTCATCTTTTTCTTCAATGTCAATAACATTTTCAACAATCTTACCTTGTTCTTTCATATCATCAATCATATAGTCAAAGTCATCATTTAATAGACCTGTTGTGTCTTTGATCATAAATAAAACATAGACTTCTTCAAGTGCCTTTTCATCATTAACGCCTTTTTCTATACTCACAAGTGCTTTTATAAAATCCTTGTAATTATCATTCATCATTTCTTCTAAGTTTTCTCTAATATCTTTGTATTCCATAATTTCCTCCTTGTACTAAATAAGGAGAGCCTTTCGCCCTCCTCTATCTTTCTTGTCCTTTTTCGTTTTTTTCTTGATTTTTATCTTTTTCTTCTTCTGATTTAAATTTAGATATTTGTCCCAATATCGATGGTTTCTCTTCCCTTGCCTGAAGATTATCCTCTACATCATATGTTGATTCAAAATAATCACTATCTTTAAAATCATTGTCATACCTATCTGGTATTCCGTCATTGTCAAGATCTTTTGCTAGTGGATCATAGAAGTTTCCGTCATCATCTATTTCTAGTCCTAGTGCTTGTTTTAAATCTTCTTCATCTACTGATACCAGATCATCAAAACTAGACATCTTTATGGCTTCGGTCATATCTTTAATAGCTTGTGAATTAGATATATCTTCTTCTACAAAAGATTCTGTTCTAATAGCTACATTATCTACATACTGAGTCCATGTTTTTTCTTCCAAATTTACCTCATATTGAATCGAGTGCTTACCATCAGGTGTTTCTGTATAGGCAAGTCCTATATGGCTTAAATCTGGGTATAGTTTGTCAAAATCGTCATAGCTATTAGATTCTGAAAACTCGTAGTTAGAATAATCGACTATCGCCCTCTTTAAATCTTCTAATAATGGTGATTGGTTTTCTAATTCTTCTACTTCTCCCATATCTAAAAGTTTATTAATTTCAGCTAGCCTTAGTGTCTTATCCCTTAACTCATCTGCTTTTTCAAATGGCTTGGTTAATTCTACTTTGGCATTTTCTAAAGATTCTTTATAGTTTTCAAGGTTTTGATTTAATCTATCAAGTCTTGCAGGCATTTTTTCAATGGCATTATCAAGTCTTGTTATATTGCCATCAGTAGAGTTTGAAAACTCTCCGAAGTATTCTGCTTTTCCTAGGAGTTTAAAATTGTGAGTATTAGTCATAAAGTTATATGAAACTTGTAAGTCTAAATTCCTATATTTACCAATAACCTTACTATCATTTATCTTTACCTTTTTTATTTCTTCTAATAGCTTCTCTCCAGCCTCTTTCTTATCTAAAATCTTATTTCCACCAAGACTTATTGAAGTGAATTTTATGTCTTCTTCTCCTAATTTCTCAATACTTGCAATATCTTCCTTGACCGCTTGTATTTCCATCTCAGTTTTTAAAATACTTTGAGGATAAATTTTATTTACCTTATCTTCAAGCTTGTATTTATTAGACTTGTAGTTTGCTTCCAGCATTTTTAGCTTTGTAACTTCGTTATCTAAATCCATTTTTTCTTTAATTATAGGATTGCCTGTAGCCAAAGCCTTAATTTCTGAATAAGATAGACTTGCTTCATCAACATCTTCTGCAACACGCACAGGTGTCTTGCTTGTCATAATTTGGGATATAAATTTCTGCTTATTTTCTATTGTCTGGTCGAGTAGGTCGGGGATATTACTATCCCTTTCCCCTCTAAGAACCGTGCATGAGAGTTTCCCCTCACACGGCTCAAGTTTTTATAAGCCCTAATTAAAGAGCCAGCGTGTTTTCTTCATCATTTATATACAATTTTCTATGACACCAAGGGTGTACTAAAGTTTTAAGGGTAATGTTATTTTGAATTGTTTGATGTACTCTAAAGTCTGTATCAATAGTTATTTTCTCTCCACAAACAGGGCATATTCCATTTTGCGTTTTATACAGTCTATTTATAACTGTACGTCCTTTAAGTTCGTTTCGTATTTTTAACTCTTCTCTTTCTTCAAAGTATATTTGCCAATTTTCATCAAATGGATTTGCTTCAGCTTGTATCTTGGTAAATCTTTTAATATCAGTGTCTGTAGCATATTTAAGACGAAGATAGTATTTCTCGCCATTTTCCATTCTGTCGCCAGTTGCTACACTGAAAGTCCAGGTTCTATTTCCAATGGTATGGAAGTATTTCTTAGCTATCCATTTTCTACCTTTCTTTGGGTGTCTACGAACGCACCAGGTCCACAAGCTTTTATATATTTCATAGTCAAGTTTTTCAAAGGCTTTAGATGAAACATTATATTTCTGATAGTTTACCCAACCTATAATGATTGGATTTAATTTTCTAATCAAAATTTCTTGTTTCATTGACGGATTATCTTTTATGATTCGTCTGATTTTATCGACAATAGCCTTGAAGTTCTTATCAGATGGTTTTGTAAGCAACTTATCTTTATACATCCTAATATTAACTCCAAGAAAATCAAAACCTTCATTTATGTGTGTTATGAGTGTCTTTTCCTCTGATAATTCTAAACCTCTTTCAGCCAAGAATTTTACAATGATTGGCTTTACACCATTTTCAAGCAATTCTGCACTTTCCCCTGTAACGATGAAATCATCTGCATATCTAACAAAGTTAACCTTTGGGAAATATGTTTTCTTATTTACTGTTCTTCTATGGTATTTCTCTTTGATTGCTTTTTCTAAACCATCTAATACCATATTGGAAATAATAGGTGATATTGGCGAGCCTTGGGGACTTCCTGTTTCTGTTGGAAATAGTTTTTGCTTTTCTATATATCCACACTCAAGCCAGAGTTTTAATAATTTCTTGTTCATTGGGATATTATTTAATATCCATTCATGACTTATATTATCAAAACAACCTTTTATATCTCCCTCAAGTACCCATTTTGCAGATTTCTTTTTATTAAGTGATGTAAAACACTGCTCGATAGCATCTTGTGTACATCTTTTTGCCCTAAATCCATAAGAATTAGGGTCAGCAGTAGTTTCTGCTATTGGTTCAAGTGCAAATTTATATAGGGTTTGCATTGCTCTATCTGTCATTGTAGGAATGCTAAGAGGTCTTTTCTTCCCATTTTTCTTTGGTATATACACTCTTTTAAGAGGTTTAGGTTTATATCCTCTTAAGTTTAACTTTCCTATTGCATTATACTTTGCCTGTGGTGTTAGCCATAGTTCGCCATCAACACCACTTGTTTTCTTGCCTTGGTTTTCAGTTACCCTCTTAATAGCCAAGGCTTTTGCATAAAATGAAGTTGTGAGTAAATGCTGTAAAGATTTTACCTTTCCGTATTTACTCATTTTCCACGCTTTCACAATACGCATTTGTAGTTTTTTAACATAGCTTTCTGCTACTGAAAAATCTATACTTTCCCAGTCTTTAGCTCTGTTGGTAGTAGCACACATTTTACTGTTCATTTGCTTTCTCCTTTCAAAAATTCTACAAGTTCTCTTGTGATTAAAAACCAAATGGAAGTCTGCACTCTTTCAAGTTAGGGCAAATTTTGAACCCCTATCCATCTCATTACAAGATGGCATTCGCTTTTTCCATTATCCTTTACCTGCACCATTATCAGCATTTCTTACGATTTGCCTTGCCTTTTGGCAACGGTACAGGCTTACCATGTTCCACTTAATTAACATTGATAACTTAGGCTCTACCTCTCTGCCGGTAGTCATTTTGTCCGTGTAATCCCACTATGGAAAGGATTATCCGACTACGCACCATTTTGGTTCAGGCTTGTCAGCAACTTTAGCCTGTTCGCTTTAACGGCATTTATCAGTAGTTCACATATGTTAGCCATATTATCAAACCTTGCTCCCTAACCGCCTTGTTGCTGGCAGTTTCGGTATTCCCTCACGGTTCAACCTCAAGTAGGGCTACTTTAATATCGGCTTACCACACCTAAGTGCAGTCGATACTTGGCTCAACTAACGGAATAGTTAGTTTGGTCATTATGCCAAACAGTTAAATTAAGCGACTTCATGTCGCACCCATAAATAGGCATCAAAAGTATTTTCTGTTACATATCTAAAGATATTTACCTTATCATTTTCATTACCTTGACGAACAATTCTACCACTTCTTTGCTCTAGGTCAGACGGTCTCCATGGGACGTCTAAATCGTGTAAGGCTATTAATTTATTTTGTACATTTGTACCTGCTCCCATTTTTTGAGTAGATCCTAATAATACTCTTACTTCTCCTCTTCTTACCTTAGAGAACAATTCATCTTTTTGTTTGTCTGTATCTGCTTCGTGGATAAAGGCTATTTCATCTTTTGGTATTCCCATATTCACTAGCTTGTTTCTAATATCATCATAGATATTAAATTCACCATCTCCTTTTGGTGTAGACATATCTGAAAACACTAATTGTGTCGATGAATTTTCTTTTGTCTTATCCCAGATCGAAAAGATATTTTTAACACATACATTAACCTTTGAATTAGGATCATCTGGAAGTAGTGGATTTATTAATCTTTGGTCAAGGGCAAGTTTTTTACCATCATTTGTAATCTTTAGCATATTGTCTTCTGTTGGTTCGACTTGGTTATTTCTAACCGCGTCAGCTCTTTCTGAAATAGCTTCTAATATTTCTTTCTGTTCCTCAGTAGGTTTTGTTTTAATAACTTCGAAGTTTGCTTCTGGTACTGGCAAATTTAACATATCTGAAGTCTTTATATCTGCTACTTCTTTAAACATGCTCATCAACTCTGGCAAATTATAAAACTTTGAAAATCTTGTCTTTTGCCTATATCCAGTACCTTCTGGAGATAATTCAAAGGTGTTTTCTGTTTCTCCAAAAGTAGAAGCCCAAGCGTCAAAATGTTCTAATCCCCTTGCCTTTAAATCATCATACTGAAGGTATCTTTGCATGGTATAAAGCTCTGTCATTGAATTTGATATTGGTGTACCAGTAGCAAATACAACTCCCTTTCCATCTGTCATTTCATCCATATACCTACATTTCATATACATATCTGAAGACTTAAAGGCTTCACTCTGACCGATACCCGCAACATTTCTCATCTTGGTATGCAAAAATAAGTTTTTGTAATTATGAGCTTCGTCTATAAATAACTTATCTACTCCTAGTTCTTCAAAGGTTATTACATCATCTTTTTTAAAGTCATCAGTTAGTTTTTCAAGTCTTACCAAGAGTTTCTTCTTTGTCTTTTCCAGTTGTTTTACTGTAAAATTTTCTCCTCTATTTCTTTTGTTCTCATCAATAAAGGAAACTATATCATCTATTTGGTCTTGTATATGCCTTACCTGGTATTCCTTAGACATTGGTATTTTTTCAAATTGAGAGTGTCCTATGATGACTGCGTCATATTCTCCCGTTGCAATCCTACCAATAAATCTTTTCCTATTTTTAGGTTGGAAGTCTTTTTTATCGGCCACCATAATATTTGCTGACGGATATAATTGCATAAACTCCCTACCAATTTGAGTGGTTAGGTGGTTAGGAACTACAAATAATGATTTACTTGCAAGTCCTAACTTTTTAGATTCCATAGCAGAAGCTACCATTTCAAAAGTTTTTCCTGCTCCCACAACATGGGCAAGTAATGTATTTCCACCATAAAGAGTCCTTGCTATGGCGTTTTTCTGATGCTCTCTAAGTCTGATTTCAGTATTCATTCCATCAAAAGTTAAGTTAGAACCATCAAATTCTCTATTTCTAATTGAATTGAATTTTTCATTATAAATCTTTTCTAGCCTATATCTTCTATCAGGATCTTCAAATATCCAATTCTTAAATTCTTCTTTAATCAGTTCTTGCTTTTGACTTGCAAGCATAGTTTCTTTTTTATTCAATACAGAAGTCTTAGACCCATCATCATTTATTACTTGGTCAAATACCTTCGTATCTTTTAGATTAAGAGCATTTTCAATTAGCTTATAGGCATTTACTCTGCTTGTACCATAAGTCATGTTAGCAAGGTCATTAGTCGAGTCAACACTTTTACCTTCAATATTCCATTCACTTGTATGTGGTGAGAACCTAACATTTATATTCCACCTATCATAACCTGGTGTTTTTAAAAGATTAAAAGTAAAGTCTTCTATATCTTTTTGAGGTATCCAAGTTGCTCCTAACCTTACATTTATATCAGAAGCAGTAAGTTCTTCAGGCATAACTTCTTGTAACTTTTCTCTTTGATATTTGAGTTTGCCTAACTCGTTTAATAATGTGTCTTTCTTCTCAGAAGGTGCTAAATCTATTACATTTTCAATTTCTCCGATATATGAATTGAGGTAACCAATCTTTTCTCTAATATTGCCACTTAAATACTCATCAGCCGATACATATGAAAAATGAAATGGATCGTCATTGTCAAAATTCTCAAAGGGCATTCTGTTATTTATTAGGTCTGTGTCCTTAATGTCTAAAAAAATCTCGCCCTCAAGCTCACCAATTAAGGTGTCTCTATCTTTATTAGTGATAGATTCCATATATTCAAAATCTACATATCCTTTTTGTGAAACTGATAAGACTAAAGCTTCAAGAGAAGTATCTACATGGTCTACTACTTTTGCCTTTGTTATTGTTCTTTTTGAGAATATATCACTCTTAGCTTTGAAATTATCCTCATCATCAAGTATTTCTATTGATGAAACCAAAGGAAAGTTTGAGTCTTCCTTTAAGGCTCTAGTATTTGATAAGGAGTTAATAAAGCCATGTTTCTTTGAAAAGTTATCATAGACTTCATTTAACTTTGCTTGTGACTCTTTTATTTCATCGTCTGAAAAATAGTCCTTTTGTTTTTCTATTACATCTTTTAAAGCATTCATTACATCAAGATAATCTTTTATCTTTTCTTTATTTTTATCTGATATATTCTGCTTGATTAAGACTGAGTTTTCTCTTAGGTAGACCTCTTCATCAATAATAGTGTAAGAAAAATTCTTAACATCATCTGTTGCTGGAAGACTTAATTCTTCATCTTCCAATAGTTCGACCTCTTCATATTTTGAATTTGAAGATATTTCCTTACTTGCAAGATCCATTAAATCCTTTAGATTTTCGTCTTCTTTTTCATCACAAGTAATAGTATTTCCAAATCTACCAGATACTTCTTTCATATCCCCTAATACCATTTGAGGATTATCTACAAAGTATTTATTGTAAGTCAAACCCTTTTTATCAGTTTCTAGGTGTATCCAATCGTCATCTCTTTCTATAACTGAATCTCTCTTTTTTAAGAAAATAATATCTGAAGTAACTTCTGCACCAGCAAGTCCTTTAAATGTTGTATTAGGAAGCCTCATAGCTCCTAAAAACTCACATCTTGCATTAATATATTTTCTAACAGATTCATCTTTTTTATCCATAGTTCCAGATGATGTTATGAAGGCAATAATTCCTCCATTCCTAACCTTATCTATTGACTTTGCAAAAAAATAATCGTGAATCAGAAAGTTATTTCTGTTATATTCACGGTCGTTAACTTTAAAATCTCCAAAGGGAACATTTCCTATAACTAAGTCAAAGAAATTGTTTGAGAAGTTTGTTTCTTCAAAGCCTTTAATTTGAATGTTAGCTTCAGGATAAAGTTCTCTTGCTATTCTTCCGCTTAGACTATCCTTTTCTACTCCATATACTTTAGAGCCTTGTATTTCACTTGGCATATTACCAATAAAATTACCGACCCCTGCAGATGGTTCAAGGATATTCCCAGTCTTAAAACCCATATCTGTTAGAGTCTTATATATTCCATCCATTACCTCTCTAGGTGTATAAAAGGATGTTAAAGTAGACTCTTTAGCATTCAAATACTCTTCATTTGTTAGATTTTCCTTTAAAATATTCCTTGCTTCAAGCCATTGACCTCCCTTTTCTTCATCAAAGACATCAGCAAGACCACCCCAACCTAGATAGTCAGCAAGATAGGCTTGTTCATACTCTCTTGGACTCCTATTTTCATTTTCAAGTCTTTTGAGCATTTTAATAGCTTTGATATTTTTATCTAACTTTTCTGATGGTGTTAGGTATTCTGAGTAAATATGATTTTTCAAGTCATAATTTCTAGCAAAACTTAGCCTTTCCTTATTAGGTTCATAGCCTAGATTTTTTAAATCCTCTTTACCCCTCAATAAGTTTTCGGCTGCTTCCCTTGGGACATCATACCTATCCATCATTTGGTCAATTTCTGGATTGTGGGTATCAATAAAGCTTTCTTGCTCTACTTGTCTTTCAATTTGATTTTCATGCTCAGATAATTTGTATATCTCATAGTTTCCACTATCTAAAAGGTCATCAATCTTTCTACTTTCTTCAAATGTTTCAGCCTTATATAAGGGGATTTCTTCTCCATTAACTTCTACCTTAGTTCCTGTTTCAATTAATTTAATTCCATTAAAGGTATTCTCATCTTCTAAAATAAATTCCTTACCAACTTTTACTGCTAGTTTTTCTGATGTTTGACTTAGATTTTCAAAGATTTCTTCAAGGTATGAATCGTTTCTATATGGAATTACTTCCGAACCCCTAATCATACCTCCCATATACTCCATATTATCTCTAATGGTTACAGTTTTAAGTCCTCCACTTAGTTCATCAAAATCTGTAATGGTAAAGTCCTTATCTTTATATCTAACCTGATCACCTATCTTAAACTTAGGCTCTATCTTTTCCTTAACTTCTTCTTGTGAAGCTTTTTCCTCACTTAGTGCAACTTGCTCTTCTAAATATGAAAATTCACGCTCATTAACTTCTTCACCATCTCCAAGGTCAATTCTATAATGTTCGACAACTTCGCCGTCTACATAGTGATCAAAATAGAATTTGAAATATCCGATATAATCATCAGTCATTTCTCCAAATTCATTTTCTCCATGAGTTTGATTATGGTCTTTAATATCAATATCCTTTTGTCTTAGGATATTGATTAAGTCTTTAGTTACTATCTGCCCACTATAATCGGGAACTAATTCGTGATTTTCATTAAATTCTACAATCCAGTAATCTTTTCTATTTTCAGTGTTTTTGCCATCAAAAAAAGAAGCTTCATCAGCTTCCTTTTCTGGACTTATTTCATTTTCTAAGCTTCCACGTATTCCTTGATTGCCATTTTCTTCACTGTTGCCATCAAGTTGTTCATCTGTCCTTGGTATTCCTCTGGATTCCCTCTCATCATTTTCTCTGTCAATCCTTGTGCTTTCATCATCTTGACTTTCTCTCTCTTGATAAAGTCCACTGCCTGATTCTGAATTTCCTTCAGGTGGTTCAAAAGTGTTTTCTCCTCGTACATTTTCTGAAGTTTCTTCCAGTTCTCCATGTCTTCGCTCCCTACCAGGTAAGACAGTCTTAGAACTGCGTATGTTGGATTCGGAAATCTCTCCATAAATTCCAGATCCTTCTCCATCATGTCCAAGGTTTTCTCTTCGATCTTCATTGCTATTTCTTCTGTCGCTTCCATCTGTGAAAACTCGTCCATCTCTACTTCTTGACCTATCATCTCGTCTATATAAATCATCTTGACCTCCTCTATCTTCATTTATATTTTCTATATCTCTATTATAGTCGCCACCGGCCCTTTCTGTCAGCAGCCTAGCACGATCTATTTCCTTAGATTTTTCTATTGTTCTATCTATAATATCTTCACTAACCCTTGATATTACAAGACCTATCTGCTCTAAAGAAATTGTATTAATCCTCGAAAAATTATTTTTTAAATTTTCCATATCCATAGGATAGACTGTATTAAACCTATTAGCTACCGCATAGGATATTGAGTCCCTCATAAACTTTTCAAAACTCAGTCTATCCTCTATATCTATCCTCAAATCAGCAAGAGCCAAGTTAATATATTCATCTCCATAAATTCGACTTAAAGAAAATATATTTTCATTGAGTGAATCACTAGCTTCAAATGAAGAAGCATTTATTATTTCTTTTAAAGCCTCATTATGGTTTTCGTGATCAAACTGCCATAAGCTAACCTCATTAATATTCCTATCCATTGATGTGGTCTGACTAATATCAAAGATATATGAAACTTTTTTGTTTACATCACTTCCAACTAAAATTGGAATACCCTTCTCTCCTCTCATAACAACTCTGCCAAAATATTTTTTCCACATATCAAAGGTTGCACAAGCTCTAGCTTCAGGTTCTTTGTTATATATACTTAATTGGCTAGAAAAATCATATTTCTGATTATTACCTATAACTTTTAAGAGTTTTAAATATTCATTTTCATCTTGCAAAACTTCATACTTTATTGCTTCTTGTATATTCTTAAAATCATTTACTTGCATTTCCTACCTCCATTCTATGAATTTCTTTTATAATCGCCATTAACACATCAACCACAATAGAATTGCCGGACTGCTTATATAGTTTGCTTGAAGTGCAATTTTTTCTTCTTGGATGTGCTTTTTCTAATTTATCTATATCACTGTCATCAAAACCCATGAGTCTTAGACATTCTCTTTCTGTTAAATACCTATACTGACCATTTCCAATATCTATTATTCCAGAATTAGGTACTCTCATCTGCTTTGTAGAAATAGTATAAGAAAAATCTTTAATCACTTTTAGTCGCCCTCTAAAACTGTTATTTATGCCTTTATTTAAAAATTTCAGCATATAAGGTTGGGTCATTGTATAAAGTTCACTTACATCCTTTTCTAAAAATTCACTTAGTGGTCTTGTTTCTTTCCTCTCCAATTTATTAAAAGAAAAATTATTTGCTCCAAGACATGAAACAACAAATATCCTCTCCCTTTTTTGAGGTATGCCAAAGTCCATTGCATTTAAGATTTTATACTTGCTTTCATATCCTAGGCTCTCTATCTCTTTTAGATAAATAAAAAAGGAGTCCCTCATATTTCTATCAAGGACTCCCTTTACATTTTCCCAAATTATCCATTTAGGTTTTTCTTTCATTTCTTTAATTATTCTAATTGTTTCAAATAGTAAGCTTGATCTAGTTCCTGAGTTTTTCACTCCTCCTTGCTTTTTTCCAATTCTTGAAAAGTCTTGGCAAGGACTTCCATGAATAACTAAGTCTATCTTCACTTCAGGAGCTTTATATCCTACTACTGATTTTGCTTTATAATTTTCTCCATAAAGTGCATTGTATGATTTAACACAAGCCTTATCTATTTCTACATAATCAACTACCTCATAAGGTATCTTTAAATTAATAAAAGCCTTTCTAATAGCACCTATGCCACCGAAAAGCTCTAATATTTTTACCTTATTCATTTAGATTATTCTTGTACCTATCTACAAGCTCCCTTATACTATCTTCTATTTCTCTTAAAAAGTCTTCTTTATCAACTTCACCAGAGCTAATCTTTGCAAGTTTCATTTCCCATTCAGATGTTGTTTCAGCCGACTTAAACTTATCCTCTACAATCGATACAAGTCTATTGCCTTTTTCTGTTACAAGTAAGTTTTTCTTATCTCTTCTTATAAGATCCTTATGAATAAGATTTTCAATAATTCCTGCTCTTGTGGCTGGTGTTCCTAAGCCTTTTCTTTCCACTTCTATGTCTTTATCCAAGGATTCTACTCCTGCACTCTCCATAGCCTTTAAAAGTGTATCTTCATTATAATGACTTGGGGCTTTGGTGAATTTCTCCGATATATTTTTAGAAGTTAGCCTAATTTTATCTTCAGTCTTTATATCTGGTAATTCATTTTTTGTTTTTCTTTTCCATAGCTCTTTAGATACTTGGTATAACCTTCATCGATTATAGTCTTGCCACTTGCATTAAAGTTAAATTTATCATATTCATATCTGATTTTTTTACTAGATTCCTTTAAGTTATCCGAACATGAAGCAAGTAATTTATTCTTAATTAGATTATAGATTTTACTTTCTTTATCAGATAAATCTTTGGCTTTTCCAATACCTGATATAGTAGGAATAATTGCATAGTGGTCTGTAACCTTAGATGAATTAAAAATAGACTTAAAGTTTGATTCATTAACCTTAAAATCTTCTTCAAGTCCTTCTAATAATTCTTTCATAG
>NZ_SPOZ01000029.1 GCF_004569635.1 Streptococcus sp. LYSM12
GAAAGTATGACGAGCGCTTTTTTACCAAATGGTTTGATAACCAGCTCTTACCCTCTTTGTCAGAGCCACATCTTATTGTAATGGATAATGCCAGCTTCCATCCTAAAGCGAAATTGGATAAGCTTGCTATAGCCAAGGGACATTATTTTCTTCCATTACCTCCCTATTCTCCTGAACTTAACCCGATTGAACAATATTGGGCTACTCTCAAAAACAAGGTTCGGAATCTACTCAGAGCTGGAAAGTCTGTATATGAAAGTTTAGAATACTGTTTATAAACTAAACGACTATAAAAGATAAACGAAATGACTATAATATAAAAAGTCGTATCAATGACCAGGTTAAGGTTTGATACGACTTTTTATCTATTTGTTCTGAAGAAACATAAATTCAGAAGTATATATACACTTATTCTTTAGATAAGGAAATAAAGACAAGGATAGAAGCTCCCCGAGAAAGAGCTCCTGTCCTCTGGAAAATCCATTTTAAGCATCCTTTCAGTGGTCCAGTCCCTCTTTGCGTCTACTAAAGCATTGTCTAAATAAAGTCTGTTGGACGAAGTGCAGTGTGATACTGTTTAACGACCAATATCAAAGTTCAATTTTCCAGCCTTTACGCCAATTTTCAGTGTATCTTCTGCTTGAAGTTCCCCACGGAGTAACATTTCAGCTAATGGATCTTCCACTTTCGTTTGAATTAGGCGACGGAGTGGTCGCGCTCCCATTTCACGGTCATAGCCTTCCTGGGCCAATAATTTCAAGGCTGACGGTTGAACCTTGAACTGAATCCCTTTTTCATTCATGACTACTTCAAGCGGACGAATCATCACTTTCACCACTTCTTGCATATCCTGTTCGGACAAACTATGGAAAACAATTTTTTCATCAATTCGGTTAATAAACTCTGGTCGGTAGGTCTTTTTCAATTCTTCAAAAATTCGTTTTTCAACATGCTCATGACTATGCGACAAATCAAGCGCTCCAAAACCAACTGTCTTGTCGTCTCTTAAAGCTGTTGCTCCAAGGTTTGAGGTCATGATAATCAGGGTATTTGAAAAATCAACTTTCCGACCCTTGCTATCTGTCAAAACACCGTCATCCAAAACCTGTAAGAGAATATTAAAGGTATCAGGATGCGCTTTTTCCACCTCATCAAAGAGCAAGACTGCATAGGGTTTATTACGTACTTTCTCTGTCAGCTCTCCCCCCTCTTCATAGCCGACATAGCCTGGAGGGGCACCATTCAAACGACTGGCCGCAAATTTTTCCATATACTCACTCATATCAAAACGAATGAGGGCCGACTCGTCGTCAAATAAGACCTCCGCTAAGGCCTTGGCTAATTCTGTCTTTCCGACCCCGGTAGGACCTAAAAACATGAAAGAACCAATCGGACGCTGACCGGTACGAATCCCTGATTGATTGCGACGAATAGCGCGACTAACCGCAGAAATAGCCACTTCCTGCCCAATCACTCGCTTGTGCAATTCAGCTTCCAAATTCAAGTATCTCTTCACATCTGTCCGGCTCAACTTGGCTACTGGAATACCTGACAAACGACTGAGCGTCAGCAACACATCCTCTCCTGTCACTTGAGCATCACCCAGAATCTCCTGACTTTCTGTTTCTAATTCCTTTACCAATAATTGACTGACCGTCTTATGTTTTCCAGCCATAAGTGCCTTATCTACTGCCGATAGTTCAGACTGCTGGCTACTTGTTTTTTGCTGATTTTGTACCGTCGCACTCGCCTCGTCCAGCAAGTCAATCGCTGAATCTGGCAGATTTTTACTGGTCAAATAACGCTTGGCAAAGGTTACAGCTGTCACAACCGCTTCATCTGTAATCTGAATCTTATGATAGCGTTCGTAAGCTTTTTTCAAGCCCTGCAAAATGGCAATGCTATCTGCGACACTGGGCTCTCCCACCGCTACCTTGGCAAAGCGACGAGAGAGGGCCGCATCTTTTTCAATGTGCTTTTGATACTCCTCTTGGGTCGTTGCCCCAACCGTCCGCAAGGTTCCACGTGCCAGAGCTGGCTTCAAGATATTAGCCGCATCCAAGGTTGAGTCAATCCCGCTACCAGAGCCCATAATGGTATGGAGCTCATCAATGAAGAGAATCACCTGACCATCTTCTTCAATATCATTGATGATATTGTTCATCCGCTCTTCAAAATCTCCACGAAAACGTGTTCCTGCAATGACATTCATCAAGTCCAACTCCAACACCCGCATCTTGGCAAGGCTAGCTGGTACCTCCCCATCTGCTACCCTTTGAGCCAAGCCCAGGGCAAGAGCCGTTTTACCAACACCCGCATCTCCGACCAAGACCGGATTATTCTTGGTTTTACGGGAAAGAATCTGAATCATGCGAGAAATTTCAGCCTCACGTCCAATGACTGGCTCGATCTGTCCTGCACGCGCTAGGGCTGTTAAATCCCTTGTATAATCTTCCAAACCACCTGTTTGAGGAGCCGGTGGCATCCCCATCATATTCGCCATGGTTGGACGATGAACCTTACCACCTTTCATGATGCTACGGATAGACTTCAAATCTTCCTTAGAGAACCCAGCTTTCGCTTCTAAATTCTTCCGCAAATCAATGAAACGAATCTTCGTATCTGAATCCTCAAAATGAAATCCAGCCTTATCTAAAACTTGTGAGGCAATCGATCGCTTATCCAAGAGCATAGCCATGAAGAGATGCTCAGTCCCAACCTGTTTAGCCTTGAGTACTTCTGCAATCTTCTGAGCAAAACGAGCTGCTTCATCAAGCCGTTTCGAGCTCTGTAAAAAGGTAAACTCCTCTAAGTTCTCACGATAGACACGTTCTGTCACCTTATAAGTTGCCTGTTCATAATCCGCAATATCGAATGGATAATCTGCCAAAACAGCCCCTGCAATCGTATCTGGATTGATAACAAAAGCCAACAATAGATGCCAGGTTTCTAAGTAATCGCACATATACCGTTGCCCGATTAACTGCGCATCTTCATAGGCACGCTGTAATCCATTTGAAAATTTCATCCTAATCCTCTTTCCTATCCAATCGTCGTAAAATCTGTCGCATCATCCGCACACGAATAGCGCTTGCATCATTTCCTAACACCTCATCACTGCCAGCTGAGAGAAACAAATTGCCTTCCCGCTCTGTCATCAACTGCTCATCAAATAAGAGTTGTAAGATATCCGCAAACATCGCACTAGACAATTCTGCCCCCATATTATGTAACAAGTCACGAACCAACTCATGCTTATCTGAAAAAGTAATTCGGCCAATTCGGATATAGCCCCCGCCCCCGCGCTTACTTTCCACAATATAACCACGACTCGCCGTAAAACGCGTCTTAATCACATAGTTAATCTGACTCGGCACCACCTCAAATCGGCTAGCCAACTCACTTCTGCGCAGTTCTGCTACACTCACTTGCTCTAAAATCGCCTTGATATGTTCTTCAATATAATCAGATGTATTTTTCATCACCATAGACTCTACCTCTTTCTCTGACTATCTTTGACTATTATACCGTAAATCCCTAACTTTGAAAAGCAAAAGCAATGCAGAGTTCATCTCATGAAAACGATCGTCTTTCCGTTTTGATGCTCGCTCAACTTCTAACCCATTTTTTAGCAACTCCCAAATCATTACATGAAAAATTCAAACAGAATCTCTTGCATTTATTGCCAGCTTTCCCTATAATCGAAGAGAGGAATTAAATGCGAGTTAGAACTCACTGACAAAAAGATAAAGCTCATTGGTTGCTAGACAACCTGCTTCGATTGTTTAGCGGTAGCTAGCTGGCTCCTCCCGGCACTTCATTGGTGACGAGCCTAGCTATCTTCGCAGGGGTCTCACTACGAAGCGTTCCGCTTCTGTTCGGCCGCCTATTTTCGCTTTGAGTTTTTAACGGGCTCATATCTTATGTAATTGAACTCGGGCTACAACTCTCTGACAAAAAGATAAATCTCATTGGTTGCTAGACAACCTGCTTCGATTGTTTAGCGGTAGCTAGCTGGCTCCTCCCTGCATTTCATTGGTGATGAGCCTAGCTATCTTCGCAGGGGTCTCACTACGAAGCGTTTCGCTTCTGTTCGGCCGCCTATTTTCGCTTTGAGTTTTTAACGGGCTCATATCTTATGTAATTGAACGCGCCCTAAACTCTATGCGAAAAAGATAAATCTTCCTAGAGTTTGAGAACTCTTCGTCAGATTTCCTATTTTCGCTTTGAGTTTTTAACGGGCTCATATCTTAATTTTAAAGGAGTTACTATGTTTACCAATTCATTCCAAGAACTTGTACAGGATTTTACCCCAATTTCTATAAAAGAAGCTGAATACCTGCTCGCACAAAGGGAGCGGACCATTCTCTTTTTAGGACGTGCGTCCTGTCCATATTGCCAGCGCTTTATCCCAAAACTACATAGCGTTGCCCAGGCAAACGGACTGACCGTCTATTTTATTGATAGCACTAATCCAGATCCTCAACTACAAGCACTTCGCCAACGCTACCAAGCAGCTACTGTTCCTGCTCTTCTATTTGCAAGCTCAAACGGCGTGCACGTTCGTTGCGACAGCTCCATGACAGAAGACGAAATCCGCCAATTCTTAACCGTCTAAAATGACCCAACTACAGGTAGAATTTGACCACCAGCGGGTCATGGTTTACTTCCGTCATCAGTCTATTGGAACGATTGAACTAGCGGAAAATCCATACCATCAGCAGCATACCTATCTAACCTTTCACTTAACTGTGTATGACAATAGCCTTGCCGCTCCCCTTTTTCAGCTCATTCATAACCATACTAAGAAACCCTTACAAGTGATGCTGTCTTCAACGAATCAAATTCTTATCTCATTTTTAGAGGCAGGAGGTTTTCGGTGCAAGCGGATTTGTTATGAAATGGCTGTCAGCACCCAAGATTATCTTGGAGAGCCTATCCCTGCTTCATTTCAAACCGCAGAACGGACAAGTCAGAAGTATCAGACTTGTAGCCGTCTGCTACTTCATTACTATATAGAAAGCCACAAGGCGATTAGCCCCTTTACAGGGATTGAAGAGGACTTTTTCAAGACCTTTCCTGAGACTGTCTATTATCAAAGCGGATCAAAAGGAATTGAAAATCTAGCATTTATAGAAGACAATGAGATCGCCTATGTGTGGGGAGATAACGAAGCAAGTCTCCGCTCCTTTCTCAATCAAATCGTTCCCTATCTCTTTCAACAATATACAGAAATTCACTTTGAAGCAGATGATGTGGATACCTGTGCTATGACACTTAAGTCATTGTTTAAAGAGCAGACAGACGAACATTGGGATACCTATATTTTTCCCTAAGGCTTATATAGCCATTTAGTTTATATTTTTATTACTTCGTTCACTCGTCTTGCTGTACTCCAGTACTACCTGCGACTCCTTGCCTAGTACTAAAAATAAACGAAACGGTTATAAAAGCAGGCATACAAAAAGAGAAGAACAAACGTTCCTCTCTTTTTCAGTTACAAGATTATTTACCAAGAGCCGCAGCCATTGTCGCCGCAACCTCTGACTCAAAGTCATTTGCTGCTTTTTCGATTCCCTCACCTACTTCAAAACGAGCAAATGCTACAACGCTAGCGTTTACTGAATCAAGGTAGGCTTCGACTGTCTTGCTATCGTCCATAATATAAACTTGTGCAAGAAGTGTATAGGCTTGGTCAACTTTTGTATTGTCAAGCATGAAGCGATCCATTTTACCTGGAAGAATTTTATCCCAGATTTTTTCTGGTTTGCCCTCAGCAGCTAATTCTGCCTTAATGTCTTCTTCTGCTTGTGCAATCACATCGTCAGATAGCTGTGCTTTTGAACCATATTTCAAGAATGGAAGAGCTGGCTTGCCAACCATTGCACGGCTTTCATTGTCTTGTTCAATCTTGTGGTTCAACTGTGCCAATTCATCTTTTACGAATTGCTCATCCAATTCTTTGTATGAAAGAACAGTTGGTTTCATAGCCGCAATGTGCATAGATACTTGTTTTGCAAGTGCTTCATCGCCACCTTCAATTACAGAGATAACTCCGATTCGTCCACCATTGTGTTGGTAAGCTCCAAAGGCTTGTGCATCTGTTTTTTCAATCAAAGCAAATCGACGGAAAGAGATTTTCTCTCCAATAGTTGCAGTTGCGTTTACATAAGCAGCTTCAAGAATTTCACCTGAAGCCATTGTAAGAGCAAGTGCTTCTTCATTGTTAGCTGGTTTGCTTTCTGCAATGACTTTTGCTGTTTCATTTACTAAGTCAACGAATTGAGCATTCTTCGCAACGAAGTCTGTTTCAGCATTGACTTCAACAACTGCTGCTACGTTTCCATCTACATAAACACCAGTCAATCCCTCTGCTGCTACACGGTCAGCTTTCTTAGCTGCTTTTGCCATCCCTTTTTCACGAAGTAATTCAATCGCTTTTTCGATGTCTCCATCTACTTCAACAAGGGCTTTTTTAGCGTCCATGACACCTGCACCAGATTTTTCACGCAATTCTTTTACAAGCTTAGCTGTAATTTCTGCCATTTTAATTCTCCTTTAAATTAAGATACGAGGGCGTTAAGCAACTCCTAGACAAAATAGGAAATCGAAGCAGGTTGTCTAGCAACCAATGAGATTTATCTTTTTGTCAGAGAGTTGTAGCCCGAGTTCAATTACATAAGATACGAGGGCGTTAAGCAACTCCTAGACAAAATAGGCGGCCGAACAGAAGCGAAACGCTTCGTTGTGAGACCCCTGCGAAGATAGCTAGGCTCGTCACCAATGAAATGCAGGGAGGAGCCAGCTAGATACCGCTAAGCGGCCGAACAGAAGCGGAACGCTTCGTCTTGAGACCCCTGCGAAGATAGCTAGGCTCGTCACCAATGAAGTGCCGAGAGGAGACAGCTAGATACCGCTAAACAATCGAAGCAGGTTGTCTAGCAACCAATGAGATTTATCTTTTTGTCAGAGAGTTGTAGCCCGAGTTCAATTAAAATACTAAGACCGTAAAACACAAGGTTTTACTTTTTTTCAAAAAAGGGGAGGGCTAAGCCCCGCCCCCTAGGATGTTTTCCGAATGATTAGTTGTTGTCGCCTTCTACAACTTCAACAATTTCTTCGATAGATGCTGCTTCTGTTTCAGTAGCTGCTAACTCTGCCTCTACTGCGTCAACACTATCTTCACCTTGACGACCTTCAATGATAGCATCAGCCATTTTCGCAGTGATTAGTTTAACGGCACGAATCGCATCATCGTTTGCTGGGATAATCACATCGATATCATCTGGATCTGTGTTTGTATCAACCATCGCAACAACTGGGATACCCAATTTTTTCGCTTCTTTAACAGCGATTTGCTCTTTATGTGGATCAACAACAAACATTACGTCTGGAATACGCGGCATATCTGCGATACCACCCAAGAACTTTTCAAGACGAGCACGTTGTTTGTTCAACAATGCTACTTCTTTCTTAGGAAGAACGTCAAATGTTCCTTCTTCTTCCATACGGTTGATTTCTTTCAAACGAGCAATCCGTTTTTGAATTGTGCCCCAGTTTGTAAGTGTTCCACCCAACCAACGGTGGTTAATGAAATATTGACCAGCGCGGATTGCTTCATCTCTCACTGCTTCTGCAGCTTGTTTTTTCGTACCGACGAACAAGATAACTGCATCATTTGCTGCTGCTTCACGAATAAAGTTGTATGCTTGGTCAGCCAATTTTACAGTTTGTTGAAGGTCAATCACGTGGATACCGTTACGCTCTGTGAAGATGTATTTTGCCATCTTAGGGTTCCAACGACGAGTTTGGTGACCAAAGTGAACACCAGCCTCAAGAAGTTGTTTCATTGAAATTACTGCCATGAGTAATGTCTCCTTTTTGTTTTTTCTCCTCTCTCAAACGTCAACTTGCAGTCCAACCTTTCGGCAACCGGCCCACAATGGATTTGAGATGAGTATTTATTGCTTATCGCAACTCTATTATCTTACCAAATTTCCAAGGATTTTGCAAGGGATTTGTCACTGTATCAAACAACAAATTCAAGTCTTACAAATTTACTACTTGACCAATCAGCTTTTTTTCGGTAGAATGTTATTTGTTATGGCGGTATAGCCAAGTGGTAAGGCACGGCTCTGCAAAAGCTTGATCGTCGGTTCAAATCCGTCTACCGCCTTATTTTACGGATTTTATCCAAATTTAACCGAACAAAAAGCCCGATTAATCGGGCTTTTTTGGTTTTCATTCGGATAAGTCCGGATGAAAAAGAAAAACTATTTGGGTAAATTTCCAGCCAACTCATTTGATGATTGTCCTGCTGTAAAATAACATACACAGAAAAGGCCTGTTCGCTGCTACTGGCTAGGATCATTTTCTTCTCTTTAAAATCATCTGAGATGACTGAAAGACATCTTCTTGATTTGCAATCAAACTCTGGTATTACAAACCAGCCTCTAGCTCATTCACCTCTTCAATGGGGGTTCTATATCGGGTTCTTTATTTAGCACACCTAAAAAGACAAGGGTACTAAAAATGATACAGGCCGTTTGTTCTATTTGATTCAAGGTGCGACTTATCTCAATATTGAAATAACACACCAAAATATTATCAAGTAACATTAGTATTAAAGACAATAGTCCAATCCAAAACATTTGACGTCTAAAACGGATTTTTAATCGTTTCATAAAATACCTCCTCGCTTTTGATCATACTCTTCAAACATCAATCTGACCGATGAATACAGACCCCCTTAGCTACGGACATCCACTCTTTAACTCCCTCATATCTTGTCAAATTGAAGTTAGGTTAGACGCTTAGAAAGGATTGAACTCCAATTCTAAATCTATTAACCGGATTGACATGTTAGCGGTAGCTAGCTATTCTCAATGGGCACCGAGAGCCTAAGGAAAGACTGTTGTTGAATATAAAGTAGTAACCTGTGCTCAAACACCTTTTTATCTAGGAGTTGCTTCACACGTTCCTATCTATCCTTATCCAACCTTTCCGCAAGATGAGTTCACAAGGTCAGAGTTTGATATTTTTGTGGTATAAAAATACATTTTATCACATAATAATACATTTTACAACATAAAAACACCAGCAACTTCGCTGGTGTGAGAGCATTTCTAGAATGAAGCAACAATGAATACACCCATCTAAAGACGGATATAGAACTTATAAATCTTCGGACTTTCCTAGCTCTTTCATCATCTGCTTCAACTCATGATGATCTATCATAAGGTTGTAAATAGTATCCTGAGATAGGACACCTCGTGCCAGATCCTGTGGAAATTGCCCTGCCTCGTCCATTTCATAATGGCGCCTCCAAACACCACTCTCATAATAGGCAACTAAACTTGTCCATAAGGGCAAAAATTGTTCAAATTCTTCTAGTGACTTTTCCAAAGACCCAAAAACAGTTTTTGCTTGATGTACTATTGCTTCCATTTCTTGGATTTTTTTAATATCATTCATAATTAGTAGCATATCTTCTTTCATCTCAAACGAAATCAGTCTGTAGACTGATATTTGCAAATTTATAACAAGGTCAAGCGAACAAGGAGGATAAGACGCTCATAGTTGCAGATATAGCCGTTTCGTTTATTTTTAGTACGAGGCAACGAGTCGCAGGTAGTACTGGAGTACAGCAAGACGAGTGAACGAAGTAATAAAAAATAGAAACCAAATGACTATAAAGGCGCTCGATTAAACACTAATCTCATATGGAGGCGAAAAGAATTCGACAGGTAGAAAAAAGGGTTCGTTTGAAAAGAACCCTTTTTAGACCAGACTACAATTCCGCAATCTGACTTAGATTTACCTCAGCAATCGTGTCATTTCCAAACATAGAAATAACCATTTTTACCTTGTTGTTATCAATTTCAGTAATTTTACCAGTGTAGTCCGTAAAGGCCCCATCAATAATACGAACGGTATCTCCAATCTTGACATCGATATCAAATTCTTGAACAGTTTGACCCATTGACACTAAGATTTGACGAATCTCTTCTTCCAAGAGTGGTGTAGGTTTTGAACGGTTTCCATGCGAGCCGACAAACCCTGTAACGTTGGGGGTATTCCGTACAACAAACCAAGCTTCGTCTGTCATGACCATTTCAACCAACACATAACCAGGGAAGCGGTTTTCTTCTACCTCTTTGACCTCACCATTTTTTTCTACTTGGACGGTCTGAGTAGGGATTTCCACACGGAGGATATTCTCCAGCATATTGTAGGTATGGGCACGTTGAAGCAAATTTTCTTTCACCTTATTCTCATATCCTGAGTAAGTTTGAAGCACAAACCAGCCTTTATCAAAACTATCTAACATAGCTTTCTTCCTTTCATAATAAAAAAGCCCGAAGGCTTTCCCTTTTCTTCATTATAGCATGGCAATTTTTGTCTTGCAAGTATTTTTAGAAAAGATTGATAAGACCAATAAGGCCTTTAGACAAGATTACATCAAATAGATAAACAAGTGCTACAAAAAAGATTGTGTATTGAATGACAGACACAAAATCTCTCCAACTTTGCTTTTTTGTTGGCCAAGTCGTGTCTTTTAAAATCTGTATCGTATCGGTAAAAAATTTCACAACAAACTCCTATCTGGTTTCTTTGTGGGATGTATATTGTCCACAGTATTTACAATATTTATTTACTTCCAATCGTGTTGGCTTCGGATTGCTCGAGAGTTTAATTGAATAATTTCGCGATCCACAAACTGCACACGCTAGGCTTGCTTTTTTTAGTGCCATAAAGCCCTCCATATATGCCATTCTATCATGTTTTTTAGAATTTGGCAACTACTCAAACCAGCTCTTGAATTTATCCCAAAGTGTTTTAGCCCGTTGTGGGAGTTTGGCATCCACAATTTCTTGCTTGGTTTGGTCAATCAAATTTTGAGCTTGATCCTTAATATCTTTCAGTTGATCTTGGTAATTCCCCGTATCTGGTGTCTGTACTGGCTGAACTGGTGACTCGATACCATTTTGTACATAGGCATTTTCTACTGTAAACTCCGTTCCAGCTGTGTTGGGCAAAATAGAAGCTGCTACTGTTTGAAAGACACTTGCGGCCATCCAGGAATTTGTCCCGTCAATATAATGCTGTTCATCCGTCTTTTCAAATCCGACCCATTGACTGATGACCAAATCTGGCGTATAGCCGACAATCCACTGATCATTTGTCAAATCAGGATTAAAGCTAGTTTCTGTTGTCCCTGTTTTTCCAGCAAGCGTATAGCCATAAACATCTGCATTAACTCCTGTACCGTTGGTAAACGTGCCCAACATCATAGAGGTCATCTTATCTGCCACAGACTTGTCCATGACACGCTCTGTTTCTTCCTTGTGCTTGACAAGTACCTTTCCACTCGCTGTCTCAATCCGCGTAATCAAATGCCCATCTTTTTTGAGCCCAGCATTTGCAAAAGTGGAATAGGCTTGCGCCATTTCAAGGGGATTGGTCGACACACCGCTTCCGATAGCCACTCCTAATACCGGATCCACCTTGTCCATATTGAGACCAAACTTCTTCCCATATTCAAAGGCTCGGTCAATTCCTAAAGTATTGACAATTGAAACCACTGGCAAATTGTAGGACATGGCTAAGGCTTGATACATAGGGACTGTGTCGGATGTGGAGTAGTCAAAGTTGTGGAGCGTGTAAGTTCCGTAGGTATCGGTATGATTGTCTAGTTCCTTATTGATCGACCAGCCTGCTACAAGGGCAGGAGTGTACGCAACTAAAGGCTTGATAGCAGAACCTGGACTACGCTCAGACTGGGTAGCAAAGTTAAAACTGCGGAAAGTTGGTTCTTCCGAACTATTGATGCGTCCCACAAGCGCGCGAACCCCACCTGTTTTGGGATCCATGGCGACACTTGCAGACTGAGCGTAAGAGCCGTCATGAGCTGAACTGGGAAATAATGATTCATCATCATAAATCAGCTGCATGCTAGCTTGCGAATTTTGATCTAACTCCGTGTAAATCCGATAGCCGTTGTTAATAATATCACTTTCTTTTAGACCATACCGATCAATAGCTTCTGCCATTACCGCATCGAAGTAAGACGGGTAGCTGTAATTACTCTGCTTGCCTCCGTAGGTATCGTTCAATTGGCTAGCCAAGTCAATCTGGGCATCAGCATCTGCGGTAGCCTGATCAAGATAGCCTGCTGCCACCATGGCTTGAAGAACCGTATTTCGCCGGTTGGTCGCATATTCAATGGAATAGTATGGATTATAAATCTCAGGCCCTTTGAGCATTCCGGCAATCATCGCTGCCTGCTCAACCGTCAGTTGACTGGCTGGTATACCAAAATATTTCTGGCTTGCATCTTCTACTCCCCAGACACCATTTCCAAAATAAGCATTATTGAGATACATGGTTAGAATCTCTTCCTTGCTATATTTTTTATTGATTTCAAGGGCTAAAAAATATTCTCTAGCCTTGCGGCTAATGGTTTGGTCTTGCGTTAAGAAGGCGTTTTTTGCCAACTGCTGGGTAATGGTTGATCCCCCTCCTGATCGTCCTAGGGTCAAGAGAGCCAGAACCGTCCGTTTGTAGTTGATGCCAGAATTTTTATAAAAGGTACGATCCTCAGTCGCAATAACGGCCTGCTGCAAGTTGGGACTAATCGCATCTAGCTCAACGTATGTCCCTTTTTGCCCCGAAAGAGCACCCGCTTCATTGCCATCCTTATCGTAAATGACGGTCGTCGCTTTTAAAGCGGCCTGTAAATCTCCGACATTGGCGGTTTTAGCTAGAAAAAAGAGATAGCCTCCTACTGTTAGAACCGTCATCCCCACTAAAATCAATACAATCTTAGTCAGTTGATAACGTTTCCAAAAACGGCGAACTGGTTCAGGAATGCGGGACTTCTTCCTCGGTTTTCGCTCATTTTCTGTAGACTTACGCCGACTGCGACGCATCTGACGGCTTTCATCAACCCATTCCCGTTCTTCTCTCAAATCGTATTCGTCCATGGTACTCTCTCTTTCTCTTAATTTTGTACCATTATACTACATTTTATTGTATTCAAGCTTCTAGAACTCTTAAAACGAATCGTACCGAAGTGATTTTACCTAAAAATAAACGACACTAATCTATTTCAAGCCCATTGACGGAGAACTTATGAAAGCATAAGATACGAATACCAATCATCTCTCCTTAACTATCGATACCTAATGGCGAACGTAGACGAACTCTTTTAAAAAATATCCTCTAAAATAGAGTAGACAACCGTGACTCCTAATCGAAGATCTTGTTTCAAATAACACCCGATATGGATGACCCGCTTTATTTTTCTACAAATGTCCCTAATCCTCCCTGTCTTTCGGATGACCTATTGGAAGCATCGTAATGACAACCTATTATCGGTTATCTTTTCATTTCAGCGATAGCACCTAGATTGTGGTAAAATAGAACTATTCTGATTGAAAAGAGGCACTTGAATGACTGAACTTTATGATATTACGATTATTGGAGGCGGTCCTGTCGGTTTATTTACCGCTTTTTATTCGCATTTACGCCAGGCTAAGGTAAAAATTATTGACTCCCTTCCTCAACTAGGCGGACAACCTGCTATTTTATATCCAGAAAAGAAGATTTTGGATATTCCAGCCTTTCCACACTTAACAGGTCAAGAATTGACAGACAATCTCCTTGCCCAGCTCGCACCCTTTGAGACAAGTATCTGTCTCAATGAAACCGTAACGGGTATTACACAAGACCATCACTTCAGCATTACGACATCAAAAGGAGAGCATGCTTCAAGGGCCATTATCATTGCCATGGGAAATGGCGCTTTCAAACCACGCCCTCTTGAAATTAAGCAAGCAGATGACTTTGAAAATATCCACTATCACGTGGAAAATATCCAACAATATGCCAATCAAAATGTGGTCGTCCTCGGTGGAGGAGATTCTGCTGTAGACTGGTCACTAGCCTTTGACGAATTAGCTGAAAGCACCCAGATTGTGCATCGTAGGGACAATTTCCGCGCTATGGAGCATAGCGTCGAAGCCCTAAAAACATCAAACGTCACCATTCATACTCCCTATATGCCTCAAGCCCTCCAAGGGGGAAAAAAACATGCGACAGCCATTGAATTGACCAAAGTCAAAAGTAATGAACGGCTGATTTTACCCTTTGATCATCTCTTTGTCAACTATGGCTTCAAGTCTTCGGTTGGTACCTTGAAAGAATGGGGACTTGATTTACAACGCAATCGCATTCTCGTCAATAGCAAGCAGGAAACGTCTATTCCTGGTATCTATGCAGTAGGCGATTGCTGTTCCTACCAAGGAAAAGTAGACCTGATTGCAACAGGTTTGGGAGAAGCCCCAACTGCTGTTAACAACGCCATGCATTTCATCAATCCTACCGAAAAGGTGCAACCAAGGCACTCATCTAGTTTATAAACCTATGAAATATACCATTACCATTCCCGAGTTATTTCCCACTATGACCGTTAAGGAACTATTAGAAGATTACTTTTTAATTCCTCGAAAGGTTCGGCACTTCCTCCGCACCCAAAAACACGTTCGCGTAAATGGGCAGCTCATCAACTGGCAAAGCCCTATCCAGGCTGGCAATCAATTAGAACTCATCTTTGATGAAGAAGATTATCCTGAAAAAGTAATCCCCTGGGGTCAAAGCGAGTTGGTCAAGCCTCTGTACGAAGATGAACACCTGATTGTGGTGAACAAGCCAGAAGGTATGAAGACCCACGGCAACAATCCGACTGAAATTGCGCTACTCAATCATGTATCGGCTTATGTCCAACAGACCTGCTACGTGGTTCACCGTCTGGATAAAGAAACCAGTGGTGCGGTTTTATTTGCTAAAAATCCTTTCATCCTACCAATTTTAAATCGACTTTTGGAAGACAAGGTGATTTTCCGTGAATACCTCGCCCTCTGTCAAGGAGCATTTCCTCAAAAAACATGCATGATTACAGACAAAATCGGTCGTCACCGTCACAATAGACGCAAACGAGTGGTCGACCCGCAGAAAGGACAAGTAGCTAAAACTCAAGTGACATTCCTAAAAAACGTAAACAATACAAGCCTAATCCAGTGCCAGTTAGAAACTGGACGCACGCATCAGATCCGAGTTCATCTAGCTCATCACAGGCATGCCATTATCGGAGACCCCCTCTACAGCAAAATTCCCGCTAGCAGACTCATGCTCCATGCCCATAAACTGACCTTTACTCACCCTTTTACCCTCGAGACAATTTCTGTCAAGGCCACTTCAAGCAGTTTCGAAGAAGAATTGGGTAGCACCATTACTTGCCTATGAGTGACTTTGTTGCCATTCGCAGCTGCTGAAACACTGGTACAAACTCCACTTCTAAGCTAACTCCAGCTCCTATTCTTGGCCTGGCTCTTTTCTATCATCATTGCCCATCTCAAACAAATCTGACCCTAATGTAACTTCATTTAAGAAAAGATTAAGGTTTAAGAGCTATACTCTATCTATCCTAAAAACTTTTCTTTTTCATAAATCTCCTCAAACATCTTGAAATTCTCAAGATGTTTGTTTTTTCTATCTAGCTGACAAGGCAAACGTAGGAACATTTGTTATATAGTTTTTTAGTTTACGTTTAGTACTAGGCAACGAGCTGCAAGCTGTACTTGAAGTACGGCAAAGCGAGTTAACGAAGTAATAAAAGATAAACTAAGAGACTGTATTCGTCAACTATCAAACTTCCCCTGTCTTGCTGAACCTCAAGTAGTTCTTCTGCATATCCATATGCCTTATTTTCTAAAAAGTGCGAAACACTGTATCTACTTTCCCTGTAGGAACACCTCTTCTAAAACCTTTCATCTATAAATTCTATACAAGAATTCGACAATAGTAAATTCATGCATTTGCCACAATCTGACCAATCTCTTACTTCCACACTTTAACTCCTTTATGGTATAATAAAAAGATGAATAATCTCGTGATAACTATAGATAACAGCCAAAAAAAACAGATAAAGGCGCAATATTCTACCTATCAATTACCAAGTAATAACCCCTATGTAGAAGCCTTTTTCAGGGTAGACGGAGTCAGTATCACCCTCTACCAATCAGGAAAGGTCATGTTTCAAGGAGAAAATGCGCAGCACCATGCCCAGAAGTGGGGCTATCAGGCAGAAAGCCTAGACGCGCAGCAAAACCTATCCCAACAGGTTCCGATTATCGGAACAGATGAAGTAGGGAATGGTTCCTATTTTGGTGGGCTGGCCGTCGTAGCTAGTTTCGTCACTCCCAATGACCATGCCTTTCTCAAATCACTGGGCGTTGATGATTCCAAACGATTGACCGATCAAAAAATCTGCCAAATTGCACCCTTGTTAAAAGAAAAAATCCTACACCAAGCGCTCCTCCTTGCCCCTCAAAAGTACAATGAGGTCATCAAAGGGGGGTACAATGCGGTATCCGTCAAGGTCGCCCTGCACAATCAGGCTATTTTCTTGCTCTTGCAAAAGGGAGTGACTCCGCAACAGATTATCATCGATGCTTTCACGAGCAGCAAAAACTACAAGCGCTATTTAGCACGAGAAGCCAATCATTTCCCCAATCCCGTTACCTTAGAAGAAAAGGCTGAGGGAAAATACTTGGCTGTCGCTGTATCATCCATTCTCGCACGGGCCATGTTTTTGGAAAATCTAAGCCAGCTAAGCCAAGAAATAGGACATCCCCTGCCATCAGGCGCTGGGAAACAGTCTGATCAAGTTGCTCGTGATATCCTTGTCCAATATGGTATAACCGGACTAGAAAAGACAGCTAAACTGCACTTTGCCAATACCCAAAAGGCACAAGCACTTCTATCACAACGTAAATGAGGTTTTATCAATGAAATATTTTTTGAAGGAGTGGGGAGTTTTCTCCCTCATGCTCATTGTCATTCTCCTTTCCAGATTATTTATCTGGAATTTGGTAAGCGTTGAGGGACATTCAATGGACCCTACCCTGTACGACAAGGATGTACTGGTCATGCTAAAAATTGGAGACATTGACCGATTTGACATCGTGGTCGCAACCGAAACAGACGAGGACGGGAAAGAAAAGCAGATTGTAAAACGTCTCATAGGATTACCTGGTGACACCATTCACTATGAAAATGATACTCTCTATATCAATGGCCAAGAAACAAAGGAAGAATACCTTGAAGAGTATAAGACAGCATTTACCCAAGACAAACTGCAGTCTACCTATTCCTATAATAAAGCCTTTCAAGCGATTGCTCAAGAAGCATCAGCTTTCACAGTAGATGCACAGGGAAGCCCTACTTTCACCATCGAAATCCCTGAGGGACAATACTATCTCATAGGTGATGACCGGCTTATATCCTTGGACAGCCGTAAGGTCGGAACCTTTAGAAAATCGTCAATCAAAGGAAAAATCATCTCCCGCGTCTACCCATTTAATCGTATCCGAGGCTTTTAAGAACCGGTATTTACAAGCAGTTAGCCCCCTTTGTTTCAGGAAAAACGAATTGTGAACAATGGAAAAATCCTTGAACAAAGGGATTGAGCTATCAATATAAGCTCTAAAACAAATCACAGGCTTATCATGCGCAGATCCAGTATAGCCTAGCAACTGGTAAGCCATTAGCCTGTGCTTTTTCAATAGCTTACAGAACTAGGAGCTGGTATGAGTGAAGTTTATTTTACAGGAACCATCGATCGGATTATCTTTGAAAATCCGTCCAATTTTTACAAAATTCTGTTGCTTGCTATCGATGATTCCGATAGCGACTACGACGACTATGAAATCATCGTGACAGGAACAATTGCAGATGTGATCGAGGGAGAAGACTATCAATTCTACGGCAACTTAGTCACCCATCCCAAATACGGTCAACAGCTGCAAATCACGCGCTATGAACGCAGTAAACCAACTTCTGCAGGCTTAGTGAAGTACTTCTCCAGCGAACAATTTAAGGGAATCGGTCGTAAAACAGCTGAGAAAATTGTGGAACTCTACGGGGAAAATACCATTGACCACATTCTAGCTGAGCCTGAAAAATTGACCCAAATTACGGGACTCTCTGCTAAACATCGTCAGTCTTTTATCGAAAAACTGCGCTTCAACTACGGTACAGAAGTCACTCTGGCAAAGCTCGCCGAGTACGGTATTCCAAATAAATTAGCCTTTCAAATCCAAGATAAATACAAGGAAAAAACGCTGGATATTATCGCAGAAAATCCCTATCAACTAGTAGAAGATATTCAAGGACTGGGCTTTACTATTGCCGATAAGATAGCAGAAAATCTAGGAATTGCAAGCGATTCTCCACAACGTTTTCGAGCTGCAATGCTCTACAGTCTGATTCACCAATCCATGGAGACAGGCAATACCTATGTCGAAGCCCGGGATTTATTGGAGCATACCCTAGAAATTCTCGAAACAGCTCGCAAGATTGAACTGGACCCTGCTCTTGTTGCGCAAGAGTTAACAGGACTAATCCAAGAGAGTAAACTCCAACAGATTGATACCAAAATCTTTGATAATTCCCTCTTTTTTGCAGAGCAAGGGATCCACAACCAAATCAAACGCCTATTAGACAAGCAGGAGATTCCTACCTTTCCTGCGGAAAAGATTGATGCAGCAATTAAAGAAATCGAGGAGTTGTCTGGCTTCCAATATGACATTATTCAAAAACAGGCTATTCATCAAGCACTCAACAATCCTCTATTTATCCTAACAGGCGGACCAGGGACTGGTAAAACAACGGTTATCAATGGGATTATTTCCATCTACGCCATGCTTCACAAAATAGACCTAACCAAGGCATCTGGTAGTGATTGTCCAATTTTACTAGCTGCGCCAACGGGTCGGGCAGCTAGACGGATGAATGAATTAACGGGACTTCCGAGTGCGACCATTCACCGACACCTAGGCTTAACGGAAGGACAGGAAGAAAGCTACCGTGATGAGTATTTGGATGCTGAATTTATCATCATTGACGAATTTTCCATGGTTGATACTTGGTTGGCTAACCAACTCTTTCAGCACATTTCATCGACTACCCAGATTTTAATTGTAGGCGATGCTGAGCAGCTCCCCTCTGTCAGTCCTGGTCAAGTCCTTGCCGACCTGCTAAAAATCCCTGCCATTCCAAGCATTACCTTGGAAAGAATTTTCCGTCAGTCCAATGATTCAACGATTGTAACCCTAGCCAATCAAATTCGCCAAGGACAATTACCTGGCGACTTTCGGGAGAAAAAGGCAGACCGTTCCTACTTTGAAGCCCAGACTGAACAAATTCCCGCGCTTATTGAGCGGATTGTCAGCGCAGCTGTCCAATCCGGAATTAAGGCTCAGGAAGTACAAATTCTTGCCCCCATGTATCGAGGGCAGGCAGGTATTGACCAACTCAACATCACCACTCAAGCCCTCCTTAATCCTCTTGGGGAGGGAAAGCTAGAATTTCTCCAAAACGAAACCCATTTCCGCCAAGGCGATCGCGTCATTCACTTAGTCAACGACACTGAGGCCAATGTCTTTAACGGCGATTTGGGTTATATTACAGATCTCCTGCCTGCCAAATATACCGATTCCAAACAAGATGAAATCACGGTTAACTTTGACGGTAGCGAAGTGGTCTACCCTCGCAACGAGTGGTACAAAATCACTCTAGCCTACGCCATGTCCATTCACAAATCACAGGGAAGCGAGTTCCAAGTCGTGATTCTACCCATTACACGGACCAGCTACCGCATGCTCCAACGAAATCTGCTCTACACAGCCATTACCCGCTCAAAGAGCAAACTCATTCTCTTGGGAGACTATAGCGCCTTTGATTATGCCGTGAAAAACGCAGGCACAGTCCGGAAAACCTATCTCAAAGAACGTTTTGATACAGGACAAACCGAACTGGCACTAGAAATCGAAGCTACATCAAGCATACATTCAGAAGAAAATACAGCCCCACCCTATCTTCTCACTAGCGAAAATATCCTGACGATTGACCCCATGATTGGGATCCAAGAAGACGATATTCACACATTTTTCAAAAACAAGTAACAATCACCAAACTGGAGAAAAGCACCTTTCTTCAGTTTTTTTGCTCTATATTTAGAGGAAAGCCAGCTGCTGGCAACCTCTGACCTCTGACTGACCTCACTTATCGATTAGCAAGAATATGAAGAAACAATGTCCTATCTTCGACTGCTTTTCCTTGTCTATTTTCTTTAAGTATGCGGTGTCTTTTAATCAATAACCTCGCTTTCTAGTTATTAGGCTCAGGTAACCACAGCTCCAAAGATATGCTATGCCTTTAGAACTAGCTAAAGCTAGAACATCTGCGTCCCCCTAAAGTAGCTGTATAAAACTTCGCAAACGTCTATTTCCCACCCCAAAGTATCTAACGGCTTCGTCGTGCGAGCTAGACAGAGGCGTCTAGGCCATCCTTATCTACAAGCTTTCACCATGCTCAATGGCACAGACTATGTTTCCAAAGCATAGATCTAACATGTGTAGCGGACGAAATGAGTCAAAAGGCCTTGGTTTCTCCCTAATTTGAACTTTATTAGTTTTCATTCAGCACTGTGCAACTAGGACAAGACGAGATTACAGAGAAACTGAATGACGATATCTCTTGAATCAAAGCACTTCACTTATAAATACAATTCCTAACCGTTAGTAATAGATAGAGAAAAGTATTTTCGTACAATCTATTGACATTTCCAGCTAATAGGTGTATATTTTTTATATAATAAATTTTTATATATAACAACTTACAACCCATTCTCAAAGTGTATCACAAAGCAAAGGAGGTCTTCAGATGTATTTTCCCGTACCTGCTGTACTGACAGAATTTCTCATTCTAGCGATTCTAGAATCCAATGATTCCTACGGTTATGAGATTAGCCAGACCATTAAGCTAATTGCCAATATCAAGGAATCAGCCCTTTATCCCATTTTAAAGAAAATGGAGCAAAATAATTACTTGGCTACCTATTCCCAAGAATACCAAGGACGCACTCGAAAATATTATGGTCTAACCCAATTAGGTCATGAACACCTTACCAATCTCAAGGAAGATTGGGATATTTACACATCAACTATCAATGGCATCATAGAAGGGAGCATTCGTCATGACAAGAACTGAATATATGGAACAGTTAGAAAAACATCTCAAAAAACTACCCCACAAAGAATACCAGGCAGCCGTCAATTACTTTAAAGAATATTTTGATGATGCAGGTCCTGAGGGAGAAGTTGCCTTGATTGAAGAATTAGGGACACCCAAAGAAGCCGCCAGTGATATTATCAATAATATCCTCGACCGCCATATAGAAGATGAAATGACCGCTGAGCAAAAAAGCAAGACCAAAACGATCTGGCTCGCTCTACTTGCCCTCTTATCGCTCCCCATCGCTGTTCCACTCTTACTCTGTCTCATCGGAGCGCTACTTCTCATCATCTCAAGCATAGTGGGACTTATCCTCCTTGCCTTTGGTCTTGGCCTAAGTCTCATTGTAACAGGAAGTTATCTAATCTGGGAAGCCCTTAGCCTCTTCAATCAGTCTCTTCCAGCCTTTCTTATGGGATTTGGTACTGGAATCGGCCTCATCGGCGGAGCTGCCATTCTCTATGTGGTGACTGGACTCTTTGCTTACTGGTCAGGTCGTCTAGTCAAGACTCTCTTTCAATGGATTCTTAAGCGAGGTAAAACAGCATGAAAAAGAAAGTTACTATTACCCTATTAACAGGCTTTATCGCCTTGATTTCTGGTCTGATTCTCTGCGGTATTGGCTATTTCATGGGTGGTATTGAAGACATCAAGGCCATTGCCACTCCCAACTTAATAGAAGAAACCTATCAAGATATTCATGAAATCAGACTAGACTCCACCTCAAAAGATGTCCGATTGGAGCAATCTCCGGATGACCAATTCCATGTCCGTTATTCCAATGTTGATAATTTTTATCACCAACCACTCAAACTACAACAAGTAAAGCAAACACTCACTGTAGAAGCAGAAGATGCAAAATTACACATAAAAGGAATCATGCAATTTCTAGGCCAAGAATTAGCTTTCAGCCGTAACCGCGAACTCCAAGAATTAGTCATTCTCGTTCCAAAAGAAAAAACAATTGAAAAGCTTTCTGGAGGGAATCCTTTTTACAACTCTTATATCTCATTAAACAATATTCATATCAACTATCTGGACTGGGCTGGTTATATCAGTGGCGACAATGTCACGATGGAAAGTGGCACAATCCATTCCTCCAACATCGGAAGTTTCTATTTCAGTAATTCTCATTTAAAAAATATGATGATTGACGCGCCCGTTGCGACACAATCCTACCAGACAAGTACACTCGAAAATGTTACGATTCAAAATGCTAGCTCTATCTTTCTAAATGATACTACTATAATTGGCACCACAAAGATGGAGACAGATGGGGCCTATCACTCACCTATTAACATCGATTTATCCGCAAAGAGCAAAAAAGATACTCAATTAGACTTGACAGTAACGTATGATTGGGAAAAACTGTATCAAAACTATTACTATCCGAGCGCCTACACCAATCAAGAAACAGATGAAACAACCACGGCTCAAGAAGAAGCATTTCGAAAGGAACATCTGGAACAGATGGGAATTCGAGCAGGTAGCGAATACAAAGATCTCAAAATCGAAGAAAATAAAGACGGCGCCAAGGCAGTATATACTCCAAAAGACGCTCCAAACAAACTCATCATCCAAACAACCAATGAACTCATTATCCTTGGAACACTTAAATCGAGTCATTAACAGATGAAAGACAACCGAATGCTCCTAACAGAAAAGGCATAACAGCTATCTTTTATAGTCATTTCGTTTATCTTTTATTACTTCGTTAACTCGTCTTGCTGTACTCCAGTACTACCTGCGACTCGTTGCCTAGTACTAAAACTATAACACCTAAAAAAACGAACAGAGATGATTTTCTGATACTCAGAAATCTTCCTTGTTCGTTTTTGTTGTTTTTATCTATTCAAAGAAAATGATGATACGGAATGTTCAAAATCCAACTCTTTCTGTCCCACACTCCCTCTATCATTATCCAAGCCAAAATGATGTAGTTAGGCTCCTAGCTCATCACGAGTAGGCTTTTATGTGCTAGCGCTCTTTTCAAAGGTACACTGTTTTAAACAGTAATGGCAAGTGCCATCCTTACTTTCTGTGAGCCATACATGCTGTTGATTTGCTCCTCCAAGATACCACTCTGCTGCTGACAAACATCGTAAATCTCAAAAGCGGTAATAACCAGAGAAATGCCCCTCTAACACTTCAAAAATTGCGGTAGCTCTTTCATCAATCAATAGCTGAAGTGGAACTCCAAGCTAGTGCTCCTATCATATCTCCAATATAGGTCATTTACCTTGATGCACCTGATTGAAGAATGTTATGAAGACACTCTCTTTACACTTCCTCAACAATCACTTTTTTTAGCAATTCTTGGTATTGCCCATTGTCAACTTCTGGAAAATATTGCAAGCAATTAGCTGCAGAAAATGCCGCCGCCTCGCGAAGATAGATTTCAGGAGCTTCTTGCCGGCTTAAGCCCTTAACCAAGACACCTAAGTAAAAATCACCCGAAGCAATCGGATTGAGTGCATTGACCTGCAAAGGAGCCACCCGGAAGAAACGCTGACCAATTTTCGCCAAACTCCCCTTAGATCCCATGGTGACGATCATATTTTCATGAGGCGTCTTCTCCTTTAAAATTGTTAAAATCTGCTCAGGACTATTCTCATCCAATTCTGGATAAATATCTTTAAGCTCTTCATTGTTTATCTTAACCAAACTCGGTTGAGATTGATAGGCTGCACGCAAGGCTGCCCCACTTGTATCCACAATGGTATGAACGCCTGGATGACGGTCAATTAGTTGTTTGATATACTCATCTGGCATCCCCTTCATTAGGCTACCAGAAAAGACTAACCAGTCCCCATCTGAAAGACTATCTTCTAATTGACGGGTGAATTGCGCGAGCAAGTCGGCCGTCAAGTCCAAACCTTTCTCGTAAAACAAGGTCACATCGCCCGTTTCTGTTTCCACATAAATGTTACAAGTACGGGTATTTTGTGAATTTTCCACAATCTGCAAAGCATTGCCTTTCTCCGCATTTAAATCCTGAATATACTGGCCAATCCGACCTCCCAAAATGGTATGAATGACATAGTTAGACTCAGCATTTTCTTTCAGTGCATAGGCAACATTAAAACTTTTTCCACCAGGATATTCCCTTACCTCGTTCGGACGAAGGGGAATGTTTTTCTCAATCCTCTCCACTAAGAGTGTTCGGTCTAAAGCAGGATTGGGACACACCAAATGAATCATGATACAGAAGCCTCCTTAGGCATTTTCTTTTATTGTACCATATTTTTTATTGTTTGTATATATTTCTTTACACCATGAGTATATTGAGTATCCGAAATCTTAGATCCCTATCTTTTCTCTCTCACTATTCAACAAAATTCGTAACCGTCACTCCCAGTAATCGAATCCCCTTATCCCACTCTGCTACCTGTTCCAAGATTTCTTCAACCCTCTGTTGGATAATCTCTACCTGATTCGTGGCCTCAGCCACACTCACTCGCTTAGTCATAGTTGTAAAATCTGCATAGCGGAGTTTAAGGACAATGGTCCGCCCTTTTTTCTCATGACGTTGCAAGCTCTCAGCCACTCGTTTAGAAAGGCTGCCTAGCTCTTTTTTAGCATCTACTTCCAGATAGAGGAGCTTTCGATAGGTACGCTCCTTGCCAATGGACTTGCGAACGCGGTTAACTTTGACAGGAGAGTTAGAAATCCCTCTGGCCTTTCGATACAACTCATAGCCCAGACGACCAAACGTATCAATCAAGGTCATCTCGGAAATCTCCAGCAGATCTGCTCCCGTGAAAACTTCCATTTCATGAAGTTTTTCGACTGTTTTCTTCCCGACCCCGTGAAATTGCTCTACCGGTAATGTTGACAAGATTGCGACTGCCTCATCTGGTAAAATCACTGTCAAACCATGAGGCTTTTCCATATCTGAAGCAAGCTTGGCTAAAAATTTATTGTACGATACACCCGCAGAAGCCGTTAAATGCAGCTCATTCCAAATATCATGCTGAATGAGCTTGGCAATCTTGACTGCAGATGTTATCCCTTTTTTATTTTCCGTCACATCAAGATAGGCCTCATCAATGCTCATGGGCTCTACCAAGTCGGTATACCGGTGAAAAATCTTCCGAACCTCTTGCCCAACTACCTGGTATTTTTCATAATTTCCTGAAATAAATATCGCCTGAGGACAACGTTCATAGGCTTCCTTACTGCTCATGGCAGAATGCACTCCAAAGGCCCGCGCCTCATAATTACAGGTCGATACTACCCCACGTCCACCAGACAAGCGCGGATCCCGCCCAATGATGACCGGCTTCCCTTTCAAACTCGGATTATCTCGTACTTCAATGGCAGCAAAAAAGGCATCCATATCAATATGAATGATTTTTCGGGATATATCATTCATTAATGGAAAAATCAACATCCTTTACTCACCTCTCTTTCTAGTATAGCTCAACTTTTCCATTTATGCCAAAAATCACTATAAATCCATGAAAACGAATGAAAGAATGCAAACCGTATGTAAGTTTTTTCATTTGTTTTCATGGGTTTCGCCCTTGTATAAAGTGGTTGCAAGTGGTATAATGAGAAGCATAAAGACGCATTGCGCCTAAATATAAAAGGAGAACCCTCATGTCAACAAAGGTTAAGACAAAAAATGTAACTGAAGACATTTTCGCCCAAGCTTGGGAAGGTTTCAAAGGGAATGACTGGCAAGAAAAAGCTAGTGTAACCCGCTTTGTTCAAGCTAACTACACTCCATATGACGGAGATGAAAGTTTCCTTGCAGGCCCAACGGAACGCTCACTCCATATTAAAAAAATCATTGAGGAAACAAAAGCAGGATACGAAGACACTCGCTTCCCAATGGATGTCGACCGCGCAACTTCAATCGCTGATATCCCAGCTGGTTTCATCGATAAAGAAAATGAACTAATCTTCGGTATTCAAAACGATGAATTGTTCAAACTGAACTTCATGCCTCGTGGTGGTATCCGTATGGCTGAAACAACGTTGATTGAAAACGGCTATACTCCTGACCCACTTCTCCACGAAATTTACACAAAACATGCAACAACCGTAAATGACGGTATCTTCCGTGCCTATACATCTGATATCCGCCGTGCTCGTCACTCTCATCACGTTTCTGGTCTTCCAGATGCTTACTCACGTGGACGTATCATCGGTATGTACGCTCGTCTTGCCCTTTATGGAGCAGACTACTTGATGGAAGAAAAAGTTGCAGACTGGAATTCTATCAACGAAATCGATGAGGAATCAATCCGTCTTCGCGAAGAAATCAACTTACAATACCAAGCATTGCAACAAGTTGTTCGCTTGGGTGAGCACTATGGTGTGGATGTTCGCCGTCCTGCTTTGAATACAAAAGAAGCAATCCAATGGACAAACATCGCTTTCATGGCTGTATGTCGTGTCATCAACGGTGCTGCAACATCACTTGGACGCGTGCCAATCGTACTTGATATCTATGCAGAACGTGACTTGGCTCGCGGAACATTTACTGAATCTGAAATCCAAGAATTTGTTGATGATTTTGTATTGAAACTTCGTACCGTTAAATTTGCTCGTACAAAAGCTTTCGACGAAATCTACTCAGGAGATCCAACTTTCCTTACAACTTCTATGGCAGGTATGGGGAACGACGGTCGTCACCGTGTCACAAAGATGGACTACCGTTTCTTAAACACACTTGACAACATTGGTAACTCTCCAGAGCCAAACTTGACCGTTCTTTGGTCTGCTCAACTTCCGTATTCATTCCGTCGCTATTGTATGGCGATGAGCCACAAACACTCTTCTATCCAGTACGAAGGTGTAACAACAATGGCTAAGGACGGATACGGTGAAATGAGCTGTATCTCCTGCTGTGTATCACCACTTGACCCAGAAAGTGAAGACAAACGCCACAATATCCAATACTTCGGAGCGCGCGTAAACGTTCTTAAAGCCCTTCTTTCAAGCTGGAATAACGGTTATGACGATGTACATAAAGACTACAAAGTATTTGACTGCGTAGAGCCAAATAACTCTGAAGTCTTCGAATACGACGAAGTCATCGCAAACTTTGAAAAAGCTCTTGACTGGTTGACTGATACTTATGTAGATGCGATGAACATCATCCACTACATGACAGATAAGTACAACTACGAAGCTGTTCAAATGGCATTCTTGCCAACTGTTCTTCGTGCAAACATGGGATTCGGTATCTGTGGATTTGCAAACACAGTTGACTCTCTTTCTGCGATTAAATACGCACAAGTAAAACCAATCCGTGACGAAGACGGCTTTATCTACGATTACGAAGTAACTGGTGACTTCCCACGTTACGGTGAAGATGATGACCGTGTAGACAGCATCGCAAAATGGCTCATGGAAGCATTCTTCTCTCGCTTGAACAAGCATAAATTGTACAAGAACGCAGAAGCAACTGTCTCAATCTTGACCATCACTTCAAACGTTGCTTACTCTAAACAAACAGCAAACTCTCCTGTTCACCGTGGAGTATTCCTCAACGAAGACGGCTCTGTCAATACTTCTAAAGTAGAATTCTTCCCACCAGGTGCAAATCCAACTTCTAAATCTCGTGGTGGTTGGTTGCAAAACTTGAACTCATTGTCTAAACTGAACTTCAAACATGCAAATGACGGAATTTCATTGACAACTCAAGTATCACCAAAAGCACTCGGTAAAACATTCGATGAGCAAGTCAACAACTTGGTAACCATCCTTGACGGTTATTTTGAAAATGGTGGACAACACGTTAACTTGAACGTTATGGATCTTCAAGACGTTTACGACAAGATCATGAACGGTGAAGATGTTATCGTACGTATCTCAGGTTACTGTGTAAACACCAAATACCTCACCAAAGAACAAAAAACTGAATTAACACAACGTGTCTTCCACGAAGTCCTTTCAATGGATGACCACGCTGCGGAAATTGCAGGTAACTAATATAAACAAAAGAGGAGACTGGGCAAAGGCCCGGCTCCTCTTCTTTTGGGTTCCTAACAACATCTTAGCGCAGTAGTTTGCTGCAAGAGTTATAGTCGTTTAGTTTATAAACAGTATTCTAAACTTTCATATACAGACTTTCCAGCTCTGAGTAGATTCCGAACCTTGTTTTTGAGAGTAGCCCAATATTGTTCAATCGGGTTAAGTTCAGGAGAATAGGGAGGTAATGGAAGAAAATAATGTCCCTTGGCTATAGCAAGCTTATCCAATTTCGCTTTAGGATGGAAGCTGGCATTATCCATTACAATAAGATGTGGCTCTGACAAAGAGGGTAAGAGCTGGTTATCAAACCATTTGGTAAAAAAGCGCTCGTCATACTTTC
>NZ_SPOZ01000002.1 GCF_004569635.1 Streptococcus sp. LYSM12
ATCCTTTACTACTAGTATACTCTTTTATCCATCTTGAGAGAACAGAACGAGACGAAATTTCATACCGTTGACAGATGTCATAGGTTGATTCCTTTCCATCAAGATAATCCTGAACAGCTTGTTCTTTTAGCGCTTTGGAGTATCTTTTCCAAGTGTGCTTTTCCCTAAGACCATCTACCCCGTCGCTTTCATATCGCTTCATCCAGTGTCTGATAGTATAATCAGACACTTGGTAGGTTTTCGTTAATTGACTGAGGGACTGCTTATGGCTCAGATACAACTGAAGGATTTCACATTTTTCTTCTACTGATTTTGGACTTCTTTTAGACATACGAAAACTCCCCTTATAGTGTCTAGTGAATTTTTGTTTTTTCACTGTCTACTATAAGGGGAGTATATCAGTAACCACTAGGCTTTTCTATCATTCTTATTTTACAGTACGAACACGCATTGTATTAGTTGAACCAGCAACACCTACTGGCACACCTGCTACAATAACAATGTTATCACCTGATTGAACCAGTCCCGCTTTTATCGCTTCGCGTTCTGCTAATTCAAACATGTCATCTGTAGAAGCAGGTTTATTCGTCACAACTGGAATAACACCCCAGTTAATCATCAATGATTTTTGTACTTCTTCTGTAAAGGTTATCGCTAGAATATCTGCATCTGGACGATATTTGGAGATTGAACGTGCTGAGAATCCAGTTTCAGTTACGGTTACAACCAATTTAATATCCATTGAGTGACAAGCATCGCGAACAGCTGATGCGATTACTTCTGTCTTACTTGTCCGCTCAAAATTTGCAGCATCTAAACGACCGTATTCGTTCAAGAGGGTTTGAGCATTCTTAGCAATTGTTGCCATTGTACGAACTGACTCAATTGGGTATTTACCGTTAGCTGACTCACCTGAAAGCATCGTTGCATCTGTTCCATCGATAACAGCGTTAAATACGTCTGATACTTCTGAACGAGTCGCACGTGGTTTTTCAGTCATGGTCTCAAGCATATTTGTTGCTGTGATAACTGCTTTACCGGCTGCATTTACTTTCGTGATAATCATTTTTTGGTAAACTGGAACCATTTCAAATGGTACTTCAATCCCCATGTCACCGCGGGCAATCATGATACCGTCTGCTGCTTCGATGATTTCATCAATATTGTCAATACCTTGCTGGTTTTCAATTTTCGCAAATAATTTCACATGAGCATTGCCAGTTTCTTCACAGATAGCACGCACTTCGTTCACATCTTTTGCAGTACGAACGAAAGAAATCGCGATAAAGTTCAAACCTTGCTCCAAACCAAAGCGAATATCTGCGTTGTCACGATCAGCAAGCGCTGGGAAAGGAATTTTAGTGTACGGAATGTTTACACCTTTTTGTTTGGCAATGACACCGTCATTTTCAACTGTTACTTCAAATTCGCGTGTTTCATCATCTTTCGCAAAGACACGAAGACCAAGTTTCCCATCATCAACAAGAATTTGCTTACCAACTTCAACGTCGTTATAAATATCTAGACCACCTGCAACGTTCAAAGCAATTACGTCACGAGTTGACTTAATCCCTTGTTTTGTAGCAACACGGAGAGTTTCACCAGTTGTGTACTCGTATTCTTTTGCATCGCCTTCAAACAATTCTGTACGGATTTCAGGACCTTTTGTATCAAGTAAGAAGCCAACTTTCTGACCAGCGATTTCTTCTGCACGGCGAACTGTTGCCATACGATCTCCCTGCTCTTGGTGGTCACCATGTGAGAAGTTGAAACGAAAGACATTTGCTCCTTCTTTAATCAATTCAGCGATTTTCTGTGCTGAAGCTTCTACGTCAAGTTTTTCACCCCAATAACCATCTTCACCGAATTTTTTACCGCCACGGATTTCAACTGCAGGGCCTAATGTAGCAACAAGTTTTACACGTTTATTCATGATTTGTTTTTCTCCTTTTTTTGCAATCAGTTTATACAGACTACCAATTAGATAGAAGTTTAGTAACGAGACAAGCTACGAGCCAGTCCAGCTAACTTGGCATCCCCTTTATGTGGGTTATTAACAATAATCTTACCATCTTCACCTAGACAGAATAGAGCATTTTCTTCTTTAGTACCAAGAATTGGGTTTGCTACAAGCTCATCTTTATGAACACCGACAGCAAGTCCACCACGACCTTCTTTTAGAAGCTCAACGGCATAAGCACCTAGGCGTGATGCAAGAACACGGTCTCGAACAGTTGGACGACCACCGCGCTGAATGTGACCAAGTTCGATTGCACGAAGGTCACTTGTATCACCTGCTTCTTTTAATTTTTTCGCAAATTCATGAGCTGACATCACACCCTCAGCAAGCATGACAATATTGTGGTTCTTCCCTTTTTCATAGCCCTTATGAATGCTTGCAACGACATCTTCAATCTTGAAATCTTCTTCTGGTACAATAATCTCATCTGCACCGATAGCAATACCTGTCCAAAGAGCAATATCACCTGCATGGCGCCCCATTACTTCTACAACGAATGTACGGCGATGGCTCATCGCTGTATCGCGGATTTTATCAACCGCGTCCATGACTGTCATACATGCTGTATCAAAACCAATAGTAAAGTCTGTCCCTGGAATATCGTTGTCAATGGTGCCTGGAATACCAATCGCTGGGAAACCGTGCTCTGTCAAGCGCATCGCACCGTGGTAAGAACCATCACCACCGATTACGACAACTCCCTCGATACCATGCTTTTTTAATTGCTCAATCCCTTTTAATTGACCCTCTAGTTGGGCGAACTCTGGGTAGCGCGCAGAATATAGCATGGTTCCACCTGTTCCTAGAATCCCACTAACACCTTCTTTGGTCAAAGGGAAAATATCTCCGGCAACCATTCCGGCATAACCGTAGTTAATCCCGAATACTTCCATCCCTTCTGAAATTGCTTTACGAACGACTGCACGAACGGCAGCATTCATACCAGGGGCGTCACCACCACTAGTCAAAACAGCAATACGTTTCATTTAACTAATGCTCCTTTTTCATTTTTAACTGTATCATTATACCACATTTACCCATAGTATGCGTGACTTTTTACTATTTTTTACCGAAAAACCGTTTTCATTGAAAATTTCTGTAAGCGACTTTGCAAATGGGGAGATCTTTCAATAAATATCCGTTCTAATTGCACTGTTTGATTGCTATCTTGATAATGCAAAATAACGGGAATTGTCCCTGGATAATCGGCCAAAATCTTAGCAATCTGCTGGTCATTGTCTCGATTTTCTAATAAAATCCAAAACTTTTCTGTACTTGGTTGCTCTAGCCTATCCAATACCAACTGCAATTGCCCCTCTCTTTCTTGAGTCCTGCCTGTCAGATAAAAAATCTCTCCCTCTTTTAAGAAAGTTTGATAGCGCTGGTAGATGTCTGGAAAGAGGGTCACATCAAGCTTTTTCTTGGTATCCGTCACTTGAATAAAAGCCATCTGTTGACCTGTCCTCTTGGTACGAATAATGCGAACCGATTGGATCTGTCCCAGAATTGTAACCGCACTTCCCACCACCAATTCAGAAAATGGAGTATGGGGTTTACTAGCTGATTTCGCTAATAACACCAAGGGATGGGGACTAATTCCAATCCCGATAATAGCCTGCTCTAAGCTAAATTTCTCACTATCACTATAATCGTCAGCTTCCAGCCAACTATAGCTCTCTTCCGAAAAGAACGTACCAAAGGTGTCTGCAAAAACAAAGAGATTGTCCAAGTTTTCCAAAATTTTCTTTCGGTTTGATTCAAAGATATCAAACAAGCCTAGTTGAATCAGAGGTTTCAAGATTTCTCGCTTCTTAAATTGAGGAGGCAAGCGCAAGATAAAATCCTCCACACTCTTAAAAGGACGTTCTTCAATCATCCAAAATGACAATTCCCTAGGCAAGCCTTTGATATTTTTTAACCCCATATAAATCTTCTTCTCATCAAATTTATCATGATAGGGAATGCTGTTGATCGTCACCGGTGCTACTTGAAAATCAAATTGCAGAGCATCTGAGATGTAATCGCTACTTGAATAGTTTAGCATGATGTCAAAAAAGACATCTGGATAATGAGTTTTAAAGTAGGCTAATTGAAAAGCGAGGGCTGAATAGGCGTAGGCATGGCTGCGATTAAAACCATATCCTGCAAATTTTGCCATCATGCTAAAAATGACTCTCGCCTTATCCTCATCGTGTCCATTTTGAAGAGCTCCTACAAGAAAATCAGCCTCCATACTCTGCATTTCTTCCTTGTTTTTCTTGGACATGGCACGGCGTAATAAATCAGCTTTTCCAAGGGTAAATCCTGCAAAGCGCTGGGCAATCTGCATGACCTGCTCCTGATAGAGCATGATACCGTAGGTCGGTCGTAAAATCGCTGCAATCGAGTCATCTAGTAAGTCAACAGCTTCTTGACCGTGCTTACGTTTGACAAAATTATCTGAATAATCACTTGCTCCGGGACGATTCAGACTAGTAGTTGCAACAACCTCCTCAAAACGGCTGGGCTGGACACGTTTTAATAAATGAATAGCTCCTGGTTGCTCAAACTGGAAAATCCCCTTGGTCTGCCCCTTTGCAAAGAGTTCCAAGGTTGCCTTATCTTCCAGATCGATCTCTGAAATTACAATCTTTTTGCCATACTTTTCCTCGACTGCTGCTGCCATTTTTTGTACGAATGTCAGATTACGTAATCCAAGGAAATCCATTTTCAAAAGACCATTTGCTTCGACTGCATGAGCATCATACTGAGTAACCAGCATATCCTCACCTGCTTTTAAAGGAATAGTATCTGTCAGTTCCTCATCGCTCATCACGACCCCAGCTGCATGAATCGAGGTCTGTCGTGGTTGTCCCTCAATCTGCTGAGCAATGGCATAAGCTTTCTGATATTCAATTTTGCTATTGATGACCTGTCTGAAAGAGGCATTGCGCTCATAGGCTGTTGCCAGAGTATCTCGAAAAGATATTTTCTTGGTAAGAGCACTCACTTCGTATTCTGACGCTCCGTAACGCTTCAGAACATCTCGCAGAGCCTGCTTAGCTCCAAAGGTCGAGTAAGTCACAATCTGCGCTGCGTGAAACGTCCCGTAACGCTCTCGCACATAACGGATAAAATCCCCACGATGAATATCTGGAATATCAATATCAATATCGGGCATGCTGTAGCGTTCAATATTTAAAAATCGTTCAAAGAGTAAGTCATGTTTAACAGGGTCAATCCCCGTGATGTAAAGGACGTAGGCAACGAGACTTCCGACTGCGGAACCACGCCCCATCCCCATATAATAACCCTGACTGCGCCCAAACCTCAATAAATCCCAGACAATTAAGAAATAATCATCGAAACCCATTTGGTGAATGATCGCTAGTTCCTGATCTAAGCGTTCCTGATAGACTGGATCTGCAAGTCCCCTGCTCTGCAAACCTTCTTGCGCCTTTTCACGTAACTCTTCTACTGCTACACGCTTGCGGTTGAAACGCGGCAACTTCAAATTTTTATCCAATTCATAAAAGATGCCCGAAACCAAACGGTTCAATTCCTCAATCGCTTCTGGAAAACGCTGACGAAAGATAGCAGCTAGGCTTTCTGGACTTAGTAATGCTTGATTATGGACAATGCTTGATACTTGGTTGAGTGGTATATTTTCTTGAATAGCCTGAAGAACCTGCAAGACCTCGACTTGGCTTTCCTCAAAGTACCGCACTGTATGCAAGGGAATCAAGGGACGACTGGTCCTTAAAGCTGGTGTTGTCTCGCATACACCAATGTAAAAATCAATTCCTACATCATAATCTTCAATTCCATCAAAATAAGGAATAATAACCGCAATTCCTGTCAGATACGGCCGAATGGCCTCAAATTCCCTTTGCCCCGTCATCTTAGCCGTTGAGATTTTCAAAAGATTTTGATATCCTGCTGTATTTTTTGCAACGAGCTGAATCATCAAGCTTTCCTCGGATGAGATTAAAAACTCCATTTCGCAACCAATAACAGGCTGAATGCCTACTTTCTCACATGCCTCCATAAAGGAATAAGCCGCATACAAATTATCACGATCCATGATGCCTAAATGCGTATAACCCATTTCCTTGGCACCAGCAACATAGCGATCAATAGTCATCATACTATCCATAAAGGTATAGACCGTTTTGGTATCCAACTGTGCTAGCATATCTCCTCCATCTTCTCTTGATTCCTGTCCATTTTTGTAGTTACTTTCACTATCATCTACCATTATACACCAAAAAAATTCCCCTTGCTACTATTGGCTTTTAGCCTATTATCAATGGTATTTTTTAGCAATAACAACGAGCGATTTCTCCACATACTATTTTGAAGTGAACGTATGTATATTTAAACAAGTGTCATCTCAATTAGTGTCCTCACTTTCGTTTTTTCAAAGGTAAGTACCTCAGCTATTTCTTTGAGTAGTGAAACTTTTTGCTTACTGTACTCGTTCCTTTCAAAGAGAGTTGACTTCCCACATCCAACACTCCTTTAACCTTGACTCAAGAAACATCTTGTTTAGGTGCTAACTAATTACTCGTCAAAATCAACTTCTTCCGTCGTCACCTCACTCTACTACACTTCCGTTTGACGTTCAGTTTAAAGGGGAAGTAGCTTCGCTAACCTTATCCCCAAGTTTTCACAATTCTCCATGATGAAAGCTAGTCAGATATTGACTCTTAGAAAAGATATAGTCATTATTTCATTTATCTTTTATTCCTTCGTTCACTCGCTTTGCCATACTCTCATACAACCTGCAGCTCGTTGCCTAGTACTAAAAGTAAACCAAAGACTATAAAAATAGCCGAAGACTACAGTTTAGTTTTTTTTTTATATAGTTATAGAGATATTCTTATTTTTAAAAATGATGAAAAATAATTCTTGCACTTTAACTCAAATTATTGTATTATACAAATAAGACAATTATACAAATTTTATGATTTGTACTCTATCATTCATATTGAAAGGAGCTATCATGACGTGGAAATTTGATAACAACTTTCCTATCTATATCCAAATTGCAAATACGATTAAGCTGCAAATTGTAACTGAGCAACTCAAACCAGGAAATAAACTTCCAACTGTCCGTGATTTAGCAGAAATTGCTGGAGTCAATCCCAATACTGTTCAGCGGGCCTTATCAGACCTCGAAAGCGAGGGATTTGTTTACTCAGTCCGCACAACAGGACGCTTCGTGACAGATAATCTTAAACTCATCCAGCAGACCCGTGTCAGTCTAGCCAAAGATAAGTTAGAGAGCTTTGTAACCAATATGCTAAATTTAGGATTTAAACAAGAAGAACTCGTTCAGCAATTGGAAAACTATCTAAAAGGAGAATAAGGATATGGAAAAGAATTTTACCCTCGTTGAAATCCAGCAAGTATCAAAATCATATGGCGGACTAGTGGCACTTAACAACATCAACCTCAAACTGTCCGCCGGAAAAATCATCGGTCTATTAGGACCAAATGGGTCTGGTAAGACCACTCTAATCAAACTGCTCAATGGTCTACTCCAGCCTGAATATGGTCAGATTTTAATCAACGGTCGCACACCGTCTCCAGAAACCAAGCAAATTGTGTCCTATCTACCAGATACGACTTATTTAGACGAACACATGCGAATTACAGAAGCCATTGATTTCTTCAAGGACTTCTATGCGGATTTTGATGAGGCACGTGCCCTTCATCTTCTACAGGATCTCAATATTGAGCTCAATAGTCGCATCAAGCATTTATCAAAAGGAAATAAAGAAAAAGTTCAACTAATTTTGGTCATGAGCCGTCAAGCTCTCCTGTATATTCTTGATGAGCCTATCGGCGGTGTGGATCCTGCTGCCCGTGATTATATCTTACAGACCATTATCAACAACTATTCTCCAAGTTCTTCTGTCCTGATTTCAACTCACTTGATTTCAGATATTGAACAAATTCTTGACGAAGTCATCTTCCTCCACTATGGTAGTGTCATTCGCCATAGTAATGTCGATGATTTGCGGATTGAAAGCGGGGAATCCATTGACGAACTTTTCCGCCGTGAGTTTAAGGCTTAGTAAAAGGAGTTGACTATGTTTGGAAAATTATTAAAATATGAATTTAAGGCAGTCGGCAAATGGTATCTGGGGCTATATGCTACAGCTATATTACTCTCTGTAATCATTGGTCTGTGGCTCCAAAGCTTCATCCAACGTTCAGAAACCTCCCTATCCGGGAATGTAGACGGAACGACACTATCCAACACTATTGAAGGGGTCATACTGACTGTAACTCTTATTGGTTTTGCAATTATCATTGTAGGTCTCTTCCTCTCTACGCTCTTTCTCATTGTCAATCGATTCCGAAAGAATGTCTACGGTCGGCAAGGTTACTTGACGATGACCCTTCCTGTTACCAACCACCAGATTATCCTCAGTAAATTAACGGCTGGTTTTGTCTGGAGTATCCTATCTAGTATTACGGCTATGCTGGGTATCCTTATCGTCTTATTGTTCACTGTTAGTCCAGAAATGAGTGAGCATATAAGAGAGATTAGCCACGTGATTACCGAAGCTTATCAGGATCTAACTTTCATAAACTTTGGTCTCTACTATATCATCATGCTTATTGTAGATACGATAAAGTCAGTTCTCTTAATTTATTGTGCCATTTCACTCGGTCAGCTATTCAAGGATCATCGTACCTTACTTGCTGTTGTCTTCTATTTTGCAATCAAATTTGCAGAAAGTATCTTCAGTTTTGGATTACTCCTATCTATGGAACAATATGCTGGTTCATATATATACAGTACCCTCACTCTCTCCTTATCTATCCTCCTTTCTATAGGCTACTACTTCAGCACCTACTACATTATGAACAATAAATTAAACCTCCAATAATGACAAAAAGAGGCTGGGACTTTGAATCGCACCCCTAAAGTTAGATGTTTCTGTCTAACTCTAGAGGTGCGATTCACTTTTGTTTCAGCCTCTTTTTATTTTATATGTATCACCACGCTACTAGAAAGAATATCCTAGAAATAAGGCAGTAAGGAGCATCGAAAATTCGCAATCACCATCTTATGTCACCTCTTTTTATACTCACTCTTCTTACTTTTTCTAAGAAAGCCTACTCCTAAGATGAAAAACAGGAGACCTAAGCAGAAAATAGCCATTAGCGACTGACTGCCTGTCTTAGGTAAATTATTCCGATTCTTTCTGCTTGTGGGGTACAAAACACCCTGCTGACTTGACTTATCACTTCCCCTTTGATCCGTCAAATTACCAGAATTCTGAGGAGAGCTTGGTAGCGGTACTTTCTGAGTATCTGTCTTAGGGATGAGTGTGACAGGAACGACTAATTCGTCCGTACTCTGATCTGGATAGGTCACAATAACGGAGACTTCATAATCTCCTGCACTAGTTGGCAACTCCGTACCTGGGATAAGACCAACAGTTCCCTGACCAACATCTGTTACTGCTCCTGTAATGTCTGATTCACCTAACTCACCTTCTAGCTTTGTGACCCGAGAAGCAGTCGGTGTCGTTTTTTCTGCATCTGTCTGCGGTGTTGGTAACGGTTCACTTGGAGTGACTTCTTGGTAGACATAAGTGACAATCAAAGTTGTATTCCCCATGACAAGACCGCTCGTAGGTGCCGACGATACTAAATGACTACTTGTATCTACCTCACCAACCTTGTAGTGACCTGCTGGAACTAAGGTATAGGTCTTTCCATCATAACCTACAACTGTCTGTAGCTTGTGTTCTGATTGCTCAGCGTCATAAGCAGTACCCACTGCTACATTATAATGAACAAGAGCATTATCTTTCAGAATGCGATCATTGATGTCCTTGTATTTGATAATCACTGAACCTTTGACAAGCTTTTCTTCATCTGGCGGTGTTTGAGCATCCTCTTTTGCAATCCGTAAGACGGTTGCGGTCAGTGGCGCAAGTACCAAGCTTTTTTCACCAAGCTGAACCCCCTCTGGTCCTTGAATCGCTTCTGTACCTGCTTGTTTACCGTCTGCTAGCACGGTTGCAGCTTTTAGGGATTGATCAACCGTAAACCGACGCTCCTTGGTATCTGCATTGACAAAAACCAGATAAACATCGCCATTGCTTGCAACCGTCTGGTACCCCAAAACAAGGTCTTCTTTTTCGACACCGTCTTTACCGACTGTTGTAAGCAAGGTCACATGCTTGTCTACTTCTTCCTTAGAAGCTAATTTGAAAGCATCTGTCGACTTACGCAGAGCAATCAAACCTTGCATATAGGCACGACTCTTGGTATGCTCAGGATAGGCAGCACTATTGGTCGCCTTACTCCAATCAAAATGATTGACAGCATCACTCGAATCATAAGAATCATGGATAAAATATGGATAATCAAATGGACTACCGTCTTCATTGACTAAGTGATGAGACTTATTTGGTACCTTATCATCTGAAACAGGTGTGCGATATTCTGGATGACGGAATTGCTTAGTGCGACCATATTCTTGACCTGAATGAATAAATGGTGTACCTTGCGAAGTCAAAATCATGAGATTTCCTAAACGGAGACGGCGATGAATTTCTTTAGCATTTTCAGCATTCGCTGGATCTTTTTTAATCGACTGTGCAATAATATCTGCTAGTGGCAAATTATCGTGAGCAGCAATATATTGGACAACGTCACCTGGATCATCTGCTTCAAAATTCGTTGGCTGCGCCTTGATATTGCGGAAAACTTTTTCAATATCCTGTTTTCCATTTGTAATAAAAGCTGGCGTGCCTTCATTCGGATAGCCTGATTTCAGTGTATTGCGGATATCGTCTGAAAACACAGATGCAGAATTGGTGAATTTCATCCAAGACTGATCCGCAGGCTGGACAGGTTTGTTTTCATCACCTGAATAGGTCGCCCAGCCTTCTCCCAACATTACGAGATTCGGATTCAGCTTTCTCGCTTCGTCATAGGCGATTTGAATCGTTTCTGCATCATGATCTCCCATTAAATCAAATCGAAAGCCGTCTACCTTATATTCATCTGTCAAATACTTAATTGAATCTACCAATACACGACGACTCATATGGTGAGTCGTTCCCAATCGACCGCCACCATAGCTAGTCCGAGGCCTACCGTCTGCATCCATAAAGTGATAATAATTGGGTTCTAAATCTTCAAAAATATCCGTTTTAGCTGTGTGATTATAAACAACATCTAATATCACACCCATATCACGTTTATGAATTTCATGAACCAGTTCCTTAAACTCTGCAATGCGCTCGCTTGGATTAGTCGGATCGCTCGAATACATACCCGTCAGAGAAAAATAATTCTGCGGATCATACCCCCAGTTGTAATTGCTATTACCAGAAGCATAGTCATCCATACGCTCTCCATTTTTAAGTTCATCAACATAATAATAGCTCAAGACAGGCAGCAGTTGAATATGGGTCACACCCAATTCTTTTAAATAATCCAACTTCTCAACAAAGGCTGAAAACGTTCCGAACTGAGACTTCAATTCACCTGCAATCTCCTTGTCTGATGTAAAATCGCGGACATGAGCTTCATAAATGATGGCGTCTTTTCGATCTTTAAAGTCAGAAATAGTAGCATAATTCAAGTCCTTTGGTCCTACCTCTGTCGGATTTACAAAAGCTGCCTTAGCAACCTTATAAGATGGATCTGTTTCTGCTAAATCACTCGTCCAAGCCGCTAATGATTTTGCATATGGATCTAATGTTAAAACAGATTGCTCTCCCCGTTTGATTTCATAATGATAATAGTAGCCCCGATAGTCTGTAATACCTAAACCACTAGTGCTTGATAGGTTTGTATTCCAGACTCCCTTGTCTCCCCTGGTCATGGCTACCCTACCTATGACCTTGCTCTGATCTTTTTTATCATAAATGACCAATGATACCTGATCTGCACTTGGTGACCATAGGGTGACTGCAACTTTCTGACCGTTTTCTGTCACACGCGCTCCCAATTCACCATCATACTGATACAAACTATCTTTCAACTGCCAATTCATACCTGTTGTAAACTGCTCGTTCCCATATCTCACTATATAAGAATCCTGACCTCCATCAAATTCACCTTGAATAAGAACTTTTTTCGCCTCGTAGTCTAAGACAATATCTTTTATGTCCACTGCCTGATTGTCCTTCGTTTTCACCTGCAAATTTTTTAAAATATCCTCTTTTCTTACGTTTTCTAAGGTGGTAAAAGTCGTCTCAATTTCAGTTAGACTAATCTGCTGTGCTCCTGTCATTCGCACATCATTGATAAAATAAGGATTCGTATAGATTGTTGGATCTGCATCTCGCAAGAAAATCTGACGGTGTTTTTTCAAATCTGTAAAATTGTAATCATTTGGCTGAATTTTCACATCATCGCCTGCTTTGCTTTCATCTAGTAATAAGAACCCAATTGTTGTAGCAATATCTTTCAAATGAACATCTACATAAGCGCCATATTTGCTCTGCTTTTCAAAATCAACACCGTCTGGCCAATCCATCGTAGGAACGTCAACATCTCCCCACAACCACAAGGATTTACGATCATAATTGTTATCTGAACGCAGATAATTGATACGGATCATACCCTCTGCTATCGGCTCATAGAAATAAATATTATACTCCTCATCCAACCACACTTCATTCATCTTGGGACTAAGCAACTCCACCATTTTATCCCCTGTTAGGTTTTGGCCTGATGTGTTATTAATTAAAAAACTGATTTTTTCACGTTTTGCTGCTGAAAGTGGTACATCAAGATAATAGCCATAATGATCCGCCTTGGCTTCTGAAAAATTCATTGCTCCCGTTGGCCAACTACCATTTTGACTAGATGGCTTTTCCACATCATCCCAAATCCACAAGCCAAGACTAGCTAGATTATCTGAGGGGAGCTTGTTGAAATGCAGACGGATAAAACCTGCTTTTACTTCATCATCTGTTGCTAAAGGTGCTGCTCGAAAGATAGAAGTTGTGCCTGCTAAATCAGAATAATCTTCTACCTTATCCGAAGCTCCCTGCTCAGAAGAAGAACTTGCCCCATGTACTTCTTCAAGACTCTTATCTTGCGTTACCTTGTCGTCTCCTATTTGCTCCTTACTTTCTGTCTTATCGTCTGTAGAACTAGGATAATCTACCTGCAAGGTCACTGAATCTATATCTGGTTCATCAGCTTGAACAATCGCCCCACCTAAAACACAAAAACTAGCTGATAAAAGTATTGAAGCAGTCCCACATTTTAGGGTACGTAAGCCAAAATGCTGTCGCTCCTTGCCAACCGTTTCCTTTTTCATTCAGAATCCTCCTCAAAATTTGATATCGATGCAAACGTTTGCTTCATATGCTTAGTATATCCCAAACAAACCAGAATGTAAAGGCTTACATTTTGATTTGTAGATATTCTTTACATTTGATAACAAATCTAGCCTGTGCAACTCGACAAATGGAAGCATTCCCCGTCCCCTTTCGTTAGTATGATAACATTGAGCACAGAAAGAGTATAAAAAAAGCTGGGAAAAAAGCCCAGCTTTCTAACTTTATGAACCGAATGACGTTGACGCAGTGGTTGATTGCTTCAATGGCTATCATGCCGTGGAAGGTGGGAAATGAACTGCTGCTCCTTTTTGTTTTAAGGGAACAAGCTGCAAGCTGTACTAGAGTACGGCAAAGTGAGTGAACGAAGTAATAAAAGATAAACAAAACGACTATACTCATATTTGTTCGTGTTTCACACTCCACATCTAATCTCTACGACTGCTGCGAACGAGTCCGCTTCATTTTTAACCTCCAACAGTCGCTACTCTCTCTGCTGGAGCTATGCAGGGGGTGAAAATGAACCGGTCTGGGAGTAGACCGGTTCAGCCCGAAGCTAGAATTTAAGAAATAAGGAAAACTCAACTCTTTTTTTGAGCTATCGAGTTCTTTCCCAATCCTTTCTACTTATCCTTTTGACCTCATCATAATCATAGGCTAGCTCCAGCTGCTTCAAAAGCCTCTCTTTTTCAGCTTCTGTCGTGAAACTAGCCCGAATGGCATTCTGATTAAAACGATAAAAATCATCTTTACTAGCTCCAAAATATTGAACAAATAAACTATATTCCTTGGTCAGATTCGTGGCAGATACAGTGCGATTATCCGTGTTAATGGTGATATTTGCTCCTAAATCATAGAGCTCCTGATAGGGAAAATCTGCCAGACTTGGAGCTGCTCCGGTCTGTAAATTACTAGTTAGGCACATCTCAATCGTCGCACCCGAATTGATAAACTCCTCCATAACCTTGCGGTCTTTTATAAGGGCTGTCGCATGACCGATGCGTGGAATCCCCAACTGCACAGCACGTGCTACATTCGCCACACAACCGCACTCACCTGCATGAAAAGTCATTGGTAAGCCTAAATTCTGGGTTTCTTGGATAATCTCTTCTAGTGCCTGTGTCGGAAAATCTGCTTCATTTCCTGCAAAATCAAATCCAGCCAATCCCTTTTGAGCTAGACTTACGACTTCCTTGAAAATAGCGTGTGTCTGTTCTGGTACACTTTGCTTCAAACCGCAGACCAAAACCTTAGCAACAATGCCAAACTCTGCTTCTGCTTCCCTTACTCCTTCTAAGACTGCTTCTACTGTCTCAAGTGCTGTAAGACCTTGGTCTCTAGACAACTCTGGAGCAAAGCGAATTTCCATGTACAAAACATTTTCCTTTGCTGCTTGGGCAACTACATCATAAGCCGCAAGTTTGAGTGCCTCCTTGGTCTGCAACAGCGGTCGAATAAAATCAAACACTGTCAGATAGTCCAATAGCGACTCTGTTTGGGCAGGTGCTGTAACGAGTTTGCACAAATCCTCATCACAAGCAGGTAAGAGAATTTGAGCCATCTCAGCCAACTGTCGAATAGCATTCAGAGATAAGGAACCATCCAAATGACAATGAAGTTCCGTCTTTGCTAACTGATGAAGCATTTTTTCCTGCATTTGTCACCTCTTTGTCTGTTTATTGTTATTCATCATACCATATTTACAAGATATTTCAATAAAAAATAAACAAAAAACAAAATTTTTCTCCCAAACACCTGCTAATCTAATGCTAATTACTCAACATACAAAAAAACTCCTCGAAGGAGTTTGCTTTTTGACGGAAGACATGGGATTCGAACCCACGCACGCTGTTACACGCCTACCGCGTTTCCAACACGGCCTCTTAAGCCTCTTGAGTAATCTTCCAAATTGAATTATTCCTTATTATATCATAAAGTTAATCTCTTGACAATAACGAATCAAAATCTGCATGATAAACACAGGACAGTAATTTTTTGAACCTCTCTTTATAGAACATAACAAAAACACTTTACTAAGGGTACAGTGAGTGAGATACGAACAAAAGCATATCCTTTTCTATAGAAAGAGAGCTACTTTAGTCCCCCTCTCAAAAAATAAATAAAAAACGTTATCACAGCAACGTTTTACAAACTTTTACGAAAAAATAAAGACAGATAATGGAGCCGGTGGGAGTCGAACCCACGTCCAAACACCTGCTAACTTATTCGTCTACAACCATAGGTTATGTCTTAATTTAACTTGAATATGGCACACAACTCAAGCCCTATACAAGCGATTCAGTACATCTCTTTTAGAACCTACTGACACAATTCTAACGTAGCTTGTTCATTTAAGACCATACAGCAGACACAAGCAATCCACTGCTAGTCACGCAGGCAGGTTATTAAGCTGCTAATGCGTAAGAATTTGTATTTTTTGCAGTTATATTTAACTGGCGTTTTACATCCGCTGGATGAGTTGCAGAACAAGCCTCATAATGCCTGTCGAATCCGTAACGACCCCTTCTTTAAAGTACCATAACAGTATATCAAATTGGAAAAAAAATAGCAACAGATTTCAGTCTTCTATTTTCAGAATTAGATGATTTTATGGTAGAATAGTATTATGTATAAATTTTGGCAAAAAACCTTTCAGATACTCAGCATTCTCACCATTATTGCAAGTATTTTTCTCGTTTTTTGGCTCTATAAGATTGGCATTTTAAATGACCAAAACGTCTTAGCCAACACGATTAAGAGCCATGGAGCATTCGGTAGTCTGACCTATATTTTTATTCAGATTATTCAAGTTGTCTTTCCTATCATCCCTGGAGGGGTGACGACTGTTGTCGGCTTCCTTGTCTTTGGACATTGGTGGGGCTTTGTCGTCAACTATATCGGTATTTCCATCGGGAGTATCATTCTTTTTGGATTGGCACGAAAATACGGTAAGGTCTTCTGTCTACTCTTTATGTCAGAAGAAACTTTCTATAAGTATGAAAGTAAGATTGACAATAAGAGAAGCTATGAAATCTTCTTCATTCTCTGCATGTTATCTCCTGTCTCTCCGGCTGATATTATGGTCATGATTACCGGCTTAACCAGCATGAGTTACCGTAAATTCATAACCATTATCCTCCTATGTCGCCCAATTTCCATCGTTTCCTATAGCTTCTTTTGGATCTATAGTGGTCAGTGGTTACAGCAATTTATAAAATAAAAACTTCGTTAGAACGGTTCTGCTGCCCTCTCAAAAAAGTAGAGTACAACTCTCACTTTTGAGGGGTGGTCCTGATTATCTAACGAAGTTTTTATTTATTTAATTCCCAGGGCAATGCGTGCATAGCGACTCATTTTTTGTACGGTCCAAGCTGGTGACCAGACCAAGCGCACATCCACGTCCGTTACCTCTGGAATCGTATTCAATACATCATAAATCTGATCGGTAATCAAATCAGCTAAGGGGCATCCCATGGTCGTTAAAGTCATATCAATTTCTGTCTTTCCATCCATGAAGCGAATTTCATAAATCAAGCCAAGATTGATAATGTCAATTCCTAATTCAGGATCAATGACTTCTTCTAAGGCATGGAAAATCCGTTCCTGAATTTCTTTCACTTGTTCTTCTGTATAAGCCATTGATATATGTCTCCTACTATATATGTATGATGCAAAGCGGCCAATATGAACACCGTTCAACTAATCAGCTCACTTTTAAATTTCTAAGCAGGTATTCAAAACGCCTCCCTTACTGCCCTTACCCGCTCATGGTGCTAAGTAGGCGCTGATACTACTTCGGTTTCGATTTACAGGCGTTAGAAACAAACCAACAACTGCAAGACTAGGCAAGCGGTAAAGTCCTCCACTGGATAGTCCGCTTCCCTATTGTCAGACGAGCGGTAAAACGGTGCACTGAACTAGCTCGCTTTCCCATTGTCAGACGAGCGGTAAAACGGTGCACTGAACTAGCTCGCTTTCCTATTGTCAGGCGAGCGGTAAAACGGTGCACTGAACTGGCTCGCTTTCCCATTGTCAGGCGAGCGGTAAAACGGTGCACTGAACTAGCTCGCTTTCCTGTTGTCAGGCGAGCGGTAAAACGGTTCACTGAACCGTTTTAATCCTCAATAAAGTCCCGCAAGGGTTTGCTTCTGCTTGGGTGACGGAGCTTGCGGAGAGCTTTAGCTTCGATTTGGCGAATGCGTTCACGAGTGACATTAAAGACCTTACCAACATCTTCTAGAGTACGCATTTTTCCATCATCGAGTCCAAATCGTAGACGAAGGACATTTTCCTCACGGTCTGTAAGAGTATCCAACACTTCATCTAATTGTTCACGCAAGACGACCCGCGTGGTGTAATCCACTGGATTTTCAATCACTTCATCTTCGATAAAATCACCAAGGTGACTATCATCTTCTTCACCAATCGGTGTTTCAAGGGAAACAGGCTCCTGGGCAATCTTCAAGATTTCACGAACCTTATCTGGTGTCATATCCATACGCTCTGCGATTTGTTCCGGTGTCGGGTCTTGACCTAGCTCTTGCAGCAAATTACGCTGTTCACGAACTAATTTATTGATCGTTTCGACCATGTGAACCGGAATTCGGATCGTACGAGCTTGGTCAGCAATGGCACGAGTAATAGCTTGGCGAATCCACCAAGTCGCATAAGTTGAAAACTTGAAACCTTTTGAATAATCAAACTTATCAACAGCCTTCATCAAGCCCATATTTCCTTCTTGAATCAAGTCCAAGAACTGCATACCACGACCAACATAACGTTTGGCGATTGAAACAACCAAACGAAGATTGGCTTCTGCAAGACGTTGCTTAGCTTCTGGATCACCCGCTTCTACTGCAAGAGCCAACTCTTGCTCTTCTTCATTAGTCAGGAGGGGCACAACCCCAATCTCTTTCAAATACATGCGCACAGGGTCATTCACTTTAGCAGAATTGCTACCGAGTAACTCTTCATCAGTCAATTCAGGATCTTCTTCAACTTGCAAAACACGTGCACTTGGGTTACCCTCCTTATCGATAATAGCAATCCCTGCATCTTGAATCCGTTGCAAGAGGTCATCTATCCCGTCCGCATCAAGGGTAAAGGGAATGACCAATTGATCGTTGATCGCATCATCTGTTGCAGTCCCCTCTTTTTTGTGGTTACGAATAAAGTCCGCAACTTGAACATCAAAAGTGGTTACTTCTTGTTTTTTATCTTTTTTTGTTGTCATAGTTACTCCATGTTTCTTTTATGTGCAATGAGTTGTGCCAATTCATCTAGTGCTGCTTCGGTATTACCTATGTGGACTTGCTCCCTAATAACACGCGACTTTTGCTGATTTTCTCGCTTCAGCTGTTCCTGCTGACGCCGCCTTTCTAGCTCTTCTAGCTCACTATCACCGACCTCCTCTGGCACTTTTTCCTCTAAGACCTGATACCAAGCCCGTTGTACCTGTTCCGTCTGCTGCGCCAAGTCATAGGCTGTTATCTCCCCATGTTCTTTTAACAAGCCAAACAAAATCTGTAATTCTGGCGTAAAGAAAAAAAAGTCCTCTTTCAATCGATAATCGTTTAAGATATAGGGGTGGGTCATCATACGGTTGAGCAAGTGATTCTCCGTCCGAACCAGGCGTGACAAGCTTATTTTTTGAGGTAATTCGATAATGGGCTGCCTTCTCATCTCTCCTTGACCTTGCACTATTTGACTGCGTTCCACCCTGTCATGCAAGCGCAGACGATTGACCGCTGCTTCTACCTGTCCATAGTCAAAGTCAGGCAATACATCCGCCACCTTATAGATATACGAATTTTGAGCGGTTATAGACTTGTTTTTAGCAATAATCGGTGCAATTTGATCAACAAAATCAATCTGCATCTGCAAATTATCAAGATTTGCAGGCTTGAGATACTGAATTAAAAATTCCACATCGCTAATCCGACTGCTGGTCAAGACCTGATGTAGCATTTCCTTAGAATGCTTTTTTAAAAATTCATCCGGATCCAAATTGTCTGGTAAACTGACAATTTCCACTTGAAAATCGTGCAATTCATCTAGTGCCTTTGCTGTTGCTGCCTGTCCCGCCATGTCTCCGTCATAGGTCAAAATCACCTTTTTACAAAACTTGGCCAAATGCTGGACATGCTCCCTGGTCAAGGCTGTTCCCATTGAGGCGACCGCATTGTCAATACCAACACGATACGCTGCAATAACATCCATAAACCCCTCCATGAGATAAACTTCATGGCTCTTTTTCATGACTGCCTTGGCTTGATCTAGGTGATAGAGTTCATAACTTTTATTAAAAATAGCAGTACTCCTACTATTCTTATATTTGGCCAACTGCTTATTTTCATTATCACGTTGCTGCCAAATACGACCAGAAAAAGCTAAGATACGACCATACTCATCAGTCAAAGGAAACATGATTCGGCTCTGAAAAGCATCATAGATAAGATTGTTATCAGCAGTGTTAAACAAACCTGAAGCAAGCAAGTCCTGTTCCTCGAACTTAGCAGATAAATGCTTATAAAGATAATCTTGCTCCTGCGGGGCTAAGCCGAGCTGAAAATGTTTGATGATTTCATCCGTCAGCCCACGATGATATAGATAGCTTCTAGCTGCTTCCCCCATTTTTGTCGTCATCAAGAGGGCATTGTAGAACTTTCCAGCTTCGGTATGAATATCAAAGAGCACTTGATGCGGATGTATCCGGTGTTCTTGTGCCACCACTCTCTGCTGCTCTAACTGAATACCAGCCATATCAGCCACTACTTGCACACTATCGAGAAAGGATATCCCGCGGTACTCCTCAATAAATTTAAAAATATCGCCCGACTTCCCACATCCAAAACAATGAAAAAATTGCTTCTCTTCAACCACGTTAAAGGAGGGAGTTTTTTCCCCATGGAAAGGACAAAGACCTAAAAAATTGCGTCCTGCCTTGGTCAGAGAGATGACTTCACCAATTACATCGACAATATTAACTGTCTGTTTAATCTCAGTGATTTTCTCTTTTGAAATCATACAGTCACCTCCTTCTAGTGCATGGTACTAGCTATTATAACATGTTCTATTTTATACTAAAAATGTAAAATTGTAAAATTTTCAAGATAGAATACTTGTCAAAAAAATCATTTCATCATATAATAAGGGATATCAATTTTATGAAAGGACATATTGGAGATATGTTAAAAGATTTAAAAGCATTTTTACTTCGTGGTAATGTTGTTGACTTAGCAGTCGGTGTCATCATCGCAGGTGCATTTGGTGCAATTATTACATCTTTGGTAAACGATGTTATCACTCCACTTTTCTTAAATCCAGCTTTGAAAGCTGCTGGTGCAGAAAAGATTGCTGAACTTAGCTGGAACGGTGTTGCCTATGGTAACTTCTTGAGTGCTGTTATCAACTTTGTCATCGTTGGGACTGTCCTTTTCTTCATCGTGAAAGCAATGGAAAAGGCACAAAGTTTCAAGAAAAAAGAGGAAGAAGTTGCTGAAGAAGTCCCTGCTGGACCAAGTCAGGAAGAATTGTTGGCTGAAATCCGCGATTTGTTGAAACACAAATAATGGCTAAAAAGACAGATTGACCTGTCTTTTTTTCTATATAATTATACTCTCTAAAAATCAACATCTAACTAGCTTTCACACTTTTTAATTGTGAAAAGTTGGAGATAGGGATAGCAAAACTAGCTTCCTCTATATCAAATGTAACACTGGAGTTCAGCAAGATGATTGAACAACGAAAGAAGCAGATAGTTTACAAGTATGAACAACCTCCTCCAGCTAGCTAGCACTGCGTCCTACTGCTCTTACCTGTTGCAATATACATCGTCCCTAATGCTATCTCATTTTACTTTAAATCAGGATTTTCTTCTAATCCGTACTAAATCAGTAGCATGATTTTAACACTATCTTAGCAATCTCCTCTCCTAACTTCGTTTGGAAATACCCCATTTAGTAATGCCATCATTTCTCTAATAAATATAAAGGCTCTTAATGCGCTTCTGCATCCTCTATCTATTGTTCAATCTGCATTTGTGCTTCCGATATCTCATTAGTAAGCTCTGAATAAGTACGCAAATGCCCATCATCTGTCCCTCAGCAAGCAACCAGGGAAAAAGAACGAAGTAACACACATAACAAATCAGTTACTTGATGTTTCGAGGTAGCTTCCTTTCTTAATTTCTTAAAATATATATTACACTTCAATAAAGACACCAATATACATTGTAAAAGAAGTTAGATTCTCCAACTTCTCCCTGTTTTATTATTTTTCATATCCATTCGGATTTTTAGACTGCCAATTCCATGTATCACGACACATATCTTCAATCGTCTTTTCTGTTTTCCAGTTGAGTTCTGAAAGAGCCTTGTCAGCATTAGCAAAACAGGTTGCCACATCTCCAGGACGACGATCAACAATCTTGTATGGTACAGCTACGGCATTCACTTTTTCAAAAGCATGGATCAATTCTAGTACACTCGTTCCCTGACCAGATCCGAGGTTATAGGTATAAGTACCTGTAGTATCTGAAATTTTTTCCAAGGCTTTTATATGGCCAAGCGCTAAATCAACAACATGAATATAGTCACGAACACCTGTTCCATCTACTGTATCATAATCATTACCAAACACGCTCAATTCAGGACGTTTTCCAACAGCTACTTGAGCGATAAACGGCATTAAATTATTTGGAATACCTGCAGGATCTTCACCGATTAAACCAGATTCATGTGCCCCTATTGGATTGAAATAGCGAAGAAGTGCAATACTCCATTCAGAATCTGCTACTTCGACATCACGAAGAATTTGCTCCAACATGACTTTGGTATAGCCATATGGATTGGTCGCACTAGTCGGCATGGTCTCAACCAGCGGAGAAGGATTGTGAAGACCATAAACAGTCGCACTAGAACTAAAGACCACTTTCTTCACTCCGAACTCTGCCATCACTTCTACTAAAGCCAAGGTAGTCATAATATTATTTTCGTAGTACATGACAGGTTTTTCAACTGACTCACCAACTGCTTTATAGCCAGCAAAATGAATGGCAGCATCAATCTCTTCTTTTTCAAATACAGATCTAAGCCCCTCCTTATCCGCCACATCCAATTCATAGAATGCCGGGGTCTTCCCTGTTATTTTTTTGATTCTATCTAGGACTGATAGACTTGAATTGGATAAATTATCAACAATCACGACTTCTTTTCCTAGTTTCAACAATTCAACCACAGTATGACTACCAATGTAGCCTGCACCACCTGTTACTAAAACACTCATAAAAACTCCTTTATACATGCATAGATAAGGCAGAAAAAACAGCCTGAAAGCTGTTTTTTAACTATTAGAATTTTTTACGCTTACGAGCTGCTTCTGATTTGCGTTTACGTTTTACAGATGGTTTTTCATAGAATTCACGTTTGCGTGTTTCTTGAAGAGTACCAGCTTTGGTAACCGCACGTTTGAAACGACGAAGAGCATCATCAAGTGATTCGTTCTTGCGCACAACTGTTTTTGACATTATTTTCACTCCCCTCAATTTCAAAATCCATTTCATTATACTGCGATATTGCAATTTTGTCAAGATATTTCCCAAAATTGTTTGTGGTAAGTTTTTGTAAAAGAACTAATATTTCTGATTAAAAATCAAAAATGGGGAAAATGTTGCTGAATTTTTTACAGATTCTGCCTCTGACAATCATTGCTTTATTACCTCTCATCAGAACCGTATCTACATCAAGCTAACCAAACTCTATTGGCTTTACTCGGTATCACCATATCCTATTTTAAAATCAACAATGGTCTTGCCCTCTTGGCATGAAGAACAAAACCATTGCCTAATCTTTCAGTAGTTCTCTATTAATTGACAAGATGCAATTCAATACCAGTTAAATCAATACAAAAGTTACTACATCTTCTTATACTTACTAGGATGACGCCAATAGCGTCTTGAACATAGCCCACTACAAAATTGAGTTCGTCTATCAAAAGCTCCCTCTATTGTAGCAACCATTTGATGACACTGTTTACAAATAAATGTCCTGCTTTTGTAATAATTCATGAATGATACTTCTTTCATTTAGGATACCTCCAAAAGTATAATTCATCCTATTTTCTTACACTTACCACTAAACGATAAAAATGCTAAACCAAGGGTAAGCACTCCTGAAACAAGTCCTGTTTTACCAATACTTCCGCCTGTTCTAGGTAGTTGTGAATTTGTCAGTTGATTCTGTGGATATGCTTGAGGTAAAGGTACATGCTTTGAATGATTTGAAACCAGCTTTTTGCTTCCTATTTCAATCACTTCATCAACCACCGGAGTAGTCACCTCGCGTCTTACCTCGCTGCGTCCTGTCTCTTTACCGTCGGCATAAGTCACTTCATATGTAATCGTTTCAAGTCCCTCCTTACCAGCTACTTTAACTTGTTCTACTCCCTTGAGTAGATAAGGATTTTCTTCTTGAACCCTGTTATAGGGAATAGAGGTGGTTAGCGTTTCTATCTTAACTTCTACCTTTGCATCTGAAATAACTTTCTTTGTTCCTATCTCAATCACTTCATCAACCGCCGGAGTAGTCACCTCGCGTCTTACCTCTCTGCGCCCTTTCTCTTTACCGTTGGCATAAGTCACTTCATATGTAATCGTTTCAAGTCCCTCTTTACCAACTACTTTAACTTGTTCTACTCCCTTGAGTAGATAAGGATTTTCTTCTTGAACCCTATTATAGGGAACGGAGGTGGTCAACGTTTCTATCTTGGTTTCTATTTTCCACTCTGCTTTAGGTGTCTCTTTGTTTCCTTGCCCTTGAGGAGTGCGCGCCTTTACAATAACTGGTACCGTCAAGATACGACTTGCCTTATTCTCAAATGTCACTTTTACCTTTGCTTCAAACCTGCCTATTCTCTCACTACTAACTGCTTCTAGTATGTCAACACTGCTCCCTTTTGGTAAATTTTGAATATTATCTTCTAAAATAATCGGTTCTCCTTGATACACATCTTCGGTCAAAATATTCTCTGATAGAATGCCTGGAATCTCCTCGACCCCAAAAGCTGTTGTTCCTATATCTGTTGGACTATCCGAAGCTTCCTTTTTCTCTATCACCAGTTGCTCCAAGGTGATAATATCTTCTGATTGATCTGCATAAATAACAATCAATCCCACTTCAGACTCAATTCTATAGCGAACATCAGCAGGTAAGTATCCCATATTTACTTTACTCATGGATTCAATAAGTACTTGCTTTTCCTCTGATGAAAGATTTTTCAGGTCTGCTACTGCCACCTTATCCCTTGGTATTTGAGGAGTATACTTTTCTGCTTCTATAGGAGAGCCTTTCGCGCTAACAATAATGGGAATATCAAACTCTGTTTCACTCTGATCCGAAAAAATAATGCGAATTTTTCCAGTATAGTTTCCAGCCTTGTTCAAATCTATAGCTGTATAATCTGTCATATCTTCTTTGAGAGTATCACTTGGTATTCCACTAAGATTATCCATAAAATCGACACTATCTCCCTCCATAATTTCTTCAGAGGTCACGATAATATCCGTATAAACTTGACTATCTGTCACCGCTTCATTGAAATTCAAATCTTTGAGTACCGCTTCTTGATAGCCCATTCCATCTACTGTCGATCGCTTTCCAGTTGAAAATTCTGGCAATTCATTGATAAATTTTTCAAAGTACGTTCTAGAGCCATGCCCATTTGAGGAACTTCCAACACTTATCGCTCCTTCAAATGTTCCTACCATGTTACTAGTTCTATCGTTATCAACAATATAATGCACACTTTTTCCTTGTCTCATGAGCTCATTTCCTTCGTCAGCCAATGTATTCAGCCACGGGTTAAATAAATTTCCCTTAATTTTAGGCGCATTGAAAGTGTACGCTTTTTTATACCAAGTATATCCTTTATTATTTGCTTCAATCACTCCACGTTGAGCCAAATACCCTCCTAAAGAATGACCTGTAACATAAAGATTATTGATATTGGGATTTGTATCGTATTGTTTTAAAAGCGTTTCTAAACTATTAGCTTGTCCTGGATTTCTCCCCATAAATATAGCTAAATCATCATCTACATCTGTTATTCCTTTCGTTCCTCGTATTCCTAATACTTGTACCGTTCCATCCTCCAAGTATGGATAATTACTTTTAGTTTCAAATAAAACAGCATCAAATCCTTCGTCCATATGATATATTTCTTTCACTTTCCAAAAATGCGAGAGTTCATTATGCATCATGGAGTATTCCAAGCGATTATCATATAATTCTGTCAATTCACTGCTTTCATCTAAAACCTTATCAATATAATCATCATTACGATATACTAATTCCATAAATATAACCATATCTCTTAACGTTACATTCCACATAAGTACCTGAGTATCTTCCTTATCAGATACTCCATCACCGTCTGTATCATAAAGTAATGGATGACTATTATAACCATAATATTGTTTCCCATTTTTCAAATAGGTATAAATCTCTGCACTGTTTACTAGCCCGTCCCCATCATCATCCTCATCTGGAGATAGAACTTTTCCCCTGTATAAAAGAGAATCCACTCTCCCATCCTCCAAACGTATTTTCCCTTCAGAAATGAGCGTTGCCGTATCCAATGTTAATGGTATTTTTGTGTTTTCCTTAGCAACTATGGGCTGCCTCTGAAAACAGGCGATTGCCACTATTCCACATAATGAGATAAACAAATAATCTCGTTTTTTCATTTCTTCCTCCACTATAACAATAAGGGAGGTATTTATTATCACTCCCTCATTGTTACTTTACAAGGTTAACATTTACTTCGTTTTTGGGTATTGTCGCGTACTTTATGTACCAAGGTAAGAAAAGCACTTATACCAACTAGTAACATTCCTAACACTCCTAATGGGCTCATTAAATCACCTGTTTGTGGCAATTTCCGTACTTGAGCAGTACCACGTGAGGCATGTTTTTCCCTATCAGAACGGGGATCTACAATGGTAATGGTTACGGGGATTTCATCAGTTGAACCATCTGGGTAAGTCACGACAACCGTTGTAGCCTGGTCACCTGGGATACCGGTATCAACAGGGGTTTTGTAACTAACTTGGCTACCGACTGGTAGATTAGCCAGAGAGTTAGCGGGGACTGGGACAGCTCCCATAGTGACGGCCTGCACTCTACCTTGTGGGTCGTGTTTATCTGCGTCTGAACGGGAATCTACAATAGTAATGGTTACGGGGATTTCATCAGTGGAGCCATCTGGGTAAGTCACGACAACCGTTGTAACCTTGTCACCTGGGATACTGGTATCAACAGGGGTCTTGTAGCTAACTTGGCTGCCGGCTGGTAAATTAGCCAGAGAACTAGCTGGGTCGGGGGCTGCTCCCATAGTGACGGTCTGTGCGCTACCTTGTGGGCCATGTTTATCTGCATCTGAACGAGAATCTACAATGGTAATGGTTACGGGGATTTCATCAGTTGAACCATCTGGGTAAGTTACGACAACCGTTATAGCCTGGTCACCTGGGGTACTGGTATCAACAGGGGTCTTGTAGCTAACTTGGCTACCTGCTGGCACAGTATCTAGAGAATTGGCTGGGTCTGGGGTATCGCCCATATTAACCGTTTGTTTCGTGACACGAGGGTCATGCTTATCTGCATCCGAACGGGGATCTACAATGGTTATCGTCACAGGGATTTCATCGATTGAACCATCTGGGTAAGTCACGACAACCGTTGTAGTATGGTCGCCTGGAGTACTGGTATCAACTGGAGTCTTATAGCTAACCTGACTACCGGCTGGCACACTATCTAAAGAATTGGCTGGGGCTGGGATGTCGCCCATATTAACCGTTTGTTTCGTGACACGAGGGTCATGCTTATCTGCATCCGAACGGGAATCTACAATAGTGATAGTTACAGGGATTTCATCAATTGAACCATCTGGATAAGTCACGACAACTACTGTAGCCTGGTCACCTGGAGTGCTGGTATCAACCGGAGTCTTGTAAGCTACTTGGCTACCGGCTGGCACAGACTCTAGAGAATTGGCGGGGGCTGGCGTATCACCCATATTGACAGTCTGTGCTCTACCTTGTGGGTCGTGTTTATCTGCATCCGAACGGGGATCTACAATGGTTATCGTCACAGGGATTTCATCGGTTGAACCATCTGGGTAAGTCACGACAACTGTTGTAGACTGGTCGCCTGGGGTACTGGTATCAACTGGGGTCTTGTAAGCTACTTGGCTACCGGCTGGTAAATTATCCAGAGAACTAGCTGGGTCGGGGGCTGCTCCCATAGTGACAGTCTGCACTCTACCTTGTGGGGCGTGTTTATCTGCATCTGAACGGGGATCTACAATGGTTATCGTTACAGGGATTTCATCAGTTGAACCATCTGGGTAAGTCACGACAACTGTTGTAGCTTGGTCGCCTGGGGTACTGGTATCAACTGGGGTCTTGTAGCTAACTTGGCTACCGGCTGGCACAGTATCTAGAAAATGAGATGGATCTGGCGTATCACCCATATTAACCGTTTGTTTTGTGACGCGGGGATCATGCTTATCTGCATCTGAACGGGGATCTACAATGGTTATCGTCACAGGAATTTCATCAGTTGAACCATCTGGGTAAGTCACGACAACCGTTGTAGACTGGTCACCTGGAGTGCTGGTATCAACAGGGGTCTTGTAGCTAACTTGACTACCGGCTGGCACACTATCTAGAGAATTGGCGGGGGCTGGCGTGTCGCCCATAGTAACGATCTGCGCTCTACCTTGTGGGGCATGCTTATCTGCGTCTGAACGGGGATCTACAATAGTGATAGTTACGGGGATTTCATCAGTTGAACCATCTGGGTAAGTCACGACAACTGTTGTAGACTGGTCGCCTGGGGTACTGGTATCAACCGGAGTCTTGTAAGCTACTTGGCTGCCGGCTGGCACAGACTCTAGAGAATTGGCGGGGGCTGGCGTGTCGCCCATAGTGACGGTCTGCACTCTACCTTGTGGGTCATGTTTATCTGCGTCTGAACGGGAATCTACAATGATTATCGTCACAGGAATTTCATCAGTGGAGCCATCTGGATAAGTCACAACAACCGTTGTAGCTTGGTCGCCTGGGGTACTGGTATCAACAGGAGTCTTATAACTAACTTGGCTACCGGCTGGTAAATTATCCAGAGAGTTAGCTGCATCTGGCGTGTCGCCCATAGTGACGGTCTGCGCTCTACCTTGTGGGGCATGCTTATCTGCGTCTGAACGGGAATCTACAATAGTGATAGTTACGGGGATTTCATCAGTGGAGCCATCTGGGTAAGTCACGACAACTGTTGTAGACTGGTCGCCTGGGGTACTGGTATCAACAGGGGTCTTGTAGCTAACTTGGCTACCGGCTGGCACAGACTCTAGAGAATTGGCGGGGGCTGGCGTATCGCCCATATTAACAGTCTGCGTTCTACCTTGTGGGTCATGTTTGTCCGCATCTGTACGTGAGATATCAATAGTAGCAATTTTACTAAAGTTATATATTCCTGTACCATTTGGTTTTGTAGCAGCAGGTCCTGTTGCTTCTCGGGAGGTCGCACCTACTGTTATCCAGACTTTATCAGTAAAATCTACATCCTTTCTAAAACCTTGACCCCAGCCCATCCATTTACCAAATTCACTGGAAACATTAGGAGTGTCTTTTCCTAAAAAGTGAACTTCATTTGGTAGTATTTTTGTATCAAATTCATAAACACGAGTTGAATCTTGTATACTTGCTGAGTACATCCAATCTTGTAACATGTAGCTAGAATAATACATATATTTTTCTATATTATAATTAGAACTATCCTCGCGGTTTGGACCAGTAACTCCTAAGCGATAACCTCCTGCCCACTCTTTCACAGGATAGCCATTAACTCCAAAAATATTAAATTCACGAGTCACTCCATCTGGAAATCTTACCTCTGTTGGAGAACCAATATAGGTAGTTCTAGAGCCACTCTTCATCTTATCAAAATCAGCGGGATAGCTAGTTAAAGGATGGGTTGAATTGGAAACTTTCCAATTCTCAGGTTTCCCCAATCCTCGTGAAGTACTGATTAGATAATAAGGACGGTAAAAATCTCTCATTACACCCTTATAATCACCACTATTTGTACCTTTGATAACTACTTTCCAGTGTATACTGGTTTTATCCGCATTTAGAGTACCTTTTACACGGATTAGTTCATCTGCATAATTTGAATTTCCTCCAGGTTTTGCTGACCAACCAAATTTATTATCCGTATTTTCAGTATAGTTCGGATCAGCTATGGCAGATTGCCAACCAACCGCACTAATTTTTGAATACCCACTTTCTGAAATGACTACTGCATCACTACCATCTTCAAAAGTATCTGGCTTCCACTCCGATACGTTTGAAGCTGACGCGACATTTCGAACAGTATCAGAATGCTCTATTTCTGTTCTTGACTCTGCCTGTACACTGTTGATACTCCCCAAAATGATTGCGCATCCAATAATACATGAAACAAGTCTTGTTCCAATCTTTTTCAAACCGTATTTAAATTGTTTTTTATCCTCTTTTAAAAGAGACTTTTCTTTTCCTCCATAATGATAATTCATTGCTAAACTCCTTCAAAATTATATAAGTATCAATCGCAAAGTTCATAACAACTATCATGAATATCTTTTGCCATTTTGCATGTTTTAAATTTACTTCTAACTTTTTGTTTCTCCTCCTTTTTTTATTTTTCAATTAAATAATTGTTTCTTGCAGTTTTATGGAATAGCTAATCACCTCTCTTTCACAAACACTCACAGTATATAAAACAAAGCTCTTATCTTTCTCAGAACAATATCTATTACTAAAAGAAAATAGACTTCAACTTTATATAAACTGTTAGTTATAAGGTTTGACTAATAGTCAAACCTTTGATATACTTAGTATATCAAAGGCAATTATATATATGTTTTTGAGCATGAGCTCGATTTCAATATTGTTTAAAATCACTACCTCTTACCAACGTAAAAAAAGTTTCACCGCTAGAAGCATCTATCCCCAAAATGGTCATATTATAAACAGCTAGAGCTGAGATAACATGTTCCGTTTTATAGAATACGTGCATAAAAAAGAGAATCGATAAATCGATTCTCTCAAACTGAAGACAAAGTCCTTAGCAACTAGTTTCTAAGAACTTTGTCTATTTTTAGTTTTAGGAATATAATAACAGAAAAAGAGTTTGTGAGGTATTCTATGTTTCACAAGGAAAATCCAGATGATAATCGTAACCAAATTGGCTTCTACACCCTAGACCAACTTGTATCAGAAAATCTTTTCCTCCGTCAAGTGGATAGAATAATCGTTTTTTAGCAAAAAACACAAAAAAAAGTGGCTAAAGCCTACCATAAAAAGCAAGGTTAAGGAAAAGAAATTCTCAACCTCTGACCTTGAGAGTGTCTGGTTTCATAAGGGAGAGGCTTTGCTTACTCTGCTTAGGTGGTCTGTGATAAACATGGTTGGGCTTTAGCATATACAGTTGAGGCAGGCAATATCCATGACAGCTAAACTTTTCCTGCTCTTTTTACCAAGCTGGAGCATTGTACGCCGCAGCTAACCCTGGCTATAAGACTCCTTCTATGTTTATCCTATCTTTCTCTTAGAATTGCAAACCAGTATCATACCGAGACACAATCCCTCATATAAGACAAAGAAAAGCAAGAAACAATGTAGGAAAAATTCCGCGGGCAAAATATAGATAACCGGATCAGTATTAGGATTAAAAAGCCAGCTACTATCACCTGCAAACAGAACTTGATGAAAGAGGGTGAAAAAGCTATCAAACCCAACACTCATTCCAAATATAGCAATCAAGAGTGGCAAAGCAGCAGCTGTGATAAGGGAAGATTGATACAAATTACCGTAACCTTTTTTGACAATTTTCTTCCAAAAATATAGGAACCCTGGCAAGCTCATCAGAAAAATGACCTGAGCAAGGTGGAAAAGCCACTTGACTTGCTGAAAATGGCGTAAGCCACTTGCTGAGGAACGAAAATTAGCCATAGATAACCTCTGTTCCCAAGGCAGGGTCAGATAACGCAAAAGGATATTAAAATTATAACGGATATCTGCAGCTTTCATATAAACAATTTTTTCTAAACCCAGCCACTGAATTTCCAAAGGATAAAACATCCAAACCAAGCAGATTGTGACTATAATGGCTGCCGACAAGAGAAAAAGAAGACTAGCAACTAAGGAACCTTTAGCTTTCATCAAAGCACCATTCATCTAGGTTATTAAGTACATGGGTAGGCGATACTGGGAGGGTTCCTACCTCTTCAGGTTTGGTAAATCCTGTCAAGACAAGAAGGGTTGGAAAGCCATTGTCAATCCCTGCCCGAATATCTGTCAAATAATTGTCACCAACCATAAGGGTTTCTCCCCTCTCAGTTCCCAAAAGAGCAAGAGCATTGTCCATTATAATCGCTTGGGGCTTGCCGATAAAGGTCACCTTTTCCCGTGTTGCTGCCTCCAACAAGGCAATCAAGGAACCTGCTCCAGGTAATAAGCCGCGCTCGGTTGGAATATTCAGATCAGGATTGGTACCAATAAAGACTGCTCCTTTTTGAATGGCCAAGGTTGCAATGGTCAATTTTTCATAGGTTAAATCGGTGTCAAGTCCTACCACAACATAGGCAGGATTGTCTAGTTCTTCCACATAACCTGCTTCAAAAATAGCAGATTTGAGCCCCTCTTCTCCAATCACATAGGCTGTCTTTGCCTTTCCTACTTGATTCATGTAATCAACTGTTGCAAGACTGGCTGTATAAATGGTATCAATCGGAGTTTCAATGTTGAACTCTTCCCGTAACATGGTCTGAATCACTTCTGGTCGACGGGTTGTATTATTGGTGACAAAGAGATAAGGAAGATTGCGCTCCTGCAAGGCATGAACAAAGCGCTCCCCTGCCGGAATACGGTCTCGTCCTTTATAAATTGTCCCATCCAAATCAATCAAATATCCTGTATAGGTCATCTTGTCTCCTTATTCAAATCGCGTTTCCCAATGCTCAGCTTGATGAGCTTCAAAGCAAAGGGCAATCTGATCTGCTGTATTTTTTCCTAAAGCAAGTGCTGGTAAATCATCCAAGGGAAAATAGGCACTCGCAACGGTTTCTGAATTGACTTGAAATTGTCCACCAAGCGACTGGCATAAATAAAACACCTTAGTTACATGATGCGCTGAGCGACTAGGATTGCTTTTCGCCTTGTCCAAAACCGCTACCAATCTCACGACTTCTACATTAAGTCCTGCTTCTTCACGCACTTCCTTGATTGTATTTTCCTTGGTTGACTGTTCAACATCGCACCAACCACCAGGTAAGGACCACAAGCCATCATTTTCCTGAACTAACAAAATTTTTTGGTCTTCTATAATAGCTGCTCTTGTATCTAGTTTTGGAGTTTGATAGCCTGATTCATTACAAAACAAATTCTCCACTTTCTCCAAAGGAAAGCCTGACGGTTCAACTAGCATTTCCGCTGCTATCTGGCGGATTTCTTCAAAGCGTTCGATGTCGTAGATATCCTTACCATAAGCAAGCCCTGTCTGCGCCAATGCTTGCAGACGAACAGCCCATTTGAGCCAATTAGTTTCTGCTGTCATCTCGTATTCTCCACTTCATCATTCCTTGGGCATTAAGCTGGCCGTTAGACCAAATCTCATGCTGGCTACTATCTTCTTTCCGCACAACCTTTGTCGTCACTAAAGCCTCTGGCACCACTTCTTTAATATATTTAAGTTGAAAATAAGTTGGTCGGTGAGTGCTGAGAAATTCATAATCTAAACTCTCGTACATCCATTCAAGATACTTGCTATTATTGACATGCCCATTGAGATCAATATCAAAATACCTCACCTCTCGCTCTTGCTCAGTGGCTTCTTCTAGGATACCATATTTCGGAGTCCGCGCCACTTTTTTTACTTTTTCAGCTTGATAGGGAGCAATCAATTCCTCTGGAATTGGCCGAACTTTTCTTGTTTCAAAATCAATCAAGACAAAATAAGCAAAAATCTTGATGAGCAGGTTTCCTTTTACATCATAAATACGAAAAGTCCGATAGCAGAAAAATGTATTATAAGAACTCGCTTCCGTCTCAATCGTAATCGTTTCCTGATAGCGCGGTAGATGGCTGATGTCCGCTTCGTAGTCGGTCACTACCCAAACGAGCCCATACTGTTCAAATATTTCCTTTTCTCCGCGACCCAAAAGCTCCGACTGGCGATTAGACAAAGCTAGACAATAGGCTAAAAAGCTAGGAATTTTTAATTCTTGCCTAACATCTACCATATCAAATGACAGAGTAAGTGTTTCTTGATAACCTAGTCCCATTATCCTTCTTCTACTATAAATCGTTCTGCAACAGTATCTCCTAGAAAAAGACCTTTTTGGGTCATTCGGATAAAGCCATTTTCTTCCTGAATAAGACCTTCATTCTTCAACTCCGCTACTACCTGACCGTAACATTTTTTAAAGGATGTTTCAAATTTTGTTTCAAAATTATCAATGGAAACGCCTGCTTTCTTCCGCAATCCCAAAAACATTTCTTCTTCCATTTTCTCTGTCTGCGATAGATACTCTTCATGAAGTCTCGCATGACCTTTTTCCCGAATAGATTTTAGATAATGCTGAATAGGTCCCCGATTCCGATAACGCATACCACCCAGATAGCCAGAAGCTCCCGCTCCTAGACCAAAATATTCTTCATTATCCCAATACATGAGATTGTGCTTACTTTCAAAGCCCGGCTTAGTAAAATTAGAAATTTCATAGTGTTCAAAGCCATTTCTTTCCAACTCTTGTAGGATGTATTCGAACATATCTGACTCGACATCTTCGTTCGGTAGGTGTAGATGACCACGACGCTGCCGGTTCATAAAGACCGTGTGGTTCTCCAAAATCAAGCTATAAAGGCTCATATGGGGAATATTAAGCGCCAAGGCACGCGCCACATTATCTTTGACCTGTTCCATAGTTTGACCAGGCAAAGCATAGATCAAATCGATGGAAATATTCTGGAAGCCAGTAGCTTTCAAGGCACTAATCGTTTCATAAATTTGAGTTTGATTGTGAGAACGACCAATTTTTTTAAGCATCCTATCATCAAAAGTCTGCACGCCAAGCGAGACTCGGTTGCACTTGGAGCTCTGTAAAACAGCAATTTTATCCTCTGTCAAATCTCCAGGATTAGCCTCAATGGTAAATTCTTCTACCTGTGATAAATCAAGCAGCTGTTCCAGATTGGTCAACAAATACTCTAATTGTGTTGCAGATAAGGCCGATGGTGTTCCACCACCAATATAGAGCGTTTTTAATGGAGGTAAGTCATAGAAGCGCACCTCCTCCATAAGAGCTGCTAAATACTCATCAACCGGCTGATTCTTAATAAATACCTTTGAAAAATCACAGTAGTAGCAAATCTGAGTACAAAAAGGAATATGAATATAGGCTGAAGTCGGTCTTTTTATCATGAAGCTATTATACCACAAAGAAAAGAGATTCCTTCTCTAAAAAAGATATAACACTGCTATTTACAATCGCTTGTATACTAATGTTGGTAGAAAAATACAGCGTTTCGTTTCTTAAACGAACACTGGTGCGACAAAACAACTGATAAAGAATAAGATACCCTTAGATATACATAGGACCACTGCATTGGACAATGTTCCAATTAATAGACACTAAGCGCTACACCGTACGCTGTTCTAATTAGTGGACACTAGATAAAAAGTCCACTGGGCCTTGTAGGCTAGATAAAAAGGGCATCGGACCTTGTAGGCTGGATAAAAATTCTACCAAACCTCGTAGGCTAGATAAAAAAGTCCACCGAACCGTGTAGGCTGGATAAAAAGGGCATCGGACCTCGTAGGCTAGATAAAAAGGTCCACTGGACCTTTTTATTTCTCCAAATGCCAAATATCGTCATTGTATTGCTCAATCGTGCGGTCACTTGAGAAGAACCCAGCTTTAGCAATGTTGATAATGACTTTTTCTAACCAAGCATCGCGATCTTCATAGTCTGCTAACATCCGTTCCTTGGTTACAATGTATTCTTCCAAGTCAAGCAGGGTCATAAAGTGGTCACTGTGTTTAAGATTGTCTTGCAATCGCCACAAGCGCTCATCAATTCCCCCAGCCTGACGAACGATGTCACTTGTGATAAAATCAATCAGCGGACGAATGGCTTCTCTCTCATAAAAGCTATATGGATGATAGGTCCCCTGTACATAATGAGCAATGACTGTCTGACTATCTTGACCAAATATATAGATATTCTCATCACCAACTAGTTCATGAATTTCTACATTGGCACCATCATCTGTACCGATTGTCAAGGCACCATTGAGCATAAATTTCATATTTCCTGTCCCAGATGCTTCTTTGGAAGCCAGAGAAATTTGCTCTGAAATATCAGCTGCTGGAATGATGAAACTTGCCTCAGTGACGTTGTAATTTTCAATCATGACCAGTTGCAAATGTGGGCTGACTTCAGGATCATGCTGAATCACTTGTGACAAGACCAAAATCAAATGAATAATATCCTGAGCAATCGTGTAGGCTGGCGCTGCTTTTCCACCGAAGAAAACAGTCAATGGACGTGCTGGGATATTTCCTGCCTTGATGTCCAAATACTTATAAATCACATACAAGATATTCATCTGTTGTCTTTTATATTCGTGCATCCGCTTAATCTGCACATCAAAGATTGAGTCTGGATTTACCTCAACTCCTTGTGTTTTGGCAATATGGCGTTGCAATTTACGCTTGTTATGGCGTTTTATCTTTTCTAAGCTCTGCTTAAAATCCACATCGTCTTTATGCGCAAGTAAGTCTTCTAACCCCTCTGCATGGCGATGATAATCACGGCCAATCAAGTCATCCAAATAATGCGCTAAACGTGGATTAGCATGTAAAAGCCAGCGACGGAAGGTAATGCCATTGGTCTTATTATTAAATTTATCAGGGTATAATTCATAGAAAGCCTTGAGCTCTGATGTCTTCAAAATCTCAGTATGAAGCGCTGCAACCCCATTGATAGAATAACCATAGTGAATATCCATATGCGCCATGTGGACACGACCGTGTTCGTCAATGATGTTGACTGCTGGATTGTTCTCAATGATTTTAGCACGGCGATCCAATTCTTCAATAAACGGTACCAAATGTGGAACAACCTTATTCAAGAAGTCCAGTGGCCATTTTTCCAAGGCTTCAGACAAGATTGTATGGTTAGTGTAAGCTGTCATGCTCTTAACAATCTCTACCGCCTCATCAAAAGAAATACCACGAAGTTCCAAAAGACGAATCAATTCTGGGATAACAAGCGACGGATGTGTATCATTGATTTGCACAACAGCATAATCTGCCAAATCGTGGAGGTTAGAACCTTTAGCGACGGCTTCATCAATTAACAATTGTGCAGCATTTGATACCATGAAATACTGTTGGAAAATCCGTAAAATTTTTCCTTGATCCGTTGAATCATCAGGATAGAGGAAAAGAGTCAGATTACGGAAAATATCATCCATATCAAAGTCAATTCCATCATCAATGATATTGTCATCAACAGAAGCTAAGTCAAAAAGGCGTAGACGATTTTTCTTTTCTGTCTGATAACCTGGCACATCAATATCATAGAGTTTTGATGTTAAGGTAAAGTAGGCAAATGGTACTTGATAAGAAATCGGCGATTCTGTCAACCAAGAACGTGGAGTGATCCATTCATTCGGCACAGCTGACTGCTGGTGATACTGAAATAGCTGACGGAACAGACCAAAATGGTAATTAAGACCGACACCATCTCCATTCAAACCAAGGCTCGCAATGGAATCCAGAAAGCAAGCTGCCAGACGACCCAGACCTCCATTTCCTAGAGAGGGCTCCATTTCCACTTCTTCAATTGTAATCAAGTCCTTCCCAGCTTCTGCTAACTGATCTTTCACCTCATCATACAAGCCTAAATTAATGAGATTGTTAGACAAGAGCTTTCCAATCAAAAACTCAGCTGAAATATAGTAAACCTTTTTCTTTTGATCGTTGGTACATTTAGCCTCGCTACGCTGCTTGGTAAAAGCAAGCAAAGCATAGTACAATTCCTGATCCGAGCAATCCTCAATCCGCTTTGCATACATGGTTTGTACAAAATTTTGTAAGTTAATCATGATTCTGTCAACTCCTCTGTTTTCATTTTAGATAGAAATACATATGCAAGTTTTCCAATTTTTTTGGAAACGCTTTCTATTATATTATACTATATTTTATCTCAAAAGGCAATAACCTGACCTAAAAAAACCGAACAGATACACAGAAGTTTTTAGAATGACACATACCTTATCTGAATTGTAATGGTTGCTATTTTCTATAGCCGTTTCGTTTATTTTTAGTACTAGGCAAGGAGTCGCAGGTAGTTGAAATAGTTGATAACTATTTCAAGTGACAGATAAGAAAAGTGTAACTTTTCTCAATGGTACAGCAAGACGAGTGAACGAAGGAATAAAAATATAAACGAAATGACTATAAAAGATAAAAGCGTTTTCTATAGGCATACCTCTATCAAAGTTTGCTTCATAGTCTTTTAGTTTGCTTTTAGTACTAGGCAACGAGCTGCAGGCTGTACTAGAATAGGCTAAACGAGTTAACGAAGCAATAAACGAAATAACTGTATCAATAACGGTTCGGAAATTTTAATTTCTTACCTTTGGCATGATAAAAAACAGTCCAGTAGACTGTTTTTTCCTCTATTCTATTAACACCAAAGTAAGACATTTTGAACCATTCGTTTGAAGCACTTATGAAAACATGCCCAAACTCAACGACAAAAATATTATGGTGTACATTGACTAGAATGCTGTTGCTTGTTTTATGGGCGGTAACTAGCCGGTTCTTCACTACACCTCATTTGTAATGAACCTAGTGAGCCTCATTGAGGCATCAACACCCAGGCTGTCGAGCAATATGGAATAGAAGCTTCTGTTCGCCTGCCTATTTTTACCGTGAGTTTTTCACAGGCTTTGTATCTTGAGGCAGTTTGAATTTCAAAAAATATTATTCTGAAATAAGAGTTTCTAAGCCCACCTTCATCATGTCTGTAAACGTTGTTTGGCGTTCTTCTGCTGTTGTATCCTCATCAGGATTGACCAAGCTATCAGAAATCGTCATAATCCCAAGTGCCTCTACACCATACTGCGCAGCAAGGTAGTAAAGTGCTGCAGCTTCCATTTCAACAGCATGGACCCCCATAGTACCTAATTTTACGTTTTGTTCAAAGAAGTTGGAATAAAATACATCTGTTGACAAGACAGAGCCGACATGCGTTGTCATCTTCAAATCCTTAGCAATATGATAAGCCTTGTCCAGCAAATTGAAACTTGCAATCTGAGGAAAATCGTACATGGGCCAATCGTTACGAATGATATTTGAGTTCGTTGCTGCTGCTTGTGCTAGGACCAATTCACGGACATGCACATCAGGATTGAGTGAACCTGCTGTCCCTACACGAATCAACCGCTTTACACCATAATCCACAATCAACTCACGTACATAAATTGAAATGGACGGCATTCCCATACCAGTTCCCATAACGCTAACACACTCCCCTTTATAGGTTCCAGTATAACCGTACATACCACGAATTTCGTTGAACAGCACTGCATCTTCTAAAAAGTTTTCTGCGATGAATGTTGCCCGTAAGGGATCCCCTGGCAATAAAATCTTATCCGCAATCTCGCCAAACTTTGCTCCAATATGTATAGACATCTTTCTCTCCTCTTATAATCCTGCCAAGATTGCCTTGACTAAGCCCTTGAAATCTTCTTTGATACGCGTGGTCACTTCGACTACTTCTTCGTGATTCAGTGAACTTTGAAAGCCTGCTGCATAGTTAGTAATAGCTGAGATGCCTAGAACTTTCATACCTGAATGCACAGCAACAATAACCTCTGGTACCGTTGACATACCGACCGCATCTGCTCCCATGGTTTTATAGGCACGAATTTCTGCTGGTGTTTCATAGCTTGGACCAGATACGCCAAGATAGGCACCCTCTTCTACCTCGATACCAATGCTGCCTGCAATTTCTTTTGCTTTCACACGATAGTCCTTGCTATAAGCATCTGACATATCTGGGAAACGCGGACCAAATTCGTCCAAGTTTTCACCTATCAATGGATTGGTCCCAATCATATTGATATGATCGTTGATGATCATAAGAGTACCAGGACCATAGCTGATTCCTCCTGCTGCATTGGTCACAATGATGCTGTGACAGCCAAGCGCTTTCATCACACGAACCGGAAACGTCACAACTTCCATTGGATTTCCCTCATAGTAGTGGAAACGTCCTTGAAGGGCTAAGACTTTCTTACCAGCCAAGTCTCCATAGACTAATTTTCCAGCATGTCCCACAACAGTTGATGTTCCCCAGTTTGGAATGTCCACATAGTCAATGACAATGGCATTTTCCACTTCATCTGCTAACTCTCCTAAGCCTGAGCCCAAAATCAAACCAAATTCTGGCGCTGTAAGACCTTTTGCTTCCAAAAAACTCTTTGTTTCTTGAATTTTCCCCATTAATGACATGTTATTTTATTCTCCTTATACTCTATAAAATCAATTTTTAACTAGGCAACAAACCCAAAGTAGAACGGATATTCCATTCGGCAAGATAAGGTAATGACAGAAGAAATTGATGTTTGAAGCAGATTATCATGTTACAACGCTACGCTTATACAATCAAAGTTAGGGTGATGTTTAAATAGATATTGATATCAACATAACTCTAATTCATAACCTTTTCAGACCATAGGTTTCATTCTAAGTATCTAAACATGTTAAAATTTCGCTTTCTTCCATTTACGAATCTTCGTTCGAAAGTTAGTAAATGGTGCAACAATATTGATATGAATCCATTTTCAAACTGGCCTTACTAGGTGTTGAACCCGCCCACTTTCTGCTCCCAGACTGAAATAACGCTCCATCTGTGTAGACCTTCACCTGCTGGACTATAGTCGTTTCGTTTATTTTTAGTACTAGGAAACGAGTCGCAGGTAGTACTGGAGTACAGCAAGACGAGTGAACGAAGTAATAAAAGATAAACGAAAGGACTATCCCCCCTTAACTTGCTCTTGAAACTGAGCTATCAGTTCGCACAAAGATAAACCAGCAACATCTGCATAAAATGTCTGATACAGTCCGTTAAGCTGTTTTCATTTAAAATCTGAATGTGGTATGACCACTTCAAGCCCGGACTGTTCCTCACAATCTCAGCTTTGTAAAACTTTCATCTAGCCTAATTGATAAGCAATCATCTGAGCTAAACTACAATCTCCATCAAAAAGCCAATTTTTTCTTACTCAGCAACAGCTGAACATTCTCCAATAAAAAGCAGTAATCGCCTTTCAATTTCTGCTATAAGGGCAGCTTTGAAACCTATTCTGTTATCTCCTACACCAAATTCTTTAAGAAGCTATTTCCAATCTGACTCTTTTCAACACCAAAGTTATCAGCAATGGTTGCTGAAATATCTGCAAAGTGTCCAATTGGAAGATGACCAGCGCCTTTTAGTGACTTTCCAAAGATGAGTAGGGGCACATACTCACGCGTGTGATCTGTTCCGACATAGGTCGGATCATTTCCATGGTCTGCTGTAATCATGAGGAGGTCATCCTCACGAAGATTCTCAATAATTTCTGGCAGGCGTGCATCAAATTCTTCCAGACAGTCGCGGTAACCCGCCGTATCGCGGCGATGTCCATAGACTGCGTCAAAGTCAACTAGGTTGGTGAAAGACAAGCCCTCAATAAAGTCTTCATTTTGCAGAACCTTGATAAAGTTGTCCACACCGTGGTTGTTGGATTTGTTGTGTCCCATATCATGGGAAATTCCTGCACCATTAAAGATATCATTGATTTTTCCCACTCCGTAGGTATCAATACCTGCTGCTTTCAAGTTATCTAGAACAGTTGGGGCAAAGGGAGAAACAGCATAGTCATGACGATTAGCCGTTCGCGAAAAATGACCGGGTGTTCCGACGTAGGGACGCGCGATGATACGCCCTAGTAAAGAGGGGCGCTCAAGGGTAATTGAACGCGCGTATTCGCAAATCCTATAAAGCTCTTCTAACGGAATGATTTCCTCATGGGCTGCAATTTGGAGGACTGGGTCTGCAGACGTGTAGACAATCAACTCACCTGTCTCCATTTGTCGTGGACCAAAATCATCAATAACCGCTGTTCCAGAATAAGGTTTGTTGGCCTCGCGAATGATTTTTCTCCCTGAAAATTCTTCAATTTTCTGGAGAAGCTCTTCTGGAAAACCGTTCCAAAATGTGTCAAATGGATCTGTGATATTTAGTCCCATAAGTTCCCAATGGCCCGTCATGGTGTCCTTTCCACGCGATACCTCTTCTAATTTTGTTACATAGCCTGTGGGATTTTCTTCAACTGCAACCGTTTTAAGCGGTGTATCTCGTTCGATATTTCCAAGTCCGATTTTAGCCATGTTTGGCACAGCCAGACCCGCCGTTTCTGAGATATGTCCCAGTGTATCTGAGGTCGTATCTGGCTCACCTGCATTGAAAAATTGATCTGCATCAGGCGCTGCACCAATCCCTACAGAATCTAGTACAATAACGTGCATCCGTTTAAATCTTGCCATCTCTTTTCTCCTTTATCATGAATGATTATCTCTATTATAGCACAAAAATGCTTGACGCCCCTTAACCTTTTTCAAGCAAGCGTGGACCATCTGGATAGCCTACAATGACTGTTGATACTAGTTGGATGAAGAGGCCATGTTCTACCACCCCAACAGTATGGTCTAATTCATTGGCTAGAGCTTCCGCATCCGCAATCTCTTTTAAGTCTAAATCAATGATATAGTTTTGCATATCTGTCACAAGTTTTTCACCATCTTTCATACGGAAACTTGGACGATAGCCTTTTTCCTCAAAAGCTCTAAATAGGTTCTCAGCACCATATTGAACCACTTCAACTGGTAATTTGAAAGCCCCCAAAGTGTCAACAACTTTCGACTCATCAACAATCCAAATACAATCTTTGCTGTTTACTGCTACAATTTTTTCCATGAGAAGGGCAGCACCACCACCTTTAATCCCATTAAAAGTACCATCCACTTCATCAGCTCCATCGACCGTAATATCCACATAAGGAACTTCATCGATTGATTTTAGGGGAATACCGAGAGTTGCCGCGTGCTCAGCTGTCGCATTGGAAGTTGTAACGCCAACTATTGAAAGCCCTTCTTCTTGAACACGCCGACCTAACTCTTGCACAAAATAGTAGGCAGTTGAACCTGTTCCAAGCCCAACAATCATCCCGTCTGTCACAAATTCTGCCGCTTTCAGACCAACCTGTTCTTTCAAATTTACCATGACCATACTCCTTTTAAAACGTTTTCCATTACAGTATACCACTTTACAATCTGTATTGAAAATGAAAATTGAATTTTAAAGCGTCAAAAAACACCTCGACTATCACTAGTAATCGAAGTGCTTGATTTGCCCTATTTATCTCCCAAATTGACACTTGGGACAGTTGTTGTAGCCTCAGATGTCGCTTGGAATAAGTCAACTTTTTCATAGCCGAAGATACCTGCATAAATGCTGGTTGGGAATCGTTTGATTTTTTTATTGTAAGCTGTCGCAATAGTATTGTAATCCTTACGTGCAACTAAGAGACGATTCTCTGTTCCTTCTAGTTCTGTAATTAAGTCGGATACTTGCTGGTTAGAATTGAGTTGAGGATAATTTTCTGTTAGAACTAAGAGACGAGAAACTGCTGAATCAAGCTCACTTTGCCCCTCCTTGTACTCGGCAGATCCTTGCTTGCTAGAGCCAATTTTCGCACGCGCATCAGCTATTGCTGTAAAGACTTCTGTTTCATGTTCCATAGCACCTTTGACAGAAGCTACAACATTTGGAATTAAATCATAACGACGTTGCAACTGAGTATCAACATTCGACTGGGCATTTTCAACCTCAGCATAACTATCAACGAGACCATTGTATTGTCCAATGGCCCCCATCGCGATAAAAACAATCGCTAAAACAGGGATGAGAATATAGAGTAGTTTTTTATTCATTATTTTTTCCTTTCTTTTTCTTACCAACCAGATGAGGCACCGCCACCACCGCCGCCGCCTCCAGACCAGCCACCACCACCAAATCCTGAAGAATCGGAGGAGTGAGAGTGATTATTGGAGTTACCAAAACTATTGAGCAACAGCCACAACAGGATATCGCGATCACCGCCACGACCACCTCTGCCACCACGACCGCCACCTTTCGAGATGAGTATCATGACAACCACAACAATAAACACGGGAAGCAAGAAATAGGCTGGATTATCTTCATCCTGTTCTTCCTCCAATTCATCCATACGTGCTTGAGCTCTATCTGTACCATAAAAGGCATCTCCAATAGCATCCACGATATAGCGAACACCGCCGTTGTAGTCATCCTTTCTGAAAAAGTGACGTGCACTTTCTAAAATCCGCCTCGAGGTGACATCTGTCAGCACAGTTGCTGCCCTATCTGAGGTTTCAATCCGAAACTTGCGGTCTTCTAAAGCAATGACAACTAATACACCATTGTTACTCCCTGCAAAACCAACCTGCCATTTTCGAAACACTTCATTAGCTAGGGATTCGATATCACCTGTGAGTTGAGTAGTCATGTAGACCCCAACTTGAAGCTGTTCATTCGTTGCTTTCCAAGCCCGATTTTCCCTATCAATCGCTTGAATCGTTTCCGGTGATAAGGAGTTAGTTTCATCTAACACCGTTGATTCCCGTGGTCTGTTAGGGACTTGGGCATATACGGAAGAAATCGGCAACAGTAACATAAGGGGGAGCAGTAGTAACAATCCGATAAGCCATCGTACGGCTTTCTTCATACGAAAGACCTCCTTGAAAATTTTTCTACCAAAAAGGCGAAGTTTACAACCCTTTACTTTGGCTATTACTCCTTGCCTTTCTCTTCACCACCTAAACGGTAAGTAAAATCTCTTTTTATATCGTCAGTTACTGTCCTTGTCCTATGTCCCATAGTTTGATTTTCTTCAACCGTCTTTTGTGTTGCTTCTTCCGCGTTTGAAACAGACGGTGTTGCCATATCCTTAGCTGGCTCAGTTGTTGGGTGATTAGTTGCTGTCTTCTCTGCCACTATTTCCTCGTCAGCTTCAACCGGGATAGTAGAATGAATATCGTTCATCGACTTTGTTTCCTGTACCGTAGCAAGTCCATTGGACATAGCACGTCCTGTCAGCGTCGCTGTAATCAAATCACGCACATTGATGCCTAACCCCTCTGTTGTCTTATCCATCGTTGTCATGAGATCGCCCACCATTTTAGAAGCATTACCTTCACCGTACATCGTAATCTTATCCACTTTTTCAAGCGGTGCAGCGATATTTTTAGCAATTTGTGGTAGGACATTGACCACCATTTCTGTGACAGCTGCATCAGTAAACTTGGCCATAGCATCCGCTTTTTTGCTTAGACCATTGGCTTCGGCTTCTAATTTCAAGCGAATGGCCTCAGCTTCGGCACGACCTTTAGCCTCAATCCCTGCTGCTTCTTGTTCTGCTGCATATTTAGAGGCTTCAGCTCTCGCTTTTTGTGCTTCAGCTTCACGCTGCGTTTCATACAACTCTGCCTCCGCCTTACGTTGACGTTCAATCAAATCTGCTTCGGCAGCCTGTTGACGAGCGTATTTTTCAGCTTCAGCTTGTTTACGAATGGTTGCAGATAACTCTTGCTCACGGACTTTTACTTCTTCAGCTTTTACTTCTGCTTCTTTTTGTTGTTTAACAATGTTAGCATCTGCTGTTGCACGTTCGATTTCTTTCCGTTGGGCTTGTTCCTCTATTCCATAGGCGGCATTTGCCTGGGCTAATTGCACATCTGATTGTCGTTTTAGATTGGCTTGCTCGATAGCCAATTCATTTTTCTTCTTAGCAATTTCCAAATCTGCTGCAACACGCGCTTCGTTGGCAGCTTGGTCTTCACGGGCACGCACTTCAGCTTGTTCGCGCTCTGCTTTAGCGCGAGCATTTGCTGCATCTTTTTGAATGGTAACAATATTATCAATCCCAAGATTTTTGATGACATCATTATCATCAGTAAAAGATTGGACAGTAAAGGCGATGATTTCAAGCCCCATTTTTGCTAGGTCAGGTGCCGCATTTGACTGTACTTTTTCAGCAAATGCTTGGCGATTATTGACCATATCACGCAACTCCATTTGACCGATAATTTCCCGAAGATTTCCCTCTAAAACATCCTGGATAGAGGAAGAAATATCTGCTGTTTTCCAGTTCAAGAAATTCTGGGCTGCTGCGTTTAAGAGAGTATCAGATACCCCAACTTTTACTTTTACAACCGCGTCAGCTTTCACATTAATAAAATCTAACGTCGGTACAAAATCAGTCGTTTGAACATCTGTCGAAAACTGCTCAATACTAATATAAGAGCGTTTTTCTAAAAATGGAATCATAAATCCTGAACGACCAATCAAGGTACGTGGCTTTCCTAAGCCAGTTATCACAATCGCTTCATTGGGCTTAGCAGATACATAGCCAAAAATAAACAGGATAATCACTAGTAAGATAGAAACACCGATGATATAGGTAGTGAGCATAACAAAGCCCCCTTTCTAGCTTTATAGCTTTATAGCTTTATAGCTTTATAGCTTTAGTATATCATTTTTTCTTCACTATTGTAAGAGTTTTCATAGTCGGAAAGCATCTTCTTAACAATTTTTTGAAGGGCGGGTACTAGCTCCTCTTTAAACCAAGGATTTCTGGCCTGCCAGATATTATTACGTGGAGAGGGATGGACCAGAGGAAAGAACTGTGGTAAGTACTCCTTATAGGAACGAACCGTTGCCGTTAAGGTTCGCCTCTTCTTCTCTTTCAAATAATGGTCTTGGGCATACTGACCAATCAATAGAACCAGCTCCAGCTGGGGCATATTATCTAAAATCTGGGGATGCCACTTAGCTGCAAAGTCTTTTCTTGGTGGTACATCCCCTGACTTCCCTCTTCCTGGGTAGTAAAAATCCATGGGCAAGATAGCTATCTGGCGGGGATTGTAAAAAGTAGCTTTATTGACCCCCAACCATGCCCGCAAGTTATCGCCACTAGGATCTGCAAATAGTAGCTGGCGCTCTTGGGCTTTCAATCCTGGAGCTTGACCGACAAGCAGAATTTTAGCCTGACAATCTGCCTGAAATAAGGGTTTAATCCCCTGTTTCGTATAAACTTGATTGGCAGGATCATCCATGATTGCTGCTCGTATATTCGCTAGACTTGGCATAAATCTCCCCTTTACAAAAGGAACTGGACCTAGGGTCCAGCTCTCATCAACTCTGTTTCACAACTACCTATTTCACTAATTCATAAATAGCTTCTGCATAGATAGCTGCTGCTCGCATCAAATCTTCAACATCTGCAAATTCATTGGCTTGGTGCATGGTATCGGTATAGCCTGGGAACATCGCTCCATAGGCAACACCGCGTTTCAAGAGACGACCAAAGGTGCCACCACCGATAACTTGTTCGTGACCTCGCAAGCCTGTTTGACGCTCGTAGACATCCAGTAAAGTCGCAACAAGTGGATCTTCCATCGGCACATAGTGCGGTGTATGACCATGTTCTGACAAGGACACATCCACTACCGGGAGCTTCTTCAGGATTGCCTGAATTTCTTCCGGAGTAGTCCCCTTTGGATAACGGAAATTGAGCGCGATAGTATTATCTGCTGCTGTTTCATCAAAGCGGAAGACACCTGCATTCATGGTCAAAGGTCCCATTTTTTCATCTGTGTGGGCAACACCAAGTGCTTCGCCCTTATGGTCTTCAAACAAAATCTCACCTGCAACAGCAAGGTAATCCTTAGCTGGTCCCACAAAGTCAAATTGGTTCAAAAATCGAGCAAGGTAGGTCGCACCGTTGACACCGGACTGCGGAGATGCCCCATGGGCTGACTTTCCGATGATGGTCACTTTTGATTTGCCGTCTTCTTCTGTGAATTCAAAGGTCACTTTATGCTCTACTGCAAAGGCAGCTAACTTATCTGAAAGATCTGGTAAGTCTCCCGATACGAGAGCTGTTGCAGATTCCGGCACCATGTTTTCACGTAAGCCACCTGCAAAGCTATGCAGGCGAGCTAGTCCACTATTTTCCCCAGCAAAATGGAGATACTCGGTGATATTTCCTTTTTCTCCGTTAATAATCGGAAATTCAGCATCTGGTGAAAAGCCAAAATCTGGCTCTTTGACACCGCTATGCTCGAAATAATACTCCATATCTTGCCAGCCAGACTCTTCGTCTGTCCCTACGACAAAGCGGACTTTCTTTGAAATCGGTAGCCCCAATTCCTTGATAATCTTGAGACCGTAATAGCAAGCCATGGTTGGTCCCTTATCATCGCTGGAACCACGCGCATAGAGTCTTCCCTCTTTGATAGTCGGTGTGTAAGGGTCAGTGTCCCAACCACTTCCTGCTGGTACCACATCCATATGGGCAAAGATACCGAGCACTTCCTCACCGTCACCATATTCAAAATGTCCTGCATAATTATCTACATTTTTGGTTGGATAGCCGTCACGCTCTGCTATTTCCAAAAATTTGTGAAGAGCTTTGACAGGGCCGGGGCCAAATGGATGCTCCGCATCTGCTAAACTGTCATTACGCTCAGAATTGATGGCGAGCAAACTGAACAAATCAGCCAACAAATCTTCACGACGCTTTTCCACTTCCGCCTTAAAATCAATTATCATCTGTTTCTCCTTTTCATGTATGAATTGATACTATTCTATCACAAAATGAAAGAGATTTCATATATTTGGCAAGGAAAAGGCAGGGAAAATGTAGGGGATAGCTGGTCCAAGGAGCACTTCCTGACTACCAATTTGAACATTTTCAAAAACCGACAGCTCTCCCTAAATCATCAGCAGATAGATCTGGTTGATTTTTACTGAGTATCAATGTACCACTACACTTGAAAACAAGCTGTAATTGATTAGATAGTCATTTCGTTTATCTTTTAGTACTTCGTTAACTCGCTTTGCCATACTCCAGTACAGCCTGCAGCTCCTTGCCTAGCACTAAAAGACTATAGTATCTCCAGTTCAAGAAATAGTTCATTCAAAAAGGTTAGGAAGACAATTTTACGATGATCTTCCTAACCTTTTTACTTCCATATACTAAATGCTTCTATTTCACGACTACACATCATTACAGTTCATTGAAATCCCAGATATCGTCCACCCAGCCTTGATAGAAATCCGGCTCGTGACAAACCATGAGGATTGAACCTTTATAAGCTTGAAGAGCACGCTTCAATTCATCCTTGGCATCGACATCTAAGTGGTTGGTCGGCTCATCTAAGATTAAAACGTTGTTCTCCCGATTCATCAAAAGGCAAAATCGTACCTTAGCCTGCTCTCCTCCTGACAAGACCTGAATCTGACTTTCGATATGCTTTGAACTCAAGCCACAACGCGCCAAGGCTGCACGAATTTCCGCTTGATTAAGAGCAGGAAAGGCATCCCAGACAGCTTCAAGTGGTGTCTTTCGATTACCACCAGCCACTTCCTGCTCAAAGTAGCCAATTTCTAAATACTCTCCCTGCTCGACTTTGCCCCCCAAAGATGGAATCAAGCCGAGTAGACTTTTCAGCAGAGTTGATTTTCCAATCCCGTTAGCTCCGATAATCGCAATCTTCTTATTGCGCTCAAAGGTAAGATTCAAGGGCTTGCGATTGAGAATGCGGTCATAACCAATTTCCAAATCCTTAGTTTGGAAGATAAAGCGACTCGGAGTTCTAGCCATTTTAAAATCAAAGGAGGGCTTTGATTTTTCGGCCTGTAGTTCAATGATTTCCATTTTATCTAGCTTTTTCTGGCGAGACATGGCCATATTCCGAGTTGCCACCCGTGCCTTGTTACGGTTGACAAAGTCTTTTAAATCCGCAATTTCTTTTTGTTGACGTTCATAAGCTGCTTCTAGTTGAGCACGCTTCATGGCATGAACCTCTTGAAATTGATGATAGTTGCCTGTATAACGGGTCAACTGCTGATTTTCCATATGATAGACGATGTTAATGACATCATTCAAGAAAGGAATATCATGGGAGATGAGAACAAAAGCATTTTCATAGCTCTGTAAGTAGCGCTTGAGCCATTCGATATGTTCAGCATCAAGGTAGTTCGTCGGCTCATCAAGTAGCAAAATATCTGGCTTTTCAAGCAAGAGCTTGGCTAGTAAAATCTTGGTCCGCTGACCACCTGACAACTCGGTCACATCGCTATCCATACCAAAATCCATGACACCTAATGCACGAGCTATTTCGTCAATCTTGGCATCCAAGGTATAAAAATCACGGCTTTCCAAACGATCTTGAAGTTCTCCCACTTCTTCCATAAGGGCATCCATGTCTGCCCCCTCATCTGCCATAGACAGATAAATCTCGTTGATGCGCTCTTCGGTCTTAAACAGTTCATCAAAGGCTGTTCGCAAAACATCGCGGACAGATTGTCCCTTTTCCAATTTGGCATGCTGGTCCAAATAACCTGCTGTGACATAGCGCGACCATTCCACTTTCCCTTCATCTGGTAGCAGCTGCCCTGTCACGATAGACATAAAGGTTGATTTTCCCTCGCCATTTGCCCCTACCAAGCCAATGTGTTCTCCCTTTAGCAGACGAAAAGAGACATTTTCAAAAATCGCACGGTCTCCAAATCCATGGCTTAAATTGTTTACTTTTAAAATACTCATCTAATTTCCTCATAAGAAAGGGCGGTTTCCCACCCTTTTAGTCAATGTTTTGTGAAAAATTTATCTGCATACTCAGCAGAAATCTCTGGATAATATGTACGAGTGATTGCTACAAATTCCCTCAAATAAGCCATTTTAAGCCACCAGAAAGCATACCAAATTCCGACAAATAGGAATCCCAGAAGCACGAGATGGATAACGGAAACACTCCCTGTTCTGATAGCTGAGGCAATATTCATCAGAACGAATAAGCCAAATAAAATAGGTATTCCTATTCTTAAACGTTTCGTCCGTAAGTCTTCTGTCTGCTGATCCTGTTTCAATTCTTGAAGTAGACTTTCTGCAATTTCACGAACCTCTTCCTTTGCAAGCAACCCTTTTTTCAATTCTTTACGGACTTTACTATCTAGCTGTTTTCTATAGATACTAAAAAATATCACTCTCTTACTCCAATCCAATCGTTGCACGCACCACATCAGCAATGGTGTCTACGTAATAGTCTACTTCTGCATCTGTCGGCGCTTCTGCCATGATGCGTAAGAGAGGCTCTGTTCCACTTGGACGAACAAGTATACGGCCATTACCAGCCATTTCAGCCTCCATTTCTGCAATAATTGCTGCAATCGCTTCAACTTCCATAGCCTTATCTTTCATGCTATTTTCCACACGAATATTCACCAATTTTTGTGGATAGATGGTCACTTCGCTAGCCAATTCAGATAGGGTTTTACCAGTTTCTTTCATAATTTTAGTCAACTGAACAGCGGTTAACTGGCCGTCTCCTGTAGTATTATAATCCATCAAGATAACATGACCTGATTGCTCACCACCTACATTATAACCTAATTTGCGCATTTCTTCGACCACGTAACGGTCTCCAACAGCTGTCACTGCTTTGTCAATGCCCTCTCGGTCCAAGGCCTTATGGAAACCTAGATTAGACATAACGGTTGTGACAATTGTGTTTTGCGCAAGTAACCCACGGTCTGCCAAGTATTTCCCGATGATATACATAATACGATCGCCATCAACCAGGTCACCTTTTTCATCAACGGCAATCAGGCGATCACTATCACCATCAAAAGCAAGTCCGATTTGACTTTCAGTTTCTTTAACTAATTCTTGTAAGACTTCCGGATGGGTAGAACCCACACCCTCGTTGATATTCAAACCATCTGGATTTTCAGCCATAACAGTTAATCGTGCCCCCAAATCTGCAAACACTTGACGAGCCGATGTGCTGGCTGAACCATTTGCTGTATCCAAGGCTACTTTCATTCCCCCCAAGTCACAACCAGTTGAAACAAGGAATTGCTGGTATTTACGCAGTCCCTCTGGATAATCCACCACATCTCCCAGGCCTTGTGCGGAAGGGCGCAATAAGGTATCTTCTTCAGCATCAAGCAAAGCTTCAATCTCTGCTTCCAAATCATCATCTAATTTAAAGCCATTTCCTGCAAAAAATTTAATCCCATTATCTTGAGCAGGATTGTGGCTGGCTGAAATCATGACACCAGCACTTGCTTTTTCAGTTCGAACAAGATAGGCTACACCAGGAGTTGCAATCACACCCAATTTGTAGACATGGATTCCTGCTGAAAGAAGACCAGCTACCAAGGCAGCTTCTAACATGTGACCTGAAATCCGTGTATCACGTCCGACAAATACGCGCGGTACATCAGTTTCATGTTGGCTGAGGACATAGCCCCCAAACCGCCCCAATTTAAAGGCTAACTCTGGTGTCAGCTCACTATTAGCTTCCCCACGAACACCATCTGTTCCAAAATATTTTCCCATCACTTCCTCACTCTCTTTCTTATTTAGTTTTAGTAATAGTCGCTTGTAAGGTCGCTCCGTCCTGTGACAAGACAACAGGCAAGACATTTCCTTGACTATCAACAGCTTGTAAAGTTGCTGTCCCACTATAATTGCTATCTAAATTACTAGCATCTGGTACTACTGCTTCCACACGATCAATATGAGCCATAGTATCCTCATCCGTTGTAACTTTTACAGAAGACACATTGACAGTAACTTTTCCCAGACTGTAGCCTTCTGCCAGTTGATTATTGGTGATGATACCTTGGACTCCATAGGCCTTGCTAACTTTTTTTCCAATTTTCACGGTCACAGTATCAGGAACTAACTTTGCCTTAGCACCTGTTGGTAAGTTGGAAGCAACCAACTCAACTGCATGGGTCCCATTTGTTGCACCATTTAAATCTGCTATCACCTCAAATGTCCGCGTTGCTTCATCCGTTTCCCTTTGTAAAATCACTCGGTTTGAAGCGGTCAAAGATACCGTCACCGTGGGTGAAAAACCGGATATAAAGTAGTTTGCATTATCGTACTTGACAGCAATCGGTACATTCGTAATGGTATGTGTATAGGTTTCTGACTCGGTCACTTTCTTGGTCGTATTTGCTGCTGTAATCGAATTTTTATAGTTGGTTGTAGTCGCATAAAAGAATAATACAAGAGCAACAAAAGCTGAAAGGAGTAAATGTCCCACTTTTTTTAGTTTATTGTGCATTTTTTGTACCTCCTAAACGTTCTAACCAACTTCTCTTTTTCACGTCATCAGGGGTAAATATAATCCGAAGTTCACTTTCAAATTCTTCCAAACTAAGACCATGCTTGAACAGTCCACCATAGGCTACTGAGATGCTGCCTGTTTCTTCTGAAATAATAAAGACAAAAGCATCTGACACTTCTGCTAGACCTATTGCTGCCCGATGCCTGGTTCCAAACTCCTTTGAAATCCCGGCGCTCTCTGTCAATGGAAAATAAGCACAAGATACTGCAATCCTATCTTCTTGAATAATGACTGCGCCGTCATGAAGCGGCGTATTGGGAATAAAAATATTGATTAGCAACTCACTTGAAATATCAGCATCAAGCGAAATGCCCGTTGAGCAGTATTCTCGCAAGGTTTGAGTTCTCTCAACGGCAACCAAGGCTCCAATTTTCCGAGGAGCCATGTAAGTAGCGGCCTTGATAAAAGCTTGAATGAGCGCTTCTTCTGAACTTAATTCTATTCGTGCAAATAATTGAGTTGTCCGCCCGAGCTTTTCTAAACTGGTCCTAATCTCAGGTGCAAAAATCACTACACCTGCGATGACCCCGTAGGTAATGACCTGATTCATCAACCAAGAAATGGTCTGTAATCCTAATAAACTTGCGATAAGCTGGAAGAATAAAAAGAGGAAGACCCCGCGAACTAAGGTCATAATTTTAGTACCTGCTAGAGCCTTACTAAAACGATAGATGAGATAGCTAACCAGTGTAATATCAACCAGGTGCATCAAGGCAGTCCAAGGACTGGCTAACAGGCTCGACCAGTAATTCACATCAAATAATTGACTATAATTGAGCATCCACTTCACATACTTTCTATTTCTTGCTATTCCTATTATACCATACTTGAAACAATTTTTCCTAAAAGACTATTCAAAACAACCATCAAACGTGTAAATATGAAACTTCTACTATTCGTCTGTTGATACTGACCAACTATCCAAGTGAAACGTTTGTGATAGCTTAATGAGAAGAAACTGAATCTGAACAATTTCCTATCTATCTATCAATAGCCAAGGACTAAAAACTAGAAAGCAAGGAGGAGCCAGCGGAAAGTTTCTTAAACATTGGAACCCGTATATCTTGTGAAATTGAACACGCCTAAACCCTGTGCGAAAAAGAGACGAAGCCGTTGCGAATTATGTTCGCTTACGGATACTTTTAGGAAGTAGGCTGAAAACCTCCACTGGAGTTTTTCACTCGTCAAATTTCCTATTTTCGCTTTGAGTTTTTTACGGGCTTGGTATCTTGATGTAACTGAACCCGCCCTAAACTCTGCGTAAAAAAGAGAAGCCCTTGCTAGACGAAACGGCTTCGCAAAGTTTCCTATTTTTACCTTGAGTTTTACGGGCTTGGTATCTTGTGTAACTGAACCCGCCCTAAACTCTGCGTAAAAAAGAGAAGCCTTTGCTAGACGAAACGGCTTCGCAAAGTTTCCTATTTTTACCTTGAGTTTAACGGGCTTGGTATCTTGATGTAACTGAACTCGGGCTACAACTCTCTGACAAAACAGTCAAAAAATGACTATAAAAATCACAAGATAAGTGTTGTGTCTTAGCGGTAGCTAGCTGGCTCCTCCCTGCATTGCATTTGTGACGAGCCTAGCTATCCTCGCAGGGGTCTCACGACGAAGTTACTTCAACTTCTGTTCGACCGCCTATTTTGTCTAGGAGTTGCTCCAACAGTCTAGGAATAGACTGTGGGAGGTTGGAAATAAAACGAATGGAACTCGCGTCAATCGCTCTCGTATCTTGTGTAACTGAACGCGAGCTACAACTCTCTGACAAAACAGTCAAAAAATGACTATAAAAATCACAAGATAAATGTTGTGTCTTAGCGGTAGCTAGCTGGCTCCTCCCTGCATTGCATTTGTGACGAGCCTAGCTATCCTCGCAGGGGTCTCACGACGAAGTTACTTCAACTTCTGTTCGACCGCCTATTTTGTCTAGGAGTTGCTCCCACAGTCTAGGAATAGACTGTGGGAGGTTGGAAATAAAACGAGTGAAACTCGCGTCAATCGCTCTCGTATCTTGTATTAGCCTAATCCTAAATGAAGACAATTAAAACTTTAAAATGATGACCTTGTCTCACTCCTTTCGTGTCTTTCACTTTATAAGCATATCGGTTCTAGGCTCGTTTTTCCAATCGGAATAGTTTTCCATTCTAGAAAAAGCGTTGGCTTTATGATAAAATAATCCTATGATGAAACTAAATACAATTTTAGGGGTACTGGCTGGTAAAGCCTCCCAAACCATTCTCAATAAATTAGGTCGAGGAACAACTCTACCGGGAAAAATTGCCCTACATTTTGACAAACATATCTTAGACAGTCTCGCAAAAGACTATGAAATCATTGTCATTACAGGAACAAATGGTAAAACACTAACAACGGCCTTGACAGTTGGTATTTTAGAAGAAGCCTTTGGTTCGGTCACAACCAATACCAGCGGTGCTAATATGCTGACGGGAATTACAGCCACCTTTTTATCAACTAAGAAACATAAAAACGGCAAAAAAATTGCTGTGCTGGAAATTGATGAAGCCAGTCTTGCCAAGGTGACCGAATTCATTAAGCCTAGCCTCATTGTCTTTACGAATATCTTCCGAGATCAGATGGATCGCTATGGTGAGATTTACACGACCTACCAGATGATTGTTGACGGTGCATCTAAGGTGCCAAATGCAACAATTCTTGCAAATGGAGATAGTCCACTCTTTCACTCAACATCGCTTATAAATCCCATCTGCTACTATGGATTTGCAACTGAAGAACATCTACCAAAGTTAGCCCATTACAATACCGAGGGTGTACTCTGTCCACGTTGCCACCAGATTTTGAACTACAGGATGAATACCTATGCCAACCTCGGTAGCTATATCTGTCTGTCTTGTGGTTTTGCGCGCCCCGAGTTGGACTACAAGCTAACAGCGCTCAAAGAGATTACCCATGTGTCTTCAACCTTTGTCATTGACGGGCAAGAATACAAGATTAACATCGGTGGACTCTACAATATCTACAATGCTCTTGCAGCAGTAAGTGTCGCCGAATTTTTAGGGCTTTCTCCTGAGATTATCAAGGCTGGTTTTGATAAGAGTAAGGCCGTTTTTGGTCGTCAAGAAACGTTCAAACTTGGCGATAAGGACTGCACTCTAGTCTTGATAAAAAACCCAGTCGGTGCAACACAGGCTCTTGAAATGATTCAGATTGCTCCTTACGAATTTAACCTAGCTGTTCTTCTCAATGCCAACTATGCAGACGGAATTGATACCAGCTGGATTTGGGACGCAGATTTTGAACGAATTACCCAGATGCAAATTTCGCATGTCTTTGCAGGCGGGGTTCGGGCTTCTGAAATTGCTCGTCGTTTGCGGGTAGCTGGTGCTCCTGTAGATGACCTGACACAAGACCAGTCAATTGCGAAGATTCTAGAATTGATTGAAACACACGATACCAAGCATACCTATATTCTTGCAACCTATACTGCTATGCTGGAACTTCGCGACATTCTCGCGCAACGCCAAATTGTTGGAAAGGAGATGAGGTAAGATGGTCTATACATCACTTTTAAGTCCAACTAAGGACTATCGCTATCAACTCCACATCGCCCATCTCTATGGAGATTTAATGAATACCTATGGTGATAATGGCAACATTCTTATGCTCAAATATGTCGCTGAGAAACTAGGAGCAGGCATCCAAGTTGATATCGTGTCCCTCAAAGATGAATTTGACAAGAATTTCTATGATATTGCCTTTTTTGGAGGTGGACAGGACTATGAGCAGTCGATTCTCGCCAAAGATTTGCCTACAAAAAAAGAAAGTTTATCAGCCTTTATTGAAAATGGCGGGGTCATGCTAGCAATCTGTGGTGGCTTCCAACTCTTGGGGCAATACTATATTGAAGCAGGTGGACGAAAAATTCAGGGTCTAGGAATTCTCGGTCATTACACGCTCAATCAGGTCAATAACCGCTTTATCGGTGATATTAAAATTTATAATGAAGAATTCAACGAAACTTACTATGGCTTTGAAAATCATCAGGGACGCACTTTCTTAGCAGACAATCAAAAACCGCTAGGAAAAATCGTTTATGGACATGGCAATAATAATGAAGACAAAGGCGAGGGGATGCACTATAAAAATACCTTTGCGAGCTATTTCCACGGTCCTATCCTCTCCCGTAATGCTCATTTAGCCTACCGTCTGGTCACAACTGCCTTACGCAATAAATATGGACAGGATATCGTTCTGCCTTCTTATGAAGAGGTTCTTTCTCTCGAAACTCCTGAAGAATATGGCGATGTTAAAAGTAAAGCTCGTTTTGAAGAATAGGGGAATACTATGAAAACAAAATTGCACTACATCACTAGTTTGCTCTTGATTTTACTGATTGCTGGCCTATCTCTTGCCAATATGGAAACTGTCAAGGTCAGCTATCTCTTGGGATATTTTAAACTTCCCTTAATTATTCTTATTCTGGTCTCTGTCTTACTCGGTGCCATTATCGCAAATCTGATTGGTATGGGCAAGCAATTTGCAATCAAAGCTGAGTTGAAGCAAGCTCAGAAAGAATTGGAAAATCAAAAACGGGTATCGGCAGAGCAGGCAAAACAAGATCTCGAAAGCATCAACTAATATCTTATCAAAAGTCGAAAGAGTGGGTTCAATCGTGATTTCAAAATCTCGATTATCCTCACTCTTTCGTTTTTAGAATCATCCACTGAATGAGCCTTGCTTCCTAGGTTTCAAGCTCAGACTAATATAAGATACGATAGCGTTTGACGCGAGTTCCACTCGTTTTATTTCCAATCTCCCACAGTCTATTCCTAGACTGTGGGAGCAACTCCTAGACAAAATAGGCAATCGAAGCAGGTTGCTTTGCAAGCAATGAGATTGTTCTTTTTGTCAGAGAGTTGTAGCTCGAGTTCGGTTACGCAAGATACGAGAGCGTTCGACGCGAGTTTCACTCGTTTTATTTCCAATCTCCCACAGTCTATTCCTAGACTGTGGGAGCAACTCCTAGACAAAATAGGCGTCGAACAGAAGTTGCAAGTAACTTCGTCGTGAGCCCCCTAGGCTCGTCACAAATGCAATGCAGGGAGGAGCCAGCTAGCTACCGCTAAGATACAACATTTATCTTGTGATTTTTATAGTCATTTTTTGACTGTTTTGTCAGAGAGTTGTAGCCCGAGTTCAGTTACATCAAGATACAAAGCCCGTAAAACTCAAGGTAAAAATAGGAAACTTTGCGAAGACGTTTCGTCTAGCAAAGGCTTCTCTTTTTTACGCAGAGTTTAGGGCGGGTTCAGTTACATCAAGATACCAAGTCCGTAAAACTCAAGGTAAAAATAGGAAACTTTGCGAAGACGTTTCGTCTAGCAAAGGCTTCTCTTTTTTACGCAGAGTTTAGGGCGGGTTCAATTACATCAAGATACAAAGCACGTTAAAAACTCAAAGCGAAAATAGGAAATTTGACGAGTGAAAAGCTCCAGTGGAGGTTTTCAGCCTACTTCCTAAAAGTATCCGTAAGCGAACATAATTCGCAACGGCTTCGTCTCTTTTTTACACAGCTCTTAGCCCGAGTTCAGTTATGCAAGATACAAAGCCCGTAAAACTCAAGGTAAAAATAGGAAACTTTGCGAAGACGTTTCGTCTAGCAAAGGCTTCTCTTTTTTACGTAGAGTTTAGGGCGGGTTCAATTTCACAAGATATACGGGTAGCCAATGTTCAAGAAACTCTTCACTGGAGTGCGCACATTTTCCAATTTCGGGCCTGCTAGGTTTGTCTTAGCCCCTGCTTTTGAGTCTCTAATCTCCATAGTCAAGAGATGATGGAGGCTTTCTATCTATTATAGTCATTTCGTTTATCTTTTATGACTTCGTTCACTCGCTTTGCCGTACTCCAGTACAGCCTGCAGCTCCTTGCCTAGTACTAAGAGATAAACGAAAAGACTATATCTAAATATTTACACTTTAAAAGGAGCCTCCATTAGCGGATAGGCTCCTTAAACTATGTATATCCTCCCTTTTCCCTAAAAAAACCATAGTCTGTTATACAGAAGCAAGTATCTCAAGCTTCTCTGTTAAGTTCTCCCATTCCTGCATGAAATCAGCTTGTTGGTGCATTAAAGTATCCATTTCCTTTTGGAGTTCGGTCAATTCACCAACATCATTGGTCCCAAGCATCGCCTCTTGAAGCTGGGCTAAGCGATTTTCTAGATCGTCAATTTCAGTTTCGAGCTGCTCAATTTGGCGGGCTATTTTTCGCTGCTCTTTTTGGTTTTCTTTCTGCACTTGATAATCGCTAGCTCCGCTCGAATTCATTGTCTTTGCAAGGTCTCTTGGCTCTTCTACACTTGCTGATTGCTCAGCTTTTTTCTCCAAATAATAATCGTAATCCCCTAAATAAAGAGTACTGCCTGTCTCGGATAGTTCGAGAACCTTGGTTGCTACCCGATTGATAAAATAGCGGTCATGACTGACGAACAGTAGGGTTCCATCGTACTGAATCAAAGCATTTTCCAAGACTTCCTTGCTATCAATATCCAAATGGTTGGTCGGCTCATCCAGAATTAGAAAATTATTGTTTTCCATAGACAGTTTTGCCAACAAAACCCGCGCTTTTTCTCCACCAGAAAGCATAGAAATTGATTTTTTGACATCATCACCTGAAAAGAGAAAGGCTCCCAAACGGCTACGGATCTCCACTTCAGGAATTGTTGGAAACGCAGACCACAGTTCTTCTAAAACAGAATGAGAGGGGGTCAAGACAGACTGGGTCTGGTCATAGTAACCAACTTCAACATTGGCACCAAATCTCGCTTCACCTTTGATAAAAGGTAGCTGACCAATAATCGATTTTAAAAGGGTCGTTTTTCCGATACCGTTAGGACCTACAATAGCAATAGCATCAAGCTTCCGCTGGTCAATGTGAATCGGTTCCGAGAGAACCTCACCATTGTAGCCCACTGCAGCCTGCTCGACTGTAAGAACAATATTCCCAGAGGACTTGTTCGAATGGAAAGTCATCTTAGCAGATTTTTGCTCCAAGCTCGGCTTATCCAATCGCTCCATTTTCTCCAGTTGCTTACGCCTTGCTTGAGCCCTCTTGGTAGTGGAAGCTCGGACAATATTCTTCTGGACAAAATCCTCCAACTTAGCAATCTCTTTTTGCTGCTTTTCATAGTTTTGCCATTCGGTCAACAACTTTTGTTCTTTTAATGCAACAAAGGTCGAATAATTCCCTACATAGCGCTCCAGAGAAGTCGCAGTCAAATCAAGCGTAATCGTTGTAACCTTGTCTAAGAAATAGCGGTCATGGCTAACAATAATAAGCGCCCCCTTGTAATGAACAAGATAGTTTTCCAGCCAGGCAATCGTTTCAATATCCAGGTGGTTAGTTGGCTCATCAAGAACCAATAATTCTGGCTTTTCTAACAACATTTTAGCCAAAGACAGGCGGGTGTTTTGTCCACCTGATAGGGCTGAAATCTTCATCTGCCACATGGACTCGTCAAACTTAAAGCCGTTTAAAATAGCGTGAATATCTGCCTCATAGGTAAAACCGCCCGCTAGGCGAAATTCTTCTGACAAATGATCATAGGCTTGAATTAACTGATCCAATTCTAAGCCTACCAATTCCCCCATTTGAATTTCCATATCCCGCAAGCGTTTTTCAATCTGGCGAAGCCCAGAAAAGACCTGTAGCATTTCCTCATAAATAGTATTTTCTGATTCAAAACGGCTATTTTGCGCCAGATAAGACAGGGACAAATCTTTCTTACGTATCATTTCCCCACTAGTCGGCGCTTCCTCACCGACTAAGATTTTGAGCAAGGTTGACTTACCAGCACCATTTTTCCCTACAATGGCAATCCGATCTCGTTCGTCCACCTGCAAATTGATATTTTCAAAGAGCGCTTCCCCTGCAAAGGAGCGCTCAATTTTAATTCCTTGTAGTATCATCATAATTATTGCATCACATCTTCTATTCATCTTCTATTAAGACAAACGTTCTTCTAATTGAAAATCAATTGGAAGCCAAGACAAAACCACTTCTAACTGCTTATCCCAATAGTACCATTCATGCCTACCAGGCGCTGTCTGATAATCAACCGTATAGCCTAGTTCTTTAAAGGACTGAGCTGCAAAGTTATTGGAAGCTAATAGGAAATCTTGCTCCCCACACCAGATATACATCTTCGTCATTTTATCTGCTTTTTTTGCTAGATTGACGAGGGAATAAGGATTCTCTGGACTTTCCCAATCTGTAATCTCGCCAAAGGTTCCTGTCCAATAGGCAAGATTTCCCAAACTTTCCTTTCTTGGGTCAAACTCCTTAAAGCTAAGAGCACCTGATAGACTGGCAACATGAGAAAAGCGATTGGTTTCTAAGGCCAAATACATAGCTCCATAGCCTCCCATAGACAAGCCTGCAATGAAAGTCTTCTCACGTTTATCTGTCATATTGGGAAAAAAACGCTTTAACACATCTGGCAGTTCAATTGCTAACGCATCAAAATAAGGATACCCATACTGGGTATTAACATACCAACCATTATGGGTATCTGGCATGACAACAATTAGATTGGTCTTGCGCACCAAGCGTTCCAAGGCTGTCAATCGCAACCAAGTCGTATCTCGCCCACCCATTCCATGCAGAAGATATAAGACAGGAATATCTGTGTCATCAGGCTTGTCCACTCGTCCCCTATCAGGGTACAAGATTTGGACTGATAAGTCCAAGTCCATCACAGATGAATAATAAGTAATACTCATTAGGGCCATAATTCTTCTCTCCTTCTCAATAGAAAAAGTGCTGCTTTACCTTGTTCACAACTGCCACCTGTTTCTGGTCATACTCAATTAAAAATCAACAGCATAGTAACAAGTGAAATGAAAAGTCGAACTAGCTTTCACCAAAGCAAGTTGACAAAGTATAGTGTTGATTTTAGTAGAGTATCATTTTGCTATGCTATTTGACTTCCATAATAACAGGTAGAATAGCAGGGCGTCTCTTGGTTTGGTCAAAAAGGTATTTTGCGAGTTCGTCACGGACAGATGCCTTAAGCTCTGTCCAGTCAAAATTATCTTTTGTAAAGTAATTTTCTACCGTTATATTGACTAATTCTGAAGCCTCACGTAAAATATCACGACTCTTTTTCACATAGATAAATCCACGTGTATTAACCTTGGCTTTTGAAACAATCCGTTTTTCACGACGATTGACCGTGATTGCTACAATGAAAATACCATCTTCTGATAAGATTTTACGATCACGAAGAACGATGTTGCCAACATCTCCAATTGCATTTCCATCAATCATGACATCGCCTGCTGGGACAGAACCATTATGGACAAATTCGCCTCGCTCATAGCTCATAATATCCCCACGTTTAACAATGAAAATATTTTCCGGATACAAACCTATTTCAAGTGCTGCTCGTGCATGAGCATCTAGCTGTCGATATTCCCCTTGCACTGGGAACAAATACTTAGGACGCAAGATATTCAACATTAGCTGCAAATCACGCGCGTTCCCATGCCCTGATACTCGCAAATTCTTGGTGATTGATTTAACCACACCGCCTGCTTGGTAAATCATATTTTCCACCCTTGCCACAACTGCTTCTTTTGAAATAGTCGGTGTTGTGACAATGTAAACCAAGTCTCCCTCCTTGATTTCAACATAACGATGGCGACCGATTGACATCTTACGTAAGCCATTTAAAGGTTCACCCATACGGCCTGTTTCTAAGATAATCAACTCATGTTCCTCAAACTTACTCATTTCTTTTGGCTTAATCAATAAACGTTCACTAACTAAGCGCAATTTCTTCAACTGAATAGCAGTGCGAACGATATTTTCTACGTCGTAGCCTGTCAACACCACACGGCGACCTGTTGCTTCAGCAGCATCAAAGATTTGCTGGATACGGACAATATTACTGGCAACCGCAGCAACGATGACGCGCCCTTCCCAATCTGCAATGGTATTGAGAATTTCTTCTGCTTCCTCATGCATACTGGCAACCTGAATATTGCTATCTGCATTGGCTGAGTCAGACAAGAGCGCTAGTACACCTTCATTTCCAATTTCTGCTAAACGACCAAAATCTGTCTTGTAAAAAGAATCTGCAGCTTGGTCAAATTTAAAATCGCCTGTATAAACAATATTTCCCTCATCTGTCTTAATGACAACCCCTAAACTTTCAGGAATCGAGTGGGTCGTTTTAAAGAAAGACACAACAGAGGTCCCAAAATCAATCTCTGTTTCTGAATTAATGACATGAAAATCCTTGAATTTTTTAGTTGCATTATAATTCTTAACAACCAATTTAGCCAATTCAATGGTCAAATGAGATCCAAAAACGGGTACCCGTACATTTTCTAGCAAATAAGGCAAGGCTCCAATCGCATCCGCATGCCCATGGGTCAAAAATACACCCGCCACACGTTGCTTATTTTCCACCAAATACTCAAAGTTTGGTACGATTACATCTACACCAAGCTGTTCATTCTCTGGATATTTCAGCCCAGCATCCAAGACAAAAATTGTGTCATTGACTTCGGTAATGTAGAGATTTTTTCCATTCTCACGAACACCGCCCAAAGCCACAATATTGATATCAGTCATGATAACTCCTTTATTTATTTTTTCTCTTTAAAGAAAATCGAAATCAGATTTAGCTTCCCAGACAAAAAAACGAGCTTTCAATCATAGAAAGAAACGAAATTCCGCAAGTTAATCCAACAAAGTATGATAGATTTGATTTTCAAAGAGTATTACTAACGGTCCTTGGTATCCCAAGTCGAATTACAGTCTTGCAATTTCTTGCATATCTGTACTATTATACCCTTTTTCCAATATTTTTTCAAAATATAGCTCAAAACAAGATACGAGGTGTTGAGGCGCATAGTGTACTCCTAGGGCAGCCGTATCTGTAAGCAGGCACAGCCCTGCAACAGCTACGGTAAAATTAGGAAATCTGAAGGGAGTGGGAAAGAACTCTATAGGTCCGTTTTTCCTTATTTCCTGCATTCTAGCTTAGGAGTGAAACGGTATATTCCCAGACCCTTTCACTCCCACCCCACACAGCTCCAATAGTCTGAGTAGTGACTGTTGGAAGTTGAACATGAAGCCAACGAGTTCGCAACAGTCGTAGAGGTCAGATTTGGAGTGTGAAACAGGAACAAAATATGAGTAAAAACTCCAGTGGAGCTTTTTAGTCTGTTCCCTTAAAACAAAAAGGAGCAGCCGTTCATCTCCAACTTTCAAGTGCATAGCAATCAACCACTGCGCCAACGTCATTCGGTTCATAAAGTGAGAAAGCTGGGACTTTGTGCTAGCAAACGTCTATTTTCCCCTCCCAAGTATGGTATACCTAAAGATAGCCCGTACCTGTAATCAGCGAAAGCCGAAATAGCTGCAGCTCTTTTTCCGAACTTTTAACCCGAATTCAACTCCGTAAGATGAGATAAGATAACAAAATGTTGTTTTGAGCTCCAAAGAGAATGTAAGAGCTAGCCATCCAAAAATCCCCAGTCTTTGACTAGGGATTTGCATTCTATTCAAACAAGCGATAGTAATCTTCCAAGGTCAGGGCTTCTTTTTCTACTTTATTCAAATCCTGAATGATATGGCCGTCCTTCATGACTAGAAGACGATTGCCATATTTGAGAGCATCTTCCATCTGGTGGGTAATCATAAGGGCAGTTAACTGATCCTTGGTCACAAAGTGGTCAGTCAATTCCATGAGAGCCACACTAGTTTTGGGGTCAAGAGCCGCTGTATGTTCATCCAACAGCAGTAATTCTGGACGCTTCAAAGTCGCCATTAGAAGACTTAAGGCCTGTCGTTGCCCACCAGAGAGAAATTCAATCGGAGTGTCTAGGTGGTTTTCAAGACCATTACCAATCTGAGTAACTGTTGCTTGAAATTCTTTCTTATAGCTATTCAGTTTTCGCGGAACAAGCCCACGACCTTCTCCACGGAACTTCGCAATCAAAAGATTTTCTGCAACCGTCATCCGCGGAGCTGTTCCCATTTTGGGATCCTGGAAAACCCGTGCCAGGTACTTGGCCCGCTTTTCAGGTGAAAGCTTGGTCACATCCTCTCCCAGGATACGAATAGTACCGCTCGTAAGAGGCAAGGTCCCTGCAATCACATTGAAAAGAGTTGATTTTCCCGCACCGTTTCCCCCTAAAATTGTGATAAAATCATGCTCATGAATGGTCAGTGAAACCTGATGTAAAATCACTTTTTCTTCATCCAAGCCATTATTAACCACTTTTGTGGCATTTTCTAATTCTACAATTACTGTCATTTGCTAATGGTCACTCCTTTGAAAAATTTTGTTTTCAGAGTTGGAATCATGAGACAGAGAGCCAAAATCACAGCGCTGTAAATACGAAGATAACTAGTATTAAAGCCAAGTGCAATCACCGTCCAGATAAGAAATTGGTAGATAATCGCTCCCACAACAATGGTTATCAAACGCTCTGCCAAGGTTAAGCTCTTAAAGAGAACTTCTCCAATGATAAGACTAGCAAGACCAATGACAATAACTCCAATGCCACGCGAAACATCTGCATATCCCTCCTGTTGGGCGATGAGCGCCCCTGCTAAGGCAATCACACCATTTGACAAGACCAAGCCCATCAACTCCATACTATCAGTATTGATACCAAAACTCCTCGCCATATCGGGGTTGTCTCCTGTTGCAATATAGGCCTGCCCCAACTTTGTATCAAGGAAAAAGAGCAAGGCTACAATAACTAAAACCACAAAAATCAAGTCCGCAACCAAATTATTGACAGGATTGCTAAAAGGGAGATAATCTTGAATCTGTTGGGTCCCTAATAGACCGAGATTAGCTCGCCCCATAATCATCAACATAATGGAATGGCAAGAAGTCATGACTAAAATTCCTGAAAGAAGAGTCGGGATCTTTCCCTTGGTATAAAGCAACCCTGTTGCTAGACCTGCTACGCAACCTGCCAGAACGGCTAAGAGGGTTGCAAGAAATGGGTTCATACCACTACTAATCAAAGTGACAGCAACCGCACCGCCCAAAGGAAAACTTCCCTCAGCTGTCATATCTGGAAAATTCAAAATCCTAAAAGTCATATAAATGCCAAGTCCCAAGATGGACCAGGCCAAGCCCTGTGATACTATTGATACAATCATATTTTCTTCCTATGTTTTAAGAAAAGAGCAAGCCATTATTGGGCAGTGATCTTTCCTTACTCTCTTTTCTCTTCTTTATATAGTCTTTTATTACTTCGTTCACTCGCTTTGCCGTACTCTAATACAGCCTGCAGCTCCTTGCCTAGTACGAAAAGTAAACTAAAAGACTATACTTCCTTTATTCTACAATTTCGCCAGCAGCTTTTTCGATTTCTTCTGGAATCATAATCCCCAATTCTGCTGCCACTTTTTTGTTAATGATTGGTGCACCTTGGTCCACCACATCAACAGGTGTCTCAGCCGGTTTTCCACCTCTCAATATCTTAGCTGTCATTTTTCCTGTCGAAACTCCAAGACCATATTGGCTGACAACAACAGATGCCAAGCCACCTTCTTTTACCATAGTATCCGCACTTGGAAAGATGGGGACTTTTGCTTCTCTATTACTTGCAACTACTGTCTTAAAGGCTGAAGCAATAGCATTGTCTTGAGGAATCCAGATAACATCCACCTTACTGGTCATGACTGACATGGTTGAGGCAATCTCATTGCTGGATGGAACTGGGTAAGCCAGTACGGTGTATCCGTCTTTTTCTGCTAATTCGGTGAATTTTTCCACGTTTAATGTGGAATTGTCTTCGTTACTGGAGTAAAGAACACCGATGACTTTTGCCTTTGGAGTGATTTTCTTCATTAAATCCAGCTGTTGAGCAATCGGTTGAGGACTGGCAACTCCTGTCACATTTGCACCTGGTTTTTCAATACTTTTAACCAACTTGGCACCAACTGGGTCGGTGATTGCTCCCATGACAACTGGTAAATCACTAGTTGCATGAGCAAGTCCCTGAGCTGCTGGTGTCGCAATACCTACCAAAACTTGATTGCCGTTTGATACCAATTGCTTGCTCATGGTAGTGATTTTTCCTTGATCACCCTCAGCATTCATAAAGTCAATCTTGATATTGGCTTCTGTATAACCCTCTTCTGCAAGACCATCTTGAATCCCGCGGTAAATTTCATCAAGGGCTTCGTGGGTCACAAACTGAAGTACCCCGACCTTAACCGTCTTCCCCTCAGTCTGCACTTTCGTATCTTCTTTTTTATTTGTTAGGAAAATTCCCCCAACAACAATGACTACCAATGCTAAAATAGTTAGCAATAAATTCTTGTTTTTCATCATTTCATCTCCTTTTTACCTACAAACTATCTCTATATTTCTATTTCATACTTTATAAAAACCACCTTCGCCAACGCTTTTTCATCCTCTAATCCCTCCTCATATAGTGTCTATTATCCATAACACTATAGAAAAAGCCCTTGCATACAAAAAACTGTATGCAAGGGCGTCAATGACACGGTGCCACCTCACTTATGGAAACTGTCTAGAATGGTTCCATATCTCCACCTCCTCTATCAAGGAGTTGCACGGTAAGGGGTGCCAACCGAATTCTCATTGTTTTGAATTCAACATATGACCTCAGCCCATTTCATAAATGTCCGCTACTTGTTCACAATACCCACAAGCTCTCTGAAAACTTACCATTTACTACTTCTTCTGATTAGTAAACATTATAGAACTTCCACCTTACTTTGTCAATAGTTTTTTATAAATTTTCTAAAAAATGGTATAATTGGAAAGCAGGTTATATATAAACCGCAGGAACTAGAAATACGAGGAATAGATATGTCTTTTGACGGATTCTTTTTACATCATATGACAGCTGAATTGCGAGAGGCGCTTGAGGGCGGTCGAATTCAGAAAATCAATCAGCCTTTTGAGCAGGAACTAGTCCTCCACATCCGTAACAATCGAGCCAGCTACAAGTTACTTCTTTCTGCTCATCCCGTCTTTGGACGCGTCCAACTGACCCAGACTGAATTTACCAATCCCAAAATCCCAAACACCTTTACCATGATTTTACGGAAATATTTACAGGGTGCCATTATTGAATCAATCCAACAGTGGGATAACGACCGCATTCTGGAATTCATTGTATCCAACAAAGACGAGATTGGAGACCATATCAAGGTCAGTCTTATCATTGAAATCATGGGCAAGCATAGTAATATTCTCCTCCTTGATAAGATTGAGGAGCGAATCATTGAAGCGATTAAACACGTCGGCTTTTCTCAAAATTCCTACCGAACTATCCTACCGGGGGCAAGCTATATCCGCCCTCCTGAAACCCAGAATTTTAATCCCTTTACGATTGGCAATGAGAAATTATTTGAACTCTTGAGTACAGAAGAGCTCACACCCAAACGGCTTCAGGTTCTTTTCCAAGGTTTGGGACGCGATACTGCAACAGAATTAATGCGGCATTTGACAACTGATAGACTCAAGAATTTCCGTAACTTTTTCGAACAAGCCTGTCAGCCAAATGTAACGTCGTCATCCTATTCTGCCGTACCTTTTGCAGACAGTCAAAAAGACTTTGCGAACCTCTCCCAACTCCTTGACTACTACTATCAGGATAAGGCAGAACGCGACCGGGTTGCCCAGCAAGCTCAGGAATTGATTAAACGGGTAACTAGTGAACTGGATAAAAATCGCAAGAAACTCATCAAGCAAGAACAAGAACTTCTTGATACTGAAACTGCCGAACTCTTCCGCCAAAAAGGGGAATTGCTAACGACCTACCTCCATCAAGTGCCAAACAACCTAGCAAATGTCACTCTAGACAATTATTATACAGGAGCGCCTTTGACCATTGAATTAGATATCGCACTCACTCCAAGCCAAAATGCCCAGCGCTATTTCAAGAAATATCAGAAACTAAAGGAAGCTGTCAAACACCTAAATAGTTTGATTACAGAAACAACATCAACTATCAATTACCTCGAAAGTGTTGACACTATGCTGAAACAGGCAAGTCTTTCTGAAATTGAGGAAATTAGGGAAGAATTAATTGAGACGGGCTATCTAAGACGTCGTCATCGCGAAAAAATAGTTAAGCGCCAGAAACCAGAACGCTATCTAGCAACAGACGGTAAAACAATCATCCTTGTTGGGAAAAATAATCTCCAAAATGATGAAGTAACATTTAAAATAGCTAAAAAAGGCGAATTATGGTTCCATGCCAAAGACATTCCAGGAAGTCATGTCATCATCACAGACAATCTTGACCCTAGTGACGAAGTGAAGACTGACGCTGCAGAATTAGCTGCTTACTTCTCCAAGGCCCGCTACTCCAATTTGGTACAAGTCGACATGATTGAAGCTAAAAAATTACACAAGCCTACTGGTGGAAAACCAGGATTTGTTACCTACAAAGGCCAAAAAACGCTGCGAGTTACTCCAGATGAAACAAAGATTAAGACCATGAAGCAATCAGCTAAACAATAGGAAGAGTGCAAGAAATATGAACGAAACGATTCAAAGCTATGTCAATGTTTGTATTAAAAAGGAAAATCAAGTTCTCCTGCTAAATCGTCAGCATGATGATTTCAAGGGCTGGATTCAACCTGGTGGTAAGGTTGAATTTCCAGAGACTTTCTTTGAAGCAGCTATTCGTGAAGTCAAGGAGGAAACCGGACTGACCGTCCTCAATCTGCAATTAAAAGGCATCTCTGGCTTTACCAATCCAATCGGAAAAGAGCGTTATGTCTACTACGACTTTCTCTGCGAGAACTTTGAAGGCGAAATCTTGAGGGCATCGCCTGAGGGTACGCCAAAATGGTGGTCGATTGACCAACTTGACCAACTCGATATGCAAGATGATATAAGAGAGCGATTGCCTCTTTACTGGCGCAAGGGATCTTTCGAACGTATTCACTACTGGGATGAGAAAAATCAGTGCATTTCCCACACGGAAGAAAAACGATATGACTGAGGGAATGTAACAGATAGTCTTTCAGTTTGCTATTCGTACCCGAGATACAGATATATCAGAACCTGGGAAAGTGGTCTATTTGCTATCAAAATAGACAGCTTTCAGCATCAGGAAATAAATGTTTCGTCAGTAAAGACTTTTTCCTGCTGTATATTCGACTTCTCCTCCCATTAATAGCCTTATCAGGGACTAAATGCTCACCCTATTTCCCTATTTTTGATTGTTATTGATGAAGAATTGACATGTCGTAAAACATACACCGATGTCTGTAAAACGAGAGCAAACTCTCTTTCTGATTTAAGAAAAGAAGCTGGGCAAGACATCCATGATGGGGCTCCGCCCTCACCCACAGAATCATGAAAACGAAAGGAGCTGTGCAAAAGCTCAGCTCCACTTTTCAGAGTTCAAATCAACATCTCAGATCAGCGTTTGATTTTAAGGAAATAGGCTAAACATCTCCACTAGAACTCTTACTCATATTTGTCCGCTTTTTAAGCTCCAAATCTGACCTCTACGACTGATGACTGATGCGAACTCGTTGGCTTCATTTCCAACCTCCAACAGTCACTACTCTGACCGTTGGAGCTGTGCGGAGACAGTGAAGCAGTCTGGAGATAGACTGCTTCAACCCTAACCTAGAATATAGGGAGTTGGAACAACCGAGCTCTTTTTTCTACCAATTCAGTTCTTTTCCGCTCCCAACTTTCTCCCCCCCCTTTTCGTTACTCGTTTAGAATGAAAAACTCTTAAAAAGTAACTTCTATGCACTTTTTAAGAGTTCATTAAACGATTGTATCATTTCACACTCATTTTTAGACTTTTTGCCCTATGGAAAGTTTGACTACATTCTGAAAAAGGCAAAGGTCTCTTTTTGTGTCTTTCATTCTACCTTATCAATATCCTCTCGCATCTCTTTTGCATTGAATTTAGCAAAAAGAAATTGGCGATCCTGAACTGGGAAACGTTGGTCCAGCTGGTCAACAGCCCCTAATTCAACAAAGCCTTGATGAATGACATAATCCATAACATGCCCACCAAAACTATAGTCGTCTGAGATAAAATGCAGATGATAGCCTGCGACACTCACTCCGTGAAAAATTTCAGGTGTCCAGATACCGACAATGGTGCCTGAAATATTCTCTGCTGTATATTCTGGCTGTTGGGTTGCAACCTCTGCAAATTTCATATCTGATGTCGATTTTGGAATCATTCGAACATGCATTTTTGAGAAGTGACCGCGAATTTTAATCGAACGAAAGAGATTTTCACCATCGTAATAAGACTCAATCCGCGCCTGCAATTCCTTATCAGTCATTTCAAAACGTTGCTTAAAAATCACTTCTGCTTGATGGAAAATCACCGCCGCATAAGGCACCTTGATATCGTGCGATACCTCTACCACCTCTGGCTTGTCACCAGATCCTTTCGCTTGGTAGGCTTTCCCGTCTAACACAATCAATTCCCCGTCAATCGAATCAAGCGTTCCCAGCCCTAGATCACCATGTTCTAGCAATTCACCAACTGTCAGAGAGCCACCGTACAAGCCAGCCATCAAGGCACCGAGTGTATTATACTGAAATAATTTATTTGCTTCCATTCCTTATCCTTGATTATAAAATTCTTGTATGAGGAGATCATCTGGCACCAAGTGCAGGTAGTGACTCGCCAAGTTTCTGGCTTCTTGTACTCGACCTAGTTGCCGCAATAACTCGATATAATCTGCCAAAAACTCAGGATTTTCAGCCAAATCCTGCTGTAATTGTTCAAAGAGAGCAAGCGCCTCAGTATCTCTCTCCAAGGCTTGATAGGCTTTGGCAATATTCCAAATCGCTAAGACATGATCCAATTCTTCCGAATACAGGCGAACAGCTTCTTCATAGCGTTCCTGTTCTAAGTAGAGATTACTTAGGCGCAGAACGACTTCATTTTCATCATCAATATTTGACTTTGCTTGCAAGAGATATTCTTCTGCAGCCTTCACATCGTGATCCTCGTAGGCATACTGGGAGGCCAGTAAGAGCAGGGCTGGATCATATTCGTTTTTGGCAAGCCCCTTTGCTATCATCTCCCGTGCTTCTGTCAACTGATGCTCTCCGTGAAGAGCTTTAGCATAAGCATATTCATAGCCCTCAAATTCTGGATTCATCGCATCCAACTGCTTGAAATAGAGGGCCGATTTTTGATAGTCTTCCAGGTCTAACAACAAAGTCGCCAATTCAAAGACAGTCTGATCATCATAGGCCAGCTCAACTGATTTTTCAAAAAATTCAATCGCTACTTCAAATTTTCCAAGGCTAGCATAGGCCAGTCCAATCCGTTGATAAGTGGAGATACCTGTCCATTCATAGATTTCACGATTGTCTAGCTGAGCATAGTATTGAATAGCTTCCTTATATTCTTGCAACTCCATATCTAGTTCAGCTAGCCCAAACAAAATCACTGGTTCATCGGTCAAATGGCTAGCTTCTAATAACTTTTCCCTTGCTACATCAGCCAATCCCTCTGACTGATACAAGTCAGCTTTCACAAGCAAGGCTTCCAGGTAGGCTGGACTATCTGGAGTAATCAGCTCCAAATAACCAAATGCTTCATCTATCAAACCATCTTCATTAGCAATTTGAGCTAGTTGAATAGCAAGCTCCGGATAGTTTTCCTGCAAACGCAGATAGATTTCTTTTGCTTGTGGCAAAAAACCAATACTTTCCAGATACACTGCCAAATCTAGCAAAACCTCATCTGAATCAGTCTCCAAGGCCCGTTGGAAATATTTTATAGCCCTATGTAAATCTTGTTGCTCTAAACAAGTCAACATTTTTTCACTATTATTCATCCATCTCCTCAATCACTTCATCTTCTGGTTCGTACAAGCCACTATACTCCTTATACCAGTCAAAAATGGCTTTCAAGACCACCTTGATAGAGGCATAAATCGGAATTCCAAGAAGCACACCTACCACGCCAAACATCTGTCCAGCAGTCAAAAGGACAAAAAGAATGGTAATGGGATGAATATTCAAGGAACTACCGATAATCAGCGGTGTTACAAAGCGTCCCTCAATCGTTTGCTCCACTACAAAGACAATGACTACTTTTAGCAGCATAAATGGTCCTGCAATAGCTCCCAAAATAAGAGCAGGAATCATGGCAAGAAAAGAGCCAAGGTAAGGAATTAGGTTCAAAAAGCCAGCTACAATCCCCAAAGTAATCGGATAACTAAGTCCAATCACTGAAAACATAATCGAAAACATCAAGGCAACGATAACCGCAACCGTTACCTGACCGCGGACATAGTTGGATAATTGAGTATTGACGTCGGTCAAGACATTACCGATTGAGGTTCGCCATTTGATGGGCAGATATTTGGTAATATGTGCTTTCAAGTATTGCCCATCGCGCAAGAGATAAAAGAGTATGAAAGGCATAATCAAAACAGCTACCACCACCTGCGATGTCGCACTGATTAGCTCTTTCGCCCAATCCACTGCACTTGAAGATAATTTTTGGGCGAAAGAAATAATTTGACTATTAACATTGTCTAACGCTTCTAAAGCTGTTGGACGAAACTGCTCAAATCGTTCATCCTGTAAGAGAGAAGTCACCTGTAACTCGATTTCTTGAATATAGGTCGGAAGATTGCGAGTAAAGCTAGCCACCTGCCTTTGAATACTTGGAATGACAACTGCCAACCCCCAAACCAAGAGAAAGGCAATCACGACAAACAAAATAGCAATAGCGATGGTTCGGGACACCCTGCATCGTTCCAATACATCAACTATTGGATTGATTAAATAGTAGAGTAATCCTGTCAGTAACATAGGCAAGAGGATAATCTCAAAAAAACTAGCAATCGGGCTAAAAATAAAGCTAATCTTGGTTAGGACTAATATAGTCAGTAAGACCAAGAGCGTTACGAGAAAAAACGTGACTGCTTGATTATTAACAAACCATTTAAAAAACCAAGACACGTAAAACTTTTGTTTCTTATCGTCCATATGAAACCCTTTCTTGTATTTTTTTCTATTATACCATGTATCTTGGATTTTCGTGTTATAGAAATCAATAGAAAGCGGACTTTCTCCTCAAAATATGATATAATTTTTTCAATAACACAATGGGAGAACTTGATGATGACACTTTATTTTGGAACCTATACTCGTAGAGTTTCTGAAGGTATTTATGTTGCAGACTTCAATGCTGAAACAGGTGAGTTGAGCAACCGCCGCCTAGTTGTCGCTGAGCCAAATCCAACCTATCTTGCTTTATCAGCTGACCAGTTTCTTTACTCTGTAGGAACGAAAGGCAACCAAGGGGGGATTGCTGCTTTTTCTCCGGATCTTGACTTAATCAACCACGTAGTAGCAGACGGTGCACCGCACTGTTACGTGTCAGTTGATGAAGAGCGCCAACTGGTCTACGGTGCCAACTACCATAAAGGACAAGTCTTGGTCTACAAACGGTTGGAAAATGGGGGACTAGAGTTAGCAGACTCTCAACAGCATGAAGGATCTGGCCCTCATGAAAATCAGGCCAGCCCCCACGTTCATTTTGCTGACCTAACTCCCGATAAATACCTCGTCACCTGCGATTTAGGAACGGATCAGGTCATCACTTACACGGTATCTGACCAAGGAAAACTAGGGCCACTCGCTCGCTATCAGGCAACACCAGGTGCTGGTCCACGCCATATCGTTTTCCACCCAACTGCAAAAATTGCCTATCTCATCTGTGAGTTGAACTCAACCATTGAAGTACTCATTTACGACGGTTTGGGAGAATTTGAACTCATGCAAACTATCACTACCCTACCAAGCGACTACACCGGCTTTAATGGCACTGCAGCTATTCGTATCTCTCAAGACGGAAAATTCCTTTACAGCTCAAACCGTGGACATCATTCGATTGCGATTTACAAGGTGCTAGGGGATGCCAGTCTTGAACTGGTTGATATTGTTCCAAGCCTTGGCAAAACACCTCGTGATTTCATTCTCAGTCCTGACAATCGCTTCCTCATTGTAGCCCACCAAGATTCAGATAATATCAGCGTTTTTGGTCGCGATGAAGAAACAGGAAAACTCACTAACCTATCTTCTGACTTTATCGTCCCTGAGGCTGTCTGCATCACATTTGCATAAAAGAGTAAGGCTGAGTAAATAGTCCTAAAATAGATAAACCACGCTTACATCAAAGGCTGAACAACCGCTGATGTAAGCGTGGTTTATGTTTTTAGTACTAGGAAACAAGCTGCAGGCTGTACTAGAGTACGACAAAGTAAGTTAACGAAGTAATAAAAGATAAACGAAACGACTCTATGACAAAAAGCCCTCTAAGATTAAGACATAACTGTCAATCTTAAAGGGCTCTTCTCACATAAAGAGAAAGGAAAGATTTATCTAATAAGAACTTTTATTCTTCCTCTTTTTTCTTTTTACCAAGAATCGGTAAGATACCAAGTAAAGCCATCACTCCTCCCAGCACAGCGAGTGATTCTGTACCTGTATCTCCAGTATTTGGTAAGGTTCTTGTATCAGTATTCTTAGAGGCTTTTTGAGAAGCTACTGGATTAATCTGCGCGATAGCGATTAGACCTCTTTCTAGACCACTATTGACTTCTGCAAGAGTTTTTGCCTGGTCAATTGCGTCCTTAGCTTTCCGAACTTCTTCATCTACTTGTGCCTTAGCTGCCGCTTTTTCTTCAGCTGTCAAATCTGAGCGGGCGTCAATTTCCGCTTTCTTAGCGGCTGCCGCCGCATCGATGTCGGACTTAGCGATATTCTTAGCAGTCGCTTCTGGATTAATAGCAGTGATTGCGTCTATACCAGCTGTCTTAGCATCCGCTACACCTGCATTAGTCGTTGCCGCATCAATCGCATCTTTGGCAGTTTGTGCCTTGCGTTCCACCTCTTCCTTAGCGGCTGCTTTTTCCTCAGCTGTCAAGTCTGGACGAGCGTCAATCTCTGCCTTTTTAGCATTAGCTGCTGCATCGATGTCGGACTTAGCGGTATTCTTAGCAGTCGCTTCTGGATTGATAGCAGTGATTGCATCTATACCAGCGGTCGTAGCGTCCGTTACACCTGCATTAGTGGTTGCTGCATCTATTGCATCCTTAGCTTGTTTAGCTACTGCATCTACTTGTGCCTTAGCGGCTGCTTTTTCCTCAGCTGTCAAGTCTGGACGAGCGTCAATCTCTGCCTTTTTAGCATTAGCTGCTGCATCGATGTCGGACTTAGCGGTATTCTTAGCCGTTGCTTCTGGATTGATAGCAGTGATTGCTGCTGTACCAGATGTCTTAGCATCCGTTACACCTGCATTAGTCGTTGCCGCATCAATCGCATCTTTGGCAGTTTGTGCCTTACGTTCCACATCTTCCTTAGCGGCTGCTTTTTCCTCGTCTGTCAAGTCTGTGCGAGCGTCAATTGCTGCTTTCTTAGCATTAGCTGCCACATCTATGTCGGACTTAGCGGTATTCTTAGCCGTTGCTTCTGGATTAATAGCAGTGATTGCATCTGTACCAGCTGTATTAGCGTCCGTTACACCTGCATTAGTGGTTGCTGCATCGATTGCATCCTTAGCTTTCCGAACTTCTTCATCTACTTGTGCCTTAGCGGCTGCTTTTTCCTCGTCTGTTAAATCTGAGCGAGCGTCAATTCCTGCTTTCTTCTCTGCTGCTACAGTATCAATGTCAGACTTAGCAGTATTCTTAGCAGTCGCTGCTGGATTAATAGCAGTGATTGCTGCTGTACCAGCTGTATTAGCGTCCGTTACACCTGCATTGGTCGTGGCCGCATCGATCGCATCCTTAGCTTTCTTAACTTCTGCATCAACCTGTGCCTTAGCAGTTGCTTTTTCCTCGTCTGTCAAGTCTGTGCGAGCGTCAATTGCTGCTTTCTTAGCATTAGCTGCCGCATCGATGTCGGACTTAGCAGTGTTCTTAGCAGTCGCTTCTGGATTGATAGCAGTGATTGCTGCTGTACCAGCGGTCTTAGCGTCCGCTACACCTGCATTGGTCGTGGCCGCATCAATTGCATCCTTGGCTTTCCTAGCTTCTTCATCTACTTGTGCCTTAGCGGCTGCTTTTTCCTCGTCTGTCAAGTCTGGACGAGCGTCAATTGCTGCTTTCTTAGCTGCTGCTACCGCATCTATGTCGGACTTAGCGGTATTCTTAGCCGTTGCTTCTGGAGCGATAGCAGTGATTGCGTCTATACCAGCAGTCTTAGCATCCGCTACACCTGCATCAGTGGTTGCTGCATCTATTGTATCCTTAGCTTTCCGAACTTCTTCATCTACTTGTGCCTTAGCGGCTGCTTTTTCCTCAGCTGTCAAGTCTGGACGAGCGTCAATCTCTGCCTTTTTAGCATTAGCTGCTGCATCTATGTCGGACTTAGCAGTGTTCTTAGCCGTTGCTTCTGGATTGATAGCAGTGATTGCTGCTGTACCAGCGGTCTTAGCGTCCGCTACACCTGCATTGGTCGTGGCCGCATCGATCGCATCCTTAGCTTGTTTAGCTACTGCATCTACTTGTGCCTTAGCGGCTGCTTTTTCCTCAGCTGTCAAGTCTGGACGAGCGTCAATCTCTGCCTTTTTAGCATTAGCTGCTGCATCTATGTCGGACTTAGCGGTATTCTTAGCAGTCGCTTCTGGATTGATAGTATTAATGCTTTGCGTGCCAGTTGTCTTAGCACTTTCTACAGCATCATTGCTAGTTGCTGCATCGATCGCATCCTTAGCTTTCTTTACTTCTGCATCAACTTGCGCCTTGGCGGCTGCTTTTTCCTCAGCTGTCAAGTCTGGACGAGCGTCAATCTCTGCCTTTTTAGCATTAGCTGCTGCATCTATGTCGGACTTAGCGGTATTCTTAGCAGTCGCTTCTGGATTGATAGCAGTGATTGCATCTGTACCAGCTGTCTTAGCGTCCGTTACACCTGCATTGGTCGTGGCCGCACCAATCGCTTCCTTGGCTTTACGAGCTTCTTCATCTACTTGTGCCTTAGCAGTTGCTTTCTCCTCGTCTGTTAAATCTGAGCGAGCATCAATTTCTGCTTTCTTAGCTGCTGCTACCGCATCGATGTCGGACTTAGCAGTATTCTTAGCCGTTGCTTCTGGATTGATAGCAGTGATTGCTGCTGTACCGGCGGTCTTAGCGTCCGTTACACCTGCATTAGTCGTGGCCGCATCGACTGCGTCTTTAGCAGTTTGTGCCTTACGTTCCACATCTTCCTTAGCGGCTGCTTTTTCCTCGTCTGTCAAGTCTGTGCGAGCGTCAATTGCTGCTTTCTTAGCATTAGCTGCCGCATCTATATCGGATTTAGCAGTGTTCTTAGCAGTCGCTGCTGGATTGATAGCAGTGATTGCGTCTATACCAGCAGTCTTAGCATCCGTTACATCTGCATTGGTCGTGGCCGCATCAATCGCATCTTTGGCAGTTTGTGCCTTACGTTCCACATCTTCCTTAGCGGCTGCTTTTTCCTCAGCTGTCAAGTCTGTGCGAGCGTCAATTGCTGCTTTCTTCTCTGCTGCTACAGTATCAATATCTGACTTAGCAGTGTTCTTAGCATCAGCTGCTGGATTGATAGCATTAATGCTTTGCGTACCAGCTGTCTTGGCACTTTCTACAGCTTCATTGGTGGTTGCTGCATCAATCGCTTCCTTAGCTTTCTTAACTTCTGCATCTACTTGTGCCTTGGCAGTTGCTTTTTCCTCAGCTGTTAAATCTGGGCGAGCGTCAATTGCTGCTTTCTTAGCTGCTGCTGCAGTATCAATGTCAGACTTAGCAGTATTCTTAGCAGTCGCTTCTGGATTGATAGCAGTGATTACGTCTGTACCAGCGGTCTTAGCATCCGTTACACCTGCATTGGTCGTGGCCGCATCAATCGCTTCCTTGGCTTTACGAGCTTCTTCATCTACTTGTGCCTTGGCAGCTGCTTTTTCCTCATTTGTTAAGTCTGAGCGAGTATCAATTGCTGCTTTCTTAGCTGCTGCTGCAGTATCAATATCTGACTTAGCAGTGTTCTTAGCATCAGCTGCTGGATTGATAGCATTAATGCTTTGCGTGCCGTCTGCCTTAGCATCCGTTACATCTGCATTGGTCGTGGCCGCATCAATCGCATCTTTGGCGGTTTGTGCCTTACGTTCCACATCTTCCTTAGCGGCTGCTTTTTCCTCAGCTGTCAAGTCTGGGCGAGCGTCAATCTCTGCCTTTTTAGTAGTAGCTGCTGCATCTATATCGGATTTAGCAGTGTTCTTAGTGGTCGCTGCTGGGTTAATAGCAGTGATAGCTTCTGTACCAGCTGTCTTAGCATCCGTTACATCTGCATTGGTCGTGGCCGCATCAATCGCATCTTTGGCAGTTTGTGCCTTACGTTCCACATCTTCCTTAGCGGCTGCTTTTTCCTCAGCTGTCAAGTCTGGGCGAGCGTCAATTGCTGCTTTCTTCTCTGCTGCTACAGTATCAATATCTGACTTAGCAGTGTTCTTAGCATCAGCTGCTGGATTGATAGCATTAATGCTTTGCGTGCCGTCTGCCTTAGCGGTATCTACAGCTTCATTGGTGGTTGCTGCATCAATCGCTTCCTTAGCTTTCTTAACTTCTGCATCTACTTGAGCCTTAGCGGCTGCTTTTTCCTCAGCTGTTAAATCTGGGCGAGCGTCAATTGCTGCTTTCTTAGCTGCTGCTGCAGTATCAATGTCAGACTTAGCAGTATTCTTAGCAGTCGCTTCTGGATTAATAGCAGTGATTACGTCTGTACCAGCGGTCTTAGCACTTTCTACAGCATCGTTGCTAGTTGCCGCATCGATCGCATCCTTGGCAGTTTGTGCCTTACGTTCTACATCTTCCTTAGCTGTAGCTTTTTCTTCAGCTGTCAAGTCTGGACGAGCGTCAATCTCTGCCTTTTTAGCATTAGCTGCTGCATCTATGTCAGACTTAGCGGTATTCTTAGCCGTTGCTTCTGGATTGATAGCATTAATGCTTTGCGTACCAGCTGTCTTGGCGGTAGCTACAGTATCATTGCTAGTTGCCGCATCAATTGCATCCTTAGCTTTCTTAACTTCTGCATCTACTTGCGCATTGGCAGCTGTTTTTTCCTCAGCTGTCAAGTCTGGGCGAGCGTCAATCTCTGCCTTTTTAGCATTAGCTGCTGCATCTATATCGGATTTAGCAGTGTTCTTAGTAATCGCCTCTGGATTGATAGCACCAATACTTTGCGTGCCAGATGTCTTAGCACTTTCTACAGCATCATTGCTAGTTGCTGCATCGATTGCATCTTTGGTAGTTTGTGCCTTACGTTCCACATCTTCCTTAGCGGCTGCTTTTTCCTCGTCTGTTAAATCTGAGCGGGCGTCAATCTCTGCCTTTTTAGTAGTAGCTGCTGCATCTACTTCTGATTTAGCAGTGTTCTTAGCATCAGCTGCTGGATTGATAGCAGTGATTGCTGCTGTACCAGATGCCTTAGCACTTTCTACAGCATCGTTGCTAGTTGCCGCATCGATCGCATCCTTGGCAGTTTGTGCCTTACGTTCTACATCTTCCTTAGCTGTAGCTTTTTCTTCAGCTGTCAAGTCTGGACGAGCGTCAATTGCTGCTTTCTTCTCTGCTGCTACAGTATCAATGTCAGACTTAGCAGTATTCTTAGCAGTCGCTTCTGGATTAATAGCGGTGATTGCGTCTGTACCAGCGGTCTTAGCGTCCGCTACACCTGCATTGGTCGTGGCCGCATCAATTGCATCCTTGGCTTTCCTAGCTTCTTCATCTACTTGTGCCTTAGCGGCTGCTTTTTCCTCGTCTGTCAAGTCTGGACGGGCATCAATTTCCGCTTTCTTAGTGGCTGCTACAGTATCGATTTCTGACTTAGCAGTGTTCTTAGCATCAGCTGCTGGATTGATAGCACCAATACTTTGCGTGCCAGATGTCTTAGCACTTTCTACAGCATCATTGCTAGTTGCTGCATCGATTGCATCTTTGGCAGTTTGTGCCTTACGTTCCACATCTTCCTTAGCGGCTGCTTTTTCCTCAGCTGTCAAGTCTGGGCGAGCGTCAATCTCTGCCTTTTTAGTAGTAGCTGCTGCATCTATATCGGATTTAGCAGTGTTCTTAGTGGTCGCCTCTGGATTGATAGCACCAATACTTTGTGTGCCATCTGCCTTAGCGGTATCTACAGCTTCATTGGTGGTTGCTGCATCGATCGCATCCTTAGCTTTCTTAACTTCTGCATCAACTTGCGCATTGGCAGCTGCTTTTTCCTCGTCTGTTAAATCTGAGCGAGTATCAATTGCTGCTTTCTTCTCTGCTGCTGCAGTATCAATATCTGACTTAGCAGTGTTCTTAGTATCAGCTACTGGATTGATAGCACCAATGCTTTGTGTGCCGTCTGCCTTAGCGGTATCTACAGCTTCATTGGTGGTTGCCGCATCGATTGCATCCTTAGCTTTCTTAACTTCTGCATCAACTTGCGCATTGGCAGCTGCTTTTTCCTCATTTGTTAAGTCTGTGCGAGCGTCAATAGCAGTCTTCTTAGCATCAGCTGCAGTATCTATCTCTGACTTAGCAGCATCCTTAGCAGTCGCTGCTGGGTTGATACTACTAATGCTTTGCGTACCAGTTGTCTTAGCAGTATCTACAGCATCGTTGCTAGTTGCTGCATCAATCGCTTCCTTGGCTTTACGAGCTTCTTCATCTACTTGCGCCTTAGCGGCTGCTTTTTCCTCGTCTGTCAAGTCTGGGCGAGCGTCAATAGCAGTCTTCTTAGTATCAGCTGCAGTATCTATCTCTGACTTAGCGGCATTCTTAGCAGTCGCTGCTGGGTTGATATTACTAATGCTTTGCGTGCCAGCTGTCTTAGCACTTTCTACAGCATCGTTGCTAGTTGCCGCATCAATCGCTTCCTTGGCTTTACGAACTTCTTCATCTACTTGAGCCTTAGCAGTTGCTTTTTCCTCGTCTGTCAAGTCTGTGCGAGCATCAATAGCAGTCTTCTTAGCATCAGCTGCTGCATCTATGTCAGATTTAGCAGTGTCCTTAGCAGTCGCTGCTGGATTAATAGCAGTGATAGCTTCTGTACCAGCTGTCTTAGCACTTTCTACAGCTTCATTGGTTGTTGCTGCATCGATCGCATCCTTAGCTTTCTTCACTTCTGCATCAACTTGCGCCTTGGCAGCTGTTTTTTCCTCGTCTGTTAAATCTGAGCGACCGTCAATTGCTGCTTTCTTCTCTGCTGCTGCAGTATCAATGTCGGACTTAGCAGTGTTCTTAGTATCAGCTACTGGATTGATAGCACCAATGCTTTGTGTGCCGTCTGCCTTAGCGGTATCTACAGCTTCATTGGTCGTTGCCGCATCGATTGCATCCTTAGCTTTCTTAACTTCTGCATCAACTTGCGCCTTGGCAGCTGCTTTTTCCTCATTTGTTAAGTCTGGGCGAGCGTCAATAGCAGTCTTCTTAGCATCAGCTGCAGTATCTATCTCTGACTTAGCAGCATTCTTAGCAGTGGCAACCGGATTTACCGAAGATATAGCGGTGGAGCCGTCTGTCTTAGCCTTGTTTACTGCATCTTCAGTTCTTGCATTATCAATCGCTGATTTGGCAGTTTGTGCCTTGCGATCTACATCTTCCTTAGCTGCGACTTTTTCTTCGTCTGTTAAATCTGTACGAGCTTCAATCTCTGCCTTTTTAGCATTAGCTACTGCATCGACTTCTGATTTAGCAGCATCCTTAGCAGTCGCTGCTGGATTGATAGCAGTGATTGCGTCTGTGCCAGCTGTCTTAGCAGTAGCTACAGCTTCATTGGTCGTTGCCGCATCGATTGCATCCTTAGCTTTCTTAACTTCTGCATCTACTTGTGCCTTAGCAGTTGCTTTTTCCTCGTCTGTCAAGTCTGTGCGAGCGTCAATAGCAGTCTTCTTAGTATCAGCTGCAGTATCTATCTCTGACTTAGCGGCATTCTTAGCAGTCGCTGCTGGGTTGATAGCACCTATGCTTTGCGTGCCAGCTGTCTTAGCACTTTCTACAGCATCGTTGCTAGTTGCCGCATCGATTGCATCCTTAGCTTTCTTAACTTCTGCATTTACTTGCGCCTTAGCGGCTGCTTTTTCCTCATCTGTTAAATCTGAGCGAGTATCAATTGCTGCTTTCTTCTCTGCTGCTGCAGTATCAATATCTGACTTAGCGGCATCCTTAGCAGTCGCTGCTGGGTTAATACTACTAATGCTTTGCGTGCCAGTTGTCTTAGCAGTATCTACGGCTTCATTGGTAGTTGCCGCGTCAATCGCTGCCTTGGCTTTACGAGCTTCTTCATCTACTTGTGCCTTAGCAGCTACTTTTTCTTCGTCTGTTAAATCTGTACGAGCTTCAATCTCTGCCTTTTTAGCATTAGCTGCTGCATCGACTTCTGATTTAGCAGTGTCCTTAGCAGTCGCTGCTGGGTTGATAGCACCTATGCTTTGCGTGCCAGCTGTCTTAGCACTTTCTACAGCATCGTTGCTAGTTGCCGCATCGATTGCATCCTTAGCTTTCTTAACTTCTGCATCAACCTGTGCCTTAGCAGTTGCTTTTTCCTCGTCTGTTAAGTCTGTGCGAGCATCAATAGCAGTCTTCTTAGCATCAGCTGCGGTATCTATCTCTGACTTAGCGGCATCCTTAGCAGTCGCTGCTGGGTTGATACTACTAATGCTTTGCGTACCAGCTGTCTTTGCAGTATCTACAGCATCGTTGCTAGTTGCCGCGTCAATCGCTTCCTTGGCTTGTTTAGCTGCTGCATCAACCTGTGCCTTAGCAGTTGCTTTTTCCTCGTCTGTTAAGTCTGTGCGATCTTCAATAGCAGTCTTCTTAGCATCAGCTGCGGTATCTATCTCTGACTTAGCAGCATTCTTAGCAGTGGCAACTGGATTTACCGAAGAAATAGCGGTGGAGCCGTCTGTCTTAGCCTTGTTTACTGCGTCTTCAGTTCTTGCATTATCAATCGCTTCCTTGGCTTTCCGAGCTTCTTCATCTACTTGAGCCTTAGCTGCGACTTTTTCCTCGTCTGTTAAATCTGTACGAGCTTCAATCTCTGACTTTTTAGTAGTAGCTGCTGCATCGATTTCTGATTTAGCAGTGTCCTTAGCAGTCGCTGCTGGGTTAACACTACTAATGCTTTGCGTACCAGCTGTCTTTGCAGTATCTACAGCATCGTTGCTAGTTGCCGCGTCAATCGCTGCTTTGGCTTTCCGAGCTTCTTCATCTATTTGAGCCTTAGCTGCTGCTTTTTCCTCGTCTGTCAAGTCTGTGCGAGCGTCAATAGCAGTCTTCTTAGCATCAGCTGCAGTATCTATCTCTGACTTAGCGGCATTCTTAGCAGTGGCAACTGGATTTACCGAAGAAATAGCGGTGGAGCCGTCTGTCTTTGCACTTTCTACAGCATCGTTACTAGTTGCCGCATCGATTGCATCTTTAGCAGTTTGTGCCTTGCGTTCTACATCTTCCTTAGCCGCTGCTTTTTCCTCGTCTGTTAAATCTGTGCGGGCATCAATAGCAGTCTTCTTAGCTGCTGCTGCATTGTCAAGTTCAGATTTAGCATTATCCTTATTTCCATTAACCTCACCGTTTAGCGCTGTCTTTGCATTCTCAATCGCTTGAATAGCTTGATCAATCGCAGCTTGATCTGAATCAGGATTATTTAAAACTGTTTGTCCCTCTTGAAGAGCTGCATCGTAAGCTGCTTTTTTATCTGGATCAGCTTTCTCATAGTTAAGAGTTGACTTAACAGTATTTTGTTCATCAACCTTAGCAACTAGCTGACTCTTATCTACAACGGTTATTGTGAAAGTTTGCGCATCTGATCTATTTCCAGTCGTATCTTCAGCTGTAATCGTAACAGTATAAGTTCCTGGAGGTGCTGTAATTCTTCCTGTAATCTTTCCTTGAGCATTGGCAGTCAGACCAGCTGGTAATCCGCTTACAGTAACAGCCTTAACCCCAATATTATCAGCTACTTGTGGAGTAATATCAACTGAACTGTTTTTCTCAAATAGGCGGTTCTCAAGTGGTTCAACGGTCGGTTTCGTTTCATCAGGTCTAACGGTTGCCTGATAGCTTCCTGTTGCCTGTGTCCCGTTCACATCTCTACGAACCACTTGAAGCTTGGTTCCTAAACCTACAAAACTCTTTTCAGGAGTAAAGGTCACTCGACCATCTGCAGCAAGGGTATAGCTTCCTTCACCTACGATTGTCTTGGACGTTGTTCCATCTACAAATGTCGCTGCTTGAGTATCATCCATTGGTACAGAGGCATCACCTGGAGTGAAAGGAACTAGTTCAGACTGTACTTGACCTTGTTCACCTGTCGTCGTGACATCTCTACCACTTGGAGTAACAACTCTTACTGTTGGAGTGTAGGTACCCGTGGCTGTTCTTAGAATTGGAGTTCCATTCTTATCTAATCCCACACTAGTAGTTAGCTGAACTCGAACAGGAGTAGCCGTTCCAACAAAACTTTTTTCAGGAGTAAAGATCACTTGCCCTGTCGTTCCATCAACAGTATAAACACCTTGTCCACTCACAGCAACAGGAGTTGTAGTAGGAGAATTAGCTCCTGGTGCTAGAAGTTTTACTGGATAGGCAAGGCTAGGATTGACTCTAGACTGATCATCCGTTCTTTGGAAAACAAACTCAGCACTTTGAGCCTGCCCTTGTAAACCACTAGTTTCTTTGTTAGAGACCCTAATATCTGGAATGAGTACTTCTGGGATGTAAACCGCATCCATGGTTTGTCCACTGATAGTATTGATATTAGCTAAACCTGAACGGGCTTCTGCTGTCCAACCTGTATCAGCCCCGTTCTCATCCCAAGCTCGGATAACTACTCCAGTAGCCTTTCCTACGAAATCAGCCTCAGGAGTAAACGTAATAGCTCCGCTTTGCGGATTTAAGCTATAAACACCTTGACCTGCTACATTCAAAGTTGTGTTATCAGATACTTGACCATTGACTACAAATTTATAGGGTCTGCTTGTATCCAAACGGTTGGCAGCATTAACATTATAGGAACGTTTTCCATAGGCGGTAAAGGTTACAGTTGTAGATTGCTGCTCACCCTTTTTGCCCCGAGTTTCTTTCTTACTTCCTCTCGGTGGAATAGTTTGTTGAATTTGGAAGTCTTCCACCTCACCAGAATAGGCGGTTCCAGTAGGGTTTTCAATATCGTTACGATCCAGCGCAATTCGCACCCGTCCCCCAAGAACCATCTTCGTAACATCTACGTTTTGAGGAATTCCTCGGAAAGTAAAGGTCACTTTCTGATTATCCCCTGTTACTTGGACAATATCTGAAGACTCTACTGCACCATCAAAACGACCGTCAGCATTAAAATCAATAAAGGCTCTAGCATAGGCAGTTGCATTACCATTTTTACTTGCTAAAACTGTCAAGCGATACTCAGACTCTCCAGCCTTTTGAAGAGGATAATTTCCTTGGGTATTGACACCATTCTTATCCAGAATCTCCCCATTTCCTAAGAGCTGACGTGTCCCTTCATCAGCAGTACCAGTTCGGTCATCTCCCTCCCAAGGTGCTGCACTAGCAGTATTGCTCGCTATATCAGTATCTGGGGGAGTCGTTCCTAGATAGGGTTGTTGTAAGTTTTGCCCTACACCTTTAAAGATGGTATGACGAGCTTCACCGTAGGAGGCTGGGGCATCTCCAGTATCAAAAATCACAAACCCAATCATTGCCCCTTGTTTTCCAGTAGAATTCAAGTAGACACCAACGTTACGAGCGTCTTTCGTTAAGACAACAGGTACTGAATAGGTATGATTTTTGGCGATAATCGGTCCAAAAACTCGTGTTCCCAATCCATCTGTATAAGTTACACCATCTCTCGTACTTGTCTGCTGCGTTGCTGGGGTCACTTGGGTATTGAGCCAACCCTCATCAATCTTGGTGACGCGATTCCAGAAAGATCCAGTTGTATATTTTGCACTATTTGGAGCAGCCCAGGGATTATCCACCGGTTTATACGAACTCGTTGTTCTGGGACCAGATAATTCTGTCAAAAGCTCAAAGGGTTGACCATCTGTTGTATAGAGCTCTAGCTCGTGCTCTGTCGGCTCCTCACCAGTCATCAAGACAACATTAGCAGGAACCTCCCGACCATTCAAATTAGCCTTAATTGAGAACTCCACCCCTACATTATCCCCATCATTTTGCGATTGGATAACCGTTTTTCCCCGAGTATCCAAACCTGCATTTTTAGCAGCAGAATAATTCTGATCTTGGGTTGTTAGGATAATGGAAGCAGGTGCGTTCGTGTTGTTATTACGATTGGTCGCATTGGCATTATAGTTCTTTCCACCACGTTGACGATATAAATCTGTCGCATTAAAAGGACGGAGCTTAGTCACTTCGAGTGTAATGGTATAACCTGGTACAATTTCCTTGACAAAGCGTGTTCCCACTTGCAAGGTATTATTCGGTCCCACATTGGTCAAGGCTCTTTTATCATTGAAATCTAAGAAGACAATCTGATTTTTCAAACGTTCAACGCTTGTCCCAACATATTTTCTATAGTTTTCACTAGGATTTGAATTCGCTGCTGGAGTTGCATTTCGTAAGGCGGATCTTCTGACACGACGACCTCTTTCTCGCACCTCATCTGGTGTAATCTGTGGAGTTGTTGCAGCCTCTACTCTTTCCACTTCCTTACTTGCCTGCTTTACTTTTTCCACAACTGTAGCATCAGCAAGTGCTAACTTGTTAGCGGATGCAATTGTTTCCTCTCGTTTTAACTCTTTTGCTTGATTGTCCTTATTCTCTACAATAGCTGAGTTTCCTGTTTGAGGTAGTGAATCAGCTGCTATTGGTTCTTCCTGACTAGGAAGTGGCAATGCTGGAATTTCTGATACCGGTTGATCTGAACGAGAATCAGAAACTGGACTCACTCCCTGCTCCACTACCTGGCTAGCTACTAAGGTAAGCTGAGTTCCATTCGGTAGAGAAACTGTAACTTGACCATTATCAGCTACAGTAACTACAGAAGCTGCTGGCAATTCTTGGTTACTTTTTCGAATCTCCGCCTCAATCTGAGCTTTCTCTTCAGCTGTCAACTTTGAAAGATCTTGGACAGATACCTTGTGGGATAAGAGAAGACTAGAAATTGAAGCGTTTTCAGTTTCAGCCATGACAGAATTTAATCCTGTTGAATCTTCCGAAATCTTATCCTCATTTTTTTCTTCGACAAGCTTCACTATATCACTAGGCTCTTCTGTCACCTTTGTTGCATTTTCTTCTACAACTCCAAGACCAGAGCTGACCTCCACACTTTCTCCATCAGCCTGAACAGTTTGAATAGGCAGAAATGCCAAAAATGCAGAAACACCCAATAAGACCGATACAGTTCCAACATTATACTTGCGAATTCCAAATCGAAACCTTGTTAATTGTTTAAAAAATGATTGCATCACAATATTGACCACCTTTGTCTTAAAATTTATAGTTCTGTTATGTTCGTTTGAGCTTAGAATTTTTCTAAGTTTCTATAAAAATACATGAAAAGCGATACTAGTAGATTTATAGAAAACTACCCATCTATAATTAAAACAGATTTATTATGTAAAGTAAAGTATTTCCTCCTATATATTCGTTTTTTTCATCCCCCCAAGTGCTACAAGTTCATTCTTCAACTATGGTTCATTGCTTAGGCTATTTTGGCTAGCATAAATAATGAGAATCAAGTATCCTTTTCAGCTTATTCTTTATGAGCAAAATATGTTCCAATCCCCTGAATCTATACGTAAATTTAATAAAATTCCTTTTGAGAAAAACTCTCTAGCAAGTCCATTGAACTTCTCATTGTTCCTTTTCTCACATGATTGTTTGTCCTCCTGCATGGCTTTCCTCCTCCTAAAAACAAAAAGAGGCTGGGACCTTATGTCCCAGCTTTCTAACTTTAATTAACCGAGCTACGTTGACGCAGTGGTTGATTGCTTCAATGGCTACCATGCCGTTGAAGGTTGGAAATGAAATGCTGCTCTTTTTTCAGGGAGCAGGCTAAAAAGCTCCAATGGAGCTTTTTACTCATATTTGTTCGTGTTTCACACTAACTTAGGTGCTCCTGAACCAGTCCCTCTTACTCGTGATAGCCGTTGTTTATTTCATGGTAATTTAACAACCTCAATCTTTTCTCCCCCCAGTAAAATGAGGTATTTTTCCACTATTTCTACCGGGTAGACTTGCTTAAGAGCATCAGCATAGAGTTGCATTTGCCCGCGATAACGCTCAACTAACTGGCTCGGATGCTGATAATAATCCGTTTTGTAATCAAAGAGGACAATGCGGTCTGGATAATGGATAAAGCCATCAATAATCCCCCGTAAGACATAATCTTCCCCAGAATGCGCATCACGTTGCAAGACAGCAAAGGGCTGCTCCCTACGAAGCAGATTCTGCTGTGCTAAGATTTCCTGACCAAGTGGCATTTCAAAAAAGGCGGCAATCTTACTCACATCAATCTTTTCTTTGACAGCTTCTGTTGCATTTACATGTACGAGCGTATCTGCCACAATATCAGCTGTAATAGACGATAAAAGGGGCAAACGCTGCATCAACTCATGGACAGCAGAACCAATCTGTGCACCTGTCACTTTCTGCTCGTCACTAAAATCAGGCAGAACAAATTTCCTATTTGGGACATAGTCTTCCATGATTTCAAGACCATCATCTGTAAGAATAGGCTCATAGAGTTTCTTAATCTGACTAGGTGTCCGAACGCTCGGCAAGTCAATCGCAGCTCGATACTCTTGGTTGAGCTTTTCAACAGCTGATAATTGATCCAGAACAGCTACAATATCCTCTGACTGACGGTTATCTTTCACATCATCTTTTGGCACATGCGACGACACAAGCAACTGACCAATCTTATCTGGGGTCAAATCTCCTGCCTCCACGAACGTCTTTTTGAAATGCAAATCCTGTCCCTGAAAAGCTTCTTCAATCGCCAAAATCCAATCCTGAAAATTAGTCATCGATTCCCGCGTGGACTGGGCTAATACACCAAAACGAGACTTACCGTCATATTTATTGGACAATGTTTCCCGACTTCCTTTTCCGACCAGATAGAGTTTTTGCTCAGCGCGTGTCATAGCAACATAGAGCAGACGCATCTGTTCAGATAAGCTCAAACGTTTCAATTCTTCTTGATTAAGCTGATAAGGTAGAGTGTTCATCTGGACACGCACATGAGGCAACGGTGTCGCAAACTTATCTTTCATATCAGCCAAATATTGGGCTCCAATCCCATTTTCTCTACTGAGGACAATCGGACTTCTACTTTCTTGACGGCTAAAATCTTTATCCATATTGAGGAGAAAGACATACTTAAATTCCAAGCCCTTACTCTTATGAATCGTCATGAGCTGAACCGCATTTTGCGGAAGTGCAACCTCTATATCTGCCAAATCATTGTCGCTAGCAATCAATTTATCAATCATAGTGATAAAACGCGCCAAACCTTTAAATCCCGTCTTTTCAAACTGATTTGCTCGCAAACCGAGAGCATAAAGATTTGCTTGGCGCTTTTCACCATTAGGCAAGGCTCCAACATAGTCATAATAAAACTTTTCATTGAAAATCTTCCAGATTAAATCATAGATTGAATGGGTCTTGGAGTAAAGCCTCCAACTGACCAGATAAGTCTCAATATGGGCTAACTTTTGCTTCAAGGCAGGGGAAATCAACTGAGGATGAGCGCCATTAGCTTTCAAAGCCTGCTGAAATTTTTGATAAAAATAAGCCGAATCTGCCTGCAAGGCAATCCGTGTCAGCTCATCTTCTGTCAAGCGAAACATTGGTGATTTCAAGAGGGCAATCAAGGGATAGTCGTTGAGCGGATTATTAATGACCCGCAAAGTATCCAGCATGACCATCACTTCCAAAGACTTGAGATAATGAGCCTCACCACCGTCAGACACCAATGGGATACCATGCTGCTCAAAGCTGGTCAAAATACGCTCATTACGTGTCCGTGAAGAGACAAGCAAAGTAATGTCTGAAAAAGCAACCTGTTCTTCATTATGCAATCGAATGATTTCCTTGGCGACCAGCTCCACCTCACCTGCGCTGACTTCACCCTGTTCTAGCTTCTCTTCCTCTTCACTGTCAGTATTGTAAATCAAATATTCCATTCGATGATTGGGTTGTTGAATTTTCTGACGCTCGCTTCCTGCAACCAGACAATGGGTCTCGTCATAGGTGATTTGACCGACTGCCTTATCCATAAGACGTGTAAAGATTGCATTAGTTGCATCCAGTACCTCGCACTGGCTCCGGAAATTTTCTTTAAGAAGAATTAATTTGCCAGCAGTTGGATCTGCTTGATAGAGTTCAAATTTCTCTTGGAAAATACGTGGATCTGCTTGACGAAAACGGTAAATAGACTGCTTGATATCTCCTACCATGAAACGATTATGACCATTTGACAATAAGTCTAGCAGCCGCTCCTGAATATGATTGTTATCCTGATATTCATCGACCATGACCTCGTGATAGGTCGCCTGATAAAGTCCACGAATCTCTGGATAACCTGCTAATATTTGAATGGCAAAATGACTAATATCTGTAAATTCGTAACTATTTTCCTGCATCTTACGCTGAAGATATTGGTACGAAAAATCGAGGACAAAATCTCTCAAAAGACTGAGGATAGGTATCATCTGAGGCTGGTAGCTAAGAACCGTTTTCAAGTGTTTTAAATTAGCCAAGCGTACCTGCAAGTCCTTAAAGACAGGATATTTTTCACCTGCCACCGTCACATCTGTACCAGACGGCAGGATATCCACCAATTGTGCAGTCACTTCTAATAGCTGCTCCATTTCGTTGCATCTATCGTACTCCACCAACAATTCCCTCAACTGACGAATAATCACCAGATGCTTGGTATAATTAACTGTTGGTTTACCAGCCTTGGTCTCCTTTTTATAGGTAGGCAAATCCGTCACGTCCTGCAAATCATTAGCAGCCCGTTCCATGCTATCTAAGAGTCCTTCAAAAGTCGAAACTGGAAGACTTGCAAGAGTTGTAAACTGCTCATATCCCTTTAAAAAAGTTTCCTTTAGCCATTCTTGAGGATTGCTAGTCGATTGGCTAAAAGTATGGATCTGATAGACCACCTCCCGAAATCCTTTCATATCCTTACGATTATTAGAAAAATTCCGCACCAGTTGCTGAAAGCTTGCCTGATCCTTTCCCGCCATATAATCGCTGACTAAGTCCGAGAACACTTCCTGTTTAAGTAGATCCTGCTCGTTTTTATCCTGTAAAATTCGAAAAGTCGGTGCAATGCCTAAAAGATAGCCATAAGTCACCACCAACTGTTGGGTAAAGGCATCCATGGTTCCAATAGCAGCATTGGGAAGATCGGTCAACTGTCGAGATAAATGCCTCTTTAGCTCCTCATCTTGACTGTCAAAAATAGCCTTGGTCAGCTGTCGTTCAATCCGCTCTCTCAACTCACCTGCTGCCTTGACTGTGAAAGTCGAAATAAAGAGTTGGTCCACACCAATTCCTCGCTTCAGCTTGTCCAAAATCCGCTCCACCATAACGAAAGTCTTTCCTGAACCAGCAGAAGCCGACACCAGAACGTTTTGCCCATCGGTATAAATGGCTTCAATTTGCTCTGGTGTTCGTTTTTGCGCTTTCTCTGAATGGGCTTCTTCTCTCTGTAACACTGCAATCTCAGCTGAGCTTAAAAATGCCTTAGATTTCATCAGCAACTCCTTTCCTCATTCTGTCTAACCACTCCTCTTTCTTGCCACCTTTCAACAGTGGGCGAGCTAATGAGAAATGACGATCAGCTTCAAATCCCGTAATAGCCTTTAATTGCTCACCTGCCACGGATTGTCCATCTTCGGTATAAGGATTAACCGCAAACTGCCCCGCTACAATCTTCTCTGCTGCTCGCTGATACAAGGTCTGATTGTAAGCTAGCATAATGTTCAAATCCTGCTGGGTAAAAAGTGAAGCCTTGGTCTTAGCATATAGTTGGTTGAGGCGATTGCTCTCTTCTTCCAAAAATAATCCCTTATACACTAGAGCTTTATAAGCCTTTGCAAGCACCTGATCCGCTGATTTAGTATCTGTCAATCTGACAATCGGGTCTAACATGTGCAAATACATGGCTCCAAAAACCTTGTCTAACTGGCTAAATTCTGGCATTTGCTGAACTGCTGCAATGTAAGTCATCAACTGTGGACTAAGCCCATTGTAAAATTTGTCAATGTGGAACTGCTTGCTACTTGATTTGTAATCCACTACTCCGAAAGCCTGATTTGAAATTAGCTTATCCAAACGGTCAATCTTCCCCACTACTTGGACAGACCGTCCCTTTTCTAAAGTCAAAAAAGGCACTTGTTCTCCGCCAAAGACGGCTTCATTTGCCACGACTTGCGTCACAGGCTCCTCCTGTAAGACCAAGGATGTCGCCCGAGCAATGTCTAATAAAACTGCTTCTGAGAACTGACTTTCAGCATTGAATTGGTAAAGTGCTTCAAAAGATGGCTCCTTGCGAGTCTCGGTTATCGCTTGTTGTAATTTTTCATCAAACGATTGATTGCTATCATTCGTTGTTACTCGCTCAAAAATCCGGTGCAGGAAATTTCCATGACTGCGTGCATCCGGATGAATACTATCTCGCTCCCTCAAGCGTAGGACATGCTTGACAAAGTACACATATTCATTCTGGTAAAAGTCTGTCAAACTAGAAGCAGACAAAACAAGTGGCACTCCTACTGGATAGAGAACATCGAGTGTATCAACTGCCAATGGACTGGTTTCAATCTCACCTGTAATGGCTGGAATAACAATCTGTTCTTGTTCCAATTTCTTGCGCAAGTAACGAATAGCAACCAACCAGAAAGTTTCCTCTTCCTTACTCCACTCCGCATCAAACGGCAAGCGATTCGCTTCAATCACCCGAGCTAATAAACTCTTATAGTGTGCCAAATCGTCCAGCTGAAAACCAGTGGTCTTCCCTTTTTCCTCTTTTGGAATCCCCACATCTTCCAAGAGTTGCAAGTAGGGAGACATCCCATCTTCTGCTTCGTTAGCAAGCTGCGGAGCCGACAAAACTAGCTGCGTACTAGCCGCATTGAGTAGCGACAGCATAGCAAAATGATTTTTCTTCCCATTCTCACGACTCATCACATCAAACTTAGCAAACTGACCTGTCGCTTCATTAATCCGCATCCGTTCCACATCGGTCAATAAACTAGTATTTTTAGCTAGCTTTGGAAAATTGGTCTGGGTTAAGCCAATAGCAAAGACATACTTGGCTGTGTGGGGTTCAATTAAGTCGTAGGATTTAACCCGCACCACATCAACGGTCGCAGGTACAATACGATAAGTACTTGCAAGCATGCCTGCCCGCAAAATGGCTAGAAAATCAGCTACCGTCAGCTTCTCATCCCCAAAAATCTGGTTCATCTCCTCTAAGAGATGGACAAAGCAATTCCAGACCTGCTCATCCCTTTCCTGCTCCAACTCTCCGAATGACGCTGATAGATCTTTCATGTTATCTGGTAAGGCAATACCCTCACAAAAATCGCGAAACTGTCCTAATAGACTCTTTCCTAATTGAGGACGAGCCTTAAAAAAGGCTGTCAATGGTTTCATGACCTTCTCACGAATATGGTTGAGTTCTTTCAAATCGTAGCGACTGCCATTTTCTGCTGTAAATGCTCGTTCAAACTGGTTCTGCCCCTTGACATCTGCAAACAATAGATACTGCTCAAACCTATCTACTGTTTCCTGAGACCACTGCTGATAGAGGCCTGATTTCAAGAGATTGAGCATATCCTCGGTCCTAAAACGATAACGCTTTAAGCGCTCCAAAGACTCAATCAAATGCACCAAAGGATGATGGCTCATCTCCTCAGCTCTCCCTAAGTAGTAAGGAATATCATATTGGTCAAAGGTTTTCCCAAGTTGCAAATAATAGCTCTCCACATCACCTAAAAGAACAACAATATCTTTGTATCGTACTCCTTGATGAAGTAGCTGTCGGATTGCAAGTGCCACCTGACGAACTTCCTCTTTCTGGTTGGTCACCTCCCATAGCTGAACAACTTTTTTATCTTCAGCCGTCAATTCTATCTGATAATCAGAAAAATTATAACGATTTTCAATATTCTTCGAAATCTTTCCAAAAGCATCTAGCTCATCTGAAGCTACTAGATAGCTAGGATTTGTCTGAAAAGTTTGCGCCAAATGGCGGAGAAATTCCACACCGGCTTGATAGAGATTGCCCTCAATATACGTTGCTTGATAGGCTTTTTGGCTCGCATAGGTTGCAATGACCAATTCCGCCACACGTTCATTCAATGCTGCAATTAGCGCTTCTTCTTCAGCTGAAAAACGGGTAAAGCCATCCACAACAAGGACAACACCTGCTAATTCCTCATCGAGCTGACCGGTTTCAACAAGCTTGCGAAATTGGGCTATTTTAGTAGAAATTTGAAAATGTTCCGCCAACATCACTTTTTCAAAAGCCGCCAATAGCTTGACCAAATCCGTTTCTTTATCGGATGATTCTAGTTGTACCAGGTCCGCAACTGTTAGATTAGACCGTTGCATTTCCTGATATAAAGTAACTAGTTGCTGGATAAAGGCAATATCCTGTTTGACCTTGCCATAGACTTGAAATTCCGCTTCATCCATATGTGATAAAAGTCGGAAAAAGAGCATGGCTAGCCCTGTATCATCCAGCGTTTTCATCCACTCAGCCTGATTGAGGGTAAAATAGCGCGCCAGCTGTTCAAAACGGGTCACCACCATATCAAAAGATCCTTTCTCCTTTAAGGTAGTCAACACGGCGCGCTCTTTTTCAAAGGAGAGAGAATTGGGAGCAATGTAAAAGACCCGCCTCCCTATCTGTGTGTAGTTCCTTGCCAGTTCTGCCAAAAAGGGAGTCAAAGGATAACGAATATCTGCATAATATAATTTCATAGAATCTTCTTTCTATCATTTGCTCTGTGAATATTGTTCCCTCTATTATACCAAAAGTCGGAAAAACATGCCTCTTTACTAGATTACTTGAAAGACTGTAAAAAATAGGATATACTGGTCAATAAAGATGACATCCCCTCATTCAATAGAAAGGAGTTCTCTATGTTCCATTATCTGTCTGCCCTACGCCTTGTTAGCGTTATCATTTTACTCGTCTATATGGTGCTTGGTATCAGCTTTATTCGCTCTTTTCACCAAATTAGTCTACCAAAAGCCATCAAAGCCATTTTCTTACTTGGTTACCTACTTCTTCTAGCGGGGCTCCTCTATCTTACCTTTTTTATCCTCCTTCTAGGATTTAATTCTTAGACTGTAAAAGGAGTAGAACAAGGTCATAATTTCGTAGGAAGCAAGAAATCGCTTTTTGCTTTCTAAATTTAAATTTCCATAGTCACTATCCGGACTATGGAAATGCGTCAAATTGTTCATACTATAAAATTTTAAGAGGTTGGTGCAGTTCAAAACACCAACCTCTTTTATCTTTTAATACTCGTCAAACATCAACTTCTTACGTTGTTATAGTCATTTCGTTTATCTTTTATTACTTCGTTAACTCGCTTTGCCGTACTCCAGTACAGCCTGCAGCTCCTTTCCTAATACTAAAAGTAAACTAAAAGACTATAACTCACCCTGCTGAACCCTCGTTCTCCTCTCAGTTTAGAAGAGAAGAGCTCTACTATCCCCAAAACTTTTTACAATTACGGGTTAGAAAAGCTCGTCAACTCTTAATTTTTATACAGTAGAGAATTTGTATTCACAACCTGAGTCTACCATTCAAGACTGATTTTTCCCTGCTCATCATTCCTGAAATCAGGCAAGACCAAGCAACGACATGATAAATGAAAACTGAATGATTATCTCTCCTAAATCAAAACAGTCGCCGGTGCTCTAAGAACCTATTCCTCTTTTTCAATCGGTGCAAGGCTTGCTAAGACTTTTTTTAGCCCCATCTCTGGAAAATTAATTTTCAATTCTTGACTGCTACCATTACCCGTGACTTCAAGAACAGTCCCTCGTCCCCATTTGCGGTGAATAGCAATATCTCCCACCGACCAATCTACTTGCGGTGTAGCGCTAGATTTTCCAAATGGCAAATCATTTTCTAAACTACGAGGCTGAATCTGAGACTTACGAGACTGAATAGCCTGTTGTAGACTCATACCTTGACCGAATTTGCTAGTCTGACCATTGATATAAGATGCCTTAAAGGATGTGTTGGCGGGTCTAGCCAAACCTTGATAATCCAGTAAATCACTCGATATTTCTCTGATAAAGCGACTAGGCTGATTGTAGCTACTCCGCCCAAATAAAAGGCGCGAGTTCGCATTCGTCAAATAAAGCTGCTTTTCCGCACGAGTAATTCCCACATAAGCAAGGCGTCGTTCTTCTTCTAATTCATCCTCATCGTCAGTCGCTCTACTGAGTGGAAAGACATTTTCTTCCATACCAATGAGAAAGACAACTGGAAATTCAAGCCCCTTGGCTGCATGCAGGGTCATCAAGGTCACTTCTGAACTCTCACGATCACCATCATCCGTATCCGCAATTAAAGCCAAATCATTGAGGAATCGGCTCAGAGTTTCCAATCCCGCCTCTCCTTCTACCTCACTTTCCTCATCAAAATGCTTGGTTACAGATAGAAACTCCTGCAAGTTTTCAATTCGAGCATTGGCTTCCAAGGTCGCTTGAATCATGAGTGACTCAAGATAACCAGTCTTATTCAAAACTAGCTCAACCAATTCTGTAATCGAAACATCATCCAACTGTTCTCGCAATTGGTAAAGCAGGTTTGACAAATCAAAGACCGCCTGAGCTGCCTTGCCCTTAATCCCAGATAACATAATATTCTGGCTCGCTTCTAACAAGGACATCTCCTGCATTTGGGCAAAATCACGGATTTTATCCACCGTACCAGGTCCCACTCCACGCTTGGGCTCATTCACAATTCGCTCAAAGGATAGATTATCCGCTGGATTTGCAATCACATTAAGATAAGCAATAACATCACGAATTTCTTTCCGACTATAGAACTTAGTTCCACCGACCATGGTATAGGGAATATTCGCCTTTAAAAAGGCTTCTTCAATCGTACGAGATTGAGCATTGGTCCGATACAGCACAGCCATATCACGATAAGAACGACCTGCTCGTACTAGTTCATCAATCTGACCTGCCACATAAATCGACTCATCCTGCTCATCACTAGCGCGATAGTAGGTAATCCTATCTCCCTCATCATTTTGGGTCCAGAGATTTTTTGGTCTTCGGTTGCGGTTGTTATTGATGACATCATTGGCTGCATGTAAAACGGTTTTAGTGGAACGATAATTTTCTTCCAGCAGCACAACCTTACTTTCTGGATAATCCTTTTCAAAATCAAGAATATTTTGCATATCTGCCCCGCGCCAACCATAGATGGACTGATCCGCATCCCCCACGACACAAATATTTTTAAAACGTGAAGCAAGGAGCTTGACCAACTGATACTGGGCATGGTTGGTATCTTGATACTCGTCAACGTGGATATAGTGGAATTTCTGCTGATAGTAGGTCAGCACATCCGGATTCTGATCAAACAAGCGCAGGGTCAACATAATCAAATCATCAAAATCTACCGCCTCACTCATGCGCAATTCTTTTTGATAGGCAGCATAGCATTTGGCTACAATCTGTGTATAGAAATCCCCAGCCTGGCTCTCATAAGCTACTTCGTCGAGCAAATCATTTTTAGCATTGGAAATCGTACCTAGAATAGAGCGTTCGCTCCACTTTTTCGGATCCAAATTTAGATTTTTCAAAATCCGTTTCATCAAAGTCCGTTGCTCACCTGGATCCACAATAGTAAAGTTACGGTTATAGCCAATATGATCCGCATCTCGGCGCAAAATCCGTACACACATAGAGTGGAAAGTCGCAATCAAACAATCCTGAGTTCTAGGATTTAGCGCAAAAGCCCGCTCTTTCATCTCTCGAGCTGCTTTATTGGTAAACGTAATCGCCAAAATATTCCAAGGATTAACCAATTTTTCATCAATCAGATAGGCAATACGGTGAGTCAAAACTCGGGTCTTACCAGAACCTGCCCCTGCCATAATTAACAAAGGCCCCTCTGTTGTCTGAACCGCCTCTGCCTGCTTATCATTCATTCCATTTAATAAAGGATTCATCTTCTCTCCCATCTCTTATAGTCATTTCGTTTATTTTTATTACTTCGGTCACTCGTTTTGCCGTACTCTAGTATAGCCTGCAGCTCGTTGCCTAGTACGAAAAGCAAACTAAAAGACTATCCCTTTCAGAAAATCAATGCTCAATAACAGACCGTCTTCTGATTTTCCAAGACCTCCAATTCCTTTATTATATCAAAAAGTATGAAAAAAAGCGCCAATCTTTTAGAGTTGGCACTCCTTTTCCACTAGCCAAACCTCACTACTCAAACATAGACTCTTTAGCTAACAAATGGATATTCAAGTTGTTTACCAATACCATAGCGATAGTAGCCACATCTACATTTACATCCTATTTTCGCTATGTTGATTTTTAAAGAGTTGATTCTTCTATTTCCTCAAATCATCCCCTAAAAAAATCTGGAAACGATTGTCCCAGATTTTTACAGCTCTTATTCAGCACCCAAAGCTGCCATTGTAATGTAGTTGTATGGCTTGTTGAAGTGTGGCAAGAAGAAGATATCAAGAAGCGCCAAGCGTTCGATTGTAACTTTTTCTTGGATAGCAAGTGAAAACATATGAATTCCCATTGACATATCTTCTTTAGAAGCCATTTGTGCTCCAAGAACGACACGTGTATCTTTATCGTAAACGATTTTAAGTGTTACTGGGAAATTATCATGTTCAATAAATTCTGGTTTTTGGTTATCTGTGAACTCAGTCACTACTGCATTGTAACCAAAGCGTTTCGCTTTTTCAAGAGTCAAACCAGTTGACACCATCTTAAGATCATAGATAGCGATACCATTAGAACCTTGTACACCGATTGATTCAAGTTCAGTTCCACACACATTGTGAGCTGCTACGATACCTGAACGAACAGCGTTTGTTGCAAGAGCGATATAGTTGGTATCACCGATTGCGTTATCATAAACAGTCGCACAGTCTCCGATTGCATACACATCTTTCATGCTGGTTTCTTGTTTTTTATTTACAAGGAAAGCACCGTTGCGGAAGAGCTCAAGCTTCCCATCTCCAAGACCAGTATTTGGACGGAAACCAACTGCCAAGACAACCATGTCAACATCAAAGCTTTCTTTATCTGTTACGATACGTTCTACTTTACCGTCACCTTCGATTGCTTGTACAGTTTGACCAAATGCCAACTGGATACCGTGGCTTTCAAGATTTTTGCTCATCATCTCTGTCAAATCGCGGTCATAGTAACCTGCCAAGCAAGTGTCCACAACATCAATCAAAATGACTTCTTTACCTTTGCGTTCAAAGGCTTCTGCAAGTTCAACACCAATGTAACCAGCACCGACAACTGCTACGCGCTTGATGTCTTCGTCTTTCAATTTCTCAATAACATCCGCTGAGTTTTGGTACAATTTAACAAATTGAAGATTTTTAAGAGTTGCTTCAAATTCACGTGAACCTTCTTTGATTTCTGCACCTTTAATTGGTGGTAAAATTGGTTGTGAACCAGTAGCAAAAATCAATTTATCATAAGACTCGACATGCTTGCTACCATCCTCTAAAAGAACATGTACTTCTTTCTTATCATAGTCTACAGACTCAACCGGTGAGTTCATGTATACTTTTGCACCAAGGCTTTCTAATTGCTCCTTATCAGAGTAGAACAAGCCTTCTGGACCAGAGATTTGCTCACCAATCCACAGTGCCATTCCACATCCAAGAAACGAAATATTTGAGTTTTGGTCAAATACAACAATCTCGTTATCAGCACCATAATTTGTTAACATAGTTTTGATACAAGCTGTACCAGCGTGGTTTGCACCAACAACAACAATTTTAGACATAAGTAAAACTCACTTTCCTAAAAAAATATTTTTACGCTTTACATTATACTAGAATTTGGTACCGATTACAAAAATTATGCTCAAAAAATCACATCATTTTTTTATGGTTACCAATCCTCTGTAAAAAGATTCACCATCTAGCTAGCTTTCACAGGTGAGAATTGTGAAAGAAAAGCAAACCTCCTCTGTACTGAAGATAGAACGGAAGTTGAGCAAGATGAGCCAACGATGAAAGAGGTGGATATTTGACGAATAGTAAGATATCAAAACTTATTTGTCATTTGATGTTTTGTTAGATGCTACAGATACAATTCAACTTCACTCACACCTCCTTTAGAGGGAGCAACTTATCAATACCTGAACCCAGCAATTCAAGCTAGTGGTCGATGTTCGCCTGAATATAGAAATGAGAGGGTGGGGACTTCGAAAGCATGATTGGATCTCGCTCCTCTCATTTTTTAAAACATGAAAAAATACCTCTTGCGAGGTATCATTTTAAGAGTGGCTTACTTGCTAAAAACATTTTTAAGACCTTCTACAGCGCCTTCCACAGCACCCTTTGCATCTTCAGCAAGGTCTTTTGCCTTATCGACTGCATCATCAGCCAATTCCTTTGCTTTACCGGCTGTTTTTTCAACTAAGCCTTCCACTTCTGCTTTTTTATCACCAACAACTTTTCCAGCTGTTTCTTTCAAGCTACCTGTTACTTGATCTAATTTTGCTGACAATTTTTCTTCTGACATATAAGTGTCCCCCTTTTTTTTATTTACACTTATTATAATAACATAATATAAAAGGAACTTCAACTATTTTGTCTAAAACAAGATAGTTTTAGACAATCTAACATAAATTGTCTAAAAAGTTTCGTTTTTAGGGAAGAAAAGCGAAATAAGTGTATGAGAGTTCTCTTTTGAATCAATCAGCATCTTATACTGCTCTCCAAATTGCAAGCGCAAGCGTTGATTGACATTTTTAAGACCAACACCTCCTAGTTTGACTAGAAGATTTTCCATCGTATCATGGACAGTAAAGCCACGTCCATTGTCATAGATAGAAACAACTAGAAAGCTACCTTGTTCCTCAACAGACACGCGCACCAATCCTTGGCCTTTTATTTCTTTAATTCCATGGTAAATGGCATTCTCAACCAAGGGTTGCAAGACTAATTTCGGCAGTTGAAACTCGTCAAATCGTGCATCTTCTTCGATTTCAAAAGTCAGTTTCTTCCCATAACGCTGCTTTTGAATAAAGAGGTATTGACGTACGTGGTCAATCTCATCTTTTAAGGAAATCTGCTCATTGCCTTGGTTAAGGGCTAAGCGGAAATACTTAGCGAGCGACTTGGTCACATCCACCACTTTCTTACTATTGTTAAATTCTGCCATCCAAACAATCGTGTCTAGAGTATTATAAAGAAAATGCGGGTTAATTTGACTAGAGAGGGCTTGGAGTTCATATTTACGGACATTTTGCTCCTCTTCTTTCACTGCTCTCATCAATTTGTCAATCTGATCTAACATACAATTAAATCGGTAAGCCAAATCCACCAATTCAGGTGCCCCCTCTTCCCGTGCACGCAGGCTAGCATCCCCATTTCCAATCGCCAAAATAGTTTCCTGCAAATCTCGCAAGGGCTTAATCCAATGACGCAAAATAAACCAGATGCCCAAAAAGCAAATGCCTAAGGCTAAGAGACCCGTTCCCACAAAGGACATCATAATCTGCCCTTGTAACTGATGAAGATTTTCCATAGAGGCAACTCCAATCATCACCCAATCACTCTGTGAAATCTGGTACTGATAAACGTAAGAGGCACCTTGGTTGACATATCCGTTTTCGGCAAGGATATAAGGCTCTAAGGCTTTCATCTCTTGACTAGATGAAAAGACGCTTTTTTGAGGATGATAGACAAATTCATGGTTATGATTGATGATAAAAGTAAAGCCATTCGCTCCTAATTGCAAACTATCCAAATAACGCGACAGAGTATCGTAAGCAATGTCAAGGCGAATGACTGCAAGATTATCGCCTTTTGTATCCACCACTTCTTGGGTGATAGATACAACCCATTTGTCACTCGATTCTGATAAATTTTGGCGAGCAGGGGTTAGTACAGGCATGGCCCCCTCCTGGATAGCAGCTTGGTACCAAGGCTCTTTCATCATATCGCTAGAGGTTTTCATGCTAGTCGCCTCATCCGTTGCCACCAAGTAGCCAGATTTGGTGACAAGAACAGCTGAAACCAAGTCCCGATCCGTTGATAGAACTGTATCGAATAATGTTCGGAGATTCATTTCATTTATAATAGTGGACTCTTCGGCATAGGTCTTGACCAACTCATTTCTTGCAAGACTATTGGTTGTTTCTTTTAGTTTTTCCAGGTAGGACTGGACAAATTGTCCACCTTGGGAAATAGTATTTCGCGTGCTGTTCTCTGTAGTTTCTCGAATAACAGTAGAACTCGTATGGTAGTAAACTGCGCCGACAATACCTAAAAGAAACAGCATAGCTACAGCGATATAAACGACCAGCTGAACAAAGAGGGAATAGCGTTTCATCCTTGTTCCCCTTTCTTAAATTGGCGAGGTGTGACTCCCACAACCTGCTTGAAACGCTGAGAAAAATAGTTCATATCTTCAAATCCTACCTGTTCTCCTATTTCATAAATCTTTAAATCTGTCGTTAGCAATAGAAGTTTGGCCTTTTTCATCCTCTCCTGAATGAGGTAGTCTTGAAAGGGCATGCCTAGCTCTTTTTTCAAAATAACACTGAGGTGAGAGGGACTAAAGCCCATGTCCTGAGCTAAAGACTTGAGTGATAACTCTTGATCTGCCAAGCGTTTTTGAATCAACTGAGCCAGACTAGATTCCTCACTTTGCTGGAGTAAATCATGAATTTGCTGCCGTTTTTCTTCTCTATCAAGCTTCTCCTTAACCTTTAGTAACATCTCCTCCACATCAGATTTAGAGAAAGGTTTGAGGAGATAGTCATCCGCTCCTAGCTTAACAGCTGAAAGAGCATAGTCAAATTCATCATAGCCAGTCAAAAAGACAATATGAGTATCTGGATAGTGTTCCTTGACCAATTGTGCTAAACGAAGACCATTCATGAGGGGCATATTAATGTCCGTTAAAAGGATATCCACCTGCTCTTTCTGGAACAATTCCCAAGCCTCTACACCATTTTCAGCTTCTGCCAAAACTTCCATACCTAACTTTTCAAAATCAATCAACGATGAAAGCCCCTGCCTGACAAGGTACTCATCTTCTACAATCATCAATTTATACATGTATTTCTCCTTGTCTTGTACTCATGCTCATCAAAATGCAAACAAAGGTACATTCTATCTCTAGTATAGCAAATTCTAACTGAAATGACTTCTTGCTTACAATAAATAAGGCGAGTTTCCCCGCCTTATCATTCATATAATCAAGTGAAACTGAGAATTGTTGCATTGCAGCATAATTGGAGTTAGGAAAGATGATATCTCAGTTTCAAATGAGTATATTACACATAATCTAAAAGGTAGCCATAGCCTTTACTTTCCATTTCTGATTTTGGAATAAACTTGATTGAAAGGCTATTGATACAATAGCGAAGACCACCCTTGTCTTTCGGACCGTCTGTAAAGACATGACCTAGATGAGAATCGCCAACTCGGCTTCTCACCTCAGTCCGTACCATATTAAAGCTCCTATCATCTTTATAAGTTGCTACATCTGGACTAATTGGTTTTGAGAAACTTGGCCAACCACAACCTGAATCATACTTATCTTTTGAAGAAAAGAGAGGCTCACCAGTTACAATATCTACATAAAGACCATCTTTAAATTGATCCCAATAGCGATTTGAAAAGGCACGTTCTGTATCATTTTTTTGAGTCACAGCATACTCTTCTGCTGTCAGCATCTTTTGAATGTCTTCATCGCTTGGTTTTGGATACAAACTTTCATCAATGACTGGATACTGAGCTTGGTTGACGTTAATATGGCAGTAACCATTCGGATTTTTCTTGAGATAATCTTGGTGGTATTCCTCTGCTTCTACAAAGTTTTCCAAGGCTCCTGCTTCAACGGAAAGTGGTTTGTCAAGTTTCTTAGATTGTTCATCAAAGACTTCTTCAATGATAGCTGAGTCGCCCTTATCAGTATAATAAACTCCTGTTCGATACTGACTCCCGCGATCATTTCCTTGTTTATTAATACTAGTTGGGTCAATAATCCGGAAATAGTGGAGCAAGATTTCACGTAAAGACACCTGGTTTTTATCATAAGTAACTTTGACTGTTTCAGCATGCCCTGTCTGGCTAATCAATTCATATTTGGTACTATTTCCTTTTCCATTGGCATAGCCAGATACAGCATCTGCTACGCCTGATACACGTGAGAAGTATTCTTCTACACCCCAGAAACAGCCACCCGCTAGATAAATTTCTCTAAGCTCTTCGTTCATTTTAACTTCTTTATCCTTTCTTGTGACTTCATTGCCTCGGCTTATTGTAGTATCCTTGAGTTGTGCAGTAGATGATGAGGAATAAGTCGTTAACAAACGACTTCCTAATACCCAAACGATAGCCACAATCAACATGCTACCAAGGATGAGGAATAATTTTGACTTATCTTCCATATCCTACTCCTACCCTAATTGATTTCTTTGAGTTTTTCTTCAATACTAGCCTTGTCCATAAAACCCGGATGATTTTCTACCAATACTCCATCGCTACCGATGAAAGCTGAAGTTGGGTAGGCACGGACACCGTATTCTTGTAACAATTTTCCACTTGGATCAAGAAGAACAGGGAGGTGTTGGTAACCAAGTCCATCATACCATTTTTTGAAATCTTCTGCAGACTTTTCACCCATATGGTTAGGAGAAACCACTGTCAAAACAACATAGTCTTTCCCGTCTTCTTGGCTTGCAAGTTCATCTGTGTCATGTAAGGTCGAAAGACAAATGGAGCACCATGAAGCCCAGAATTTCAGATAAACTTTTTTACCCTTAAAATCAGATAACTTGTACGTTTTCCCGTCCACACCCTCTAAATTAAAATCAGGTGCTGCTTTTCCATCATTCATTGCTCTATTCTCCACTTCTGACATCTCATCTTTTTTCATAGCATCTTTATCAGACATTTTTTCGTCTGTCATGTCTTTCTTTTCACCAGACATTTGGTCCTTATTTTCCATTCTCAAGCTATCATCTATTTTTTTCATATCATCTGAATCTTGAGCAGAGCAAGCTGCTAGTACTCCAACAGATAAGAGACTTGCAAATAGTAACGTTTTAAGTTTCATGATATTTCTCCTTTTATAGTCATCATTCAATTTTTTATCCAAATAATTGCGCAAAGATATTTACATTTCCTAACATGAGCAAGATACCCATCAAGACAATGAGAGCCCCGCCAATTTTCTTCAAGATACCCAGGTAGGGTTTGAGTTTACTGAAATAGCGTAAGACAAATGACGAAGCCAGAGCTACCAGTAAGAACGGAATGGCAAGTCCTAAGGTGTAGACCAACATTAAGATTGCCCCTTGCCAAGCACCATCTCCTCCAGATGCCGCAATTGCAAGCACGGAACTGAGAACCGGACCAACACATGGTGTCCAACCGAAACTAAAAGTCAAACCGAGCAAGAAAGCATTGTAGAAATCATTGCGTTTTTTTGTTTGTTTGAATTGAACACTTTTTTGTTTCTGCAACTGAGCAATAGTGATAATCCCCATTTGATGAATTCCAAGTACAATAACGATTGCTCCTAGGACATATCGAAACCAGTCGGTATAGAGAAGATTTCCGAGAAAACCAGCGCCATAGCCCAAGGTGACGAAGACCATGGATAGTCCTGCAATGAAAAACAAGGTTTTAACGATGCCATACCAAGCAAGCTCAAAACCTAAAAATCGCACTGTTCGTGGCTCATCTGCATCCAATAAAACCCCAACATAGACTGGCAAGAGTGGCAAGATACAAGGTGAAAAGAAGGATAAAATTCCTGCTAAGAACACCGATAATAGAAATACAACTGAGGTCATTTCGTTACTCCTTATCCTTTTGTATCTCTAGTATAGTCTTCTTTAGCTCCAAAAACTAGAGAGTTTGATGTGAAAAAACTTGAATTTGATAAGAATAATACCCAGCATACGTCAAAGGTTGGGAGAAATAACAAAGAAAGTGAGCTAAAAAGGATGGTTTCGTCATAAGGTATGCTAAGAAATAGCAACGTCCGTTAACTTAGAATGCCCTAAACACCCGAAATCGACATTCATCAGCAGTCAATCCCTAAGCGCTGAGGCTAGCTAGGTTCGTCATCAGCGTACACCAAGGATAGCCCCATATCTGTCAGGTAGGTACAGTCTGCAACAACTAAAGAAAATTTGAGAAAGAACCTAAAGAGCATTTGCTGTCTGGTTTTCATTGAGTATTCGCTCACCTTAGTTAGAGAATTGATGTCACATACATGAAATCAACTGTCTTCAAAATAAATTATAGTCATTTAATTTATCTTTTATTACTTCATTAACTCGCTTTGCCGTACTTCCAGTACAGCCTGCAGCTCCTTACCTAGTATAGTCATTTAGTTTAGATTTTTATTACTTCGTTAACTCGTCTTGCTGTACTCTAGTATTACCTGCGACTCATTGCCTAGTACTAAAAATAAACTAAACGACTATACTAAAAGTAAACGAAAAGACTATAACACAGAGGATAGAGTGTAAGAAAATATCAAAAAGGGATCCTGCTGAAATTTTCTGAAAAAGAAAAACCTACCACACTTGCGTGGTAGGTTTTACGGATTATTCCATTTCAAAACATTCTGCTGTTTGTCCGTCAGACATACAAATAGAAAATAGAATTCCAACAATTACTGGTACCAACCATGGCAAGGAAGCATCTGCAAATGGTAAGACATTGATAACCCGTTGCAGAGCTTCTAATTTGAATTGAGTCCCGATAATCGTCATCAATGCAATAATGGTGACAAAAGCAATCGTGAGCTGCATGCCAATTTTTGACAGTGGAACCAAACGATTGACAATAACCAGAAGAACAATGGCAATAGTAATCGGATAGAGAATCTGTAAAACAGGTACAGAGTAAGAAATAATAGCTGATAGACCAATATTCGCAATCCCAAAGCCAATCAAGGTAAAGAGGGTCGCATAGACTTTATAGCCTAAACGTGGGAAGCTTTTAACAAAAAACTCTGATGTTGACACGATTAGGCCAACCGTCGTTGTAAAACAGGTCATGGTGACCATAATAGCTAAGAAAATCTGAGCGGTTGACCCAAAAATTGCTTGTGTTGCTTGTGACAGTACATAGACACCCTTGTTAGCATCAGATGCCATTACTTCTGCTGGAATTGGGAAATGATTCCCTAAGAACCCCAGACCAATATAGAGGGCACTGAAACCTATGGCTACTACCACTCCTACAATCCAAATTGTAGAAACATATTCTTTCTTAGACGCAAACCCAAGCTGGTTCATGGTCTCAACTGCAATAACGCTAAAGGCAACAGAAGCAAGAGCATCCAGCGTATTATAACCCTCTAAAAATCCTGTTCCAAAAGCTGCTGTTTCATAAGCTTCTGATGCCGCCATAGGACTAACACTGCCATACTTTGTAGCTCCTAATACCACCAATGCTACAATCAGTAAGGCAAAGACAGGAGTCAAGATTCTTCCTACCAAATCTAAAATTTTAGATGGATTGAGCGAGATAAGATAGGCTGCAATAAAGTAAAAAACAGTAAAGATAAGTAAGCCCCACTGACTATTATCAGCTAGGAGCGGAGCAATTCCCACTTCATAGGCTGTCGTCGCTGTCCGTGGAATGGCAAAGAAAGGACCGATAGACAGATAGAGAGCTACCAGATAAATCGTTGCAAACCATGGCGCAATTTTACGTGAAATTTCATAAACATAACCTTTTGGATTTAAAGTCCCAATAATGAGTGTCAAGACAGCAATCCCTACTCCTGATAAGACAAATCCGCTAATGGCTGGCCAAAAATTCTGACCTGATAAAGCACCGAGTGTAGGCGGGAAAATTAAATTTCCTGCTCCAAAAAATATACCAAACAGAAGTAATCCTGTTAAGGAACCCTTTTTAATCATGAACATCTCCTTTTTATGTAATCCTTTTTATTATACCAAAAAGTCCCCTCAAGATAAACGTACTCGCATTATTTTTAAAGGTTTTGTAAATTCAGAATCTTCATGTAATTACTTGTTTTTTTGTTTGAGCAGTCTGCCTTAGTCCTTAGTAAAGAAAGGAAAGCCTAGAACAATCGTCTACATATACTCAAATAGACCAATGAAAATCCCTTTAAGGATAGCAATAATCAAGGGAGTGATTATTTCATTTTTAAAATAGAAAGCGAAATCAGTAAAAAATGTCTGCAACCACCCCCTAATGTTTCTTCGGCAGATTTCCTATTTTTACTGTAGCCGTTGTGACACTATGTTCGCTTACGGATACGAAAGAAACGAGTTTCTGAAATATGAAACACTCTTGTATCTTGTGTAATTGAACCTGTCCTAAACTCTGGGGGAAACAAGGGAAACTGCCTAAAATGACTGCCGGTGGAATTTCTTAACCGTGGCTGCTAGCTGGCTATTTCTTGCACATCAGTTGGTGACAGACCTAGCTATCTTCTGCCTAAATCTCAAGACGAAGCATGCCGCATCTGTTCAGCCGCCTATTTTTACCCTGAATTTTTCACAGGTTTCGTACTCGTGCAATTTCCTATTTTGTTTTTATTTCAACAACCTCAAGCCATTTAAGATAACGAGAATAGTGGACACCTCATGAAAAAAGACACCTTTAGTCAAATCAAGAATTCCCATAAAATTCAATACTATTAAGAAAAGGATGACTGCTATTGAAAAAACAATATTAAAGCGTGTAATCTTGCCATATTTTCGGCTAAGTTGACAAAGTAGATTTACTTTAGTCAAATGATTATGAATAATGATCACATCACTCATCTCAAGCGCTACATCTGTTCCACCACCCATGGCAATTCCAATATCGGCATGAGCCAAAATCGGAGCATCATTCAGACCATCACCAATCATACCAACCACGTGCCCCTCTTGCGCATACTCTTTCAGACAAGCTACCTTGTCCTCTGGCAAACACTGGGCGTGGACTGTTTCAATCTGCAACTGTTCAGCGACAGATTGAGCTACCTCCCTCCTGTCCCCCGTCAACATGACAACTTCTATGCTGGATTGTCGCAAAGCTGCAACTGTTTCTCTTGCTTCATCTCGTAAGGTATCGACCAACTCAATAAAACCAACAATCCGATTCTTCTGCGCAACGAACAACATAGTCCCATAACTTTCTTTTGTCAAATAACCCTGCGGGTCAGTACAAGATTGAACAAACTGCTGATTGCCAATAACAATATCCCCCATTTGAATACCGTATCCTATATGTTCCTTAACAGGCAGGGCCGATTCAGGTGCACGATAAGGAATATCCTTAAAATGAGCCAAGATAGAAGTTGCTAAAGGGTGTGCAGATCTACTTTCCATATATAAAAGCAAAGGCAAAAGTTCTGCATTTTCCAACTGATAGTCATTGATTCGAAATTCTCCCCTTGTCAGAGTTCCGGTTTTGTCAGTACAGAGGATGGATAATTCCATCATATTTTCCAAGACCTGACCACTTTTAATCAACATTCCATTCTTAGCACCAAAACTCATGGCACTGAGCATGGCAGGCGTAATGGAAGCAATCAAGGCACAAGGACTTGCTACCGTCAATAAAATCATGCCACGATAAAAGGATTCCGTAAACGATTGTTTTTGAACAGCCATCAAACACACAATAAAAGCTATGACCCCCACCAAGACCAATATAACATATTTCTTTTGCAGTTGATGAATTCTCTGATCCCGCTTGCCCTGGCTACTACTGGCTGCTTGAATCAATGAAACAATCTGGGCATAACGACTCTCACTGCTTTCTTTCGTGACCTGATAAGTAGCAGTATCTCCTATATTTAGCGTTCCAGCAAAGACCTGATCCCCTTTTTCTTTTATGACAGGCAGACTTTCACCCGTCAACAAACTTTCATCTATCAGCATGGGTTCTTGAGCTTTCCCATCTAGAGCAATTTGCTGCCCTTTTGCCACTACAAGGACATCGTAGAGCTGTATCTCTTCAATATCTCTCAGCTCCACTTGTCCATCACTTCGTAGAACATTAGCCTGCTTGGGAACCTGAGTCATTAAACTTTCCATAGTTGCCATAGACTTTTGGTAAACATAGTCTTCTAAGACCTCAGAAGCTGCAAAGATAAACAGCAGAATTGCTGCTTCGCTAAAATAACCAATAGCAACCGCTCCAATAGCCGATAAAATCATCAATAAATCAACCTGAAAGTCCCCTGTATCAATCATCTCTTTGAGAACATTTTTACCTATTGGACTGCCTAGCAATAGAATCGCCAGGCAGAAAAAACCAGTGCTCCCATTTCTCGAAAAATTCTCCAAGACCAGTCCTACTCCCAGGCTAAACGTTCCTATCAGAAAGAAGAGTCCCCTTGTCGTTTTTACGATAGCATTCATTGTAATTCCTCCTTTTTAATATGAAAACAGAAAAAAGAGCACACCTATGGACAGTTTGTACTGTCTCACAGATATGCTCAGTTTGATACTAAACCACTTCTGCTGTCTATACATTCATAGACCCGGCTACGTAAAAATTTTTACTGCTTGTTCATATTCTATATAATTATGGTGCCAGTATATCATATATCATTAAAAGTGTCAAGAAGATGAAATAGAAAAACCACTCAAGAAGTCGTCTTAGATACTTCTGACGAGTTATAGTCATTTAGGTTATTTTATTACTTCCTTAACTCGTCTTGCTGTACTCTAGTACAAACTGCAGCTCCTTGCCTAGTACTAAAAATAAACGAAACGGTTATAACACTAGCCCAAAGATGTACAATATAGTTTAGGACATTCTAACTTGATGATAACAGAAAATGGTTACGGGCATACAAATCAAGAAAATGCAAAAAGCCGCCTCAATCTTTGAAACAGCTATCGACAAATACGGGGCGCTCTAGCTTGTGCTCCCCTCTACTATACCTAATTTTTACTAGGGGTAGGGAGTACAAAGGGTGGTAAATTCTAAAAAGCACCTTGGAATAATGCTCCAAAGTGCTTGATATCCGGGCTTTTACGCCCTTACCCTGTAAAAGAGATTATTTTTTCAAGTTGTAGAAAGAGTTCAACCCTTTATAAACTGCAACTTCACCAAGTTGATCTTCAATGCGAAGTAATTGATTGTATTTCGCAATACGGTCAGTACGTGATAATGAACCTGTCTTGATTTGACCAGCATTTGTTGCAACTGCGATGTCTGCGATTGTTGAATCTTCAGTTTCACCTGAGCGGTGTGATACAACTGCAGTGTAACCAGCTTCTTTTGCCATTTCAATTGCTTCAAATGTTTCAGTAAGTGTACCGATTTGGTTCACTTTGATAAGGATTGAGTTAGCAGCTCCTTCTTTGATACCGCGTGCTAGATAGTCGGTATTTGTAACGAAGAAATCATCACCAACCAACTGAACACGTTTACCAAGACGTTCAGTTAGAGCTTTCCAGCCATCCCAGTCATTTTCATCCATACCGTCTTCGATAGTAATGATTGGGTATTTATTTACCAATTCCTCAAGGTAGTCAATTTGCTCTGCAGAAGTACGTACAGCAGCTCCTTCACCTTCGAATTTAGTGTAATCGTAAACCTTACGCTCTTTGTCGTAAAACTCAGATGATGCACAGTCAAAACCAATCATGATTCCATTTTCACCAGCTTCGTAACCAGCTGCTTCAATTGCTTCAATAATTGTTTCAACACCGTCTTCAGTTCCTTCAAACTTAGGAGCAAATCCACCCTCATCACCGACAGCTGTTACCAAACCACGAGATTTAAGGATTTTCTTCAAAGCGTGGAATACTTCAGCACCCCAACGAAGACCCTCTTTGAAAGTTGGAGCACCAACTGGCAAAATCATGAATTCTTGGAAAGCGATTGGAGCATCTGAGTGAGAACCACCGTTAATAATGTTCATCATTGGTGTAGGAAGAACCTTTGTATTGAAACCACCAAGATAGCTGTAAAGTGGGATTTCAAGGTAGTCAGCAGCAGCACGTGCTACAGCGATAGACACACCAAGGATTGCATTTGCACCCAATTTACCCTTGTTTGGAGTACCGTCAAGCGCAATCATAGCGCGGTCAATAGCTTGTTGGTCGCGGACATCGTAACCGATGATAGCATCTGCAATAACGTTATTTACGTTATCAACAGCTTTTTGTGTACCAAGACCAAGGTAACGAGATTTATCTCCATCACGAAGCTCAACTGCTTCGTGCTCACCAGTAGAAGCACCTGACGGAACCATACCACGACCAAATGCGCCTGATTCAGTGTAAACTTCTACTTCAAGTGTTGGGTTACCGCGTGAGTCTAGGACTTCGCGAGCGTAAACATCAGTAATAATTGACATTTTTTACTCTCCTTTGAGTTAATTTTATTTACTAAACCATGTTACCTCAAAAACGCATTTTTTTCAAGGAAAAACTTATTTTTTTCGCATATATTGCCATGATAGCGTTTCCTCTTGTCCCCTTCCTAACCAATTCGGAAAACAAAGATTAATAGCAGTGCCATCACCAGCTGAAACAGTCCAATTAAGCCCATGTAAATGAGAAATCTGGGCCCTTCTTGAAGGAATTTCTTAAAGTCCAAACGAAGACCAATAGCAGCAAGGGCGGTAAGTTCAAACCAGGAGCTAAACAATTTCGACCCTGTACTGAAAAAGACGGGCATCGACAGGCTGCTATTTAAAAAACAAAGAATGAGAAAGGCTAGAATATACCAAGGAATACTCGCAAAAGTAAACTGTTTAGAGGTATTTTCAGGTATAACGGCCTGTTTTCTCTTAGTTATTAACCGTTCAAAAGAAAAGACAACCACTACCAGGAAAAGAATGCGTGTAATCTTGAACAAGGTAGCATATTGGATAACTGTTGCATTAATAAGGCTAGCAGAGGCTACAACCTGCCCAACGGACTGCAAAACACCACCTGTCAGAGCACTATTTGCTAAATCTGAAAAGCCAAAAATCTGTACACCAACCAAGGGCAATACAAACATCAAAATAGTCCCTAAGAGGTTGATTAAAACAATCGCCTGCCCCTTATCCCTACTATCTGCCTTGATAGCGGGTGCAATCGCTCCAATGGCTGATGAACCACAAACTGCATTTCCACCCGCAATCATGAGAGATATTTCATCCTGAAATCCTAGTCTTAACCCCAAAAAATATGTAAAGAAAATCACGCTAATCATCATAAAAATGATGTAAAACAGACCTGAAAGACCTAGGTTTCCAATTGTCTGAAAGGTTACCGTCAATCCCAGTAAAGCTACTGAAATCTCTAACAGTTTACTTTCTGAAAACTTAGTTCCTTTTTCAAAATACTCACTTCTACAAACTGTATTACCTAAGATAATTCCGATACAAATCGCTAGACTAGCTGCACCTATACTAGGAAAAAAGACTGCTAATCCTTTTGCCATGACCGCTACTAGAAAGGATAGAAAAAAACCTGGTAACATTTCCCCATTAAGTAACTTCATAAATACCTCCTTTGTTATATTTGACCTTATTGTACCATAGTTCTACTCTCTTGTTCTAGTTCAAAGAAAAACTCTCCCTGTCGTGCACATGAAGAAACTGCCTCTACCCATTGCCTAACTTATAGACTTTTTTATAGTTTAACATTGTTCATTCCTCATGATTGTGCTCGTTCATTCCCTAAGCCCTCCTATCGGATTCAAGGTTAAAGAATTGACACTGAACCCGATGAAATCAAGGGACTTCTAAGTTAACGACTATACCACATTTAAATTATGGGGTACATTTCACCCTATTTCCGAAACCACTCTTTTGTGCTATACTAGAAAATATGAAAGACATCAACAACATCATTATGCAACAAGCTGCTGGCGGATTAAAAATCAATCCAGACGAGCAACGAAAATTTTTAAATACCTTTGAGGAACGTGTAATTGGCTTGTGCAGTATTGAAGAAGCCAATTCGCAAGAGCTAGAAGATCATTTTAAAGAAATTCTAAGACAGATTACTCAGGATTACAAGCCTGTCTTGGTCAAAATTTCTCCCTTTATCGATAGTCAGAAACAGATTTTCTATCTGAAAGTCACTCAAAATTTAGGATGTGAAGCCACAATCGTCGCTGAAAACTGTGCTGCTATCTTTGGTTTAGTGATTCATACCGATTGCCCAACTCAGATTGAGGAACAAGAACTCTCAGCTCAATTTGCTACACTCCTCCACCCTACTCCCACCAAAACAGAGAAAAAATCCTCTTTTTGGAAAAAATTATTTGGTTAATACATACTGCAAGCTGTACTAGAATACAGCAAAATGAGTGAACGAAATAATCTAAATGGCTATAACACATTCCATTCATTATTATAGCCGTTTCGTTTATTTTTAGTACTAGGCAACGAGTCGCAGGTAGTACTGGAGTACAACAAGACGAGTGAACGAAGTAATAAAAAATATAAACGAAATGACTATACAGCCTTTCGTTTATTTTCTGTAATAAAACTAGGACTAAAACCCGTGTAGCAAAGAGCCGCATTTGTTTCAGCTTTAACTGATTACAAATGCGGCTCTCTTTAGCTCTAAAGCTTCTTAAGCATTGTAGGCTCTCGTCCCTTATCATTACACACACCCTAAACTCTGTACGAAAAAGGAGAAGCCTTGCAAGATTTATTTGCTGTACGGATACGGCTAGCTTAGGGATAGAATCGTCAGAGGAGTGACCATTCTACCCTATCCTAAAAAATAGAAAGCAAGAGCAGGAAAAAATGATTGCAAACGTTCACCTAACTTTTCGTCAAATTTCCCATTAGTCATTTCAATGAGCTTTTAGTGGGCTTGGTATCTTATTTAACGGCATCCATTAGTTCAAGAACTTTGGCGAGATTTTTTTCATCAATTTGATAAGGAGCCTGTTCTTGTACGATTGGCTTAGCACAAAAAGCAATTCCAAGACCTGCGGCCTGTATCATTGGCACATCATTAGCGCCATCTCCTACCGCAATTGTCTGCGCCAAGTCCAAGCCATTTTCTCTTGCCCATTGTTTAAGACAAGCTTTCTTGGTTTCCTTGGTGACAATATCGCCTAGCAGACGTCCTGTAAGAACTCCCTCTTCCACTTCTAAACGGTTGGCCTTCACGTAGTCAATTCCTAACCTTTCAGCAAGTACATCTACCGTTTCATGAAAGCCACCTGAGACTACGGCAACCTTGTACCCTCTCTCATGCAAAGTTTCAACTAGCTCTCTTGCCCCAGGCGTAAAATGAATATGTTTTAAAACACAATCAAACACACTAATAGGCAGTCCTCTTAATAGGGCAACTCTTTCAGCAAGTGCTTTTTTAAAATCAAGCTCCCCCCGCATGGCGCGTTCTGTAATTGCTGCCACTTCACTTCCAACTCCTGCTGCTTCTCCCAGCAAGTCAATTCCCTCTTCCAAAATGAGGGTACTATCCACATCCATAACCAATAAACCTTTTACTGTCATTTTTTCCTCTCCTTACTCTACTTTCGTATAAAACAAAAAGCCCTTGGGCTTTTTATTTTAATAACGAATCGTTTCTCTTGTTTTTTCATACGAACGTACAAATCGTTCAGTTACTCCAGGTTCAACAGCTTCTAAGGCAAATGAAATTTCTTCAAATGATGCCTGATAATCATAATCTTTCTCAAAAATTGCTAACGCACGAGTAAAGGCCTGTTGGATTGAAGCATTTGATGAACGATAGCGGTTTGAATACTGAAGTAACTGCTCTGTTAGAGCTGCATTCTGAACAATGGTATAAGTGACTTCTTCCAATTCATTCATATCAAATGTCGCATTTTCTAATAAACGATTGATGATTTCAATATTCATTCGCTTGTAATTCAATTCTGCTAACAAGGCTTCTACGTGGCTGCTCGTTCTAAAGAAGATAGATAAGAACTCCTCCGGAATCCCTGGAAGACTACGTTTTTCCATATATCGTTTTAAGGTATGCAACTGATTAATATAAAGGGTTGCTTTCTTACGAGCATTGGTTTCAGATGCTTCCTGTGATTTCAAATACTCTGCCAATACTAATTGCTCTTCCTCCATTTGTTTGAGGGTCGTCAGAGCATGCTCTAGACGTTCCTCTAGAATCGAATAAGCAACTTGTGGTGTTTCTAGTTCTGCAATACTATCATGCACGGTGCTTCCCATCGATGATAATTTAGCAGCAAGTTTCGAAATACGGGACAATTTACTATCCACTAAAACATAAGAATGGTTCAAGCGTTCTGCTTCTTCCGTCAGAATACCTGTATTATGAACAACGTGTTCAAGGAATTTTGGTAGATTTTTACTAATCTTAACAGCTCCCTTGTGAGCTTCAATTTCACGAGTGAAGATTTGATATAAGTAATCAATCTTCGCTTGGATTTCTCCGATTTCTGCCTCGGCAGCATCTAAATCAAATGATACGATAAGAGCAGTTGTTTCTCGAATGGCTACTCGAATTTCTTGGAAACGAGATTCTATACTTTCTTCTGTAAATAGATACCCCTCCTCTACCAACTTGCGGTAGCCAGCTTCCAGGTCCTCTAGTTGATCTGGGAAAGACTGATTTACTTTCTCAATCAAGGCAGGAATCCGATCCATAATTTGATTGAGGGCAATCATGTGCTCTTCTGTCTTATCTAAAATACCTGCAGCTTCAATCGGGTCACCGGATGAGTTGAGCATCACAAATTCAGAAAATTCAACTTCAATATTCTTGAGTTGCTTCTCCAACTCTGGCAACGTTTCACCATATTGTTCTGCATGATCACGAACAGATTCCTGCAAACTATCAAAGAGATCCAATGCATGCTTGACACGACCTGAATTTCTCTCTTCCTGCTCTTTCAAATCCTTTAATCCTTGACGAATGGCAATAATATCTTCTTCAACCAAGTCGATTTGGCTCTCAATGCTGTCAATAGCATTCTTCGCACGAACAAATCGGAAAGAATTATTAAAAGCCTCTGCTTCAAAAATATGATTTTCAATATCCGCAAAGGAATTGAGAGATAAATCTACCCATTTCTGGTTCCATTCACGAAAAGATACTTGACTTTGACCAATCAAATGCAGACTCTTCACTGCTTCCACTTCATCGTTAACAGGTAAATTAAATAAATCTTCTTTTTGTTCTTCTAACGCAATCAATAAATTATCATTTCGTTTACGGGCGATAAGGCAAGCAATATAAGCAATAATTAAGATAACAACAATCGCAACGATTAAAATGATTGTTCCTCTAGACATGTAAATCTCCTTAGATAATAGTTTGTACTGGAAAATATCGCTTTATTATATCATACTTTTTGGCGATATGCACTTGTTTTCTAGAAATTTAAACATCAAGTGTCGAGTAGACCGCATTTTCTTCGATAAATTCGCGACGAGGTTCCACCTTATCTCCCATGAGCATATCAAAAATTTTATCCGCCTCTGCTGCATCATCAACAGATACACGAGCCATTAGGCGATTTTCTGGATTCATCGTTGTTTCCCATAGTTGATGATCATCCATTTCTCCAAGCCCTTTGTAACGTTGAATGGTTGGTTTAGATCGTCCTTGACTATACCGTTCAAGTGCTTCCTGCAATTCCTGCTCTTGATTGACACCAGGTTGAATATACTCTTTGACATCACTTCCAACCTTGACACCATAAATCGGTGGTTGAGCAATATAGACATAGCCAGCTTCCACAATCGGGCGCATATAGCGGTAAAAGAGGGTCAGAAGAAGGGTTCTGATATGGGCACCATCAACATCGGCATCAGTCATGATCACAAGTTTTTGGTAGCGAGCCTTACTTACATCAAATTCAGCTCCAAAACCCGTTCCCATAGCAGTGAAAAGACTACGAATTTCTTCATTGGCCAATATTTTATCCATGCTGGCTTTTTCAACGTTAAGGATTTTCCCACGGATAGGTAAAATCGCTTGAAATTCACGATTGCGTCCTGACTTAGCTGAACCACCCGCTGAATCTCCCTCTACGATAAAGAGTTCGGTCTGAGCTGGATCATTTGAGGAACAATCTGCCAATTTCCCAGGCAGGTTTGAAATTTCCAATCCTGATTTCTTACGGGTCACTTCCCGTGCTCGCTTAGCTGCAATCCTAGCCTTGCTTGCCAAAATTCCTTTTTCTACAATACGACGAGCAACTTGTGGATTTTCTAATAAAAATTCTGAAAAAGCTTCTGAGAAAAGGCGATTTGTAATCTTAACGACTTCACTATTTCCAAGCTTGGTCTTGGTCTGCCCTTCAAACTGCGGTCCGGGGTGTTTTACAGAAATGACTGCTGTCAACCCCTCCCGAACGTCCTCGCCCGTCAGATTATCTTCGTTTTCTTTAAGAATTTTATTTTTCTTAGCATAGTCGTTGATGACACGGGTCAAAGCTGTACGGAAGCCTTGCTCATGTGTTCCACCCTCATGGGTATGAATGTTGTTAGCAAAGCTGACTACGTTTTCATGATAGCTTGTCGTATACTGCATAGCTACTTCAACCGTAATATCATCCATTTCACCATCAGTATAGATAGGTGTTTCAAAGATAACATCCTTATTTTCATTGAGATATTCAACGTATGAAGCGATACCGCCCTCATAATGATACTGCTTGCTTTGTTCTAAGTCTTCACGCTTATCTGTAATCGTCAAGTGCAGACCACGATTGAGAAAGGCCAGTTCCTGCACGCGCTTATTGAGTTTAGCAAAATCAAACTCTGTCGTTTCAGTAAAAATTTCTGGGTCTGGTGTAAAATGAACCGTCGTTCCTGTCCTATCTGTCTGATCAATGATTTCAAGATCTGCCACTACTTCTCCGCGACGGTATTCTTGGTAGTAGACATTCCCATTCTTGTAGACGCGTACATCTAGTTGCGTTGATAAGGCATTTACAACCGATGAACCCACTCCATGCAGACCACCAGATACCTTGTAGCCACCACCGCCGAATTTTCCTCCAGCATGAAGCACCGTAAAAACAGTTTCAACCGCTGGACGTCCTGTTTTTTCTTGAATATCAACTGGGATTCCACGTCCATTATCAACAACTGTAATCGAATTGTCTTTCTCAATATAGAGTTCAATGTGGGTCGCAAAACCAGCCAAGGCTTCATCAATGGAATTGTCAACGATTTCCCAGACCAAATGGTGCAAGCCCTCTTTAGAGGTCGAACCAATATACATTCCTGGACGCAAGCGTACCGCTTCCAGTCCTTCTAAGACTTGAATCTGGCTGGCATCATATTCCTGAACTTTTTCCTGTAAGTTATTGATTTCTTCTATCATTCTTTTTCCTTCATTTTCTGGCAAAACAGCCTTTTTAAAACCTTATGTAGATATTGCTCCCCCAATAACGAGAACACAAACAACTTTGTATTTCCAAGCTTTAACAATTCACGCAACTATTAACACAATGCTCATTTTGAACCCAAGGTATAAAAATGCCATTCTTAGCAACTCCTTTGTCCTTGCTAAGAATTGCACTTGCTGCAAAATAATCACTTTATGCCCTGCTTTCATCTCCACTCTCCTAAACTTAGGAAGCAAGCATTCAATGAACAATCATTACCCAAGTCTGAAGACTAGCAGGCTGAGCTAATATGAAAAGTATTGATAGCTATTTCTAAGCACTGAAGAGGAGCACTCGTGAGTGACCTTTCTAACACAAAAATAATATGCTATTGTTGAATAGCATTTTGGTTTCAACGACTGTTCTACAAATCATCTATTCATAATCAGACTAGCAGAACTAGTATCTCTTATTATATCATATTTTTCACTATATTCCTACAAAAAAAGGAGGATGAAGCCATCGTCATTTCATAATAATCGATTGTCTACACTCCCCTTACTTTGTACAGTCACCAAGCCACTTCTCGTCAAATCTCTTTCAAGGCAAGTACGCTACACCTACTGCTCATAAACCATTGACCTTGCCAGACTGGAGCCATCTCCACCGATAAGATCCACCAAGGTATAAGCAAAGGCCAAGGCTGTTCCTGCTCCCCGGCTAGTCACAATAGTTGCATCAACGACTACCGTTTCTGATACATGATGGCCAGAAGCAATCGTTTTTTCTTGCCCAGGATAGCAAGTATAGCGACGATCTGCTAAAAGCCCTGCTTTTTCCAAAACAATCGGTGCCGCGCAAATGGCTGCTATATACGTATCTTTTTTAGCAGCCGCCTGCAAGGCTGCAATCAAGCCTGTATGATTCTGCAAATGAACAGATCCTGGCATTCCTCCTGGCAGGACAATCATGTCATATGCTGATAAATCTCCGGTAAAGAGCTTATCTGCCTGCACCTTAATTCCATGAGAGCCCTCGACTTCTAGGCCTGTCAACCCTACCATATCACATGTAATAGATGCTCGACGTAAAACATCTACTGGTGTTAGAGCTTCAATTTCTTCAAAACCATTTGCTAACACAACTGCTACTTTTTTCATAATGCACCTATCTTTCTACACGTTTAATCGTGATTTTCTGATATGCTCGCGACTTATTGTAACGCTGTTCATTGGACAAAGTATATTGATAAGTCATCGATAACATCAAGCCAACACCGATAAGATTGGAAATGATGGAGGAACCACCTTGGGAGATAAATGGTAGGGGAATACCTGTCAAAGGGAGGACACCAATAGCTGCCCCGATATTTTCAAAGACATGGAAGAGCAGCATCATAATGTAACCTGTCGAGATATAGGTGTAAAAACGATTATTGGACTGTAGGGTAATCCGTAACATGCGATAAATCAACAAGGTATAAAGTCCAATCAAGGTCACACCACCTACAAAGCCAAAATCTTCCCCAATAACTGTAAAAATCATGTCACTTTCCCGAACAGGAACAAGGAGATTGGTTTTATTAAAGCCCAGACCTTTGAGGCCACCACTACCAATGGCTATTAAACTCTGTGCCTGTTGGTAGGTCGTTGATTTTGCATTTTTAAAGGGATCCAGCCAGGCTGCAATACGGTTAATTTTATACGTATCCATACCGATATTGTGCAAAAAGGTTGTTCCACCTGGCGCAATGAAAAGAAGTAAAAAGCCTCCTACTAATACAACCGCAGTTATAAACGTTGGCAACAGAATCTTCCATGATACACCTGATAGCAGAACCATTCCGCTGAAAATGGCGAGAAAGACAAGAGAAGTCCCCAAATCCTTTTGAAAATAGAGAAGCAACAGAACAGGGAGCGTCCACACCGTCAAATAGCCTATCAGCTGAAAATCTTTTTGAATGGTCTTGACTGGATGCTTCTTTTGAAAACTAACTATACTTCGAGCCATCATCACAATGTAGGAAATTTTCATGAATTCAGAGGGCTGAAAGAGGGTCACACCACGAATTGTCACCCAGTTTTTCGCACCAGTTGAGGCCACTAATTCAGGACTATAAAATACCAACGGTAATACCATTAAACCGATCCCCAAAATGTATAAAACCGGTGTCACCGTCCATAAGAATTTGGTACTAAACAACATAACTAAAAAAGCAAGGCTGATACCCAAAAGAACCCATATCAACTGCTGGCCGACAATAGCAGCAACATTGTGGGGAAAGTCCTGACTAACTGCAATATAAACGGCGACAATCCCAATTAACAGTAAAAAAAACACAGGTAAAATCAAGGCATAGTCAACACGGCTCTCCAAAGAGGGAGTCTTTTTCATTTTTTGTCCTCACACTTTCAGTCAATTCACTTTTCTAGTATAGCAGAAAATGGAAAAATTTTGAACTAAGAAGACAAAGAAACTTGATACTCCCCAATTTGTAAAATGAAGTTGGACAGAAAAAAGCCATCTATAGTAAACTCAGAAAAATACCCCATTTTCTGAAAGGATACCCTGCTATCTGCCCCAATAGTGAATAACTTGAGGGGAGGTATAATCTAATAGATATCTTGCTAGAGCTCTTGCTTAACATTGTGGCTAACGTTGTCGCTTACTTCGTTTGCAAGTGGTTAGATGATGAGCTGAACCGATAGCTATCCCTACCCATTAATCTCAACTAGAGAACATAACAAAGCCCTCAGGAACGGCAATTTCTGGGGCTTTATTATAATATCTTTACTTATTTTATAGTATAATCTTGCAAAACTTTTACTCAATAAAATATATTGCTATCTACCCTAATAATGAATAACTTAAAGAAAGACATATTACTAGTCTGAGAACTGACCAAAATAATATTTTTTCTTAAAATCATCAAATGTCATCAATTCATTAAAAGTATATAATCTCTCGTCTAGTTCATAGATATCACTAGTAGCAAAAAACTCTAATCCTATGTCTTCAATCTTCGATATTTCTTTAACAACTAAACTAACTCTTCCACCATTAGCATTATCGTACTCATCATTAACTTTTTGGGAAATAAGAATGAACAATTGATTAATAATGTCAATTTCTTCATCAAAAAAAAGTTGAGAGAACTCTAAATTTGCAGGCAAGTCGAATTTCCCTAAGATAATTAGTTCCGAAAACGATGAATAATCTTCTCGTTTTGGAGTGAATTGATGTTCAACAAGAACCCTAGCTATATAATTCCTCATTTTTTAAATCGTCCATCTTGTAATAGTTTTTTAGCTCTAGCATTTCCTGAATTTGCTTCTTTTTTAATTTCTTTTAATGTTTTATCTAAGTACTCTCCTGGAAATTCTCTTCTTACCCCAGCTTTTCTACGGTTACTAATGATATCATTAGCTGTCATATTATCTTCATTATTGAAGAAGTTTATGATAGCATTCGCTGCCCAGTGGGTAACATAGATGGTTACTCCAGCTACAACAACTGCTCCAGTAGCTGCTAATAGAACTTGTCCTCCCCCAGGAATAAAGTAAGAGCCAGCATAATAGGCAGCACCACTAATTGCAACCGCAGAACGTGGTTGAATTTGCGGTTGAGGAGTAGCCGTTTCAAGTAATACAACTAATTCTTGTTCAGTATAAGAATGACCATTTATAATTAGCTCATTATCAGTAACTATAACAGTTTCAAAAGAGGAATTTAAAACAGTAGTATCTTGTTCACTTGCCAGAATAGAAACAGAAGGTAGCGCTATATTGGCACTAATTATTGCAATACACAATAGTGTCATACACTTGATGCGTTTTGACTTTATAAAAAAACTCCATTTTAAGTACTTTTCATATGAATCATATCATAAATAACTTAAAATGTAAGGCGTTTTCATTTCCTGGGATTGTTTCATAAAGTTTTCCAATAAAATTTTTTGGAGGCATATCCGAGAAAATTATTTTATAAAATAATTTCAGACTGAAAACAGTCCTCTGGACTATAATTCGCTTTCGTTTTTCTAGGTTCATGAAAAAACAGTCCAGTGGACTGTTTTTTTTTATTTGAGACCGTACTTTTTGTTGAAGCGATCCACACGTCCATCTGCTTGAGTGAACTTTTGACGTCCAGTGTAGAATGGGTGTGAGTCTGATGAAATTTCCACACGAATCAATGGGTAAGTTTCACCTTCAAATTCGATAGTTTCTTTAGAGTTCTTTGTAGAACCACTAAGGAACTTATAACCAGTAGTTGTGTCCATGAAGACAACTGTGCGATATTCTGGATGGATATCTTTTTTCATTTTAAAAATTCCTTTCTGCCATGGACTCTTTCTGAGCCATAGATAAATACCTACATAGTCTATCATATTTTCATTATCTTGGCAACACTTATCTCCCATTTTTCACGACAAACACATGACAGTACAAGTTCTGAACCTTTATTTGTGAAACAAAACGCCTTGTCCTACAAAAAACAGATACAGCGTTCCTACTTTTTTGAAAATAAGGAGCACTACGACGCAGCAAACATATGCCTCACTCTAACCAACTTTCGTGCGGTTGTCCTGTCAATTAGGTTATTGAATGGAAGCACCAGAGGTAGCATCGGTTGTCACTGTGACCCCAAAATTTCCTTCAGATACTCCGGAATCTGTATCTGTCCTCAAGTCCCCAGCATCTCGTGTGGAAAGGGATAAATCAACGGCTTCATAACCATTCTGCTCCCCATCTAATAACATGATACGGTCCTGTAGACCCGGTGTAACAATCATCTGATGACCGTTCGTGATAATAATAGCTTCCAGCCCTTCTTCTAGAATAGCCTCATAAATGTCATGAATTGACCCACCAAACAAACGAGTCGTCCATATTTCGCCATCAATAGATTTCTTGGAAACAACGGTCAAACTAGCTACGTCGCTCACAACAGGATAGCCAGTCCGGCTATCAAAAATATGATGATAGGTCTTCCCCTCATAGGTCAGAGTTCGTTCATAAATACCTGAGGTTACGACCGACTCAGCCCCAATTTTCAAAATCGCAATATTGTTTCCACGAGGAAGTTTGGGATGTTGAATACCAATCTGCCACAGTCCATCTGCGGTATGGCTTGCTTTGCCAAAGGTTAAGACATTTCCGCCAAGATTGATAAAACCACTTGACACTCCTATTCTCTCTAAATGTTCAACGATTCGATCAGCAACATATCCCTTTGCAAGGGCTCCAAGATCAATAGCCATCCCCTTTTTTCTTAGATAGACCGACTGCTCTTGTTCATTTAATCCAATATCCCAGGGATTGATAAGAGCTCGCTTTTCCTCAATCTCAGTTTGACTAGGCACACGTGCGTCTGTAAAGCCAATCCGCCAGGCCTGAACCAATGGACCAATCGTGATATTTAACCGACTATGAGGCTCACAACTGTGAAGCTTTCCAATCGCAATCATCTCAAACAAATCGGCTGCCACAGGTACTGCCTGCACTCCTGCATTGAGATTAACTTCCATGAGTTCAGAGGTCAAATCATTGGCCGAAAAACGATCCTTATAAAGATAGAGGAGCTCTTCTACTTGGTCTAAAATCGAATCTATCTCCTGGTGCCAAATTTTGACCTCAATCACCGTGCCCATAAGATGAATACAGCGACTACCTACTTGCATCTGCTGCCACCTGTTGTAGCTCCTTATAGATTTCCTCGTTTTCTTCTATGGAATACGAGTTTGCCCCACTGGCTAATGGATGTCCTCCCCCGTGGTGGCGTTTAGCAATCTCATTGATTGGCAAAAACTTACTCCGCAAGCGTACACGATAGGATCCGTCTGGCTGCTCAACAAAGACACCCCAATTTTTAACAGTGTTGACTCGACCTGGCACCCCTACAATAAAGGATGTGTCAGCATCAGAGATACCGTACTCCTTGAGCAAGCTTTGGCTGAGAATCACGCGTGCAGCGCCATTTTCATCTATTTCTAAATGATTATAGACATAGCCAATAACCTTTGCAATAGTATCGTCTACTGAGTCCATCTGCCGTGAAAGCCCTGCAAAATCAAAATTATACTGACGAAGTTCAGCTACAATTCTAAAGGTCTTAGCAGAGGTCGCTGGATAAAGAAAACGTCCCGTATCACCAACAATACCTGCATACAGGGCATAAGCAATATCGCCATCCATTTCCAACCCCATTTCCAAGGCGAAATGCGCAATCATCTCGCTGCATGAACTTGCGTCAGTATCAACCCAGGAAAGGTCACCGTAGACTTCATCATTGGGATGATGATCGATCTTGATGAGAAATCCACCCTGATTATAGCGCTTATCGTCAATCCGTGCTTGATTAGCCGTATCCGTCACAATAATCAAGGCTCCTTGATATTCCACATCCTCAACTGTATCCATCTGAGCCAGCCAAGCAAGGTTCGGTTCTGTATAACCTGTTACCTTGATAGTCTTTTCAGGAAATCTTTTTTGCAATAAGCGTTGCAAGCCCACTTGACTACCTAAGGCATCTGGATCAGGACGCATGTGCCGATGAATAATAATCGTCTGATACTCTTTTATTTTTTCAAAAATCATTTCTAACATACTCTATTCTCCTTTTTTTATTCTATCACAAAATGGAGCTTTTAAAAATTTGGAGAATGTGGTATACTAATGCTATCATCAATTTTGGGAGGAAACTATGGCACTGGCAAAAATTGTCTACGCTAGCATGACAGGTAATACTGAGGAAATTGCGGATATTGTCGCAACAAAACTCGAAGAGCTCGGTCTTGAAGTGCACAACGACGAATGTACGACCATTGAAACCGAAGAAATTTTAGACGCGGATATTATTATCGTGGCAACCTATACGTATTCTTACGGTGGGGACGGCGAATTACCAGATGAAATCGTTGATTTCTATACGGATTTGGCTGACTATGACCTGACAGGAAAAATCTATGGTGTATGTGGATCAGGCGATACTTTCTATGAGGATTTCTGTAAATCCGTAGACGATTTTGACCTCATGCTAGCATCACGTGGCGCAACCAAAGGAGCAGACAACGTCAAAGTTGACTTGGCAGCTGAGGAAGACGACATCGTTCGTCTTGAAAAGTTTGCAACAGACCTCGTTGCAGCTTTAGAAGCCTAATCACTTGCATATCAAAAGGAGTGGGATGAAGTTACGATTTCAACGTATCAAACATCCTCACTCCTTTATTTTAGGTCTTACAAGATACAAGAGCGTAAAAAGCGCATGAAAAATAGGAGACTGACGTAGTGTTCGATGAACACAAGGAAATCTATCTTTTTTCCAAGCTTTTAGCTCGAGTTCAATTTCACAAGATACAAAGCCCGTAAAAAACTCAAAGCGAAAATAGGAAATTTGACGAGTGAAAAGCTCCAGTGGAGGTTTTCAGCCTACTTCCTAAAAGTATCCGTAAGCAAGTAAACCTCGCAACAACTTCGTCTCTTTTTCGCACAGAGTTTAGGGCGTTAAGAGCAACGTAAAAATAGAAGATTGACGTAGTGTTCGATGAACACAAGGAAATCTATCTTTTTTACACAGCTCTTAGCCCGAGTTCAATTTCACCAAGATACAAGAGCGCAAAAAGCGCATGAAAAATAGGAAACTGACGCAGTGTTCGAAAAACACAAGGAAATCTATCTTTTTTACACAGCTCTTAGCCCGAGTTCAATTTCACCAAGATACGAGGGCGTTAAGAGCAACGTAAAAATAGAAGATTGACGTAGTGTTCGATGAACACAAGGAAATCTATCTTTTTTACACAGCTCTTAGCCCGAGTTCAATTTCACCAAGATACAAGAGCGTAAAAAGCGCATGAAAAACAGAAGTTGCAAGCAACTTCGTCGTGAGACCCCTGCGAGGATAGCGAGACTCCTCACAAATGAAATGCAGGGAAGAAATAGCTAGCTACCGCTAAACCATCGTGCAACCAAATGGGCTTGGTACCTAAAGCTAGTCACAACACCTCTCTTTTTTTTTCGATTGTTTTGCCTGGGTTGACATAAGAGGTGAGGATATTATAGCCGTTTCGTTTATTTTTAGTACTAGGGCAACGAGTCGCAGGTAGTACTAGAGTACAGCAAGACGAGTTAACGAAGTAATAAAAATATAAACGAAATGACTATAAGAAATGAAAAAGCCTATCGAGGAAACTAAGTAAGAGTATACAGTAATTTTTTTACCGACCACACTTTCGATTTTTAAGCTTGGCTAGAAATAATCATTCACCTGACCGTTTTTAGCCCTAATGGGAGTCGCACGTATCATCTGTTAAAGAGAGGATTGAGTATCTTTTCAATCTCTTTTTAGTTACTCTCCTCCAATACTTAGACTCCTTTGTAAACCATAGATGGATTGGCTACGATTGAGTATGTAGCTGATGATGATTGTGATAGTAAAAAATGGGAGATTCTGAAATCCAAAGACTTCTCCGCCAATCAAGATTGGAGCAAGTAAGGTATTAGTCGCACTAGCAAAAACACTGATATAACCAGTAGCTGCTACTAATTCGACCGGCAGTCCGACGATTGGAGCAAGAATGACCCCAAGTGAGGCACCAATCGCAAATAGGGGCGTCACTTCGCCACCTTGAAAACCTGCCGCCAAGGTCAGTGTGGTGAAGAGCAATTTCAATAGAAAATCGTAACTGTAAATCTGTTGAGTGGAAAAACTCGCTTCAATCAAGTTAGTCCCAAGGCCACTATAGCGTCCAAAGTGAGAAAAACCAAGTGCTAAACTAAGTAAAATTCCCATCATAAAAATCCTCCAATAAGGATTTTTCACATAATGAGCAAGCCTTTTTTTTAACAAATTTTGGAAATAGACAAAGAGATTTCCTGTCATCCCAAATAAAATCCCAAGTAACACACATTTTAAGAACACATCTACTGTGATGATCTGCGTGAAAGATAGAAAATACGAAAATTTTTCCAACCCTAAAAGATGCGAGAAACTGCTAGCCGTATAAACTGCAAATAAGCACGGAATTAGGGCATACAATTGCAACTGACCAATAGTGAGGACTTCTAAAGCAAAGAATAAGGCTGCTAGCGGTGTTTGAAATAAGCCAGCAAAGCCTGCTGCCATTCCTGTCACAACCAGTATCTGAGTAGAATTAGGAAAGGTGAAATAAGGAGTAAAACGATGCGAAATGGTCGCCCCAAGTTGGACTGCCACTCCCTCTCGTCCAGCGCTCCCACCAAAAAGATGGGTCAACCAGGTCGAAATCACAACCAAAGGAATCAAGTACAAGGGAATTGTCTGACGTTCTCCATGTGCCACCTCAAAAATCAAGGCCATCCCTTTCTGAGCTTCTTTGCTAAAAAATTGATATAAAAAGACAATCACGAGCCCAGCTAAGCCTAAAAAGGGGAGGAGATAGGGCAAGGCAGCTGATCGAACCTCCCCTGCATAGAGCAATACGCGACCAAAGATGGTATCAATAATTCCAACGAGTAATCCAATCACCACTCCTACCATTCCCAAGTACAAACACAACCGGTAAGAATATTGATAACTATCGGTTATCTTGTTCATTATCTATCACCACTCCTTCTTTTTCAATAAATACCTACATCACTAACTCTGTAACCTTGCTCATCTCTTTCTCATTGACAACTACAAAAATAGTCGCTCCCGCATGCAAGAGTGTCTCTCCGTCTACCAATTCGGACTGTTGATGATAAATTTGGGTTGTAATGAGGATATTTTTAGGAAGATTCAATTCCCTCACTTTTTTCCCAGCAATCTTATCTGAAACAATTAACTCAATGAGGGTGGGTTCAACAATGTCTGTCGTATGAGCAATCGTCATCTTAGCAAGCATGGCCTCATAAATCGGCTCACCTTTCAACAAATCCATAACAATATAGGCAACCAGAGTAACAATACCAATGGTCATCAGTTGTTTCAAATCCCCGACCATTTCCGTTACCAAGATTATCGCGGTCAGCGGTGCTTTTGAAATTGCGCCAAAATAGCCCGCCATTCCCAAGACGATAAAAAGAGGCAAGGCAGCTGCAGAAATCAGATGAAGGTGTTCCAGAACCAGGCCAAAAGCCATTCCTAAAAGAGAGCCCAGTGTCAGCATAGGTAAGAAAATACCTCCTGGTAAGCCACTGCTATAGGAAAGCATGCTCCAAAAAAAGCGAATAATAAAATAGAAACAAACCGTCGTCAAAAGCATATTTTCCTGAGCAATAGAAAGGATCAGACGATGCCCACCGCCTAGTAACTGCGGATAAAAATAACCAACTGGAATGACTAAAAAACACCCGATGATGCCATAAGCATACGGCGGAATATGAACGTTTTCCCCGACAAAGTCATAGAAACGATGGAAGTTTAAAATTACCTTTTCATAGCCAAAGCCCATAACCCCTAAAAACATACCTAGCAAGATAAAAATCCAATATTGCTTTAAGGCTAGAAAGGGCAGTTCTTGATTCATGGATAGAACTGGTGTCAAACCAAAAATATTTAAAGATATGAAATTGGCAACCAGACTTGCAACCAAGGCTGTTACCCAAACCATACGAGAAAAATGGTGGTAAATTTCTTCGACAACAAAGAGGAGTCCCGCAATCGGCGCATTAAAGGCTGCTGAAAGTCCTGCTGCTGCTCCACTTGCAATAAAGGCTCTTGTTTCCATACGACTGGCTTTCAAAAATTTAGCTACTCCTTTAGCAGACATGGCTCCTAACTGGATACTTGGTCCTTCACGGCCTAGCATAAACCCCATTGAAATGGAAAAGCTCCCTGCAATGAATTTCTTCCAAAGAACACTCCACCAATCCGTCTGGAGCAAACCTTTTAATTCTCCTTCAATATGGGGAATACCTGAACCTTTGATGTCTGGCTCCGACTTTACTAAAAGACTAATAATCCAAACCACAAAAAGACTAGTCAAGGTCAGCGGTACCAGTAATAATGGATTCGTCTGCGCTTTTTGATAGATAAAAATCATTTCTTCAAAAAGCATTTCTATTGCTAAACGAAACAAGCTGACGACAATCCCCGACACAATCCCTACGACAATGCCACGCCAAACAAAGCTCATAATGGAACTCGCTGAAAAACGAAATTCCCTATGATGATTTTCCATAATCTCTCCTATCCTCCCATTAAAAGTAAATATTCCCCAGATACATTGATAGCCTATCAACAGATATTTACCAATTCTAAATAGTTTCTTCCCTTATTTTACCAGATATAAACCAATTTTTCGAGGGAAAGCTACTCGTTACAATAGAAAAACTCAAGCTAGCTCACCTCTATTTATCAACGGTTCCTATTATATGAGTATTGGATGATGTCACACATTTTTATGCTTCAATCACCGTATAAACCAAAGTTCAAAAAAGTACGATATAGTCTTTTCGTTTGCTTTTAGTACTAGGCAACGAGCTGCAGGCTGTACTGGAGTACGGCAAAGCGAGGTAACGAGGTAATAAAAGATAAACGAAAGGACTATACCAGGCAACGAGCTGCAGACTGTACTAGAGTACGGCAACGTGAGTGAACGAAGTAATAAAAGATAAACGAAAGGACTGTAACAACAAAGAAGTTGGTATTTAACGGGTAGGGGTCCCTTGTGCTAACATAAAAACACCCTCGATGTGACCGCGGTGTTTTCCAATATGCTTTATTTATCGCACTTTTAAACCTTGATATTCTCCAACACTCTCCTAAAAAAGTGAAACACCAAGTCTATTTCCAGATTTTCTTTCCTCACACCTAGCCCCTCTGATTAAAAGCGAGTTCTAATCAAAGCTTAGGCATTCCGCCCCACAAATAACACGCAAAATAGGCTCACAGAACGCATAAGGCGACAGAATGTAGCAACGAGAGTATAACAAAAGCACTTGAGCTATTCATCCTTTTTAGGGAGATGATCCATGTATCTTCCCTGCAGGAATCGAACCTGCAATTAATTCTTAGGAGGAATTTGTTATATCCATTTAACTAAGGGAAGGCTCTTTTATTGTACCGTAGACGGGAACAGATTGCAAGTAGAAATTAGAAAAAGCACCCTAAGGGTGCTCAAATCCATCATTGGACTAAAAGACCAATCGTTTGATTAACGACGGATTTCTTTGATACGCGCAGCTTTTCCTTGCAATGCACGTAGGTAGTATAATTTCGCACGACGTACTTTACCGTAACGTACTACTTCAATTTTATCAACACGTGGAGTGTGGATTGGGAATGTACGTTCTACACCGATACCGCTAGAAATCTTACGGACAGTATACATTTCTGAGATGCCTTGACCTTTACGAGAAATGACAACTCCCTCAAAAATCTGGATACGTTCGCGGCTTCCCTCAACAACCTTAGCATGAACACGCACAGTGTCACCAGGACGGAATGCAGGGATGTCAGTACGAAGTTGACCTTCTGTCAAACTTTGAATTAATGGATTCATGTTTCTTTATTCTCCTATCTTGCCAATCATGGGAGCCCTTGTCCCAGCGGATTAACCGTTTTTTGTGTGTCCATTACACACTTTTTCTATTATATACAAAGATTGGATAATTGTAAAGCAAAACACGTATTATTTTATATCAGACTTGTTTCGGAACCTTACTCCAGCTCAAGAGTGAGTATAGAACAGATTTACTCCGACCACTGGGTCCAATCGATGGCTCCTAGCCTATCCATTTTCCTAGTAGGAACAGCGTGATTGAAAGCAAAAGATCCTAGCGAAGCTAAGCCAATGGATTCGTTTAGCCCAGACGAAAGCTTCATGAAATAGTATGGGAATGATGATGAGAACTACAATTTATCGGCAATTTTATTGATTTTGCGCAGGCGATGATTGAGACCACTCTTGGTAATCGGTTTTGAGAGGCTATCAGCTAGTTGTTGAGTCGAAAAATCTGGATGCTGAATCCGCAGTTGTGCAACTTCTTGTAAATCAGCCGGTAATTGATCCAAACCAATCGTTTCCATTATTTTAGAAATATTGTTGATAGTCTTCATGCTAGCGGTCACGGTGCGGGCAATGTTTGCAGCTTCTGCGTTGATTGCGCGATTAAGATCGTTTCGCGTTTCACGTAGCACCTTAACATTCTCAAATTCAGTCTTGGCTTCCTCAGCACCAATAATTAAAAGAAAATCCATGATGTCTTCTGCTCGCTGCAAGTAAGTAATACTCCCCTTAGAACGCTCAATCACCTTGCCGTCCAAGAGGAACTTTTGGAGGAGTTTGGCCAAGTCCTGGGCATGATCATTGTAGATTGAGGCGATTTCTAATTGGTACTTACCTGTTTCTGGGTCCTTAATCGACCCGCTAGCTAAAAAAGCACCTCGTAGATAAGACTGGCTCCAGCTATCACTTTCCAAAATCACAGGTGCAATACCTGGTTCTAAACCAAAAAAACTATCGGCCAGGTAAAGATCATTTAAAATGTCATTGACCCCGTTCTCCAAAAATACCGTATAAACACGATTTTTTCGCAGGTTTGTCTTTTGGTGATGACGGATTTCAGCCTTAACTTGGTAGAAGCGATAAAGCATTTCATAGAGATGACGGGCAATTTTAGCATTTTCACTGCTAATAGACAAGGTGAGCCCAGATGATGCCAACCCGAGACTCCCCGATAACTTAATCATAGCCGCCAATTCACTTTTTTCATGTTGTCCTTGACTGATGATTTCTTCTTTTACTTGCACGCTGAAACTCATGATTTCACCTGCAAGATTTTCAAGAGTTCTTCGACGACTAAATCACCGTCATGAAAGGCTCCGCCATTTTCAAGCCTTAAAAAATTAGAGGAAATCACCCGCTGAGCTTGCGATTGCAAGCCGATAAAGTCATGTTTTACTTGAACCAAATATTCATCAAACTGATGGGTATTCATGTATTCTTGGGGGACTGGTTCAATATTGACCAATACCGTATCAATAAACTGCTCACCTAGATGCTTATTCAAAACTCGTACATGATCTGCATCGCTGAAAAATTCAGTTTCACCTCGCTGAGTCATGATATTGCAAACATAGGTTACATCAGCCTTGGTCTCTTTCAAAGCTTGACCGACTTCTGAAATCATGAGATTGGGTAAAATCGAGGTAAAGAGAGACCCTGGCCCAAGGACAATCATATCACTTTCCAAGATACTCTCTACCACTTTCCGACTGGCTGTCGGTTCATCTTGATTGTAGGAATTAGTTACATAAACGTGGTCAACCATTCCTTTGTAACCTGCAATCTTGCTTTCACCCACCACCTCATGTCCGTCTGTAAAAACAGCATGGAGAGTTAAAGCATTTTCACTTGAAGGATAGATTGTTCCCGTTGTATGAAAAAATTTAGACAAGAGTTGCATGGCATGATAAGTTGACCCCTGCATCTCAGAAATACCTGCAATAATCAGATTTCCCAAAGGATGACCTGCTAGCGCACCGTCTGTTTCCGCAAAGCGGTACTGAAAGATACGCTCATAAAGCTTTGGCATATCAGACATAGCAAGCAAGACATTGCGTAAATCACCGGGTGGTGTCATCTGCAAGGCCTGACGGATTTCCCCTGATGAACCTCCGTCATCTGCCACCGTCACAATCGCGGTAATATCTACATCCTTATCACGCAGGCTTTTGAGAATAACAGGAATACCTGTACCGCCTCCAATGACGGCAATTTTAGGTTTTCTCATGAACGATTAACCGTCTCCTTTCGTCTCTCTTTATCCCGATGACTAAGGTTAACTGTCCAGCCCTTTTCTAAATCATCTGCCAGACGCTTAGCAAAAGCCACACTGCGATGCTGACCACCTGTACAACCCACCGCAATGGTTAAAACAGACTTCCCCTCCTTTTGATAGCCTGGTAAAATGGGCTCAATCAAGCCTAACAAATGGCGGTAAAAAGCCTCAGATTCCTCATGCTCCATGACATAATCAAAAACTGGCTCGTCTAGTCCTGTCAAATTTCGCAATTCAAGTTGATAATAAGGATTTGGCAAGAAACGCACATCAAAGACTAGATCCGCATCAAGTGGCAGGCCGTATTTGAATCCAAAGGAAATCACTTCCACTCGAAAAGAAGAGTGGTTGCCTAAGCTGGCAAACCGATCTGAAATTTCTTTACGGAGATTACGAGGAGTCAACTCTGTCGTATCAATCACATTTTGGCTCATATTTTTGAGCGGTGCTAGCAATTCACGTTCCATATGGATTCCGTCAAGAACTCGTCCGTCTGCTGCTAGTGGATGCGAACGGCGCGTTTCCTTATAACGAGCCACCAATTCACTATCAGTCGCATCCAAAAAGAGAATTTTAAAATCCACATCGTCCGCCGCTTCAATCTCATCTAAAACCTGACGGATTTCAGCAAAAAAAGAACGACTACGCATATCGACAACGAGAGCTACTTTATCATTGTCTTGACTGTGGCGAATCAATTCTAAAAATTTGGGCAAAAGAGCTGGTGGCATATTGTCAACCGTAAAATAACCCAAATCTTCAAAAGACTGGATGGCTACGGTCTTTCCAGCACCTGACATTCCTGTAACAACTACAAGATGAAGTTTTTCAGACATAGCTTTCCTCTCTAGTTTTCCACGACTGCAATGACTTCAATTTCAACTTTGACATCGCGTGGCAGACGAGCCACTTCGACTGCTGATCGAGCTGGAAATTCAGCACTAAACGCTGTTTTATAGACTTCATTAAAAGCCACAAAGTCATTCATATCGCTTAAGAAACAAGTCGTTTTCACCACATGATCAAAATCAGTTCCTGCTTCTGTCAAAATCGCTCGAATATTCTTCAAAACCTGGGTCGTTTGTTCTTCAATCGTAGTCCCCACAACCTCACCCGTCTCTGGAGACAGGGGTACCTGACCCGATGCAAATAACAAATTTCCGACAATCTTTCCTTGAACATAAGGTCCGATTGCTGCAGGGGCTTTATCTGTGTGAATGGTTCTCATACTCATACCTCTTTCATTTTTCTTTATTATAGCATAAATATCTCTTACTATAAACTGAACCATTAACAATATCTAAACAGTTGATAAAACAGCGTTTTTTAATTTTATAACATTCGCTCAATCGCTATCATTCAAAAATAAACGTAGTAAAATACGTAGTAAAAAATGCTGGGGAATATGATTTTAAAGTCTATCTGAGTAGGCTTTTTTCAATTCGCAGTTTTTGACAAAAATTTGATTTTGATAATAAAAAACAGGTCCGCTATACCCGACATTTTTGAAAAAGTCCAATATAACGAAAAACACCAGCACGAGGCTGGCGCAGGAGATTATGGAAAATTTTAGGAGTGAATAATTCTAGTCTTGATTAAAATTCAGATCAGGAATTTGAATTGCTCCATACGCCCCTTCAGAAAACAAGCCAACATATAATTTAAACTTCTCTATCATTGGACTGACAAGTGCTCGTTGAAATTCACTGTCTTGTGAAATATCCTCTGGTAAATCAGCAACCTTAACAGAATATACCGCATCCATTTCTGCAGTGACTTTATACTGACTATCTGGGTAAAAAATTTCCATTTTCATTAGAATAAGTTGATTTTCTCTCTCTTCCTCCCTATCAGGAAGACTCATACTAATAGTGGCCTTTCCATCCTCATCAAATATAGGATTCTAAAGAATCCTCAATAGGTTCTTTAATCTCTCTCCCCCACTCAAGATTCGCCTCAATCCAGTCTGCCTTCGCTAATTCAATTTCTTCATAAACCTCCTCTAAAGACTCACCATAAACAATTAAGCCTGGTAATTCTTTAATAGAAGCAGTGAATAATAATTCACCATCATCATAAATTTTTTCAATTAAAATCGGATAGTCCAATCCAAGATAATATTCTTTATCTTTCATCATTTAAACCCTCCTCCAATTCTATCACTTTCTCAATCATTTTTATAACTTTCTTTACATAAACTGGCTTTATCGGCTTATGTCGCGGTATTGGATAGCTCTCTTCTAATAAAGCGTGAGAGGTTATTGAATGATTGGTTCCTTGCTTCCACATAAAACCATATTTTTTACATAGAGCTTCTAAGCGTTCAGGGGTAACAGATTTGGGGTTATTCTTTATTCTTTGCAAATCCTTTTCCTTGCCCATGATATACCTCGTTTATTTTGACACTACATATAGTATCACACTAATTATATACAAAAAAAATAATGATTGCAAGTTCTTTTATTTTAACTAACAAAAAAAATCCCGCCCAGTTTCCTGAGCGGGTGTAGCTATATTATTTAAAAGTTCCCCAAGCAGATCCGAAACGTTCTCCGTTTTTGGTCGCGCCTGTAGCGACATAGTTGCGCTTTCCGCTACCACCAATATAAGAAATCCAAACAAATCCGTTTAAATCAATAATAACTAGGTCATACTTGATGGTTTGACCTTTTTTGTATTGAGCTACAATTTCGCCTGATGTATTTGGTGCTCTGCGGACATTGA
>NZ_SPOZ01000030.1 GCF_004569635.1 Streptococcus sp. LYSM12
TATATTGAGTTTTACAATACACGACGCTATCAGACCAAATTAAATAACCTGACTCCTATAGAATTCAGGAATCAGGTTGCTTAATATCTTTTATTATTTGACTGTCTACTTGACAGGGAGCCGTTCACGGTCTTGTCCCAAACTTCTTATCGTCCCAATAATCGTGCGAAGAAACCTTTTGATTTTTCCTGCGCATGCGCCTTGGCTTCGTCCAATTCCAGCTTCAACACATCCTTATCTGCCATAGCTTTTAAGGTTAGTTGTTGCTGCTGGTCCAGCTGTTTATCTTTTTCAGAAATCTGAATATCTTTCACCCGCAACTGCTCATCTTTTTCAGCAATCTGCTTATCTTTGACTTCAAGCTGTTTATACAAACGGCTGATTTCATCATTTTTTTCATCTACCAAGATTTCCATCAGCTCACGCTGTTTGACTTCTTCACTAATCGGCTCATCTTCAAAAATGGTCGTCTTATAAATCTCTTCTAACTTGACAAGGCCTGCCCGATTAACAACCGTTACACCCTTTTCATTTTTTTCAACGAATTCTTCTGGAAGAGATTTGACGCGGTTGTTCATCGCCTGGCGACTCACTCCTAAAATCTCTGCTAATTCGCTGACTGTCTTTTCAATTCCCATAATATCCTCAATAATTGCTTGATTTTTTCTTGTTTGTATCATTAAAATATTACCACAACCACCTATTCCTGTCAAATTTTCCTACCATTTAAAGCAGGCTTCAAGCCCTTTTATGGTACAATAAAACTAAAAACGATGAATTGCTAGTTAGGAAAAGAATCCCTTATGACACATTTTGACACCATTATTATCGGAGCCGGTCCCGCCGGCATGATGGCGGCTATCGCAGCGAGTTTCTACGGCCAATCAACCCTGCTTCTGGAAAAAAATCGAAGACTCGGCAAAAAATTATCAGGGACTGGTGGTGGACGCTGTAATGTAACCAACAATGGGACACTCGAAGACCTACTCGCTGGTATTCCTGGAAATGGACGTTTCCTCTACAGCGTCTTTTCCCAATTTGATAACCATGATATTATCCATTTTTTTGAAAACAATGGTGTCAAACTAAAAGTTGAAGATCACGGACGTGTCTTTCCAACGACAGATCGTTCCCAGACCATTATCAAGGCTCTTGAGATGAAGATGCTTGACTTGGGAGTTGACATTCGGACGGGAACCGAAGTTCTCTCTGTCAGAAAGAACAATGAAATCTTTCAAATTAAGACAGCCCATCAGCTTTTCACCAGCCACAAGGTGATTGTCACAACAGGTGGAAAAAGCTACCCCTCAACGGGTTCCACTGGATTTGGCCACGACATTGCCCGTCATTTTAAACTGGCCGTCACTGAGATTGAGGCGGCTGAAAGTCCCCTTTTGACCAACTTCCCCCATAAGGCTCTTCAAGGTATTTCACTCGATGATGTCACCCTCCACTATGACAAACATATCATCACCCACGATCTCTTATTTACACACTTTGGTCTCTCTGGACCTGCTGCTCTACGTCTATCCAGCTTCGTCAGGGGTGGAGAAACGGTCTACCTAGATGTACTTCCACAGATAGATAAGGAAGAACTCACTGCTCTCTTAGAAAGCAAACGGGAGAAAGCCCTCAAAAATGTCTTAAAAAGTCTGATGCCAGAACGGCTAGCAGAATTTTTTGCAGCTCCCTATCCACTCAAGGTCAAACACTTATTACCAAAAGAGTTAGAGCAACTTATTGCATCTATCAAAAGGTTCCCAATTCCAATCACAGGAAAAATGTCGCTAGCCAAATCATTTGTGACTAAGGGTGGTGTTGACCTCAAGGAAATCAATCCTCGAACCCTCGAAAGCAAGAAAGTCTCCGGACTACATTTTGCAGGTGAGGTCCTAGACATCAATGCCCATACAGGTGGCTTTAACATCACCTACTGTCTTTGTACTGGCTGGGTCTCTGGAATCCAACCCCTAGCGGTCTCAAGAATACAATGACAGGACATCAGAAAAGGCCTCACATCAAGTTCATTAACACATTGATGTGAAGCCTTTTCATTCTAGCAAGAGTTTTGCCCAGTTTCTTACACCCTTTTGATGTATCATCTAGTCTTTTCGTTTGCTTTCCGTACGAGGCAACGAGCTGCAGGAGGCTGGGCAAGACGAGCCAAAAAACTCGAAAAAAGGGACTGCAGTACCCTAGTTTTCACTCGTTACAACCATGTCCCTTTTAAAAGAACGTTTTCGTAAGCTGATAGAAAGCGATGTCTACCTGTCTAAAACACAGCAAGAAAACGCAAGCCCGCAGTAACAGCTACCCCAACTCCAACCGCCAGCAGAATATTTTTAGTTTTTAGGATAACAAGGAAAGTCACTACCAAAGCCATGGTCTCAACTGGTAATATGCTCGGGATACTGCCCACTTTTTCATCGATAATGCTTGATAAGGTCAATGAAAAGATGATGGAAATCGGTAAAAATCGCAAGAATTTAAGAGCAACTGGCGATAAGGTCTTACCTTTTATCAATACAAAAGGTAAGACCCTCGGCACCCACGTTACCACCAGGGCCATCAGAATAGCCACTAAAATGTATCTATTGATCATCTAACATCACCCCCACAAAACAACCAACAACGGTTGCAACAAGAACTGTAATATAGGCTGAAACCAGCATTGCTAGCCCCATATATGCTACAAAAATACTCAATAAAATCAAGCCAAGCTTCTTCAACGAAACTTGTCTGACCATGGCTTCTAACTGACCTTCAAAGATACCGACAAACATAGCGACTAAAGCAAAATCAAGCCCCAGCTGTTCAGGTTGTGGAATGAAACCTCCAATAAGATTTCCCAAAACAGTAAACACAAACCAGGAAGCATAACTCGCCATATTATTACCATACATCCAGTAAGGTGACACATCGGAAGTTTCTAACTGTTTCCGCAATAGGACACCGTAGGATTCATCTGTCAAAAAGGAGCCGATAAAGAGATTTGAAGCCAACCTATTCCCTTGAAATATAGTTGTCGCATGGAGACTCAATAGAAAATGACGCAGATTGACAAAAAATATCGTCACCGCCATTGACACCAATGGTGCACCCGCTAAGAGCATCGCACACATGACAAACTGTGCGCTTCCTGCATATACCAATAGGCTCATCAAGCCCATTTCCAGCGCTGAAACTCCTGAATTGACGGAAACAATTCCACAAGCCAACCCAATACTAGCGTAACCCAAGACCGTTGGAATGGCAGCTATTGCTCCTTCTCTCACCAAGGTTTTTGACATATACTTCTCCTTTTCTAACTCCTATGGTTGGTTTGCTTGTATAAACTAGAAAAACATCCAACCATTCAAGCTATTTTCCCCAAATGAGACTCGCGACTATCAACACCTCTCAGACAGCGCGAACATACGGTATAGAGGTAGAACCACTCATGATATAGCCATTTCGTTTATATTTTTATGACTTCGTTCACTCGTCTTGCTGTACTCCAGTACTACCTGCGACTCCTTGCCTAGTACTAAAAATAAACGAAACGGCTATGTTAAACCATTGATTGCCCTCTCTTCTTTATTTCTGAATCCAGGCTAAACGAATACTCTGTAAACAATCAAACACAAGAGGATAATTGAAAAAGAACCCTTTCAGATTCTCATTCTTCTAGCATCTCAAAAGCCAGGCTTGGCTTGGCATTCAAGGATAGAGAAGCTAGATTGTTCTTATTCCATTCGCTAACTGCTGCTAAGGCAATCATACCTGCATTATCGCCGCAAAGGCGCAGAGGTGGAATAAGAACCTCTACATTGCTAAGTTCTTCGCTCAAACGCTCACGCAAACCTTGATTAGCAGCAACTCCACCTGCAACTACCAAGGTTTTCACTGGATATTTTTCCAAGGCCTTTTTGGTCTTGGCCATTAAAATGTCTAAGACACAGGCCTGAAACGACGCCGACAAATCCTCATTGGATAGGCTTTCGCCTCGCTGCTCAGCATTATGGTACAGATTAATAAAGGCCGATTTTAAACCTGAAAATGAAAATTCCAGATGATCTTCCTTGACCATGGCACGCGGAAAATCATAAATATCATTGCCTTGATAGGCTAATGCATCAATGACATGACCCGCTGGATAGGGAAGCCCCATAACACGACCAACTTTATCGTAGGCTTCTCCAACCGCATCATCACGCGTTTCTCCGACAATTTTGTAATCTCCTGGTTCTGCTACATAGACCAGTTCTGTGTGACCACCTGACACTAATAAAGCAAGTAAAGGGTATTCTAGTTCCTTACTACTACGCGCAGCCATTAAATGCCCTGCCATATGGTTGACAGGAATTAAGGGTAGATTATTTGCCCAAGCAAAAGCTTTTGCGGCTGATAAACCCACCAAGAGGGCTCCAACTAATCCTGGACCATAGGTCACTGCAACCGCTGTAAGATCACACGCCTCTATACCAGCCTCTAATAGGGCTTCCTCGATACAAACTGTAATCACTTCGACATGGTGGCGGCTAGCCACTTCAGGCACAACTCCTCCAAAACGCTTGTGGCTCTCAATTTGACTAGCAATTACATTGGAGAGCAAGTCTGCATCATTTTTTAATACCGCAACCGAGGTCTCATCACAAGACGTTTCAATCGCAAGGATATATCTATCGCTCATCTATCTCTCTTTTCATCATAATAGCATCTTCTGTAGGATTAGGGTAATAATCCTTTCGTCTGGCAATTTCTACAAATCCATAGCGCTCATATAAGCGTTTAGCACGCTGATTGGAAGCACGAACCTCTAAAAATACCGCACCCGAAAACAGCTCAATACACTCTAACAAACGTCCTGCAATTCCTTGACCCTGTACAACTGTCCGCACAGCAATGTGCAAGATTTCCAATTCATCCACCAACTGCTGAACAGCTAGAAAACCAAGGAGATTTTGACCCTCTTTCGCCAGATAATAGTACGTTTCTGGTCGCATAATGTCTATTGCTATCTGCTCCACCGTCCAAGGTGATACGGTGTAGACATCCGCCAATATGGCGTAGAGAGCGGGTGCTATTTCTTCTCGCCCCTTATATTCTTCAACTTCTATCATAGACGTTTAATATAGCTTTCTTTATCTGTTTCTTCATTGTCCTTGAGCCAATTTTCCTCAGCCTCAACCCGCTTGAGATAACGTGGCTCAAATGGCATCACCTCACTAGTCAAGGCAACTTCTCCGTCCAAGGCCAGTTGATAAGCAGACGGCACAGTTGCTTGATAGTGGGCTTCTGGCAAGCTTGCTGTAATCTGCTCAATAAAGGGCTCTACTTCACCGACAAAAGTCACACGCTCATGGGCTTTCACCTCTTCTAGCAAGGCGACAAAAGAAAGATAGGTATCCACTTTGACCGACTGACCTTTTTCGTAAAAACCTGCATAGACATGATTTCTTCTTGCATCAATAATTGGCACAACTAGGCCCGCTATATCTTTTGGTACCAAGGCCTGCAGGCTCGAAATGCCTACCAAGTCAATCCCCAGAGTATAGGCTAAGGTCTTTGCTGTCGAAACCCCAATCCGCAGTCCCGTATAAGAACCGGGTCCTTGCGCCACTACAATACGATCCAAGTCGGTCGGCTGCCAGCCTACTGATTGCATCAAAAAATCAATCGTTGGCATCAAACTAGTGCTATGGTTTTTCTTGACCGTAAGGATCATTTCTGTCTGTAAACGTCCATTTTCTACCAAAGCCACCGCCAAGGTTTGATTAGACGTGTCAAGTGCTAATACTTTCATCTTTGCTCTCTTTACATGATTCTTGTTCTTTCTATTGTAAGCTATCTTGCCCTTTTTTTCAATTCTAGACAATAGTTCATCTTGAAAACGATTTGAAAAACTATTGATTTTTCACTTTCTTGCCAATTCCTTTTACCTAAAGTTCCTTTTATGATATAATAATAGAAAAATCACATCTAAAAATGACAACTCTAGAAAATTACATACAAATCAACTAGATTATCTTCGTGGTAATCTAGTCTGTTCGGACGGCACTCAATAGCCCATCGTTACAAGAACATCAGAGTTTGAGCAGTCTGCTTACACTCTTACTTTTTTATAGTCCGAACAGTTGGATACAGACTTGTCATCAATGAAAGGAAAAACATGATTTATAAAGTATTTTACCAAGAAACAAAAGATTCTACTCCACGCCGAGAACAAACACGCACCCTCTATCTTGACATCAATACCAAAGACGAATTAGAGGGTCGCATCATCGCGCGCAAATTAGTAGAAGAACATACTGCCTACAACATCGAATTTATCGAACTCTTATCTGAAAACCACCTTGAGTACGAAAAAACTCACGCCAATTTTAGCATTACGGAGTTTTAATCCATGTCAGTTAATCTAAAATCCCAAGAAGTTGGCGTATTCGCTATCGGTGGTTTAGGGGAAATCGGTAAAAATACCTACGGAATTGAATACCAAGACGAGATTATCATTGTCGATGCAGGAATCAAGTTCCCAGAAGACGACTTGCTCGGTATTGATTACGTTATCCCAGACTACTCTTACATCGTTGATAATATTGACCGCGTTAAAGGTTTGGTCATCACTCATGGTCACGAGGACCACATCGGAGGCATTCCTTTCCTCCTCAAGCAGGCCAATATCCCAATCTATGCTGGGCCTCTGGCCCTTGCCCTCATTCGTGGCAAATTGGAGGAACACGGTCTCCTGCGTGATGCCACCCTCCATGAAATCAATCATCGTACTGAATTAACCTTTAAACAATTAAAGGTGAGCTTCTTCCGTACGACCCACTCTATCCCAGAACCACTCGGTATTGTCATTGACACCCCCCAAGGGAAAATTATCTGTACTGGAGACTTTAAGTTTGACTTTACACCTGTGGGAGAACCTGCTGATTTGCACCGCATGGCTGCCCTCGGAGAAGAAGGTGTACTCTGCTTACTATCTGATTCAACAAATGCCGAAATCCCAACCTTTACCAATTCGGAAAAAGTGGTGGGGCAATCTATCATGAAATTGATTGAGGGCATTCACGGACGGATTATCTTTGCCTCTTTTGCATCTAACATTTTCCGACTACAACAAGCTGCTGACGCAGCAGTCAAAACAGGACGGAAAATTGCAGTATTTGGGCGTTCCATGGAAAAGGCCATTGTAAATGGAATTGAATTAGGCTACATCAAGGTTCCAAAAAATACCTTTATCGAGCCAGGCGAAATTAAAGAATATCCTGCAAATGAGATTATGATTCTCTGTACCGGGAGTCAAGGAGAGCCAATGGCTGCCCTCTCCCGTATCGCACATGGCACCCACCGCCAAGTTCAATTACAACCTGGTGATACCGTTATTTTCTCATCAAGCCCAATTCCAGGAAATACAACCGGCGTTAACAAGTTGATTAACATCTTGATTGAAGCAGGTGTGGAAGTAATCCACGGAAAAATTAACAACATCCATACTTCTGGACACGGTGGGCAACAAGAGCAAAAACTCATGCTCCGCCTCATCAAACCAAAGTTCTTCATGCCTGTCCACGGTGAATACCGTATGCAAAAGATCCATGCCCAACTCGCAGTGGATACAGGTGTTCCTAAGGACAATATTTTCATCATGGAAAATGGAGACGTCCTTGCACTCACCAAAAATAGCGCTCGTCTAGCAGGACATTTTAATGCCCAGGACATCTATGTGGACGGAAACCGCATTGGAGAAATCGGAGCCGCTGTCCTTAAAGACCGCAGAGATTTGTCAGAAGATGGCGTGGTACTTGCCGTTGCAACCGTTGATTTCCAATCACAAATGATTCTTGCAGGACCAGACATCCTCAGTCGAGGCTTCATCTACATGCGCGAATCAGGCGACCTCATCCGTGAAAGCCAACGCATCTTATTCAATGCCATTCGCATTGCTCTAAAAAATAAAGAAGCCAATATCCAATCAGTCAACGGCGCTATTGTCAATGCACTCAGACCTTTCTTATATGAAAAGACCGAGCGCGAACCAATTATCATTCCGATGATTCTTACGCCAGACAAATAATTAAAAAAAGATGAAGACAACCGTGATTTTAGAATCACGGTTGTCTTCATCTTTTTCTTTCTGGGTTACCTAGCACAGGCCACCCGCAGGGGATCTACACTCCACGCATTGCTAAAACTGCAACATTCTAATTTGGACTTCTCGAGAGTATTACCTGTCCAAGTTTTTCACATACTGATCAACAGCTAGAATTGCCTGAACCACCTCATCTGCTGAAAAGCGAGGGGACATTGGGCAAAGGTGTTCCTTTTCCCCTATCGCTTGTTGACTGACTCGAAAGAGAGCATCATAGCTGGCATTTTCCAAATGCAACCTTTCTAAAGTCGTAGGCATTTGAATGGTTTGATAGAAGTGAATGTAACGATTCAATTCCTCAACTGACCGCTGTTCAAGAAAGAGCTGGACCAAGGTTCCATAGGCTACTTTTTCTCCATAGGTCAGCTGGTGAACGTTTCCTGTCATGATTGTGAAACCATTGCAAACAGCATGGGCTATCGGCATGGTCGCAGTCACAGCCTCAAAGCTAATCCCACTAAGCAGTGTATTCACCTCAATAACATTTTCCAGAGCCCGCGTAACCAACTGTCGTTCACAAGCTTGCAAAGCTGCAAGACTATCAGCAAATAAGGTCCTCTCACATTGCTGGGCAACCGCAAAAGTTGCTAGACTTTGTGCATTACCAAACATGGTTTTGTCATCTGACTGCTGGGTTGCCCGTACTTCCAGCCAAGTCGCAAGGCCATTTGCAATACCTGATGCCAGCAGACGTTTGGGAGCTTTTGCAATCACTTTTGAGTCCACCAAGACAAGCTCTGGAGGCCTGCTATGAAATAAGTATCTCTGAAAGTTCCCCTCATCAGTATAGATAACAGATAAGGCAGAAGCCGGTGCTCCTGTAGATGCAATCGTTGGTGCAACTACAATCGGTAGACCTAGGAGGTCTGCGACCACCTTGGCGCTATCAATTGTTTTACCACCACCGAGACCGATAATCATATCTACTTGTTGCGCTTCTGCAAGCGCAAGGACACGAGTAAACTCATGTTCAGACGCTTGGCCACTAAACCTTGTATGAACCACTCGCATACCATAACGAGTTAAATAGGCCATGAAGCGCTTGCCCACCAACTCAAGTACCCGAGTGTCACAGAACAGCAACGGTTTACTGCCCAAGGTCAATAGTTCCTTTGCATGTTCAAATAGGGCATTTTCTCCTTGAATATAACGAGACGGACTTGCAAAAACTTTCATAGAAGCCTCTTTTCTATCTCAAATATGGAGCTTCCCTTGCGCTTCCTGCCAATCTTTCGCAAAGTCATCCACTGCCTTACTGATAGCAGGCATGGCAAAGGCAGCTTCAAATACTTCGCTTCCTGCCGTAATCGCTTGTACCCCACAAGCAAAAGCGCGATTCATTTGAGCAACATTTTTAAAAGAGGCTGCTAAAATCTTGCTAGAGGAACCTGATCTAGCAATCGCTTGTGCCAAAAGAGAGAGAACCTCTTCTGGATTGATATTCAAATTTTCCATACGATTATAGTAAGGTGCAAGATAGTCCGCTCCCGTTTCTATAGCTAATAATCCCTGGAATGTTGTGTAGATAGCTGTAGCAGTAATTCGAACCCCCTCTTCTTTTAAGACCTTTATTGCTGCCAGTCCATCCGTCGTAACAGGAATCTTGATATAGATATCATCTCCAAACTCCCGCCGTATCTTACGGGCATCGCGAAGAATTCCCTCATAATCTTTCGCTACTACTTGAATATGAATAGAAGCAGAAGTCCCAATCACTTCCCGTATCTCCTGAATCCGCTCAAAAAAGTTGATTGTTCCCTCTTTTTTTACAATGGTCGGATTAGAGGTCACCCCCGCAAGCGGGAGGACCCTCGACCATTTTTTAATCTCATCAAGATTGACTGTATCCAGCATAAATTCCATATAAAACCTCTTTTACAATGTATGTTCCGTTCGTCCAATAATATCATCCTGTGTTGCTTTAGAAAGAACATTGAAGAAAGCTGAATAGCCTGCAACACGCACGATCAAATCTCGGTGTTTTTCTGGATGTTTCTGTGCATCTATCAGCGTTTCACGCGACACAACGTTGTATTGAATATGATATCCATGAAGACGATTAAAGAATGTCCGAAGAAGGGCAATCAATTTTACCTTATCCTCTTCCTTTGCGAGCGTCTGTGGGTTGACTTTTTGATTGAGCAATACACCACCTACAATTTCATGCGTCGGTAGTTTTGAAACAGATTTCAAGACAGATGTTGGACCTTTTTTATCCATATTATGAGCTGGTGAACACCCCTCAGCTAACGGTGTACCTGCATTTCGTCCATCTGGAGTAGCCAGTGTTCCACGACCTTGACCTACATTTGCCGAAATAGAAGACGTTCCAGAGTAGCGAATCCCTCCGATTGGACCACGACCATAGCGCGTATTGGGATATTTCGCAATTTCATCTACATAGATATCATATGCATCCCGTATCAGCTGATCTGCATAATCATCATCATTGCCATATTTAGGAGCCTCATGAATCAGCATCTCTTGAATCTCTTTCCCACGCTCTCCTGCATAATCCGTCTCTAAGGCATACCAGAGCTCCTCTGGTGTTAAACGCCGTTCTTCAAAGACAAGCTTCTTAATAGCAGCCAATGAATCCGATAGGTTTGCAATTCCAACCTGCAAGCCTGAAATATAATCATAGACTGCCCCACCTTCTTTGAGGTGTTTTCCACGCCCAATACAATCATCTGTCAAGGCTGAACAGAGAATATCTGGCACCTCTCGCTCAAGTGAAATATCAATAGCATTTTCGACCACCACACTCATCCGAGTCAAATGACGGAGGGTCTTCTCCCAAGCAACTTGCAGTTCATCAAAACTCTTCATCGCTTTGAAATGTCCAAATCCTGGAGCAAATCGTTTACCAGAAGCAGGATCAATCCCATCATTCATCATAATGAGTAGCACTTTCGGGAAATTCATGTAACTCATACCAGTACAACGGTAGCCCCATTTACCAGGAACAGCTGTCTCAACGCAGCCAATCGCGCTATAATCATAGGCATCTTCTTCCAGCACTCCCTTTTCAATAAAGGAAGGAATGATAATTTCATCATTATTAAAAGCAGGCATCCCAAAACCAAGTTTCATCACTTCAATACACTCATTCATAAAACGAGCATCTAAACCAGCGTGATAGCGAACGGTTAAATTCGGTTGTGGTAAGTGCGTTTGAGCAACAGATTTTAGCACTAGATAAGATAGAGGATTAACTGCATCCTTTTTATCCCGTGTCTGACCACCAATAGTCACGTTTTGATACAAGGGACTACCTGCAGATGAAAAGGTGTGAGCTTGACTACGCACTTTATTGATGGTAATCGTTTTAATCCAGAGATTTGTCAAACGCTCTACAATGCTTTCTTGCGTTTCACGACCGGATTCCAAATCAGCTTTCACATAAGGATACATATATTGATCAAACCGACCATAGGATAGGGAATGTCCGTTCGACTCTATTTGGAGAATACATTGAATAAACCAAACAGACTGGACTGCTTCTGCAAAAGTAGTTGCTGGTTCATATGGTACTTTTGAACAAATATCCGCAATGTCAAGCAACTCTTGTCGTCGTTCTGGGCTTGCTGTTTCAGCCAATTTTTGAGCTAGTTTGACAAAGCGTTCTGCGTATGTTTTGACCGCATCAACTACAATAAAGATAGAATCATAAAAATGATATTTATCAATACTTGCTGGATCCGTTAAATCCAAGGCAGCTTTTGCCGTCCTCGCTTTTTCTTCAAATCCTTTCAGCCCATCTTGCAGTAATTTTTCATAACTGACTGCCAGATGTGCATCGCCAGAATTCATCTTTCCCTCCATTCCAAAGAAACCTGTTTCCATATACACTTGGGTTTCTTCCGGAAGCAGCACTCCAGCTCTCGAGCGCAAATTATTCTTTTCCCAAAATGGAGCAATACTCCGCAACTGCTCTTTTGTTTCCTCTGTGATGTAAAAGACATCTCCATCACGTTTTTCAAACAAGTCAAGCTCATTTAAGACAAATTCTAAGGTATATTCAGGAAAGATAGGAGCATCTTTATTGGAAGAGGCTTGATTACCAACAATCATCGTTTCATCTTCGATATAAAGCGTCATATTTTCCAAAATTTCTTTCAGCATATGAGCACGCTTCAAGACATTTGGCTTTTCTTTATGTTCTTGATAGGCTTTTGTCACCAAAACAGCACGTTCTGCATCGATGTAAGGTTTTTTATTTAGGACATCTTCCCGATACTTGTTCATACGAGCCGTTAGATTTCCAAAATACTCCGTCTTGATGCTAGTGCTAGCAATTTCCACCTTTGTTTCCATGATGTCTTTCCTTTCTTTCGAAAACATTTTTGTTTCATTTGTAATTAAATTGTACTTTTTTCTGGCCTTTTTTTCAATCAGTAAAGGAAAAATAAAGACAAACACATCCGAGTTTGCACATCTGTGCAACAATTTTTAGGCAGCAGCTTCTTGCTCATTCTTATAGGTAATCCTGTCTTGTACCTTAAAGAATGGGAAGTAAACAAGGGTAGACACCAGTAGGATCAATAGCTGAACGACTGCACCCTGCCAACCAGCAACCATAAAACCAGAAATGATAGCCGGAGTACTCCACGGCAAGGTCACTCCAGAAAAAGGGGCCATAAATCCAACAGCGATTGCACCATAAACAATAACGGCTGCTAAGATTGGAACCATTAAAAATGGAACAAACATGACCGGATTCATCACGATTGGAAAACCAAAGACAATCGGTTCATTAACATTGAACAAGGCTGGAAATGCTGCAACTTTCCCTAAGGCTTTGTATTGCTTTGATTTTGCCGCAAACAGCATGGCAACTACAATACCAAATGTAATTCCTGAGCCAGACATGATTAAGAAACTGTCTAAAAATTGTTGCGTTACAATGTGAGCTCCATTTTTCACAGATAAAGTACCTGCCGTAAGCAGGGCCTTGTTGGCATCTAAATTAGAGAGCAAAAGCGCGGTTACAACTCCATTGACAACAGATTGACCATGTACACCAAACCACCATAAGAAAGAGATGAAAAAGGCTATTCCAATAGCTCCATATAAAGATCCTGTTAAGCCTTGCAACGGTACTTGAATCACATCGTAAATCATCTCAATAAACGTTCCACCACCTGTGATCACCTTGGAACCAATGTAGACAATCATCGACAGTAAAAAGATTACAAAGGCAGGAATCATTGCCTCAAATTGCTTGGAAATGGCCTGTGGTACTTGTTCAGGCATTTTAATAACAATATGACGTTGAATGAACACTGTATAAATTGCACCGACGACTAAGCCAATGATGATGGCACCAATAATACCTTGACCACCAAACCAAACTTTTGTAATCGCATCTCCAATAGCCTCTCCCTGCTCAGGGATATACGAAGATCTCAACAGAATAAAAAATGCGGATAAGGACAGTACTCCTGCTGGCAAGGGTTCTACACCACTGTTTTTAGCATAAGAATAACCGATAGAAAAACAAGAAATCAATCCCATAATGGCAAAGGTTCCGCTATACACCTGCATCAATGGTTCTGTCCAAGCTGCACCAAATACAGCTGTTATAGCTTGATTCAGCCCCTCAAAAGGAAGCTGTCCCAAAATCAGAAAAAGGCTCCCCACTACCGTCAAGGGTAATATCGCTAACATCCCATCTTTCAGAGCAATGATGCCTTTCATATTCACAAATTTCATAATTGGAGCAATTACTTTTGTCGTATCAACTGTAGCCACGATATACCTCCGTTCTTTATTTCACAAGATCTAAGGCTAGTTGCAACACCTTTTTACCATCGAACATGCCATAGTCTGCCATTGGAATAACAGTAATTGGAACTTGATAATCATCACAAATTGCTTTGGATTTTTCTAATGTATATGCAACCTGAGGTCCGAGCAGGGCAACATCTAACTGAGGAACATAGTCTGCGATTTTAGCCTGTGAAAAAGCCTCTATTTCTGCATCAATACCAGCTTCCTCGGCTGCTATTTTCATATTATTTACAAGCATACCTGTTGAAAAACCCGCTGCACAAAATAATCCAATTTTTACCATTTTTATCTCCCTATCATTTACTTGCTAATTCTTTTCTCAAATCAATCATTTCTTTTACCAGATTAATTTCTGTAATACTTGTCATTAAGTGATCTTGAGAATGCACAAATAAGGCTGTGATTTCTGCTTTTGTCCCACTCGCTTCTTGGGCTAAAAACTGAGTTTGCATATTATGAGCTTCTAGCAAGGCCGTATCCGCTAATGCTACCTCATTCTCACTCTCTACAAATCTCCCATGTTTAGCATGATTCAAAGCCTGATAAATATGCTGCTTAGCATCTCCTGCATTGAGAATCAGCCCCATAATAATTTGATCAGGTACAATAACTTCCATTTCCTTACCTCTTTTTAGTTTTTTCTTGTGAAGCGCTTTCAATTATACTATAGCATTAGCACAGCATTTCGTCAATACATTTGTGCCTGTATATATTTTTTGCGACATTTGTGCACTTTTAAGAAAATACTAAAAAGACTGCCTCTGAAAGATTGGTTAAGAAATACCTATCTTTCAGATACAGTCTTCAACTTATGAGCCTGTTTCACTAGAAAAAGTCAGATCGCCATCCAGTTCTAAAACCTGTAAAATGGTACGATAATCGGTAACAAGATGATTGACATACCCCTGACGCAATACTGCCAACATTGCCTCTACCTTACTATCTCCATAAGCAATAGCAATAGAATTGGGGACTCTACGCAATTCTGTCAGCGAGATTGCTATCGTCCGCTCCACCACATCATCCATTATTTCACGGCCTTGTGCATCTAAAAATCGACAGCAGATTTCCCCGACTGCTCCACTTTGGTCCATTCTTCTAAAGTCTTCATCTGTCAGCATATCCAACCATTGGCGATTGTCTTTGTCTACCCGTCCTCCTATGCCTACAATGGCAACATCCAATCTCTCCCAGTTATTTATAATTTCTTCAAAATATTTAGAGGAGCGAATCCCTGACGCCAATTCCTTACTCTCTTGTACAATCGTCGCATTGATGAAAGAACACTCGCCATGAAATTTATGTGTCAACTCATACATGAGCGTATTGACATGGTAGCGAGCATTGATATGACTAGGACCGCCTGCCAAAGGGAAAAAGTGCACGCTTTTCATCTGACGTGGCACAATTTTAGCAACCACGTTGCTCAAGGTTTTCCCCCAAGAGATTCCTACCTTACTATGATTTGTGAGAACACTTCGAACCATCGCTGCCCCAGCCCCAGCAATCATCTCCTCTAATGATTTTTCAGATGAAGTGACGCTAGATACAATGTCAATATTTTTCAGATTGTATTTTTCTTTGACATAATGCTCTAAATGAAAGAGATCTGTATCAAATTCGTGAATTTCTATCGTTACAACCCCTTTTTCTCGCGCTTTCGTTAACATTCGACTAATGGTCGTCCGATAAATTCCTAATTCTTTGGCTATCTCTGCCTGATTTTTTCCCTCAATATAATATAGATATGCTACTTTTGCTAGTTGTTTCCTATTGTTTTCTGCTATTTCTCTCCTGCCCATTTCTCTTCTCCCATCTAGCAGACCTTTGTAACACGGACTCCTTGATTTCGGAGCAGCTCCTCTTTTTCTATAGGTATCTGCTCATCTGTAATAACAAGGCTTACCTCACTCAGATTAAATTGACTTACCGTTCCTCGTCTGCTAAATTTGGTCGAATCTGTCAAGACAATAACTTCCTCAGCTACATGAGCCATCGCCCTCACTACCTCTGTTCTCATCAAGTCTTTTCCGGTAAAGCCTTTCTCATCTGCAAAGCCATCGGTCCCAATAAATGCTTTCTTGACATGAAAAAACGAAATCATTTCTTTTAAAAGAGGGCCTACAGTCACCTGAGAATTTTTTTGGTATTCTCCTCCCAATAGCATCACTTTACACGAATGATAAGAGCGGATATAATCCGCAATGAAATACGAATTTGTGATGATCGTAACATTTTGTTTTTGTTGACAAATTTGCTCTGCTAAGAGAGCACATGTAGAACCTGATTCGATTATAATCGTTTCATTATCCTGAATGCATTCTACTGCCTTTTGAGCAATTTTTCGTTTCAAGTCATGATGAAAGGACAATCGAACATTTAAGTCATCGCCACTATTTAAAACAGCATAACCATGTTCACGGTGTAACAACCCTTTACTTTCTAATTTATCCAAATCTTTTCGAATCGTCACCTTTGAAACTTTCAACATTCTCGACAATGTATTCACATCTATTTTCTCATGTTCAGATACAAGCTTTACTATTTGATCTAATCGTTCCATACTATAACCTCCCTGTCTATTTTACCAAATTTCATCTGAGAAACAAAGCAAAACAAACTTACGTTCGTAATTGATTTAATTTCGTTTTGTTGTTATAATGAAAAAGAAAAGAGGAATCGCAATGAATACAACTAAAGGCATTATTTTCAATATCCAACATTTTTCTATCCATGATGGGCCTGGAATTCGAACAACTGTGTTTTTAAAGGGCTGCCCTCTACATTGCCCATGGTGCTCAAATCCTGAATCACAACGACTGAGGCCAGAACCAATGCTTGATGCAACTACCAAACTGCCTATTACGATGGGCGAGGAAAAAACAGTTGATGAGATTATTCAAGAAGTTCTAAAGGACAAGGCTTTCTATGAAGAATCTGGTGGCGGTATGACTTTATCAGGTGGAGAAATCTTTGCACAATTTCACTTTGCAAAGGCAATTTTAAAGGCCGCTAAAGCAAAAGGGATACATACAGCTATCGAAACAACAGCCTTTGTCAGTCATGAAAAGTTCATCGATTTAATTCAATATGTTGATTTTATCTATACCGATCTTAAACACTACCATCCCCTTAAACATCGCACTGTCACCGGTGTAGAAAATCAGCTTATCATTAAAAATATTCATTATGCATTTTCAAAAGGCAAGGAAATTGTACTGCGAATACCTGTCATTCCAAATTTTAACGATTCCTTAGAAGATGCAGAGCAATTCGCCAGTCTCTTTCATCAACTCCAAATTGATCAAGTGCAATTACTCCCATTTCATCAATTTGGAGAAAACAAATACCAACTTCTTAATCGAACATACACTATGAGCCATGTAAAAGCCTTACATCCAGAAGAACTCTCTGATTACCAACAAGTTTTTCTAAATCATGACATCAACTGCTATTTCTAACCAACAAAGAAATAGGACTAAGCTTTGGGTCTGCAGAACCTAAACAAACCCTCTTGTGCTAGAAAATCTAACCATTGACATGAAACTCTTAGAAGAGCTGATTTGATGCTATTTCTAAGAGTTTTTCTATGACTGATTCTCTGTAGAACCAAGATCTGACTAGCTTTCACAATAAGAATGATGAAAATTAAGGGATAAAGAGGGCAAGCCTACCTCCTCTAAATAATGTATAGTCATTTCGTTTATCTTTTATTACTTCGTTACCTCGCTTTGCCTTACTCCGGTACAGCCTGCAGCTCCTTGCCTAGTACTAAAAGGCTATAAATAGCAAAAGAAGCTGATGTTGATGGGGAGGAATAAAAAAGATTGAATAAAGTAACCCAAAGTGGACTTTTCTTCAATCAAAAGGATAAGAATGTTTTCTCTATGTTACCAAATCACTATGCGTTCTTCCGGTTTGCGCCACATGCTATCGTTTTCTGTCACAGCAAAGGTTTCAAAAAATTCAGCAAAGTTTGGTACTTGTAAGTTGACACGGAGTTTTGCCGGCCCGTGAACATCGACACTAGCTAGCAGCTGCATATACTCTGTCCGTCCTTTCAGACGCCAAATGCGGGCCCAGCTGGTGAAGAATTCTTCTGCTGAGTAGGTCTCCTCCCGTTTTGCGGCTTCAAGTGCTGCTGCCAGTCCGCCCAAATCAGCCACGTTTTCAGAAACTGTCAGTTTCCCATTCACCTTAGCACCATAAGAATCTTGTCCCTCAAAAAGTTCCACCACTTTTTGCGTTTTTTCCTGGAAAGCTGCATAATCTTCTTCTGTCCACCAGTTTTTGAGACTACCATTTTCATCAAAGGAAGCTCCGTTGGTATCAAAGGCATGAGAAATTTCATGGGCGATAACTGCACCGATTCCACCATAGTTTTCAGATGAAGTTTGCTCAAGTGAGTAAAATGGTGCTTGTAAAATAGCTGCTGGGAAAACAATCTTGTTTTGTTGTGGATCATAGTAAGCATTGACCATGTGCGCTGGCATGCCCCATTCGCTATCGTCCACAGGTTGATTCCATCGACTCCACGAATGCTTAATAGAAAGTTCTTTTAAGAACTGAGCATTTTCAAGTAGTGATTTATTCTCATCAATTACCTTGTCATAATAGCGCTCAGGCAATTTCTCAGGATAGCCAATATAGGGCTTGATAACCTCTAATTTAACAATCGCTTGCCTCTTGGTTTCTTCTGTCAACCAGTCGTTAGCTGCTAGACGCTCTTTATAGACCTCAATCATGGTTGCAATTTTTTGCTCCACATCAGCCTTGGCTGCTGGTGAAAATTTCTCTCCTGCATACCACAAGCCCAAGGCTTGATTAAATGGTCCTTCAGCTAGATAAAAAGCTGCTTTTTCCTTGTTATGCGCCTCTGGAGTCCCCGATAAGGCACGACCATAAGCTCCTACTAAAACACGAATCTCATCGGTCAAGTAAGAAGCGACCGACCCGACTGCACTCAGAATCAAAGTGGCTTTCAAGTACTCCCAGTTCTCCTCACAGTAGAATTCTTGTGCCACTTCCCAGAAGCGAGGATTTTCAACGATAATCTTGTCTGGCACTTGCCCGATTATGCGTGTAAAGAAGCTTTCCAAAGGAAGAGTTGGAACAAGTGCCGCAAATTCCTTGAACTCATAGGGATGATAGAGCTTGAAATATTCTGATTTATCTTCATTAGACAGCACAATTTGCGCCACACGCGCATCCAAAGCTTCAGCCTTGTCCAACAAGTCTGTGATTTCTTCATCTGAAAAGTCAAACTTGCGGAGTACATCTGTATCCGATTTCCGCCACAGGGCTAAGAGTTCTTCTTTTTGTGGGTGATCCTCAGCATAATAGGTCGTATCTGGCAAGATAGTACCTGGCTCTCCCGCCCAGAGGACATTGGTTTTGGCATCCATGAAGTCTGGGGCAATGCCAAAGGGCAGGCCAGTTGGTTTTCCTGCCAATTCCAACTCCGCCATTTTCTCAGTAAAGTCTGCAAAAGACCGAAGATTTTTGTATTCCTCAATCAAGGGAAGAGCTGGTGCAATACCAAGGTCTTCTCTTTTTTCATAGTCAGCTGTGAGACGGTGGTATTTGACAAAGTTTTGAAGGACACAATCTTCCGGCACTTCCTCACCTTTCAACCACTTATCTGTCGTTGTAAGCATCAAGTCTTCAATCTCATCATGTAAATTGATGAAGCCACCTGTCACCGGCTTATCGTTCGGAATAACAGCTGTCTCCGCCCATTTTCCGTTTATCGCTTCATAAAAATCATCCTGTAAGCGTACCATAAGAACCTCTTTTCTATATTTCTCTCTACATGATAGCAAAAAGAATCAAAATTTGCAGACATTTTACTGAATAACCTTTAATGAAAACCCAAAAGTAGATAAACCGTAGACTGCACTAGATGACGGGGAAACAGCGTTGATATCGTTTGATAGAGTCTTTTAGTTTGCTTTTAGTACTAGGCAAGGAGCTGCAGGCTGTACTAAAGTACGGCAAAGTGAGTTAACGAAGTAATAAAAGATAAACTAAAAGACTATACTTATCACCTTTTCCGTCATTCACTCACCTTATTGAAGCTCCGTCCCACTTTCGAATTCCTTTCCCAGTCACGTTTTGATTTTGATAAAGTAAACGAAAAGCAAACAGGGACTAAAACACCCCAAAAAGATGCCTAGGGGAGAACTTGTAAAAATAAATTAAAATAATGGTTAAACACTAAATAGAAAGTAAAGAATATATGACAATATTTCTAATTAGAGCTTTTATCTCCACTTAAATAACTTAATTCCTAAGATACTGAATATAATAGAACTAATGAATAGTATCAAACAAGATGTAAAGTATGTTTCTAAGAGTGGAGTAACATTTTTTGTAATAGGGTACACAATCAAATTTCTAAATTCAGAAATAATATATGTTGTTGGAATAACTTTAGCTAAATATTGTAACACTTGTGGCCAGACATTAATAGGAAAGTACACACCAGATATAAATGGCAACACAAGATTTAATGTACTTCCTAACGTGGTTGCTCCTCGTTGTGTTTTCACAACTCCCGATATCAAGAAACCTAATGACAGTAAAGATATAATACTTAAAATCAATAAAAAGATTAAATATAATATTGTTTCATAACTATCAATTTTGAATCTAACATTATACCCCAAATATGCAATAGCTATAATGATAGAACTTTGAATGAACATCGTAATAGTACTAGCAGACATTATAGAAAAAATTAGCTTAACTTTAGAAATTGGTGTAGAAAACATCCTCTTTAAATCTCCACTCTCTCTAAAATTTGTTATAATTATTGGAAATGTTATAACACTGGTAGCTAAAAATGACATTATAATAATTCCAGGTAATAAAAACGTCATATAGGGGAATCCATAACCTTGTGTTTCTGCTTGCCTATTCCCCATCATTCCCATGAAAATCATCAATAGTGAAGGTATTATAAGGCTTACAACAAGCTGATTTTTATTTTTTAATTCTCTTCTAGCAAAAAAAAGAATTAATTTAAACATTTGTTTCATAATATTCTCCCTTAATCTGACAAATAAAATATATCATTCAATGATATAGCATTTGTTTTTAATCCGACTTTTCCAAATATTCTATAGACTTCCTCTAAATCGGCATCTGATTTGCAATATATATACATATTACCAGCTTCATCATGCCTAAATTTTTCAAATATTTTTAAATCAACACTATCTTTATAGTTAGTTATCTCAACAACATATTTATACTCTAAATTTTCTAAAAGTTTGTTAATTTCTCCATAATATTTTATTTGAGTATCCTTAACTAAAGCAACTTTACTAAAACAGTCTTGTAAATCTTCTAATATATGCGATACCATTATAATTGACTTATTTTGATCTTTTAACTTTTTTATAATACTAATGAATTCTTTCCTACTAGGAACATCCAATGCTGACATCGGTTCATCTAACAATAAATACTTAGGATTTCCCAAAAGTGAAATCGCCAATGCTACTTTTTGCCTCTCTCCTCCAGATAAAAGTCCTATTTTTTTATCTTTTAAACTAAATATATTGGTTAATTTCATAACTTCATCTAATGAATTGTTGCTATCATTCAAAACATCAAAAAATTTTAATATTTCAATAACTTTTGAATGTTTAAATCCAAGATTTTCTTGAAACATTATTCCAACTATCTTTTTTATTTCTCTTTCATGGATTTTATAATCCAAATCATCAATCGTTATTTTCCCCTTATATGGGGTATATAATCCAGCTAAAAGAGACAATAAAGTTGACTTGCCCGAACCATTAGCACCTATCAATAATATTTGTTCTCCTACACCTATCGTTAAATTTATATCATTTAAAATATCTGTTTTATCATATTTAAAACAAACACCTTCCATTTTTATCATAGTTTACCTCCACTCAAAGACTCAGGTAGCTTACTAGCCCCTCAAGTCCTCCTATAAATCCTCCATGCGAATCACCACATCTGCCTTTTCCCAAATGGCTGGATTGTGGGTCGCTACGATGATAATTCTGTTATCATTCTTCAAAGAAGACAGTAATTTCATCACCTCATCTGCATTGCTTGGATCAAGAGCAGCTGTTGGCTCGTCTGCTAAAATCAGCGGAGGATTTTTCAAAAAAACCTTTGCCAACGCCACACGTTGGGACTCTCCACCTGATAACTCAAAAATCTTCTGTTCCAAGGAAATATGCTCTAAATGAACCCTTTTTAAAACCTCACGTTTCTGTTCTTCTTTCTGTATTTTACTTCGTTTTTTTCCGACAAGACCCAATTCTAAATTGGTAGCAACACTTTCGCTTTCAATCAAACCAAAATTTTGAAATAAATATCCCAGATAATCACGATAATAGATGTAATCTTTGATTTCTTTGATGTCCTTGTGATCGTAGAAGACCTCCCCCGTGTCATAGGGTTCCAACTTGGCAATCATATTTAAGAGAGTTGTCTTTCCACTGCCACTTTCACCAATGAGGGCGTAGATTTTACCCCTCTCAAAGGTCAGATTCACCTGGTTCAAAATCACTCGATTGGCAAAGCTTTTCTGTAATCCTTTGATTTCAATCATGCTATTTTCCTTTCAATATTGTAACTGCTGCTCGATTTTCTGCCTTGGTCTGTCGATACAAAATCAAGAGCAAATTAGCGAGGAAGACCGCTGTCGTCAGCACACTAATAGCGATGTTTTGGGTAAGGTAGACAATGCCAGCATTTCCTAGAGCTAGAACCGCCATCTGTGCTAAGAGATAGGAAAAGTGGATTTCATCAAACCTCAAACCTGCCAATCTCTTGATAAAAATCTCTCTTCTAAACTGCTCAAAATAGATCAGATTCATACAGTCAAACAAGAGTACAGAGGTTGCTAAGCCCAAAAAACTTCCAATCAAGAGAGAGAAAAAGCGACTGCGACTCTCTGCTAGGTGTTTATAATAGATAAGCCGATCATTCAGTAGATAGGACACCCAGTGATAAGCCCCCTGTTCTTTGAGTAACTCAATACTGTCTTGATAACCTTTTAAATGGAGGGAATTAACTGCCTTTACGCTCCAAAACAAACGGGTCATCACAGTATCACCCATTGCCTTAGGGGTCATTACAACCAAGATTGGATCCTCTAAATACTGGAGATGGGCAGATTCATCATTGTTATAAAGGAACCGTTCCTGTCCGTCTTTCACGATAGCAGTATAAACTCTAGCTTGAAACAGAGGCAGACTAGTAGCTTCCAAACCCAATAAGGACCGACTAGACATGTGCTCTGAGTAAATTTTTTCAAACTCCTCCTGCCTAGCTTGTAACTTTTGGGGGAGAAGCAAGCCGAACTCTCCCTCTTTCAAGTCTTTCATCTGTGCTAGAAAGTCTCTGCTAACTTCGACATGCTCTGCTTCCAGATAATTAGGTGAAACATATAAGGTATTTCCCTCTGGAGCATAATCTGTTAGACGCGCACCTGATACATCTCCCTGCAACTCTGCTAGAAAAAAATCTCTCACATTGCTGCTGACAAAAATGGCAGCTTTCTCTTCGATAGCCTTCTGGGCAAAGTCATACCACACCTTTTGGCGCTTTTCTTCCTCCTCTCCCTTTGTAAAGCCTGAAGAATAACTACCTCGCATTTGATAATAATCTCCTTGCTCGTCCCATTCTTTGGCGGAAATCTCTAGGGTTTGTAGTTCCTTGTACCCTAGCAAGATATGATGGACAGCATAGCCCACTACCAAGACCGAGGCAAGCTGTCCGACCAACATCAAGCTGAGCAAACGTTTTAGAGGAAGCCTGCCCTTTAAAATCTCAACTAAAGAACTCGTCTTTAGTCCAAAGAGATAGACGAAACTCAAAAAGAGGGACAAAGCCATGAGAAAGAGGCTATAAGCTCCTAAGCCCAAACATAAAAGAGAAACGGGGAGATCTTGAAACAGTCCCTGCCAATAAAGACCCAAAACACCGATGAAACCTGTGACAAGATAGGAGAAACTGACCGCCTTTACATCTACAAAAAAAGAATCCCACATGACCTTTCCAAAGCTCTGCCCTGCAAGCCTCTTCAGTCCTGTACTCCTCAAGTCTTTAATCCGATAGATCAAGGTCAGGGAAACAAAGGTCAATATCAATAAAATTAAACTAAGGAAAAACACCTCATCGTATAAAACAACCAACAACAGAACTCCTGCGGAGGTAGCCATCGTAGAAACTCCTTTATAGCCCAACTGACCCATGGTCGACACCAGCTCCTCAGTCGTCACAGATCCCGATACGATAAGATAGCTATTGACTAAATCACTATTTCTAGCACTTTCTTCCGTAGCCTGGTTCAAAGACTCAGGTAGCTTACCACGCCCATAAATCTCATAAGCAAAATAGGTTTCCCCTTTTTCATTGGGCTCAACAATCCGCCTTGCGATGACACTATCACGACTTTCTGCTAGCTCATTTAAGGCTCTTGTAAAGTCCTCACGTGCCTTAGGTCGCACTCCATCTGTACCGATGAGATCGACCGCATCGTAGCTTGAAAAGACCAATTGATTTCGTTGATCATCTATTCTGATGACGATATAAACACACAGGAGCAAGGTGGATAAAAAGATAAAAATTCGTCTCATAGAACCTACTTTCTAATAGTTATCCCTTTAATCTCTCATTCTAGTCGTTTTTGATAAAACTACTAGTCTAAACTAATGATGAGGTATCAATCGTAATCGTAATAGAAAGCCATTTTCTCCCCAATGCTTGTCCTCATAAAAGCATAGGAGGTTTCACCTGGACCTGCATAACCCTTTTCAAAGTCAGAATTCCAACGACTAATAACCGTTGAACTATGGTGTTTTGATCCATGGTAGTAATTTGAAAAAGCTCCCCTACGCCTTAAATCTGCTCCATAGGTCCAGACACCACCGTCTGGATATTGAACAGCTGCTGCAACAGTAGGTGCTATTCCTAAGACTACAGGGGCGAGGGCAATAAGGCTAGTTGATTTTATTTTATTTTTCATAGTACATTTCCACTCCATTCAAATCATCTCAAAAACAATGGGAGCAACACTTCCTCCTCACACATAAGATTATCTACTCATTCATATCTACATGATAAGCGATTCATCATCCAAAAAAAGGTTCATGATGACCGCCTCCTTTCATAACTTAGACAAGAGAACGACACTCATATAGGAGAGGTCTAAAGCACGATTTTATCATCTTAAACACCAAACCAGTCCCAGAAACAGCCTGTTTTGAAATCGCTTTCTTATTTTAGTGTTACTATAGCATGAAAATCAATGTAGTGCAAGTATTTTCATCTAAGAAATCCTCTCCGCTCTGATGGTTTTTCTCTATTTTTAGAAAAATATGAGAAAATACTAATAATTTCTAAAAATTAACTTGACTTAATTTTTAAATTAATGTATATTAAAAAACTAAGGAGTATAAAGATGATTAAAACAAAAGATTTAAGTGTCAGCTATCATACTGTCTTAGCTTTAAACGCTATCAATGTAACCATTCAAGGTCCTACAATTACAGGTATTTTAGGACCAAACGGAGCAGGAAAGTCCACTCTACTGAAAGCCATGCTTCATATTATTGATCATAAGGGTCAAACGATGCTTGATGGCAAGGATATCCGCAAACAGCGAAATAAGATTGCCTACGTTGAGCAAAAAGCAGCGATTGACTTTAACTTCCCAATCAAGGTGAAAGAATGCGTGTCCTTAGGGCTCTATCCTAAAATTAGCCTATTTCAACGTTTCAAAGAGCAGGATTGGTCCAAGGTAGCACGCGCCCTTGAAATTGTTGGAATGCTAGAGTATGCAGACAAACAAATCAGCGAATTATCTGGTGGTCAATTCCAACGCGTTCTTATCGCTCGTTGTTTGGTCCAAGAAGCCGACTACATCTTTTTAGATGAACCTTTTGTAGGAATTGATTCTGTCAGCGAAGCCATTATCATGACCACACTGCGCAATCTCGAAAAATTAGGAAAAACCATTCTCATCGTCCACCACGATTTGAGCAAGGTCAAAAACTATTTTGACCAAGTTCTACTGCTCAATCGTGAACTTATAGCCTTTGGAGAAACTTCACAAACCTTTACGAAAGAGCATCTACAAGCGACCTACGGCGAGAATTTGATACTAATGGAGGAGGATAAAAAATGATTCGAGAATTTATCGAGGGATTGCAAAGTTTTCACTTTTTGCAAAATGCTGTAGTGACAGCCATTGTCATCGGTATTGTCGCTGGAGCAGTTGGTTGTTTTATTATCTTGCGGGGCTTGTCCCTCATGGGAGACGCGATTTCCCATGCAGTATTACCAGGAGTTGCCCTCTCTTATATTTTAGGCATTAACTTTTTTATCGGTGCCATTGCCTTTGGTCTACTCGCCTCGGTCATGATTACCTACATCAAAGGAAATAGTATCATTAAGAGTGATACCGCAATAGGGATTACTTTTTCATCCTTTCTGGCTCTCGGGGTCATCCTCATCGGGGTTGCCAATAGCTCTACGGATTTGTTCCACATTCTGTTCGGGAATATCCTTGCGGTACAAGACATGGATAAATGGATTACGATTGGCGTTGCTGCCCTTGTCCTCTTCCTGATTTTCCTCTTCTTCAAACCACTCTTAATTACCTCCTTTGATCCCCTACTTGCAAAATCCATGGGCATGCCTGTTAACGCATACCACTATCTGCTCATGATTCTACTCACCTTGGTTTCTGTCACAGCTATGCAAAGTGTCGGAACCATTCTCATTGTTGCTATGCTGATTACACCAGCCGCTACTGCCTATCTCTATTCGAGCAGTCTTAAAAACATGATTTTCCTATCTTCCACCTTAGGAGCTCTCGCCTCTATCGTTGGACTATTTCTAGGATATAGTTTTAATATCGCTGCAGGATCCAGTATCGTCTTGACATCAGCCACTTTCTTTTTGATTAGCTTCCTCTTTGCCCCTAAACAAGGCATCCTCATGCGCTATTTCAAAAAGTCATCCCACTCATAAACCCACCCATAAGGAGAAACGAATGAAAAAATTATCTACTCTAGCGATTGTATTGCTTGCAATCGTAGGTCTTGCTGCCTGCTCACATTCCTCAAAAGAATCTAGCACAGCATCTTCCAAACTAAAGGTTGTCACCACCAACTCCATTCTTGCTGATATGACAAAAAATATTGCCGGTGACAAGATTGATTTGCACAGTATCGTCCCGGTCGGGCAAGATCCACACGAATACGAACCCCTACCTGAAGATGTGAAAAAGACATCAAAAGCAGACATCATTTTCTACAATGGTATTAACCTTGAAACTGGCGGAAATGCTTGGTTTACAAAATTAGTCAAAAATGCCAATAAAGTAGAGAATAAAGATTACTTCGCTGTTAGTGATGGTGTTGAAGTCATCTATCTAGAGGGAGAAGATGAAAAAGGCAAGGAAGACCCACACGCTTGGCTTAATCTTGAAAATGGGATGATTTATGCCCAAAACATCGCCAAACAGTTGATTGCAAAAGATCCCAACAATAAAGAAACCTATGAAAAAAATCTAGCCATCTATCTTGAAAAACTCGACGCCCTAGATAAGGAAGCAAAAGAAAAATTTAACAATATCCCTGCTGAGAAAAAAATGATTGTCACGAGCGAAGGCTGTTTCAAATACTTTTCAAAAGCCTACCAGGTGCCATCCGCCTACATTTGGGAAATTAACACCGAGGTAGAAGGAACTCCTGAACAAATCAAACGCTTGGTTGAAACACTACGCCAATCCAAAGTACCATCGCTCTTTGTCGAAAGCAGTGTCAACGATCATCCAATGAAGACGGTATCAAAAGATACCAATATCCCGATTTATGCAAAAATCTTTACCGATTCGGTTGCCGAAGAAGGCGAAGAAGGAGATAGCTACTATGCCATGATGAAATGGAATCTGGATAAAATCGCTGACGGCTTAGCTAAATAGTTTACGTTTATAGGGATGTCTCTTGCGGACCACCATTATCAAGGATTCACACTTAATACAATTAGTTCTACTTGCTAGAACATCAGCCTATGGACACCTTTATATCTTAACTCTTTTGATAATTGGATGTGTCCGCAAAAGACATCCCTATACTATTACAAACTCCTAGTGCTATATCCTACCCATTAGCCAACTAGGAGTTTGTTTTTTTTATGATATAGTCTTTTAGTTTGCTTTTAGTACTAGGCAAGGAGCTACAGGCTGTACTAGAGTACGGCAAAGTGAGTTAACGAAGTAATACAAAGATAAACAAAACGACTATAATATAATCAAGTGAAACAAGAACAGGACAAAAGTGCCTCAATGAAAGTATGGGCATTTGGCAATACTTTTCTGAGGTGTTTTTTGATGTGAGCCCATGTTTTCTCGATGGGATTGTACTCAGGTGAGTACGGAGGAAGTGGTAAAATTCTATGCCCCTGCT
>NZ_SPOZ01000031.1 GCF_004569635.1 Streptococcus sp. LYSM12
CAGGTGCGACACCACTGGTTCACAGCGATCGTGGGAGCCAGTATACTTCTAAAGCGTATCGATACTTTGCACGACAAGCTGGATTAACCTTATCCATGTCTCGGGTTGGTAAATGTATTGATAACGCCCCAATCGAAAGTTTCTTTGGGCATTTCAAGACAGAAGCTTATCACCTGAAGAAATATAAGACCTATGATGAGCTCGTCACAGACATCGAACATTATATTGAGTTTTACAATACACGACGCTATCAGACCAAATTAAATAACCTGACTCCTATAGAATTCAGGAATCAGGTTGCTTAATATTTTTTATTATTTGACTGTCTACTTGACAGGGAGCCGTTCATAAGTCCCAGCCTCTTTGATATTCTTTATTCAACTATAAATGACTTAATCGTTTCTTCTTCAATCAGAATTAGACGTCCTCCTCTTTCCAACTTGCCATAAGTATTAAAGCCTGTCACACGTCCATAATTGAGTTTTATCCCAAAATAATCAGCTGAAAAGTCGTTGTCATGATCATGCCCACAATAGATAGCTTTTATCTTGGTATGAAGATAAATGCGACTAAACAAACCCGTATTTAAGCCTGGACAATTTATCTCCTCATCCTGATGACCTATTGCTAATCCCAGTTGCTTAGCATTGCTATATTCTTGAAGTGGAATATGGATAAACAGCTGACTGATACCATCAAATCCCTTTTCATTTTCAACCAGCCAATCGATTTGCTCATGTTGTATAAAATCATATTCATCAAACCCATGAGCATCATAATCACCCGAATCAATAAAATATAATCTATGAGAAACTCCAGCATCTTGACATTCAAAATAATAGTTTAGACGCCCCGCCACATTAAATAAAGATTTTGGAATAATAAAATTAGGCTGTTCTAACAAGATAACATTTAATGCTTCTCGGTCAAAATCAGCTTCAGAATCATGATTACCAAACGTTACTGCAAATGGAATATCAAAAGCATTGATAAAAGATAGAACTTCCTTGAATGTAACCATGCTCTTTTTTGCCAAACTCCAAATTAAATCGCCAGTTATTGCTATAAAATTAGGATTTTGTTCTTTAACAAGTCGAGTAATAAGACATTTGGTCGCTGCATCTCCTTGTTTAGAGTTTTCATGTATTTCTCCGAAATGTAAATCAGTTAATTGAAGAATTTTAAACACTATTATCTCTCCTTTTTTCTTAGGTCCTGCGGGCTTACGGAAGCTCCAAAGCAGGAAGTTATCATACCAAGATTTGGCAACAATTCAAGCCAAATCTCTCTAATCTGTTACTGTCTTTTTCACTATGTGAATACATACAGGCTCCTCATGCTGCAGAGAGAGCCTAAGCGAAAGACCCATCTCCACTTTTCGTGTTCGCATCAGCATCACAGCATTGTTGGAGTTGATTGCTTCAAGGACTGTCATGCCTTTTAAAGTTAGAAGTGAAGCGCTGTTCCCTCTTGTTTCAAGGAAACAGGCTAAAAGCTTCTCACTGATATTTATTTACTTTTTAAGCTCCCAATCTGACCTCTAGGCTTGATGCGAACGAATTCGCTTCATTTCCAACCTCCAACAGTCACTACTCTGACTGTTGGATCTGCGGTCTATTCCTAGCCCCTTTCAGCCCGAACCAAAATGTAAAAAGTGGGAAAAAACGAGCTCTTTTTCCGCTTCCTAAATTTTAACCATGTCTTCTTCTTTGACATAGAGTATCATTTTATTATCCGCATTTAGCTGTTGATAGGAACGATTTAAACGATCTAAATAGATAATTTGATTACCTATTTTAACATCATATCTCACAATTGAACCTAACATGGAGCTATTGATAATCTCACCCTCAATTTGATACGCATTTGCTACTGGATCAGGACTGAAAATCTCAGGTCGAATCGCTACAAATGAAGCTCCTTGTAACGGGGTTTTAAAAATTTCATAAAAAGCCTCACTATTCAGTAAGTTATAGCTACCTATAAATTTCGCAATAAACTCTGATTTAGGATGTTTATAGATTTCATTAGGCTCCCCTTCTTGAGCGATACAACCATCCTTTAAAATATAGATATAATCACTTAGAGCCATTGCTTCTTCTTGATCATGTGTGACCAAAATCATCGTTATTCCTAATTCATACTGTAAGCGTCTTAGCAACTTTTGAATATTCTTTCTAATTTGAGCATCTAGTGCACTCAAGGGTTCATCTAATAGTAACACCTTGGGTTTCGTCACTAACGCCCTCGCCAAAGCCACTCGTTGTTGCTGTCCACCTGAAAGCTCCCTTGGAAAGGCTGTTTCTTTTCCCTCAAGCCCAACCAAGTGAATGATTTCTTTCACAGATTCATTGGCTTCTTTTCTATCCATTTTTTTCATATCCAGACCGAAGCGGATATTAGCTTGAACAGTCATATTGGGAAATAGTGCATAATTTTGAAATACCATCCCGATTTTTCTTTCCTTTGGAGGTAACTGGTCAACTCTTTTTCCGTCAATAATAATCTGCCCGCTATCAATATCATGAAGTCCAACAATACTGCGAAGCAATGTACTTTTACCACAACCACTAGGTCCTAGCAAGGTGGTTATCGTCCCCTCTTGAATATTTAAATTCAAGGACTTTAGAATTTCCTTATTGTTAAATTTTTTCACCAACTGATTCACTTGTATATAACTCATCCAACTATCCCTCTTTACGTCCAGAATTCATTTTCAAAACAACTAGGGCAACTATTGCAAGTAAAATGAAATAACAACCTACAATTGCACTTGAAAAATGGCCATTTTTCTTTATATTTTCCATCAAAAAGATTTGCACTGTTTTAAATTTTGAGCCTAGTAACATATTGATAACAACAAACTCACCAAATAGCACAGAAAAACTTAATAAGGCAGAAACCTTAACACCGTGCATAATGCTAGGTAGAATGATTGTTTTAAACGTTATCATCTTATTAGCACCTAACACTTCAGCTGCTTCATTTAATTGAATAACATCTATATTTCTCAAGCTATTTCGAATTCCTTGATACATAAATGGTAAAATACTCGTAAAATAAGCGCCTATGACAACAAAAAGGATCGGAAGAGAACTATTTGAATAAGCTTTTAGCAGTCCAACACTTAAGATAACTCCTGGCATTGCATAAGTTCCAATAATAGACCATTTTATAAATCGCTCTAATCTTGGATAAAAAACTACAATGCCATAAATCGCAGGAACCATAATGAAAACTGCAACTAGTACAATCCCACTGACTAAGATAATCGAACGTAGCATGGATTGGATAAAATCAGCATTAAGAAATAATTGGCTATACCATTTCAGGGTAAGACTTTCCGGTAAAATACTATGACTCCAACTGCTAGAAAGAGAATATAGAAATGTTACAAGAAGTGGTAGTATTAAATACAGGCAAGACAGTAGTAAACTAATAAGTCTTACGGATTTTTTCATTAGTATCCCTCCTCACTTTACTAGTTAACCACTCGCCCAGCAACATATTTACTAACAAAATGAAAGCCAAGATGATTGATAAGGTCGAAGCAATTTCAGGTCTCGCAATGACATCTCCTGAAACTGTCGTAGCTATACGAACTGATAGTATATTATAGGTGCTGCCCGTCAATGCATAAACTGACGCATATGCGCCCATTGCATTTGCAAACATAATGGTGAACACGCCAACTAAACTAGGAAAAATAATGGGTAAGCCTATGTACTTCCAATATTGAAAGTCACTAGCCCCTAAGATTGCAGCTGCCGCTTTCCAATGTTCATCTAAATTATCAAATACTGGATATAGCAACATGATTCCTAAAGGTAGTTGAAAGTAGATATAAATGAGTGACAACCCATCTCTACTATATAAGTTAAAATGATCAAATAGATGTAAACCAAGCAACTGATCTAGTAATATAAGGATACCTGTGTTTCCAAGCAAGATAATAAAAGCAAAAGCTAGTGGAATCCCAGCAAAATTACTTGTTAAATTTGCCATAACTAGTACATTGTTCTGAAATTTTTTCGATTTTAACTTAATGACATTTACTGAAACAGCAGCTAAAACGAGTGCAATCAAACTAGATGCTACTGAAATAACAATAGAATTCAAAAAAGCAGTCACATAGATTGATTTTGAGAAAATTTCGATATAATTCCCCAATGTAAACATATCTTGTGCATTTGTTTGAAAACTATTCAGCAGCATTATAAAAAATGGATATACTAAAAAAGCGGCTATAAAAAGAAATAATATACTGATTGTAACAATAAATAATAGCTTTTCTTTCACATCTCCTCCTAAAGAAAGCATTCACAAGGGCCGGTCATCTTCCGGCACAACCCTTAGAGTTTGTATCAACATCTCCTCTATTCTATTAGTCAAGACTATGTTGTGATAGAGAGGCTCTCCGTCTTAAATCTCAGCAATTCATCTGTTACGCTCCCCCCTCCAAAAATTTCCGAAACCTTTGGAGGAAAATCGTCTGGGAATGAACGATCTCTGCCTGCTTTTAGAAACTAAAAGCGCGGATAAACCGGTAGCTTATGCTAACACAACCCCCAAAATAAGGAAGTGAGAGCGAACTATTGTTTAACCATTCAGTTCTTTCTCACTCCCATTAGGTATTATTGTATCAATGAAGAAATTTCTTCCTGCCATTTCTGCGGCAATTCTTTTAGCGTTTCATTCCAAGCTTCAGAATCCTTAACTGGTGTCACATTTTTATACATTGATTCAGGCAATAATTTATTTTTAGCCTCGTCTGAAATGTTAGCATTCGTTCGGATTGGTTTTGCATAACCTTTTGCCAGATTATCCTGTCCCTCATCTGATAGGATAAATTCACGAGCCAAGGCTGCAGCATGCGGATTCTTAGCATGTTTATTAATGATAGTTGCATATCCACTTATGACTGATTTATCCTCTGGGATAGTAACATCAAATCTACTCTTATCAATTTGATCGCGATAATTTAACGCATTGAAATCCCAGATTAGTACTACCTCATGCTCCCCTTTTTCAATTGTAGCAAGGTCTGGAGATGTTGTGACTAAACGTCCTTCTTCCGCTAACTTTTTGAAGAAGTCAATCCCTGGCTGTAAGTTCTTTTCATCTCCACCAAAGGCATAGCTGGCTGCTAAAACAGCAAATTGAGACTGGTTTGCTTTTTCAACATCACCTATCGTTACTTTAAAATCACCATTTTTAATATCTTCCCAAGATTTTGGTGCATTTTTGACGGTTTTCTTATCACTCATAAACGCCATTGTGCCAGTATAACCAATAATCCATTTACCATCTTTGTCTTTTGCCCAATCAGGAATATCATCAAAATACGACGTTTTATACCCTACAACTAAATCCCTCTCAACAGCCAAGGACCCAAAAGCAATCCCAACATCTCCAATATCCCCAGATGCATTCTTCTTTTCACTTTCAAATTTTGCTAGCTCTTCTGCTGAAGACATATCGGTATCGCTGTGCTTTATGTTATATGTTTCATAAATATCTTCCCACGTTTCTTTCCAATTTGCCCAACTATCCGGCATTCCTAATGAGTTTACCTCACCTTCTTCTTTAGCTTTCACTACTAATTCTTCTAGAGAAACACCATTTAAATCTTCTACACTCTTATCCGTAGAGTCATTATTGCTACAGCCAGCTAACGCCAACGCTGTCAAAGTAATGAAAAATGTTCTTTTTAACATTTTATAACCTCTTTTTCATAAAATATTTATTGGTATTAGGCTTGTTTGATATTGATTCACTTAAGCAACATTTCTCAAATAAATCCATAGGGACTAAGCCTACTTTCAGTCTAACAATAAATTATCAATTCTATATAAAGAGAGAGTAATTATTTTGTTAAAATTAAGAAACGAACTCAAAAATAAAGGGAAACTCAGCTCTATCTCGAACAAACAACATGAACATTTTTAGAGTGAAACGTAGATTTTTCTGAATGTCAAGAGTCCTTAGTTTCTAAAAAATAGGAATACTGCTTCTATTTTCACTATAAAAGAGAAGAAATGCGTCTTATAAAATAACATGCGTATTTCCAACTAGGGGATAGTATAGTCATTTAGTTTATATTTTTATTACTTCGTTGACTCGTCTTGCCGTACTCCAGCACTACCTGCGACTCGTTGCCTAGTACTAAAAATAAACGAAACGGCTCTATCACTATTGAAACTCTTACTACTAGGACACAACTAGCATCTAAGGAAAATGCAAACAACTAAACGCTAGTAAAGTAAGAAGCACTACACGACTAGAGCACCTCTTAACCGCGTTAATTTTGTGGGTTCTCTCCTCAGTTCTACTTAAATAGCACAAAAAGAGGCTGGGACTTATGTCCCAGCTTTCTCACTTTATGAACCGAATGACGTTGACGCAGTGGTTGCTTGCTTTATAGTCATTTAGTTTATCTTTTGTTACTTCGTTAAGTCGCTTTGCCGTACTCTAGTACAGCCTGCAGCTCCTTGCCTAGTACTAAATGACTATAATAGCTATCATGCCGTTGAAGGTTGGAAATAAGGAAAACCAAACCCTTTCTTATGCCTTTTGAGTTCTTTCCCACTCCCTCTTTGATAAAAGTAAGTTCATGTATCAATTCATCCCCCAAAAAAACCTATATAATGCCCTTATAGATTTAGCAGGCAGTAAAAGCAATAGTCACCATAAACGATAGGGAGAGGGAGCAGCTGGCCTAAACCTGTTAAACAAGGCTTGAAGCCATTCTACTAAATTCTACTAATAGGTAAGGATAAGCCACTTCATTGATTAGCTAAATGTTACCGATATTGGTATAACATTTTGGATGAGTTCTTAACGTAAATTGGTAAATATAGCCTCTTTTCCCTTTGCTATATAGGTTGTGCATTCTCTAAAGATTTTTCACAAATCCTATTTTGTGTCTTGCTTTCCAGCCAGGTAACTATCCCACATCTTTTGTTGCGGTTTAGCAAACGGATAGCGATGAAAATCTTCAACTGCGACCCATTGAACTTCCCGCTTCGTTGGCACCGCTGCAGTCGAAGCAATTCCTTCCAAGAGCTCAATCTTCCATTTGCGATGACTAAAGACATGCTGGACTGGTGAAAATTTATCTTCCTGCCATTCGATTGCTAGAGGATAAATCTTGCCAAACTCCTTGCGCATATCGATGTACGGACCATCTTCTGCTACTTCAAATAAGGATACCTGTGTAGGCATACTAGCTCCTTTTTCGAGCAAAGGAAAAGACCAAAAACCCGCTAATAAATTGGATTGTTGATTTTTTTCAAGTAAAAATTCATTCTTTTCATTTCGGATAATAAAGGCCTGATAAGCAACTGGCAAAGGTTTCTTCTTGGGTGCCTTTATCGGGTATTTATCCATGGTTCCGTTGAGATATGCTGCACTGAACTCCTTGACTGGACTATCTTTCGGACGCGGATTAACCGGTGCTTCAATGTCTGAACCCAAATCCATCAATGCCTGATTAAAATCTCCTGGTCTCTCTGGGTCGATCAATTCTTCCATAATTGCCTGAAAAATCTTCCGATTACCTGGTACGCCAATATCATATTCCACCTCAAACAAGCGACTCATGACCCGCATAACATTACCATCAACAGCTGGTTCCGGTAAAGCAAAGGCGATACTTGCAATCGCCCCTGCAGTATAAGGACCAATACCCTTAAGGCTCGCAATTTCTGCATAGGTTTTGGGAAAGGCACCACCAAAATCAGCCACCATCTGCTGGGCAGCTTTTTGCATATTGCGCACTCGTGAATAGTAGCCTAAGCCCTCCCAGAGCTTTAAAATCACTTCTTCTGGTGCTTCTGCCAAATCTCGAATAGTTGGCAAATGATATAAAAAGCGCTCATAATAAGGCTTTACTGTATCGACCCTCGTTTGCTGAAGCATAATTTCAGATACCCAAATCGCATAGGGATCAGTAGTCTTCCGCCAGGGCAAATCACGTTTATTCTCATCATACCAGTTAAGTAAGGTCTTTCTGAATGCCTCTATCTTATCTTGTGGCCACATATCAATGCCATATTTTTTAAAATCAAACATATCATCAGTATACCACAAACATGGCTTTCCCTCTACTGATTGAATATTCCATAAACAATCATGAAGCCATGCACTGTTAGCCTTGCTAGAGGCGAATATTCAATGAACATAAACAGTAACCTCAGTGAATACAGACTAACAACTCCGAAAATATCAGAACTGTCTTGCAAAATATATTATAGTCTTTTCGTTTACTTTTAGTACTAGGCAACAAGCTGCAGGCTGTACTGGAGTACGGCAAAGCGAGTGAACGAAGTAATAAAAGATAAACGAAATGACTATAACTAGCTTGACCTGTTAGTTGTCGCTAGCTGGCTCCTCTCTGCATTAGGACTCACCTAGCTAGCCTCGCCGGGGTCTCAATACGAAGCGTTCCGCTTCTGTTCGGCCGCTTGCCGGTAGCTAGCTGCTAATTCCCTGCACTTTGTTTGGGACTCACCTAGCTAGCCTCGTCGGGGTCTCAATACGAAGCGTTCCGCTTCTGTTCGGCCGCCTATTTTTACTTTGCTCTTTCCGTCCTTGCGTATCTTTGGCTTGTCTGCATTTGGTAGTAAACTCCCTTTGCCTGCATGAGCTGCTCGTGGTTCCCCTGCTCCACAATCCGACCTGCCACCATGACCAAAATCATATCTGCAGTCTGAATGGTTGATAGACGGTGGGCAATAATGAAGCTAGTGCGTCCCTGCATCAGACGTTCTAAAGCCTGTTGGACAAGAATTTCTGTCCGTGTATCAATGGATGAAGTCGCCTCATCCAAAATCAGAATTCTCGGTAGATGAAGAAAAATACGGGAAATTGACAGCAGTTGTCGCTGACCTTGTGATAAAGAAGCACCCCCGTCTGTTAATTTTGTATCATAGGCTTGTGGCAACTGACGAATGAAGAAATCTGCATTGGCTGCCTTAGCCGCTTCTATCACCTTTTCTCGTGTCGCTCCAGGATAGCCATAGGCAATATTTTCATGGATCGTTCCTGTCTTAATCCAGGTTTCCTGCAAGACCATGCCGATTTGTTGTCTGAACTCCTCCCGACTATAGCGAGAAATCGGAACCTCATCCAGTAAAATCTGTCCTTTATTGACTTCATAAAAGCGCATCAAGAGATTGATAAGTGTTGACTTTCCTGCACCAGTCGGTCCTACAATGGCTACTCTAGCACCCGCTGGAACATTGATTGTCAGATTCTCAATTAAGAGTTGTTGAGGATGATAGGAAAAGTCAACCCCCTCAAACTGAATCTGTCCGTGCACCTCTTTATCGATCAGCTCTTCCACCTCACCACCCTCCTCAATAGCTTCTTGGTCTATTATCTCAAAGAGCCGTTCAGCACATACAAGTACGCTCTGTAATTCCGTCAGGATAGAGGATATATCATTAAAAGGCTTTGTATACTGATTAGCATAGTTCAAAAAAATAGTGAGCTCTCCCACAGTGAAAGTTCCTGCTATAATCCTCATGGCACCAAGTCCAGCTAACAAGGCATAAATCAATGCATTGATAAACCGCGTCATGGGATTACTTGTAGAAGAAGCAAAAATTGCTGCCTGCGAATAGCTTGCATAGGTTTGATTGGATACCTCAAATCTTTTGAGGAACTGCTCCTGCGCATTAAAGGTCTGAATCAGCGATAACTGACGAATACTTTCTTCCAACAACTTGGTCTGCTGTCCCCGCGACTCGGTCTGCTTTTGATAGTAACGATAGCTTTTTTTAGCAATAAAACGAGTTGCCAAAAGCGAGAGAGGTGTTAAAACAACCACTAACATCACCATGACTATGTCCAACCTTGCCATGCTAAAAATCGTCAAAAAGATAGTAAGTAATCCGAGTAATAATTGACTAAAAATCATGATCAAGCCATTGCTTAACTGCTCACTATCACTAGCAATGCGAGCTACAATATCCCCGATACTCTGGCGGTCTAGATAGGATAGAGGTAGGGCATGAATTTTCTCATAGACTTCCTCTCGCAATTCGTTCATCAGACGAAAGATTAATTGATTGACAAAGATTGGCAAAAAGAATTGAAAAATTGTATTGATGACAATCACTAGAGCCATGGTCAGTAACAACTGGACAAAGACATCTTCATTCTCCCCAAGCAATACTGCATCTACTGCTTGTCCAAGCAAAACTGGCAAATAAACAGATAAACTTACCTGCCCTACACTTCCAAGTAAAATAGCGCTAAGCTGAACAGGTTGTCGTAACATACGAGTCAAGAGTTGACCCACATTCGTCTTAAGTTTCATGAAGAACCTCCTGACCATGTTGAGACTGATCAATTTCTTGATAAATCGCACAAGTTTGAAGCAATTCCTCGTGACAGCCCAAGCCAACTTGTTGGCCTTGATCCAATACCAAAATCTGATCCGCCTGCAAGAGGCTATTGGTTCGCTGAGAAATCATAATCAGTAATTTATCTGGTAATGCTTGTTGAATAGCTGTCCGTAAGTTTCTTTCTGTCAGATAATCCAGAGCTGAGGTCGCATCATCTAAAATCAAGATTGGGGCTTCCTGCAAGAGAGCACGTGCAATAGTCAAACGCTGACGTTGACCTCCGGAAAAATTGCGTCCAAAGGATTCAACGTTTGCTTCCAAACCACCTTTTTCAAGAACGAACTCCTTAGCTTGCGCTATTTCTAAAGTCCACCACAATGTTTCATCTGAAGCCGACTGTTTACCGAGTAAAAGATTGGAACGCACCGTTCCACTAAAAAGTTGGGCTTGTTGCCCGACCAAGGCAAACTGCTCGCGCCATTCTCTTAGATTTACCGGCGAATGACCGTCTGCTTTGAACAAGGCTAGATGACTAGGATCAACTGGGTAGAGTTGCAACAATAAATCCACTAAGGTAGACTTACCAGCACCTGTTCCTCCAATGATACCCAAAAATTCTCCTCTTCTTACCCGAAACGAAAGATTTGTCAATGTATTTTCAGCTGTATCAGTATAAGCAAAGGACAGATTTTTAACAACCAAGGTCCACTTTTCTGAAAAATTTGAATGATCAAATAAGCTCTCAATATCTTCTGATTCTTGCTCAAAAATCTCATTCAAACGACCAGCACTGATAAAACTTTGATTCAGACTAGAAATAACCATCACCATTTTCACTAATTCAACCAGAATTTGGGATAAATAGTTGATGAGAGCAATCAGCATTCCCTGGTCTAAACGTCCCTGACCAATCGCTAGCCTGCCTTGATAAATCAGAATAAGTAAGGTAATATTTACCACCAAAAATGTCACTGGCGTAAGTAAAGAAGCCCAGAAACCCGCTGTTAATTGCTGATGAGTGTAGGTTTGGTTCACCTGCTGAAAAGCCTTTATCTCCTGCATGCTTTGTCCAAAGGAACGAATGACCCGTATCCCTGCCATACTTTCACGGACTTGGCCAACCAAGCTATCCAAAGTTTTCCGCATAAGGAGATAAATCTTACTTGCCATTATTGAAACAACCGAAACAATCAAGAACAAGAGAGCAATCATACCTAAGAAGTTCAGCGATAAGCTAGGGTTAATGTAAAAGGCCATTACCAAAGAGCCAAATACAACAATCGGAGCCCGTAAAAAAAGACGTAAGAAAATATTAATCCCTGTCTGAATCTGTAAGGTATCGTTCGTCAAGCGTGTCAATAAACTATCACTTGATAAGTCATTACGGCAAGACTTTAGGAGAGACACTATTTTTTTATAAAGATCCTGGGTAAGTTCCTTGGTATAGCCTACTGCTACCTTGGCCGAATAATATTGGGCTATAAGAGCTACGATGACACCAACTGTTGCAAAAAGAACCAATAATAAAATCATAGCAATCAACTGACTGTGATTGCTATGAGGAATAATAGTGTCAACAATAAAGGCAAGGATGAGAGGGACTGCCAGTTCAAAACAGGCTTCCATAAGTTTAAGTAAGGGAGCGAGAATCGCCTCTTTTAGATAGCCCCTCCCATACTTCCTAAATCGTTTCATTTTCTAAAGCTTGGGCAGCAGTAATAATAGCGAGTTTGTAGATATCATCAGCACTTGAGCCACGAGAAAGATCATTGACAGGCATGTTTAACCCCTGCAAGATAGGACCAATTGCATCAAACATTCCCAAGCGCTGTGCAATTTTATACCCAATATTTCCTGCTTGCAAATCTGGAAAGACAAAGACATTTGCCTGACCAGCTACAGCACTGTCTGGCGCTTTGATTGCCGCTGTTTCTGGGACGAAAGCTGCATCAAATTGCAGTTCCCCGTCTAAGGCCAAATTGGGAGCCAACTCCTTAGCAATCTGTGTTGCTTCTGCCACTTTTTCAACCTGCGGTGCTTTACCACTACCTTTTGTTGAGAAACTCAACATCGCAACTTTAGGATCAATATCAAAGATGCGAGCTGTTTCTGCTGTATTCACCGCAATTTCAGCCAATTCTTGAGCATTTGGATCAATGTTAATCGCACAATCCGCAAAGACATAACGTTCATTTGTATTTTCACGGTTCATTAAAAAAACACCTGATGTCCGAGAAATACCTGGTTTTGTTTTGATGATTTGAAGCGCCGGACGAACTGTATCAGCAGTTGAATGAATTGCACCTGAGACCATTCCATCAGCCAAGCCCATTTTCACCAACATAACACCAAAATAGTTCACATCACGAAGCAAACGATCAGCGTCTTCCATTGTAGCTTTTCCTTTACGAACTTCAACAAATGCTGCTTTCATCGCTTCAAATTCTGCATATTCATTTGGATTGATAATTGTACAGTGCGGGTCAGCAAATCCTAATTCTGCCAAGAGACCACGTACATCATCAGGATTACCAAGGATAATTGGCTCCAACAAGCCCTCAAATTTCAAACGTGCAGCAGCACGAACCACGCGCTCATCGTTTCCTTCGGGAAAAACAATTTTCACATGTTGTCCCACAATCTTTTCACGTAAACCACCAAATAACGAACGAATTCCCATTTTCTCTCCTTTAAGAACCTACATTCATATCTCGACACTTTTCCTCACAAGGCGATTCTTCTGCTACTCATCACTCGCATTTTCAAAATACAGTCTGTATTTTTTCAAAGAACTGCCCTGATGTTCTAGCTTTAGTTAACTGGAGCTGAAGCTAGCTCCCGCTAGGGACAATCTTTCAGTCACTCTTTCTACAAGCTTCAAGAATTGCAGACATAGTAAAAAGCCAACAAAGTAAATTGATTGCCCAATAAAACAGAAATGACCGCATCTTCTAAATCAAAGTACCTCAATGAATATAGATTCTAAATTTTATTTTTTAAGTTCATGATAACGCTTTTACAGTCATTTGTCAAATCGCTTTCACAAATTAACTCTTTTTCTGTAAATGGATTGAAAAAACCAATCCGATGACAATGCAAGGCCTGCCGTTCAATCCCATAGTCCATCCTACCACCATACAAATCATCTCCTAACAAAGGAAAACCGATGTGTGAAAAATGCACTCGAATCTGGTGCGTTCTTCCTGTATGAAGACGAATATCCACCAAATGGACATCTCCCCAAGACTGGACAATTTCGTAAGAAGTATGGGCATACTTTCCTGTCGGGGTCACATGGCGCGTGATAATACTATCTTCTGGTCGCCCAATCGGAGCAATAATATCGCTCCTTTGCTCCAACTTACCTGATCCTTGTACTAGGGCAAAATAACGCTTTTGAATCAACTTTTGCTGTAATTGCTTGTCTAGTCTAGCATGAGCATATCCATGTTTAGCAAAGAGCATAAGACCTGAGGTGTCACGATCCAGGCGTGTGACAATATGGACTTGTTTGTTTTCGTACCCCTGTTCAATATAATAGCCCTTGACAAAATTTGCGATTGTTGAGGAATGCAAAGCACTTGGAATTGATGCAAAACCAGCTGGCTTATTGATAATCATAAAATGCTTGTCCTCATAGACAATATCCAAGGGATACGCAATCGGCTCTAACTTTCCCGTCAGATCATCCTCATTTGGAATATCGATGCAAAGCTGATCCCCAATATCTAATAAATATGTCGCATTCTGCGGCTGCCCATTGACGACAATGGCTCCACCTTCATACTTAATCTTTGCGAGCAAACCTTTTGAAATATCGTGTTTTTTCAAGAAAGTCTTGATTTTGACATGCTGATCCACAATAAATTCAAAGCGCATTACTCCACCTCACCGATGAAAGCATCCTTGACCCGATTCCAGAAGCTGGTATGGCTCGGTGTCGCCAGAAAATGAATCTTGCTATGGTCAATCTGGTACTCAATCTGTTCAATATTGTCATAGACAAAAGTCCGATTATCAATAGATATAGAATACTTATCATCATGTTTTGGTTCAATGACAATTTTGTCCTTTTTAGGAACAACAATGGAAGACCCCAGAGTTCGATAGACACGGTTGTTTAGGCTAGCTACTTCTGCAATTTGTAATGCTTCAATGGTTGGATGTAAAACCGCACCGCCCAAGGATTTATTATAGGCTGTTGATCCTGTCGGTGTCGACACCGAAATACCGTCACCACGAAAGCGTTCGAATGGCACCTTGTTGATGAAGACATCCGCCACCATCGTTTTCGACAAGCGTTTGATTGTGGCCTCATTCAAGGCCCGCATGACAATCTCATGTCCATTTATCAGCTTGACCCGAACATGTAAAATTGGATAGGATACACGAGCACCTGCATCCAATTTCAAATTCTCAATCAATTCATCCACTTCAAAATCGCGATAATCAGTATAAAAACCAAGATGTCCCGTATGAATACCAACAAATCGAACGCGATCCATCATTGCTTCATACTTGTGAAAAGCAGATAAGAGCATGCCGTCGCCCCCGATTGAAATCACGATATCTGGATTTTTCGGTGTCAAAATAAAATGAGCTTCTTTCAGCTTGGTCCAAAGCTCATTCATAACAACCTGGCTCTTAGGATTCTTACTCCCGAATAGAGCGATTTTTTTTCTACCTGTATTCTTCATCTGTATCATCACTATTTCCTACTCCGTCATTCAATTTCCGATGGGCTGGGTCGAATAGAACTTGAGCCTCTTGAATATCGTCGCGGATCTTGCGCATCTCCTCATCTAATTGGTAAGCAATCTTAGCTGTAATTTCTAAGCGTCGTTTGATTTCTTCTGGAAAATTCCCTTTGTACTTGTAATTCAGAGAATGTTCTATTGTTGCCCAAAAATTCATGGATAGGGTCCGAATCTGAATTTCAGCCAGTACTGTTTCATTGCCGTTAATGGTATCAACAGGATACTCAATCACGACATGATAGGAGCGGTAACCAGATGATTTCATATTATTGATATAGTCGCGTTCATGGACAATCCGCATATCTTTTCGTTTTCTGAGGATTTCAAGTACCTCTTCCACATCATCAACAAACTGTACCATAATGCGAACTCCTGCAATATCTTGCATATCCTGAGCTAGATTTTCCAGGTGAATATGTCGGAGTGCCATCTTTTCTTTGATAGATTCAATCGGCTTGACACGTCCTGTCACAAATTCAATCGGGGAATGTTTTCTCGCTTTGCGGTACTGTTTGCGTACCCCACGCAATTTAATTTTTAATTCCCCTACCGCCTGAATATAAGGATCTAGGAACTCTTCCCAATTCATTTCCATGGCTACTCCTTTCTTGTCAAATACCTGTTTTTGTAATAGAATAACACAAGAACTATTATACCATACGAAAAGGTTTTATCCTATGAAAAAAAATCATTTAGAAATTGAATACAAAACACTGCTAACTAAGACTGAATTTGAAGAATTGAGCAGTGAATTTTCAGATGTTTCTCCCTTTTATCAGACCAACTACTACATTGACACACCCGATTTCAAGCTGCGTAAACAGCATTGTTCCCTACGTATTCGAACCTTAGACAACCACGCCGAGTTGACCCTCAAAATCCCACAAAAAATCGGTAATCAAGAATATAATCAAGAGTTAACCTTGAAACATGCACAAGCCATCATTCAAAAGGTGCAACTGCCCGACGGTCAAATCCTGAAACTACTTCAACAGACTCAAGTTCCGCTTGAGCTCTTGACTATCTGGGGACACCTGACCACTAAACGTTATGAAAAAGAGACATCCGTCGGCTTAATGGCTCTCGATAAAAATACTTATGCAAATCAGATTGACTATGAACTGGAAGTTGAAGTACAGGATGCTCAACAAGGTCATCTCGCTTTTAAAGAGTATCTAAAACAACACCAAATTGATTTTAAATATGCTAGCAGCAAGGTTGCCCGTACAGCTGTTGCTCTCAAGCTCAAATCTTAAATCTGTATTTCATAGCATCCCCTCCATTCAAGACTGCTGAGGTCCTATTCATCACCTATTTTTTTCCAACATACAGTCCCTGTTCTTTCAAAAAGCAACCTACAAACAAAACCCGTTGAAAGTCAAATCCTCCTATCTGTAAAATAGCTCTAGTCTACAACAGCTTAGAGAAACCGCTCGTATTCACCAACAGTCTATCCTTTGACTGTTGGTAACCCCACCCTATTGACAATACTAGGTTCGTCACCGATGAAGCGCTATGCCCCCAGCTAGCTGCTGCCAATCAGTAAATGTTATTTACATTATTTGAGCTTATTTTTTCATACATCTCGCTTTTTATTTTTAGATTCAAGCTACAATAATCCACTGATTGAACCGCGCTCTCTAATTTCTAGGCTCGGGCTAAAATAATCCACTGATTGAACCGCGCTTTCTAATTGCTAGGCTCGGGCTAACATAATCCACTGATTGAACCTCGCTTTCTAATTTCTAGGCTCGGGCTAAAATAATCTACTGATTGAACCTCGCTCTCTAATTTCTAGGCTCGGGCTACAATAATCCACTGGATTATTGTAGTCCCCCAGACTGCAGATGATGTGTTTATAAAATTAAAGAAATTCATTTCATTACTGAAAATTTTTAGATTTTCTGATAAAATAGGACTATCGAATAAAAGGAGTATTTCTGATCATGGTTCAACCTTACGGTGATAAACAAATTAAGCTGTTTTCTTTGAATGCCAATCGCGCAATTGCTGAAAAGATTGCGGAAGCTTCTGGTATTCCTCTTGGAAAAATGACCACTCGCCAATTCTCAGACGGAGAAATTCAAGTCAACATCGAGGAAAGTGTCCGTGGGGTTGATGTCTACATCATCCAATCAACTAGCTATCCTGTTAACACCCACCTCTGGGAATTGTTAATTATGGTAGATGCATGTAAGCGTGCTAGTGCTCATTCTGTCACAGTTGTCATGCCTTATTTTGGCTATGCTCGTCAGGATCGTACAGCTGCTCCTCGCGAACCGATCACAGCTAAACTGGTTGCCAACATGCTTGTCAAGGCAGGTGTTGACCGTGTGCTCTCCCTTGACTTACATGCTGTTCAGGTACAAGGGTTCTTTGACATTCCAGTAGATAACCTCTTTACAGTACCATTATTTGCTGAACACTATATGGAAAAAGGATTGTGCGGTGAAGATATTGTCATCGTCAGCCCTAAAAATTCTGGCATCAAACGCGCTCGCAGTCTAGCAGAATACCTAAACTCTCCAATTGCAATTATTGACTACGCCCAAGACGATGCAGACCGTACAGAGGGCTATATAATCGGAGATGTCGCTGGAAAAAGAGCTATCTTGATTGATGATATTTTAAATACTGGTCGCACTTTCTCAGAAGCTGCTCGTATCGTACAAGAAGGCGGAGCTACAGAGATTTATGCTGTTGCTAGCCATGGTCTCTTTGCAGGAACTGCAGCGAAGCTCTTAGACCAGGCACCAATTAAAGAAGTTCTTGTGACTGACTCAGTAGCCAGCAAGGAACAATTACCAAAAAATATTGCCTTTATCACCGCTAGTAAGTTGATTGCAGACGCGATTATCCGTATCCACGAACGCCGTCCAGTCAGCCCCCTCTTTAACTTTACCAATCCCAATAAAGATAACTAGGAGTTTTCTTTGATTTATTTAGATCATGCCGCAACCACCTGTCTATCAGATGCTGCCCTTCAAACGTTCATGGATATTTCAAAAGAATACTATGGAAATCCCTCTAGTATTCACTGGGCTGGCAGAAAGACGAATACCATTCTACGCCAAGCTAGAGTAGATATTGCTCAGAGTTTAGATGTAAACCCAGAATCCATCATCTTTACATCAGGTGGTTCAGAGGCTGATACTCTAGCGATTCAAGGATATGCCCTTGCTAATCAGCATAAAGGAAAGCACCTGATTACAACGGCCATTGAACACCATGCTGTTCTCCATACAATGGAGTATCTAAAAGAGCGTTTCGGCTTTGAAGTAACCTATATTAAGCCTATTAACCAAGTGATTTCAGCCCAGCAAATTAAGGAAGCCCTACGACCAGATACTATTTTGGTAAGCGTTATGTATGTTAACAATGAAACTGGACTACTGCTTCCTATTCAAGAGATTGGAGAGATCCTCTCAGACCACCAAGCAGTCTTTCATGTAGACGCAGTCCAAGCAATTGGTAAACTCCCTGTCTCGCCTGAACAACTAGGCATTGATTTTTTAGCTGCTACGGCCCACAAATTTCACGGTCCCAAAGGTGTCGGATTCCTCTATAGTCGAATTCCCAACTTTGACTCGCTGATTCATGGTGGACGACAAGAAAATCAGCACCGTGCAGGAACAGAGAATCTTGCTGGAATTGCTGCTATGGCAACAGCTTTGAAAGAACAGACTGCTCAGCTAGACCAACATTTTCAAACAGTAGCTGATTTGAAGACCTATCTCTTAGAACAATTAACAGGGACTGATTACTATCTCAATGAAACAGGTCCCAGCTTACCTTACGTAATCAGTATCGGCTTTCCAAGACAGCTCAATGAGCAACTTCTCATGCGCTTAGATTTAGTTGGCATTGCTGTTTCAAGTGGTTCAGCTTGCACAGCTGGTGTTATTCAAACCAGCCACGTACTTGAAGCGTTCTATGGTCCAAACTCACATCGACTAACCGAATCCATTCGGATTAGCTTTTCATATGAAACTACTAAAGAGGAGCTTGATGTCCTCGTTCAACAACTACATGAAATAATCGGAGGCACCTACTAATGGCTTTTACAACATCTGTAACACTAAAAAATTGTGATTATACTTATTCTATCAGTCCAGCTATTAAAAAATACACCTTGCGCGATAATACATTTGAACAAACTCATGTCGGTCACTATCAGTTGACTCGCATCCTTGAAGAAATTCCTAATTCCAATCAAGGGTTCCTCCTTAAAATTATTATCAACAAGGATTTGACTGGTTTTAAAATCAATATCACAGACCAATCAGGTCTACACTTAGTTGATATCTTTAAGGCAGGCGGAAATGCGGTGATTCAAGAAAAATTTTATTTCCTCATGGATAGCTTGGTTGACCGCGACATTTTCACAAAAGAAAGGACAGCGGTATGATTGAATTACGTTATCAAGATTCTTACCAACAAATTCGCTCACAAACTTTTGAGAATTTCGAAGCTCTACTTCTTGCTTTCTCTGGCTGTGTGACTATTCCCGATTACTTCAAGGTACTCTCTCTAACCCAAGATGATAAAGACTTAGGTTATCAAGGAGCGATTGGCGACTTATATCGCTATTTACAAACCATAAATCCTACAAATAAGTAGCAAAAGGTTGAGGCATCTGTTCTCAGCCTTTTGATCTTTTATAGACTTTCAGTTTTGATTTAGTACTGAGCAACGAATTGCAGACATAACCGAAATTAGGCAAGACAGGCAAGGTCTGAATAGATTAAAGCCAAACGGCTATGGCTATATAGTCTTTTAGTACTAGGCAAGGAGCTGCAGGCTGTACTGGAGTACGGCAAAGCGAGTGAACGAAATAATAAAAGATAAACTAAAAGGCTATAACATCAGCATTCCCTAGGTCCACCAAGGATTTTGTAGGGACATCAACTATCACTTCCTCAACTTAATTTGCTAGTTCTCTAAACATCACTATCTGACTAAATTAAGGACGGAAAAAGTTGACATTTGACGAATATGCGTTTAAAAACTTGAACGCAAAACCAAGTGGTAAAAGCTTTTGCTTTGAAAGAACTCCCTTTGTTCAAGTCCTCTTTCTTTCATTTTCAAGTTTAATCTGTTGCTTTTTTCACAAACTTTTACTAAAATAGAATAAATAATTCAAAGGAGTAAAAGATTGTGAAAAACGAAAAAAAATCTGCTATCCCTCGTGCTACTGCCAAACGTTTATCAATCTACTATCGCATCTTCAAAAGATTCCATGCTGGAAATATTGAAAAGGCTAGTTCAAAAGAAATTGCTGAAGCTATCGGAATTGATGCTGCCACTGTCCGCCGTGACTTTTCCTACTTTGGCGAATTAGGTCGCCGTGGCTTTGGGTATGATGTCAAAAAATTGATGGACTTCTTTGCTGATATTCTAAACGATAATTCCATCACAAATGTGATGTTAATTGGAGTGGGAAATATGGGGCGTGCGCTCCTTCATTATCGTTTCCATGAACGCAATAAAATGAAAATTGTGATGGCTTTTGAAGCAGATAATCATCCAGCAGTTGGCACCATTGATGAAAATGTACCAATTTATGCCATTTCAGAAATTGAAGATAAAATCAAAGAAGCCAATGCTCAAACTGCTATTCTAACGGTACCAAGTAGCAAAGCGCAAGAAGTTGCAAATAGTCTTATCAAAGCAGGGGTCAAAGGAATTTTAAGCTTCTCTCCTGTCAATCTTTCTGTTCCAAAAGATGTTGTTGTCCAATATGTGGATTTGACAAGTGAACTGCAAACTCTGCTTTACTTCATGAGAAAAGGCTAAGGCATAAGCGTTATTATCGATATTTCTGAGCACTAAATATCGCATGCGATGATACAGAGTCACCTTTGAAAGTAACTACATAGCTAGCGAAATATGCTCTTTTAGTACAAGGCAACGAGCTGCAGGAAAGCTGGGCAAAAAGTCCCAGCTTTCTAACTTTATGAACCGAATGACGTTGACGCAGTGGTTGCTTGCTTCAATGGCTATCATGCCCTTGAAGGTGGGAAATGAACTACTGTTCCTTTTGTTTTATAGTCATTTCGTTTATCTTTTATGACTTCGTTAACTCGACTTGCTGTACTCCAGTACTACCTGCGACTCGTTGCCTAGTAACTAAAAATAAACGAAACGGCTATAAGGGAACAGGCTAAAAAGCTCCACTGGAGCTTTTTACTCATATTTGTTCATGTTTCCCACTCCAAATCTGACCTCTACGACTGATGCGAACGAATTCGCTTCAGTTCCAACCTCCAACAGTCACGACTCTGACTTGTTGGAGCTGTGCGGGGTGGGAGTGAATCGGTCTAGGAATAGACTGTTTCAGCCCCAAGCTAGAATATAGGAAATAAAGAAAACCCAACTCTTTTTTGACCTATCGAGTTCTTTCCCACTCCTTTTTTATGTTTCAGGTCTGTATAAAGAGATGAACATTCTTTTTTACCAAGTCTTGTTTTTCTTATCCATAAATCTGCACTCATCTCATAGTGTCATTTCATAGACAAACACCCCAAAAGTTAGATAGAAAGAAAATCTAACCTTTGGGGTGTTTGTTCTAGTCTTTCAGTTTGCTTTTCGTACTAGGCAACGAGGTAATAAAAGATAAAAACCAAATGACTATACCTAGACTACTCTTTTAACGACGACCCTCAAGCGCAGATTGAGAGATAAGCCACAGACGAAGATTCCAACAACAAGACCAATCCAGTAGGCAAATGGTCCTAGCGAGGTGCTACTATCCAGAAAAAAGGCAATAGGAAAAGTTAAGCTCCAATACGAAACAAGACCGATAATAAAGGGCACTGTTGTATCCTTATACCCCCGTAAAATACCCTGTATAGGCGCTGTAAAAGCATCTGCCAATTGGAAAAAAAGGGCATAGGTCAGAAATTGAGAGGTCAACTGAATAAAGGCTGGATGATAGCCGTAAAGACTTGCGACCATTGGGCGAAAGAAATACAAAAAAGACAAGGTCATAGAGGCAAATCCCAGAGCAATCAAACGCCCCAGACGACTGTATTCCTTAACATCTTGGTTACGACCAGCTCCGATTTCATAAGAAATCACAATCGGTAAGGCAGCAGAGATGCTCAAAGGAAAGGCATAAAGGAGCGTTGCAAAATTCATCGCAGCCTGATGAGAGGCAATCACTTGCGAGGAGAATTTGGACATATAAAGTCCTACAACCGCAAAAATCGCAACTTCTGCAAAGATCTGAAGACCGATAGGTAACCCTAACCGTAAATCTTCCTTGATAAGCGAAAAGTCAAACCCACTCTTTTTCCAAATCTGATACTCTTTCATCTTAGGATGTCGGCACATAACCCCAATGACAACTCCTAAAACGACCCAATAAGCCAAGGCTGTTCCCATACCAGTCCCTGCTCCTCCTAGTCTTGGTAACCCCCATTTGCCATAAATTAAAAGATAGTTGAAAAAGGAGTTAAAAGGAACGATTAAGAGCATCAAATACATGGATAATCTTGTCAATCCCAGCGAGTCAAAGAAAGAACGAAAGACACTAAATAATAAAAACGGTAAAATACCAATCGAAATATAGAATAAATAGTGCTTAGCTACTTGAAAGACAGCACTTTCGAGCTGTAAGAGCCGTAAGGTCGGTACAGCTCCCAAAAAGACAAGAAGAAATAATAAAAGAGATAGGGCGATTGCCAAGTAGATAAAATGGTGCAATTCCTGCCGAATCCGCTTTTGATTCCCCCGACCTAGATGCTGACCAATAATCGGCACCAAAGCTGATACAATTCCCGTCAAAAGAGCAAAAAATGGATTCCAAAAACTGGTTGCCATTGAAACACCTGCTAAGTCCACTGTGCTATAGTGCCCCGTCATCATCGTATCGATGAAACTGGCTGAAAAATTAGCAAATTGATAGATTAAAAGGGGGATAAAAATCTGTAAAAATAAGGAAAGTTTTTCTTTCCAAGTCTTTGTTTGATACATGATAACTCCTATTCTCTAACCAAAATTCTCACCTATAAGAACCAGTATGACAAGCAGATGAACCTAGGTCTTTCAGTCACTACAGAATAATCCACTTTAATGTTTTTGGAAAGAATGGAGCTGTATGGTGAAGACCTTGAATGGAAAAGAAAGCTGTAAAGACAGGTTCTAACATATACTATATTCTTTTCGTTTGCTTGTATAGCCGTTTCGTTTATTTTTAGTACTAGGCAAGGAGTCGCAGGTAGTACTGGAGTACAGCAAGACGAGTGAACGAAGTAATAAAAATATAAACGAAAGGACTATAGTACTAAACAACAAGCTGCAAGTATATCAAAGCGAGTGAACGAAGTCATAAAAGATAAACGAAATGACTACAACATTTCATTTTAAGGAAGAAAGAGTAAAATGTCAACTAGAATATGATGGGGCTCTTTCTCTCTCAACGCTGGACTAGCTTAAAATCAGATATTCAAACGAGCGCAGCATCAGCTTTCTGTCCACCAATATAAGCTGTGATTTATTTCCAAATTTGCTTTTATACTCGTCCATCGTCAACTTCTTCCAGCATTCGCTCACCTTGCTGAATGTCCGTTCTATCTTCCCGTTTAAAAGAGTAGCTTCGCCACCCTTATCGACAGCTTTTTACAATTCTCAAGTGAAGTGTGAAAGCTCGTCAACTCCTACTTTTATAGATGCAGCCCGGTGTATGTATTATTTCCCAGATTTCCTATATAGTCTTTTCGTTTACTTTTAGTACTAGGTAACAAGCTGCAGGCTGTACTAAGGTACGGCAAAGCGAGTGAACGAAGTCATAAAAGATAAACGAAAGGACTATATACTCCTTTAGTTTATAAACAGTATATGGTATAGTAGTTATATGGCATATGATTTAGATTTTAGGAACCGAGTATTAGAATACGTAACTGCTGGTCACAGCAAAAAAGAAACCTGTACGCTTTTTGGCATTAGCACAAACACACTTTACGTTTGGGAAAAACAACTTTCAGAACAAGGGCATCTAGAGCGGAAAAAACGTGTTGCTAAGTCTCGCAAAATTCCCTTAGAACAGTTGGAAGCCTA
>NZ_SPOZ01000032.1 GCF_004569635.1 Streptococcus sp. LYSM12
AAAGACTTAATTGTTTCACCATTCTGCCGTAGCTCATAAATGTTGACTTTATCTTCATAACTCAATTTCATAAAAATAACACCCCAAAAGTTAGATTTTTTCTGTCTAACTTTTGGGGTGCGGTTCATAAGAGGCTCTTTTTGATAGTTGTCAAACGTCTCAACTCCCCGTTTGGTCAGTGGTGGAAGACTTGTCACTCTCGTCAAACATCAAAGACTGGCATCGTTCGCTCACCTTGCACAGATGACAAAAGTCGTAAAGCGGGCAATGTAAAAATACGAGATAAGATTCGTTTTATTGTTGGTTTAGAGGAGGCTAGCCTGGCGATTTTTTTATATAGTCATTTCGTTTATATTTTTTATTACTTCGTTCACTCGTCTTGCTGTACTCCAGTACTACCTGCGACTCGTTACCTAGTACTAAAAAGAAACGAAACGGCTATAATTCTGAGCTGTGAAAGCTAGTTACATATTGATTTTATAGGTTATTAGCCCCTCAAACGTCTGCATTAGTTCAGAAACCATTCACATAGAATGGTTTGAGTATCATTGAATATGAGAATGTTCTGAAATTTCTATTCTATAACTTTCACCCTATCAATATGATGCTAAACCGTGTTATAATAATAGGGTTAAATAGAAAAGGAGGAGTGATGAAAAAGGAAGTCGCACCTGAATTGTACAATTATAATAAATTTCCTGGGCCTAGTTTTGCCCGTGTTGGGGATAAGGTGGTCGCAGAAACGATTGAATTAGATCTCTTAGAAGACTACCGTGATGCTTTTGATCAGACTGCCTTTGGACAACGTTTTTCTCCCCTTATGCTAAAATTTGACTACATTGTGGGAGATTGGGGCAATGAACAACTCCGATTGAAAGGCTTTTATAAGGATGAGAGGGTGGTTAAGTCTGATCTGAAGATTAGCCGTTTAGATGATTATTTGACGGAGTTTTGTAATTTCGGTTGCGCCTACTTTGTATTAGGCAATGATCGACCGCAGGAACCGCTCATGGAAGTGGAAGAACGACCACACCGCAAGCGCCGTAGTCGCAGCAACCGTAAGCCACAGCGTTCATTTACCGTAAAAGAAAAAGGTGAGAAGAATCATCAGCGTTTGCAACAGAAAAATAAACCAGAACGCAATAAAAAACAAAACAAGAAAAAGAACCAGCGTGAGCCACAAGAAAGCAACCGTAGCTTTGTGATTCGCCAAAAGTAGGAGACCTATGAAACCATCAATTTATAGCCTTAGTCGTACTGATTTGATAGACTGGGTATTGGAGCAAGATGAAAAGAAATTTCGAGCAACTCAGATTTGGGAATGGCTCTATCGCCAGCGTGTACAGACATTTGAGGAAATGACGAATCTTTCCAAGGACTTGATTGCGAAGCTCAATGAGTACTTTGTTGTCAATCCTCTCCAGCAACGTATTGTGCAAGAGTCAAAAGACGGAACAGTCAAATATCTTTTTGAGCTGCCCGATGGAATGTTGATAGAAACCGTTTTGATGCGGCAGCATTATGGTTTGTCTGTCTGCGTCACGACCCAGGTCGGCTGTAATATTGGCTGTACTTTCTGTGCCTCTGGTTTGATTCGCAAGCAGCGGGATTTGAATAGCGGTGAGATTATGGCACAGATTATGTTGGTTCAGAAGTATTTTGATGACCGTAATCAAGGAGAACGTGTCAGCCATATCGTAGTGATGGGGATTGGCGAGCCTTTTGATAACTATGACAATGTCCTCAATTTCCTGCGGATTATCAACGATGACAAGGGAATGGCGATTGGGGCTCGTCACATTACCGTTTCAACCTCTGGTTTGGCACCGAAAATCCGTGAATTTGCGAGAGAGGGTGTGCAGGTTAATTTGGCGGTTTCCCTCCATGCACCAAATAATACCATTCGTTCAAGCATCATGCGTATCAATCGTAAATTTCCAATTGAGGTCTTGTTTGAAGCGATTGAAGACTATATTGAAACAACCAATCGTCGCGTTACTTTTGAGTATATTATGCTTAACGAAGTCAATGACGGTGTAGAACAAGCTCAAGAATTGGCGAATCTGACCAAGAATATCCGTAAGCTATCCTATGTTAATCTGATTCCTTACAACCCTGTGAGTGAGCATGATCAGTACAGTCGCTCCACGCCAGAACGTGTGGCTACTTTCTATGATCGACTCAAGAAAAATGGTGTTAACTGTGTTGTTCGTCAAGAACATGGGACAGATATTGATGCAGCATGCGGTCAGTTGCGTTCTAACACCATGAAAAAAGACCGTGAATCAGCACGTATTCGCATTGCGGCAGCTAAGGCAAAGGCCGGTATAAAGGTATGAAATACCTTTTCCAAAGAAATGGTGAATTGACCCAGCTTGGTCGGCGAATAGTTCTAGTATTGGTATGGCTCTATGTTCTTGCAATCTGCTGCATCTGCTTTCTACCACAAAGCATCTATCCTCAGTACAAGATGTTTTCAACACCAGGCATTGTCCAAATTGGCAGATTCTATCTCCTTTTGGTCCCGTTTAATAGTGTTGTCAATGCTCATAAGCTCGATAGTTTAGTAGATTGGTGGATGATCTTACTTCAGAATTTGACCAATATTTTTCTTCTCTATCCCCTTGTCTTAGCCTTTGTGTTTCTGTTTAGAAAATGGCAGAACTTTCGAGTAGTTATCCGTTATAGCTTTTTAATTAGTTTATTCATTGAATGTAGTCAGCTTCTGCTAGATTTCCTCTTTGATGTAGGTCGTATTTTTGAAGTTGATGACCTCTGGACCAACACCCTAGGAGGTTTACTTGCCTATTTCACCTATCGCCTGTGGAAGAAGACCTTTGCAAAGAATGAGAGAATATTGAACCAAAAAAGAGGTTGGTAGAGCTACCAACCTCTTTTTGTGCAATCATTTAGTATAGTCATTTCGTTTATCTTTTATTCCTTCGTTCACTCGCTTTGCCGTACTCCAGTACAGCCTGCAGCTCCTTGCCTAGTACTAAAAGGAAACTAAAAGACTATATTATTTTGCCACTACACCTGCCTAACGTCAGTTAAGTTTAGAATGTATACGCATCAAAAATCGATTTCTTCTGTCGTTTGCTCCCTCTTTTGCCTTTGTGAGGGTCTCACAACGAAGTTGCAATCAACTTCTGTTCGGCCGCATAGCGGTAGCTATCTGGTAATTCCCTGCACTTTCGTTTGGGACTCTCCTAGCTATCCTCGCAGGGGTCTCACAACGAAGTTGCAATCAACTTCTGTTCGGCCGCCTATTTTTATCTTGCTCTGGATTTCTTTGTATCCTAAATTTGGCTAGCTAAGGCTCCCATTGGATCCCATGGTGCAAGCACAATTGGTTCAGCCTGATAGGCGGCGAGTTCTTCTTCTGTCAAAAAGTCTTTTCTAACAACGATTTGATAGGTGTATTCGTCCATCCAGCTATCGCTTGCAACAAAGTAGCCCTTGTCTCCAACCTTATCTCCCCAGGAATTTTCAACTTTCCATTTGAGAGCGTGACCATTTTCATCAAGATCTACGCCAGTTAAGACCATGGCGTGGGTCATCAGACTTTCGCTATAATCGAGACGTCCTGCCTTGTCTTGGTGAAAGGTAATGTTCATGCTAGAGGCGAAGTCGTACATGCCCTCTACCATGACACCTGTCTTACGATTGCTAGATTGTCCTACATCAGAACCAAACCAAACTGTTTCACCTGCTTGCATTTGGACAATGGCGAGTTCTTTCAAGCGATCCATTTCAACATTGAGGTAACGAACAGGGCGACTACCGACTACATTTCCGAGCATCTCAACGGTATAAGACTTGCCATAAGGTTTATCGGCAGTAGGTGCATGGATAATAGATACATAATCATCTAGTTGAATATCTACGTATTTCTTGTAAAATTCCTGTGGAGTTAAGTTTGTTTCACTATGGTAGTTATTGTCTTTATCACGGTAAGCAAAGTCAAAGGTGCGCGGTGGTAATCCCAGTGACATAGCAAGGAAGTTAAAGATCTCTTGCAATAGCTCTTCCTTTTTCGTCTGAATGTTTTCTGGTGTTTGTCCTTGTGCTACCAATTCACGCAAAATCTGTGCATCTTGACGGAGCAATTTATTTAAAACAGCATTGAGTTCACGACTATTACTGGAGGAGAGGGACTCTGGATAGATGGACTTCGGTACAACCCCATATTTTTCAAAGAGGGACACGACCATATCCCATTGTCCCCCATCTTGTTGGGGAACATCTAAGAGAAATTTGACCTTGCGACTGGTTAATTCTTGATCAGCAGTTGCAAGGATTTGCTCTAAGAACCAGTTGGATTTTTCATATTTATCCCAGAAGAAAGTATGAGCCTGAGAGAGTTCAAAATTTTCCAACTGAAAGCCCGCAATCATTTTGTGGCGGAACGTATTTAGAGCTGCAAACATCCAGCAACGGCCAGAAGCTTTTTGGTTGCTGACCTTATCTTTGGTTAAATCAATGGAGAACACGGGATTATTTTCCACGCTGCTACTACGTTTCTCAAGAGAAGCATAGATACCATTGTGGGACACTGTATTTTCCATAGCCGCAAATTGCTGGTTGGCTTCATAGTCGGCAAAAAATTGATCTGTTAATGATTGATGTAATGAGTTCATAGGATTCTCCTTTTCTATAAGACCTATTATAGACCTTTTTGGAAAATCTTCAAGCATGGACTGAAAAGGGCTTATAACCAAGGCATGAACTTACAATTCCCGAACCTTTTTAAGGAAACAGCCAGCTTATAAGAGGTGTTTTTATAGAAAAGCTAGATACAGTGTTCCACTTGTTAGAAAATAAGGATGTAATGTTGAAATGTAGAAACCCTACTTTTCACTTTAAAAAGCTTTTGTGCGCTTGTTCTGGGATAGTCTGTGCATTTTCAGTTAGTAGTAGACCAGAACTGAGGTTTGCTCTCCTTGCTGAATGTCAGTTTTTAGCGGAGGTTAGCCTCGCTATTCTTATATAGTCATTTCGTTTATCTTTTATTCCTTCGTTAACTCTCTTTGCATACTCTAAGTACAGCCTGCGACTCGTTGCCTAGTACTAAAAGTAAACGAAACGGCTATAAAAAAGCTGGAATGAGCCAGCTTCTTTGTCTTATTTCCAAAAATCATCGAAGATAGTAATTGGTAGATGACGTTTGTGTTCGGTTTTTTTCCACCAATTTTCAATAATTGTCTGAGCTTGTGGATTAATCGTCTTGCCCTCAAGGTAGTCATCAATGTTGTCGTAAGTCACACCGAGTGCAACCTCATCTGCAAGTCCTGGTCTATCTTCTTCTAAATCAGCGGTGGGAATCTTTTCATAAAGGCTCTTGTCTGCTCCAAGTTCTGCTAAGAGAGTTTTCCCCTGGCGTTTGTTGAGGCGAAAAAGCGGCAGGATGTCTGCACCACCGTCACCGAACTTGGTGAAAAATCCTGTGATGTTTTCAGCTGCATGGTCTGTTCCAATAACTGCACCAGAGTAGCTTCCTGCAAGGGCATACTGGGCAATCATGCGACTGCGCGCCTTGATATTTCCCTTGTTAAAATCAGAAATGTTGGTTGTAGTGGCCTTGACAGCCATGGTCATGGCGTCCACGCTCTCTTTGATATTGACGACCAGACTGACATCAGGCTTGATAAAGGCAAGGGCTGCTTGGGCATCTTTTTCATCTGCCTGAATACCATAAGGCAGGCGGACGGCGATGAATTGGTAGGTGTCATCTCCTGTTTCAGTCCTCATTTCTTCAATAGCGAGTTGTGCCAAACGACCTGCGAGGGTCGAGTCTTGACCGCCGGAAATGCCTAAAACGTAACTTTTTAAAAATGGGTGTTTTTTGAGGTAGTCTTTCAAAAAATCAATAGATTTACGGATTTCTTCCTGGGGCTTGATGACAGGTTTGACACCTAATTGGTTGATAATCGTTTCTTGTAAGTTCATGCTTTCTCCTTTGGGGTTAACCGAGCTTGATTGCGGACTTGCTGAATCAGATTCATCTTATGATCCCAGACCTCTTGATCCAAATCAACTGGGTAATCTTGTGGATTAAGCATGCGCTTATATTCGTCCCAGAGTTTGTCGAATTGCATATTAGCATAGATCTGAATATCTGGTAGACTTGGTAATTCATAGACGAGTTTGCCCTTATCAAAAATATTTACCAAGAGGGGAACCGCTTCAAAATCAGTCACAGTTTTGTTGATATAGGTGTAGGTTGGATGGAACATATGAATGGATTGCATGTTCGTTACATCAGTGTCTGCAAAAGTAACATAGTCGCCTTCGGTTTTCCCTTTTTCGCGACTAGTAATTCTCCAGACTTGTTTTTTCCCTGGTGTTGAAACTTTTTCCACGTTGGAAGAGAGTTTGATGGTATCACGCATCTGTCCTTTTTCGTCTTCAATGGAAACTATCTTATAAACAGCACCTAGGGCTGGTTGATCATAAGCAGTGATGAGTTTAGTGCCGACCCCCCAGACATCAATTTTGGCCTTTTGCATTTTCAAGTTTAAAATGGTATTTTCATCAAGGTCATTGGAAGCGTAGATTTTGGCTTCTGTGTAACCTGCATCGTCAAGTTGTTGACGAACTTTTTTGGAAATATAGGCCATATCACCTGAGTCAATACGAACTCCGAGGAAGTTAATGCTATCCCCAAATTCATTTGCAACCCGAATAGCAGCAGGAACACCGAGTCTTAGGGTATCGTAGGTATCGACGAGGAAAACGCAATTTTTATGTGTAGATGCGTAGGCTTTGAAAGAATCGTAATCATTACCGTAGGTCTGTACCAGGGCATGGGCATGGGTACCCGCGACTGGAATACCAAAAATTTTTCCAGCACGGACATTTGAGGTGGCGCTAGCGCCACCGATAAAGGCTGCGCGTGTTCCCCAGATTGCAGCATCCATCTCCTGAGCACGCCGAGTTCCAAATTCAAGGAGTGCTTCATCTTCTAAAATCGCCTTAATCCGTCTAGCCTTTGTGGCAATCAAGGTTTGATAGTTGACGATATTTAAAATGGCTGTTTCGACCAGCTGACATTGGGCAAGAGGTCCTTCAATTTGCATGATGGGTTCATTTGCAAAGACCAAATCCCCCTCTTTAGCAGAGCGGACAGTTAAAGAAAATTCTAACTGGTCCAAATAGTTCAGAAAGTTTTCTGGGTATCCGAGTTCGCGCAGATAGTCTAGATCTGCCTGGGTAAATGAAAGGTTTGACAGATAGCGAACAATGCGCTCCAAACCAGCAAATACTGCATAGCCATTATGAAAAGGAAGCTTTCTAAAATAGACCTCAAATACTGCATGTTTATTATGAATCCCTTGCTCAAAATACACTTGAGCCATATTGATTTGATACAAATCTGTATGCAAGGTTAAACTATCGTCAGAATAAATGTTCATCTTATTCTCCTCCTGTTACTATAGTATAGCATAAAAAAACAGTCCAGTGGATTGTTTTTCTAAGCTTACGGGTTATCGCTTGATGTTATTTCGGTGGATATTTCTTCCCTAGCTTGTAGCCTACAGGTTGAGATTATTTTATATAGTCGTTTCGTTTATCTTTTTTAACTCATTTAACTCACTTTGCCGTACTCTAGTACAGCCTGCAGCTCCTTGCCTAGTACTAAAAGCAAACTAAAAGACTATAAGATGTTTTTTGGCGAGCTTATGAGTTATCACTCGACGTTACTCCGGTAGATAGTTTCCTTCCAAAAAATCCCGATAGTAGGAGTGCTAGTTAGATAGAGCTGTGTCTTATTTTTTCAAAACGAGGAAGAAAGGGAAGACCAATCCCGCCAAAATCCAGATTTTCCTCCGCCTAAAACTGTACAAGTGAGCGAACATTGTTTTATGTGGCAAGAGAGGTGTATTCAAGTTTTGTCTTTTTGGTACAGTCATTTCGTTTCTCTTTCATGACTTCGTTCACTCGCTTTTCCGTACTCTAGTACAGCCTGCAGCTCCTTGCCTAGTATTAAAAGCAAACGACATGACTATAAGAAATAGAAATCTGGGAAAAACAGATTTGAAGATGAGGGAATGGAGAAAACTAGAATAACTGAACAATTAGACTTGCCAGAAAGAGGCAGGGGACGTAGGCGAGTGATTTGGGTTTGAAAACAAAGAAAATGAACAGACCTACTAGGCTAGCTAGTTGGATAATCCAGAGCAGTTCAGACAAGGAAAAGAGAAGCGACAGACTAGCCAGGTAGAAGAAGTCGCCTGATCCAATATTGAGTTTGTAGGTTTCAGCGAGTATTCCAAGGACTATGAAGCCACAAAAAATCCAGTTGAGATTTGAGAGCAGCAGGGCTAGAACAGTAAATGACAGCCAGACCATAAGCGGATATTCTTGGTGCTTAATATCATAAATGGTCAATACTAGCCCAGCAAAGATAAGAGAGCATTGCAACGTGGAGATGATGCTATGGGCAAGCAGTAGCATCAGTCCAGCAGAAACCAGCTCTAGTCCTAAATACCAGTAAGGGATTTTAGCCTTACAATAGCAGCATTTGGAGAGCAGAATTAGTTGAGACAGAATCGGAATCATGTTCCACCATTTTAGTAGCTGTTTGCAATGATTGCAATGGCTAGCAGGAAAGAGCAAGGATTCGTCGGGAAAGCGGTCAATGATTAGACCGAGGAATGAGCCAAGGGAGGCTCCTAAAAAAATAAATAAAATAGTTTTCATACTTATTTATTCGAAAATAATTGAAAAAATAATTAGAATGATAAAATTTTTCACTACTGGAGCTCTTGAAATATGGTAGAATAGGAGAATGAAATCTTATAATGCGCTGAATGATTATTATCGGAAATTATTTGGGGAAAAGATCTTTAAAGTACCGATTGATGCAGGTTTTGACTGTCCCAATCGTGATGGTACAGTAGCCAAGGGAGGCTGTACTTTTTGTACGGTGTCGGGTTCTGGTGATGCTATTGTCGCACCTGATGCGCCGATTCGGGAGCAGTTTTACAAGGAGATTGACTTTATGCACCGTAAGTGGCCTGAGGTGAGAAAATACTTGGTCTATTTCCAGAATTTTACCAATACCCATGACAAGGTTGAAGTGATTCGAGAGCGATATGAGCAAGCTATTAACGAGCCGGGAGTAGTTGGTGTCAATATCGGAACTCGTCCAGACTGCCTGCCAGATGAAATAATTGCTTATTTGGCGGAGTTATCTGAGCGTATGCATGTAACAGTAGAATTGGGCCTGCAGACAACCTTTGAAGAAACTTCGGATTGGATTAACAGAGCTCATTCCTATGAGTTGTATGTCGAAAGTGTGAAACGTTTGCGAAAGTTTCCCAAGATTGAAATTGTTTCTCATTTAATTAATGGCTTGCCTGGTGAAACGCATGAGATGATGCTAGAAAACGTCCGACGTTGCGTGACAGACAATGATATTCAAGGCATTAAATTACACCTGCTACATCTGATGACCAATACGCGTATGCAACGGGATTATCATGAAGGGCGTCTACAGCTACTCAGCCAAGAAGAGTATGTTACGATTATTTGTGATCAGCTGGAGATTATTCCCAAACACATTGTTATCCATCGAATCACAGGAGATGCACCACGTGATATGTTGATTGGCCCCATGTGGAGCCTCAATAAATGGGAAGTACTTAATGCGATTGAAGATGAAATGCGTCGCCGTGGGAGCGTGCAAGGTTGCAAGGCAAAGGAGCAGAAATTTACATGTTAAGACCTTTAGAAATGGCTCATCAATTTTTGGCAGAAATCATGACCAAGGAAGATGTCGTGGTTGATGCGACTATGGGAAATGGTCACGATACCTTGTTCCTTGCTGAGAGGGCTAAAAAAGTCGTCGCTTTTGATATTCAAGAACAGGCGCTTGAGCAAACACGTGAACGCTTGGAAAAGGCCGGACTTAGTAATGTTGAATTGCTCTTAACAGGACATGAGCGACTGGATGCTTACGTAGAGGAGGTCAAAGCTGGGATTTTTAACCTAGGCTATCTCCCCAATGCAGACAAGTCCGTGGTGACTCAGCCTCAGACGACCCTGCTTGCGCTTGAAAAACTGTGTCAGCGTCTGGTGCCAGGTGGTCGGATTGCGGTCATGATTTATTATGGCCATACAGGAGGAGCGGTAGAGCGCGATGCAGTGCTGGATTTTGTCAGTAGGCTTTCTCAACGGGAATTTACTGCAACCATCTATCGCACCCTTAATCAAATGAACCATCCTCCATTTTTAGTAATGCTTGAAAAGATAAAGGACTACAACCATGGATAAAAAATATTTACAGGAAAAATTAGCGGGGCTCAGAAGCAAGTACATTGATTCTAACGCAGGTGAACAGTTAGCCAGACAGTTTGATGATGCGCATATGAGCAAAAAAATGATCAAAATCAAACAGAAATTGGTCAGTCTTGAAATGGAGCGCTGCCAGAAGCAGATTGAGCATCGGGATTTGTCTAAGATTGATGAGAAGATTTCTGAGCAACGGCTCTTGTTTGAGAAGTGTTGCAATGAAAAATAAGGAGGTAATGGATGACAGTACTTCTTTATCTAATTATATTTTTACTGGTTCTGATTGCTTCCAATGCAACTAACAAATTATTTCCCCGCCTCCCCTTGCCCCTCCTACAGATTGTTTCAGGGGTTTTATTGGGATGGTGTTTACCACAGGGACAATTTCACTTGGATACGGAGGCTTTTCTGGCCTTGGTTATTGGTCCGCTCTTGTTTCGCGAAGCGGAAGAAAGTGATGTGACTAGCATTTTGCGTTACTGGCGGATTATTTTGTTTCTAATCTTCCCTGTAATTTTTATTTCAACCTGGAGCATTGGTTATATGGCGCATGTCTTATGGGGTGTTCTTCCACTAGCTGCTTGTTTAGCGGCGGGGGCTGCCCTAGGTCCGACAGATTTGGTAGCTTTTGCTTCTTTATCCGAACGTTTTACCTTTGCTAAGCGGGTAGAAAGTATTTTAAAGGGAGAGGGCCTACTGAATGATGCTAGTGGTCTAGTAGCCTTTCAGGTTGCAGTAGCAGCTTGGATAACGGGTGCTTTTTCCTTGGAAAAAGCAGGCGTTTCCTTATTCTTTTCGATTATCGGTGGTTTTGCGGTTGGCGCTATTACGGCTTTTCTCAATCAGACCTTACACCGTTTGCTCTTGAATGTGCGGGCTTCTGATATTGCAGGGCAATTATTGCTAGAATTGAGCCTCCCCTTACTGACTTTCTTTTTAGCAGAAGAGATTCATGTATCAGGGATTATCGCAGTTGTTGTCGCAGGAATTTTTAAGGCCAGTCGTTTTAAAAATATCACCTTGCTAGAAGCGCAAGTGGATACGGTGACCGATACAGTCTGGCACACGGTGACCTTTATGCTCAATGGTTCTGTCTTTATTATTCTAGGGATTGAATTGCAGATGATTTTAGAGCCAATTTTGCGCAATCCGATTTATGATAATCTCTTCCTATTGATTACTATTCTTATCTTGACTCTTTTGATGTTCAGTATTCGTCTTGTTATGATTTATGGTTTTTATGCTTTTCGGATGCTGCGTTTAAAGAAAAAAATATCCTATGCCTTGAAAGATAGTCTTTTGCTGACGTTTTCAGGGGTCAAGGGAACGGTGTCGATTGCAACCATTCTCTTGATTCCAGCGACTTTAGAACGTGAATATCCGCTCCTGCTCTTTATTGTAGCAGGGGTGACCTTGTTCAGTTTCTTGTCGGGCTTAGTGGTGCTCCCACATTTATCTGATACCAAGGAAGAAAGCAAGGATTATTTGATGCATGTCGCTATTTTAAATGAAGTGGTGATTGAGTTAGAGGCAGATTTAGCCCATACCAAAGTCAAGGGACCACTCTATGCGGCTATTGATAATTATCACGGACGGATTGAAAATCTTATTTTAGAACAGGAAGATAAGTCCATTCGAAAGGACTTGGCTAGTCTTCAACTCCTAATTCTCAGTATTGAAAATGATGGTTTGGAACAGGCTTATGAAGAAGGTAAGATTGATGATCGTTCCTATCATCTCTATCAGCGCTATCTCTTAGCCATGGAGCAACGGATCAATCGTAACCTAACTACTCGCTTCACCTATTTCTGGATTGTCTTTTGGCGAGTTTCTCGTTTTACTCTCCATGAAATTGTGACTCTGGGAGCGAAACTTCGCTCATGGCGCAAAAAAGAAAAGCGCCATTTGACCAAGGAGGAGATTGAAAGCATTGCTGAGCTTTATCTGGCAAATACCGAGGTCATTGTCGAGAGTTTGGAGCATTTGAAAGGGATTTATAACAATTCCTTGATTCATTTCTTGCAGGAAGCTCGTTTGCGCGAGACCGCTATTATCGGTAGTGGTGCCTTCATTGAACGGGTTATCACGCGGATGAAGCCCAATAACATCGCTGAAATGATGCGGGGGTATTATCTTGAACGCAAGATTATCTTTGAATATGAAGATCAAGGTCTCATTTCTACTAGTTATGCCAAGTATTTGCGGCAGAATGTCAATAACTTAGAAAATTATTCCCTCAAGGAAACCGTCAATACGCTTCCTTATGATGTGATAAATTATGCTCGAAAGGGGTAACAACGAAACTTATCAATCGGTTGATTGGTAGGTTTTTTTCTGGCTACTCTCTAGACATCAAGAACTGACTAGCTTTATAGTCATTTCGTTTATATTTTTATTACTTCGTTCACTCGTTTTACTGTACCATTGAGAAAAGTTACACTTTTCTTATCTGTCACTTGAAATAGTTATCAACTATTTCAACTACCTGCGACTCGTTGCCTCCTACTAAAAATAAACGAAACGGCTATAACAATGTAGCCTTGCGAAAGAGATTGGAGGATAAGGATAGTCAAGTTTCTCCCCTCTAATCAAAGGTTGAAGTGCAATAAAATAGCGAATACCTATGAATAGCAAAAAGCAAGCAAAGCAAATTAGTTTCATACTAACGGCTTGGAAGATAGATGTACAAGGTTTCAGTTTTAGCTGCTTATCAGGTGTGGCTATCTCTGGGGATACAGACTCTTAGAATCGATGATTTTCTGTCAAGATGCCTATCTTCTGGTCATTTAGTAATATCTGAGTGACAAGATTACCCAAAACGTGGTATAATAGTTTCATTATATATTTTTATAGGAGACAAACATATCATGGAAGACCCTGGTAGTCAGACCATTCATTTACAAGTTTTATTACTGTTAGTGTTGACTTTGCTTAATGCCTTTTTCTCAGCTTCTGAGATGGCCTTGGTTTCTCTCAATCGTTCCCGCGTTGAACAAAAAGCAGCAGAGGGAGAGAAAAAATTTATCCGCCTATTAAATGTACTTGAAAATCCCAATCATTTTCTGTCCACTATCCAGGTTGGTATTACCTTTATCGGCATCTTGTCAGGGGCGAGCCTTGCAAGTGATTTAGGTGCTATATTTGCTGGTTGGTTGGGCAATTCTGCAACGGCTAAGACCGGTGGCTACTGGCTTGCACTTGCCTTATTGACCTTTATATCCATCGTCCTTGGAGAATTGTATCCCAAGCGCATTGCCATGAATATGAAAGAAAATTTGGCAGTAATCTCTGCACCCGTTATCATCTTTCTAGGCAAGATTGTCAGTCCGTTTGTCTGGCTCTTATCTGCCGCGACCAATTTGATTAGTCGGATAACACCGATGAAGTTTGATGATGCAGATGAGAAGATGACTCGCGATGAGATTGAGTATATTTTGACCACCCAGAGCGAGGAAACACTAGATGCTGATGAAATTGAAATGTTACAGGGGATTTTCTCGCTAGATGAAATGATGGCTCGTGAGGTCATGGTACCACGTACCGATGCGTTCATGGTAGATATTGAAGAAGATACAGCAACGATTATGGCTGAGATTCTCAAACAGAATTTCTCGCGAATTCCTGTCTACGATGGTGATAAGGATAATATCATCGGTTTGATTCATACCAAGCGGATTTTGGCAGAAGGTTTTGCCAATGGCTTTGAAAAGATGAACATTCGTCGTATCTTACAAGAGCCACTCTTTGTGCCGGAAACGATTTTTGTCGATGATTTGTTAAAATCCTTGCGCAATACCCAAAATCAAATGGCCATTCTACTCGATGAATACGGAGGTGTGGCAGGGCTGGTCACTCTAGAAGATTTGCTGGAAGAAATTGTCGGAGAAATCGATGATGAAACGGATAAGTCAGAAGTCTTTGTTCGGGAAATCGCAGAGCATACCTATATCGTTCAAGGGAATATGACCCTGAATGATTTCAATGAGTATTTTGGCACCGAACTAGAAAGTGATGATGTAGATACGATTGCAGGTTTCTATCTGACAGGTCTTGGAACCATTCCAAGTCAGGAAGAAAAAGAGGCCTATGAAGTGGACAACCAAGGCTATCACCTGGTTATGATCAATGACAAGGTCAAAAATGGTCGTGTAACCAAACTCAAAATTCTCATCACACAACTTGCAGTAGAAGAAGATAAAAAAGAAAAGAAAGACTAAGCTCTGCTTTAGTCTTTTGTTTATGCGAACTCAAATCTATCATTATCCTCGCACTTGCCTCTATTCTATCTATGAAGCAGTTATAGTCCTTTAGTTTATCTTTTATTACTTCTTGCTGTACTCTTACCTAGTACTAAAAGTAAACTAAAAGACTATACTATCACAGTTTATAGGCTTAAATTATAGTTGATAGTCTATCAATCGTGTAAGGATGAGCAGCTTCCCCTTTGAATATTTTTCAAAATCCAACTGTCTATACCCAATCACTAGTAGATAGCTATTTTTGATGTTATAGAGTATTTCGATTTGCTATTCAAAAGTCATTTATACAAATCTTTTCCTAAATCTATGATATAATAAATCTAACATGGGGTGAGGAAGAGAGAATGGAAGTAGTAGATTACAAAAATGTAACAGGCCTAGTGCACTCAACTGAGAGTTTCGGAGCAGTAGACGGACCAGGTATCCGTTTTGTGGTATTTATGCAGGGCTGCCACATGCGCTGTCAGTATTGCCATAATCCTGACACTTGGGACTTAGTCAATCCTGCTGCGACTGAGCGGACAGCAGAAGATGTCTTAAATGAAGCCATTCGGTATAAGGGATTCTGGGGAAAAGAGGGTGGTATTACCGTGTCAGGTGGGGAGGCGACCATTCAGATTGACTTTTTGATTGCCTTGTTTAGTCTGGCAAAAGAAAAGGGCATCCATACGACCTTGGATACCTGTGCACTCACTTTCCGCAGTACACCAAAGTATTTAGAGAAATACTCTAAGCTCATGGCAGTGACAGACTTGGTCTTGTTGGACATTAAGGAAATGAATCCTGACCAGCACCGTTTTGTGACGGGGCATAACAATAAGGCGATTTTAGAATGTGCTCGCTATCTTTCTGATATTGGTAAGCCCGTTTGGATTCGTCACGTTTTAGTGCCGAATTTAACTGACCGAGATGAAGATTTGATGGAATTAGGAACATTCGTCAAAACCTTGGACAATGTTGAGCGTTTTGAAGTGTTGCCATATCATAATTTGGGGGAATTTAAATGGCGGGAATTGGGGAGACCCTATCCGCTTGAAGGAACTAAACCACCAACCAAGGAACGCGTTGAAAATGCTAAAAACCTCATGGATACGGAAAGCTATCAGGACTATTTGAACCGTGTACGGGGGAATTGACGCAGTTTACAATTTCTATTTGGTATGTTATTTTCTTGTTTTATTTGACTTTCGTTATGCTTGGATTAGCTGCTTGGTACGGCGTAAGAATGAAAAGAAAAATGGGTAAGGTAGCCATAATGGTTGCCTTGCCCATTTTTAGTGTTTCAAGCAGTTTCTGATGCTCGTTATAGTCGTTTCGTTTATATTTTTATTACTTCGTTCACTCGTCTTGCTGTACTCCAGTACTACCTGCGACTCGTTACCTAGTACTAAAAATAAACGAAACGGCTATATTATTTCGTTCACTCACTTTGCCATACTCTAGTACAGCTTGCAGCTCCTTGCCTAGTACTAAAAGTAAACGAAATGACTATATTAGCCATAAGAAAAGAACCTCCTTATACAAACAATCTCTGATTTTTTATCCTGTTTCTATAAGTGGTTCCTTTTAATCTTTATGTTTACATCGCATTCTTAGAACAAGGCATCATCTACGCTATCCAACCAGTCGCTAGCTGCCTTGGTGGTTGCTGCAAGGGCACCTTCTTTGAATGGAGATTCGAGATTTGCTGCTGCAACGACTTGAAGGAAAGATTTTGTACCACCTAGATCGCAGATACGAAGATAGTCTTCCCAAGCGCTTTCGTCGTGGTCAACTTGCGTACGCTTCCAGAATTGGAGAGCACAGACCTGTGCAAGGGTGTAGTCAATGTAGTAGAATGGGCTTGCAAAGATGTGTCCTTGACGATACCAGAAGATACCACGGTTGAGCGCTTCTGATTCAGAGAAATCACGGTCAGGTAGGTAGAGCTCTTCCAAACGTTTCCACGTTGCCTTGCGCTCTGCGGGTGTCACGTTTGGATGTTCATAAATTTCATGTTGGAAATGATCTACCAACACTCCATAAGGTAAGAAGAGGAGTGTGCTTGCTAAGTGACCGAATTTATATTTACCCACTTGGTCTTTAAAGAAGCTTTCCATCCAAGGCCAGGTCATAAATTCCATAGACATTGAGTGGATTTCGCAAGTTTCATAGGTTGGCCAGATAACCTCAGGGCTTGCAATCCAGCGTGAGCGATAGACTTGGAAAGCATGTCCAGCTTCATGGGTTAAGACATCAATGTCCCCGCTGGTTCCATTAAAATTGGAAAAGATAAATGGGCTCTTATAGTCAGGAATATAGGTACAGTAACCACCGCTATCTTTGCCTGTTTTTGCGACTAGATCAAGCAGTTCATGTTCGACCATAAAGTCGAAAAATTCCCCTGTTTCTGCGGACAATTCACGGTACATTTTTTGAGCTTGGCCAACGATAAAGTCAGGATCTCCCTGTGGTGTTGGGTTTCCATCTAGGAATTCTAGTGCTAAGTCATAGTGTTTGAGACTCGGCACCTGAATCCGTTTTGCTTGGCGTTCACGTAGTTTTTGTACGATTGGTACAACATGCTTGAGAATTTCTTCACGGTAGACTTTGACCATGTCGCGGTTGTAATCAAAGCGGTTCATTGAAACATAACCGTATTCCACATAGTCCTTAAAGCCAAGCGTGTGGGCAATCTTTGTCCGTACTTTAACCAATTCATCATAGACACGATCAAAGTCTGCTTCCTTGCTAGCAAAGTAGGCTGTTGAAGCGTCAGATGCTGCCTTACGAATCTCTCGATCAGTCGATTGGGCAAATGGAGCCATTTGAGCAAGGTTATAGGTTTGTCCTTGGAAGTCAATTTGTGCACCAGCAATCAGCTTATTATACTGGTCAACGAGGTCGTTTTCTTTTTGGAAAAGTGGAATTGCTTCAGATGAGAATATTTTTTGCTTGTTTTCAGCTAGCATGAAGAAAGTTTCTGGTAAAAATTCACTTAATTCTGTGCGGTAGGGACAAGCAAGAACGGCTTGGTAATAAACAGTTGTCAATTCTTCAAAGAGCGGTAGATGTTCATTCCAGAACTTGGTTTCTTCATTGTAAAATTCATCAGTCATATCAATAGAGTGACGGATGAGCCACAAGTTCATCTGTGTATCGATGCTAGAGTTGATAGCTGTAATGGATTTTACAAGGTTAATTGCGTTTTCAGCTGAATCTGCTGCCTGTAATTGTTGGGTTAAATCAGTCATTTGCTCTTTTACAAGGGCATAATTAGGGCGAGTATAGGTATATTCTGTAAATTTCATAAGGGCTTCCTTTCCATTATCCTAACTACTATATTACTCTTTTTGAAAACGTTTTGCAAATGGAGAGCAAAGAATGATTTGCAAGTGTCTAAAAATATGCTAAAATAGAATGAATAATGCTTAAAGAGGTAAGATACATGTCAAAATTGTTAGTTTTTGGTCACCAAAATCCTGATACAGATGCTATTGCATCTTCTTATGGTTGGGCATATTTGGAGCGTGAAGCCTTTGGTCGAGATGCAGAAAATGTGGCACTTGGTACACCAAATGAAGAAACGGCTTTTGCCTTGGATTATTTTGGTGTAGCAGCACCGCGCGTGGTAGAGTCTGCAAAAGCAGAGGGTGTGGAGCAGGTTATTTTGACAGACCATAATGAGTTTCAACAGTCTATCGCTGATATCAAAGATGTAGAAGTAGTTGCCGTTATCGATCATCATCGTGTGGCAAATTTTGAGACAGCAAATCCTCTTTACATGCGCTTAGAGCCAGTTGGATCGGCATCATCTATTGTATATCGTGCTTTTAAAGAAAATGGTGTGGTTCCTCCAAAAGAAGTCGCAGGCATGCTCTTGTCAGGTTTGATTTCAGATACGCTTTTACTCAAATCACCTACCACTCACGCAAGTGATTTGCAAGTAGCTGCAGAATTGGCAGAGTTAGCTGGAGTTACCTTAGAAGAATATGGACTTGCTATGCTGAAAGCAGGGACCAACCTTGCTAGTAAAACAGCAGATGAATTAATTGACATCGATGCGAAAACCTTTGAATTAAGTGGCCATGCAGTCCGCGTAGCACAGGTCAATACGGTTGATATTGCAGAAGTTTTGGAACGTCAAGCAGAAATCGAAGCAGCGATTGAAAAAGCAAGTACAGAAAATAGCTATTCAGACTTTGTGTTGATGATTACAGATATCATTCACTCAAATTCAGAAATCTTAGCAATCGGTCAAAACATGGACAAGGTTGAAGCTGCTTTTAACTTTATTCTTGAAAATAACCATGCTTTCCTTGCAGGAGCTGTTTCTCGTAAAAAACAAGTTGTCCCACAGTTGACAGAAAGTTTTGGGAATTAAGGTAAGAAATCAGAGAAGTCCTATTGGCAGATTAGATAGGACTTTTTTTGTATCTGTATGATTTATCTTCGGCGGATAGTGAGATGTTCTATAGGTGAACGATAGAATTGGCACCAATAAACCCAAAGATGAATAGAGTAAAGTAGCAGCCTGAGCACCTATATGGTAAACACCACCTTCAAACAGCATCACCTTACACAAGATATGAGAGTGGTTGACACTCGTTTTATTTCCAATCTTCAGTGGTTTTATCATAAATAAAGCGCTTACAAAAATGTTGACATTTTTTTGGACATTGCTTATAATGAAATTGGGAAAGGGGAATTTCCTAGTGGAGAGTAATTTGGATTTCATATGATTTATCGTATAGGGAGATAATCAAGAGGGAGTTAGATAGTTCTTAGTGAGACAGAAAGTAGGGGGAGAAATTGAGTCTATTTTAATGTCTCTATTATTTTTAAAAAAACTTACAGTAGTCATCACTGTATAATAAATTGTTCAACATTTGAGGTTGAGATATCTCTGTAAATGTATTTTGGGAGGAAAATGCTAATGAATAAATTCTTCAACAAATTACTTATACTTGCTACAATGTTGGCTTTGTCACTTTCGTTCAGTCCTTTCACGGTTTATTCTGATGAAAATGGAAATGCAATATTTGAGCAAATTTTTGGAGCAGATAATAGGATTATAGTTACGGATACTACTAACGGTTTTTTTCCAAAGATTGTAAAAGTTGAAGGAATAGGTTATCATGACGCTTCAGGTCGATATGTTCCATTGATGGGGACTGGTACGATGATTGCTAGTGATGTGGTCTTGACTTCTGCTCATGTTGTATATTCTTCTGCAAAGAATGAATATTTTACAAATATTAAGGTTACTCCTGCGATAACTGATGGTAGTACACCATTTGGAGTAAGTGGTGCTATACAGGTCAAGATAAATGATGCATATGCTTCAAATGCAAGTCCTGAAAATGATTATGCTGTTATAAAGCTTTCTAAACCACTCGGCGCGCAAACTGGGTACCTAAACTTATCAACGAATATTAAAACTGGTGATTATGCTCAAACAGCAGGATATCCGGGTGATCGTCCTGGGAAAATGGTGTTTGCTTCTGGAAATGTTGAGAATGTTTTAGAAAATAAATTGAATTATAAAATTGATACAAGAGGTGGGCAAAGTGGTAGTCCAATTTTGAATGCTGATAATGAAGTTGTGGGTGTTCATAGTGGATTTTACCAAGATGTTACGAACCATGCGGCAAGGGTAACACCAAGTATGCTTAGCCTTATCAATTCAGTTAATCCATCTTCAGGTGCAGTGAGCTTTACAAATGCAGAACCGACACAGTCAGTCCCGGTTTATCGATTATATCATGGAGGATCTAAAAGGCATCATTTTACCTCAAGTTTAAACGAAAGAAATACGTTGGTTTCTAAACATGGTTGGATAGATGAAGGGATTGCATGGAAGACAGGGGATGTCGCACCGGTGTATCGTTTATATCATGCAGGTACCAAAGATCATTTGCTAACGACAGATATGAATGAAGTGCAAACGCTTCAAGCTGTAGGTTGGATAAATGAAGGAACTGTTTTTCAAAGTGGTATAGGAGTAGATGTTTTTAGATTATATAGTCCAGTAACAAAGGAACATTTCTACACAGCTAGTGTCAATGAAAAAAATACATTAGTAGGCTATGGCTGGAACTATGAAGGTGTCGCATTTAAAGCAAATTAGAAGGAGGAAACCTATGTTTCGTAAGTGTTTGGTGAGGGGCATGCTTCTATTGTGCTGTGCTTATGTGCCTTTTAGCATGTCAGAAATTTCATCTGCATATCCCATTTTCCAAGAAGTGTCAGCTGATGAACTGATTCCTAGATTTGAAAGTCAAGGAGGATCTGAATTCGAAGCAGGCACGTTTAAAATGAGATTAAAAGTAGGAGAAAAAGGACAGATTCTTCGTCCACAGGACTCCCCATTAAAAGATATGAGGCACTCTTTTGATATACGAGTGGAAGATCCTTCCATCATTACCTTTGATGAACAAGGAAATTGGACTGCCTTAAAAGCTGGTAGTACGAAAATCTATCCAAGTTTTCCAAGTGGTGATAGCAACCAAGCAAAAAAATTTGCTGATGAACTGAAAGCAGATCCTGTTGAATTATTGGTAAATGATGTTGCTGTTGCCTGGGAAGTGATAGTAGAAAACAGTGATGCTAAGATAGCTAAACCTATGCACCGTCTCTATAATCCTAATAACAAGGAACATTTTTATACTAGCGACCTCCAAGAAAGAGATGCTTTAGTCCAGATGGGCTGGGGACAATATGAGGGCGTAGCCTGGCAAGCACCTGAGAAGGGGGAGGCTGTCTATCGTCTGTACAATCCAATTTTGAAAGATCATCACTATACTAAGGATTTGAATGAGATTAGGGTTTTGACGGAAAAACATTTTTGGAAATATGAAGGTCTGGCTTGGTATTCAGGAGGTAGCAGACCGGTCTACCGTCTTTTTCATCAAGGACTTACATCGGGCTCTCATCATTACACGATGGATGAACATGAGGTAGCGGTTCTTCAGCAGCGCGGTTGGATATACGAAGGCATAGCTTGGTATGGTAATCCAGTTCTTGTTTTTGAGTCCTTCCAAGGGTAGCCGCAGCCCGGAAGCTCCTACTCTAGATTCATTTGTTCAGCATGAGGCTACCCATGTGGTGGTATAACAACATGAGGTTGGCTTGTTTTTTGTCCAACCTCTTTTTGTATGGTATAATATTGTCATGATTAAAGTGTATCATCCCAGTAAGTTAACCCAGTCAAATTTCTTTCAAGAGTTGATTCAGTACTTGGATCAGCATCACGATGTGACCCTGCGGCAGATAAAAAAAGAGTTTGGTTCTGTTTCCAATATAGATCGACAATTAGATCGGTTTATTCAGGCAGGTTATATTTGCAGGCAACATCGCCGTTATTCAAATAATTTTTCTTACCTGACGAGCTTGGCAGACTTGATTCCAGATCAAGAAATCTTTGTGGAAACGACTAGTCCTATTTTTGAAGAATTAAAGTGTGCGACTTTTATCGTAGCAACCACCAATAGGACGAATAAGGTGATTATTCAAGAAGAAGTGGATGTTGTTCGGGAACGTTTGACCTTGTCATCTTATTTTTATAGATTATCTAGACGACTTCCTTTGTCAGCGGAGCAAGAGGGTTTATATCAGCTTTTGGGTGATGTCAATCAGGACTATGCGATGAAGTACATGACGACCTTCTTATTAAAGTTTGCACGGAAAGAAAAGGTTGTACAGCGGCGACCAGATATTTTTGTCCAGGCTCTAGAAATGTTGGGCTTTATTAAGGAGATAGATATACAGACTTATGTATTGACCATGGACGTGGACAAGGAACGCTTGGTGTTTCGTACTTATGTAGGCTAGGAAATGAAGTTAGAGGTAGTATAGTCATTTCGTTTATTTTTAGTACTAGGCAAGATGCCGAAAGGATATCGTTGATTTTATAGTAAAATGAAGTAAAAACAGTACATTTGTGATATCATGTTTTTATGGCATATTCACTAGATTTTCGTAAAAAAGTCCTCGCATACTGTGACAAAACTGGTAGTATTTCTGAAGCATCTGCTGTTTTCCA
>NZ_SPOZ01000033.1 GCF_004569635.1 Streptococcus sp. LYSM12
CGTCGCTTTCATATCGCTTCATCCAGTGTCTGATAGTATAATCAGACACTTGGTAGGTTTTCGTTAATTGACTGAGGGACTGCTTATGGCTCAGATACAACTGAAGGATTTCACATTTTTCTTCTACTGATTTTGGACTTCTTTTAGACATACGAAAACTCCCCTTATAGTGTCTAGTGAATTTTTGTTTTTTCACTGTCTACTATAAGGGGAGTATATCATTTCTCAGTCTGCCAGTCTTTTTCGTTGTTGGGCTCGTGTAGATATAGTGAATTCTATCCCTACAAGCAGCTGTATCTGTAAGTTGAGCAAGCCCGCAACATCTAGGACCTTTTTCTAAGTTTTTGGATCGAATTCAATTCGTCCAGTTTTGCTTGTTAGAGTCTTTTAGTTTGCTTTTCGTACTAGACAACGCGTTTGCAGGCTGTACTAGAGTAGGGCAAAGCGAGGTAACGAAGTAATAAAGGATAAACGAAATGACTCTATAAAGTGTAAAATCCGACTAGCTACATTACGTGGCTAGTCGTTTTTCCTTTAGGATATTCTTTCAGAAATGACTTGACAATTCGTCAAAAGGTGAGTACAATAAAAGGAGAGGTTATAACCAGTTTTCAGTTAATATGTTAATTCAGCTAGAAACTAGTCTTGTAGAAAGGAAACGATATGTCAAACTATATTTTTGCTAAGTCCATCATTTTGTCAGATAGAGAGGTAGAAAACGCCTATCTTGAAATTACAGATGATGGTCAGTTCGGTGCGATTTTAACGGAAAAGCCAGATGGTACTATCGTGGATTATTCAGACTATCATATCGGACCTGGTCTCGTTGATACGCATATTCATGGCTATGCTTCCCATGATGTTATGGATAATGATTTTGAGGGGATCAAGGTGATTTCAGAAAGGCTGTTATCTTGCGGTGTGACGTCTTGGTTGCCAACGACTTTGACGGATACGACAGAAAATTTGGATGCCGTTTGTGAAACGATTGGTCGTCATGCAGGTGAGGAAAAAGGTGCTAAAATTCAAGGAATTTTCCTTGAGGGACCATTTTTTACTGAGAAATATAAAGGGGCTCAAAATCCTAAATACATGAGTGATCCGTCTGTAGAGAAATTGGATAAATGGCATCGATTGTCTGATGGATTGGTCAATAAGATTGCCATTGCTCCAGAGCGAGACGGTGTGGAAGAATTTATTCGCTTTGCCAAGGAGAAAAAGATTCATACCGCACTTGCTCATAGTGATGCCACCTATGAACAGGCAAAAAAGGCGGTTGAAATAGGCGCCAACATTTTTGTACATGTGTATAATGGTATGAGTGGACTTCATCACCGAGAGCCAGGAATGGTCGGTGCAGCACTTGACTTGAAGAATGTTTTTGCAGAAGTGATCTGTGATGGCTATCATGTGCATCCGGCAGCAGTTGAGATTGTTATGAAAGCGCGTGGTGTGGATGAAACAGTTCTTATTACAGACTGTATGCGTGCTGGAGGTCAAGGAGAGGGAGCTTCTCGCCTAGGAGAATTTGAAGTAGTGGTCAAAGATGGGACAGCACGTTTGAAACACAATGGTAGTCTAGCGGGTTCCATTTTGGAATTGATTCAAGCAGTCGAGCATATTGTGGAATGGGGCTTAGCAAGTTTATCGGATGCGGTTCGGATGGCCTCGCTTGCGCCAGCAAAATCTGTTAGTATCGATCATGTTTGCGGACAAATTGCAGCAGGTCGCGCAGCAGATTTCATCGTACTAGATGACAAAGGTCGTTTGCAGGCCACCTATTTGGATGGTGTCAAACGTTTCGGAGCTTAACAGTCTTCACAATGGATAGTTTATTGGCAGAAAGCCAGTTATTCGTGTTTATATTCTACTTTATCTAGGAGGAAGATAATGGAAAAATTACAACTTTCACAGGCAAAATACAATCATTTGGTTCGTCTATCAAATGCTGAAAAAGTGATTGCAGCTCTGGCGATTGATCAACGTGGTGCCTTGAAGCGCCTCTTGTCAGCGGCGGCCGACGCCAATTTTGGTGATGAGATATTGGTGGATTTCAAAAAGGTTATCTCCAGTGATTTGACCCAGTATGCAAGTTCTATCTTATTGGATGCAGAATATGGTGTGCCGGCAGCTGAATTGCGTCATAGAGATTGTGGCTTTATTGCAGCCTATGAAAAAACAGGCTATGATGCTTCAACACCAGGTCGTTTGCCGGACTTGCTTCCGAATTGGTCTGCAAAACGAATCAAGGAATTGGGTGCCGATGCGGTGAAAATCTTGCTCTATTATGATGTAGATGATAAGTCAGAAATCAATGATATGAAGCATGCCTGGGTGGAACGTATCGGTAGCGAATGCATCGCGGAAGATATTCCCTACTTCGTGGAAATTTTGACCTATGATGCGAGTGATATGGATGTGACTTCACGTGAATATGCAGCTTTAAAACCACATAAGGTTAATGGAGCTATGCGTGAATTTAGTAAGCCACGCTACCATGCGGATGTCTTGAAAGTAGAAGTACCTGTCAATATGAATTTTGTTGAGGGGTACACCGATCAAGAGCCTGTCTACAGCTTAGAGGAAGCTAAATCCTACTTCAAAGAGCAGGCAGAAGCCACGCATTTGCCATTTATCTTCTTGAGTGCAGGTGTGTCTGCTAAGCTCTTCCAAGAAACGTTAGTAGTAGCGAAAGAAGCAGGTTCTAGCTTTAATGGAGTACTTTGTGGTCGTGCTACTTGGAAAGATGCAGTTGCAATCTTTGCTAAAGAGGGTGAAGCAGCAGCTAAGGCTTGGTTAGCCAATCAAGGTCGCAAGAATATGGAAGAATTGAACAGTGTTCTTGCAACAACTGCAAGTTCTTGGCTTGATAAGGTAGAAGTACAGTAATATGCAAAAATCCAACTCTTGAGATAGAGTTGGATTTTTATAGTGTAGCAGGGAGGTTGTCAGTTCTTTGTTGAGTGCCAGCTACTGGTCAGCCACTAGTGAGTGGCAAGTTTGATAGTTGTGAGATAGTGAGCAACAATAATCTCTTCTCCGACTTGTTCTTAGTCTGAGTAAGGAACGGATACGCGTCAGCCATCCATGTTTTGTGCTTAGCTTACCTTGCTGAATTTCAGCTCTACTTTGGTTTAGTGGAGGCACTTTGCTATCCTTATCTCAGGTAGGCTGGGCAAAAATCCCAACTCTGCTTCTCAGCATTTGCCTCAACGATTATAATGCCGTTGACACTCGGAAATGAACGGCTGTTTCTCCTTGTTTCAAGGGAAGAGGCTGAAAACCTCCACACTCGTCAGATTTCCTACTTTTACCGTAGCTGTTGCAGGCTGTGCTTGCTTTACAGATATGGCTCCTTTTAGGGGGGACGAAGCCGTTACAAGGTTTACTTGCTTACGGCTTGCAAGCCAACCTGCTTCGATTGTTTAGCGGTAGCTAGCTGTCTCCTCCCTGCATTTCATTGGTGACGAGCCTAGCTATCTTCGCAGGGGTCTCACTATAAGGCTGGGCAAAAAGCCATCTCCACTTTTCAGAGTTTACCTCAGCATCTCAGCGCAGTGGTTGATTGGCAGATTTGTTCGTGTTTTACTCTCCAAATCTGGCCTAATCAACTGTGCGGGGGCGAGAAGACGAACTCTTTTCTACCCGTCGAGTTCTTTCTCGCTCCCTGTTCGGCCGCCTATTTTCGCTTTGAGTTTTTAACGGGCTTTGTATCTTGGTGTAATTGAACACAGCCTACGAGCTGCGTAAAAAAGATAGGTTTCCTGGAGTCTACAGACTCTGCGTCAACCTCCTATTTTTACCTTGCTCGCTTTACGGCTTTTGTATCTTGATGTAACTGAACTCGGGCTAAAATTCTAGTGAAAAAGATAAATTGCCTTGTGTCTTGGGACACGTCGTCAATTTCCTATTTTCATACGAATTTTTAGACGCCCTCGTATCTTATGTTACCCGAAAAAGGCTTGATACAAGGCCTTGAGAGCTTTTTCTTTTTCTTCGGTTTTGATAACGAATAAGACAGATACCTCGCTCGCACCTTGGGAAATCATGGCTAAGTTGATATTTTCTTTGGAGAGAGCTGCAGTTGCGGTTGCAGTGACCCCGACATGGCTCTTCATATTTTCACCGACAATCATAATAATGGAAAGACCGTGTTCAATTTCTGCCTTGTCTACTTCGAGCTTGGAATTGAGTTGGCGGAGAATTTCTTCTTCTTTGATTGGAGTCAATTCGCGGTCACGTAGGACAAGGGAGAGGTCATCAATCCCCGTTGGCATGTGTTCCCAGCGGATATTGAGCTCTTCTAGGATATGTAAGACCTTGCGACCGAAACCGACTTCTCGGTTCATCAAGTATTTGGACATATTGATGCTGACAAAGCCATCATTTGCTGCGATTCCGACAACAGGTAGCGTGTGATCGCTGTGCTTGAGAACAATCCGTGTACCAGGATGCTCTGGATTATTGGTATTTTTAATGACGAGAGGAATGCGTCCACGGTAAGCAGGAAGCAGAGCTTCATCATGAAGAACGGAAAAACCAGCGTAGGCTAATTCCCGCATCTCGCGATAGGTTAATTCCTTGATAGAGTGTGGATTGTGGATGATACCGGGGTGGGCCGCAAAAATCCCATCCACATCTGTGAAGTTTTCATATAGGTCCGCCTTGACACCAGCTGCTACGATAGAACCTGTAATATCTGAGCCGCCGCGAGAGAAAGTACAGATTTGGTTGTCAACTGTTACTCCGAAAAATCCAGGAATAACCAAGACCTCGTCTGCCTCGCTTAAGGCTTCGATTTTGTCATAACTAGACGGTAAAATGCGTGCATTTCCAGGTTCTGAGCTGACAACAATGCCTGCTTTTTTAGGGTGAATATAGCGGGCAGGAACGCCCTTATAGGTGAAGTATTCAGCGACCAATTTGGCATTGTTATCCTCACCTGCTGCCAAAAAGGCATCATAGAGAAATTCATTGTTGTCAATCGGAAGTGTTGCTAGGTTCAGAATGCTTTCTGTAATCTTCTTCATACATTTGCCTGGAAACTGTAGCTCATCCACCATAGCTTGATAGCGATTGATAATCCATTCTTGGCTGGCAGTAAGGTCTTTTCCATCTATGTAGTTTTTATAGTATTTGATAAGGGCGTCTGTCACTTTGGTATCGTTATTATCGCGCTTACCAGGAGCAGATACAACGACGAATCGACGTTCTGGATCTGCTTGAACAATGTTGAATACTTTTTCAAGTTGGGTAGCTGAAGCGAGAGAGCTACCACCAAATTTGGTCACTTTCATAAAATTTTCCAATCTCCTTTTATACTCTTCATCATTATAGCAAAAACGAATAGGGTTGTCAGTAGGGTCAGCAGGAAAGTTTAGGAATGTTCTGACTTTATGCTATAATGATAGGAGAACATCAAAAAAGGAGTAGCAGATGACCTATAAAGGGATTATTTTCGATATGGATGGTGTCTTGTTTCAGACAGAAGATTTTTACTATAAACGGCGGGCAGATTTTCTGGCGACCAAGGGTTTATCTGTTGCTCACTTGGATCCAGCTATTTTTGTAGGAGGACGGGTCAATCAAGTATGGAAGCTGGTGTTACGAGATGATTATGATCATTGGGATATTCCGGCTTTAGAAGCAGAATACAGGCAGTACAAGGAAGAGCGACCAACTCCTTATAAGGCTTGTGTCTTTTCAGATGTGTCAGAGGTCTTGTCTACTCTAAAAGAAAGAGGGATAGAGTTAGCACTTGCTTCGAATACGGATCGTAGTGAGATTGAGCGGGCTTTGACAGAGGCTGGTATTTTTTCCTATTTTTCTTATATTTTTTCTGGGACAGAATGTCGTTCTTGTAAGCCTGACCCTGAAATCTATGAGAAAGCCTGTGCCGAACTTGGATTTGTCAAGTCAGAAATCCTTGTCATTGAGGATAGTCCCAAAGGGATTGAAGCAGGAAAAGCTGCAGGTCTTACTGTCTGGGCGATTCGGGACCAGAAATTTGGCTTAGACCAATCACAGGCGGATGATTTTTTAGATCAATTAGGCGATCTTTTAGATAAAGTGTAAATTAAAAGGGACAAAGAGTCTTAGAATAGCAAGAATTATGTACATCAAAGACTGCAAAACGTGATGTACATAATTCTTATTTTTATAGCCGTTTCGTTTATTTTTAGTACTAGGCAAGGAGTCGCAGGTAGTACTGGAGTACAGCAAAACGAGTTAACGAAGTAATAAAAATATAAACTAAACGACTATACTATGTTCAAATTTAGTACCCGGTCGCACTAGTGACTTCTAATTCTTGCGTCAGCGTTAAAGAATGGTTGTCAAATGCGATGAAATCAAGGGTTTTCGAAATGAACTAGTACAAGGGGGAGGTAGGTATTTTTGGCTACTTGATAGAAATAGATATTTTCGGCTGTCACACCAGGGTGGTTGTCTTCTGAGAAATGTATGGTAGAATAGCTCCAAGACTTGAAACCTCTTTCTTTGAGGATTCAAAGTAAAAGGAGGAAAAAGATGACTTATACAACCATTCGATATGAAGTAGAAGAACAAATTGCGAGACTGACCTTGTGCCGTCCCGAAGTGTCAAATGGCTTTAATATTCCCATGTGTGAGGAAATCTTAGACGCGATTGGACAAACAGCTAAATCAACAGAGATAGCTATTTTGATTCTCCAAGCGGAGGGCTCCATTTTTTCAGTAGGTGGTGATTTGGCAGAAATGAAGCGGGCAGTAGATGAAGATGATATTGCTTCCTTGCTTCGAATCGCAGAGCTGGTCAATCGCATTTCCTTTGCTCTGAAGAAATTGTCCAAGCCAGTCATTCTGCTGGCAGATGGGGCAGTAGCAGGAGCTGCAGCTAATATGGCCGTTGCAGCAGATTTTGTCCTTGCTTCTGATAAGACTAAATTTATTCAGGCTTTTGTAGGAGTTGGTCTAGCGCCTGATGCAGGTGGCTTATTCTTACTCAGTCGTAGTATTGGTGCGACGCGTGCTAGTCAGTTAGCTATGACAGGAGAGAGTCTGACGGCAGAAAAAGCCTTGGAATATGGTCTAGTTTACCGAGTAGTTGAGCGGGATAAATTAGCCAAGACTTGCCAACAGTTGGTTAAACGTCTCTTGCGCTATTCTCCAAATTCGTACCGCGCGATTAAAGAATTGATGTGGAAAAGTGAATTTGAGCAGTGGGAAGAATATGCCCAGTTAGAGTTGAGTCTGCAAGGGGAACTTGCTTTTAAAGAAGATTTTAAAGAGGGGGTTCGAGCACATTTTGAACGCCGTAGACCACGCTTTACAGGGCAATAAGCCTATAACAGGTCATTTTATCTGAACTTAGAGGCTATTTCTCACGGTCGGTCGTAGGAGAGAGGGGGACTCCGCTGCTCTGCCTAAGAAAATGGAATGGCAGCAAAAGAAAGGACGACTAGCTCCTACTCTAGCTCTGAACATATTGGTATTCTTGATGTTTATCTGATGTGACAAAAAATATTTGACAATCAAACTAATCTATCGTATACTTTGAAAGTCAAAGTATGTAAGGAGGCTTTCGATTGTGGAAGATGCAAAAATCAATGAATATCTGACTGCGATTTTTAATAATGTCCTCATTATTGAAGAAACCAGTCTGCGGGGTAGTCGTTTTAAAGATATTTCAATCAAGGAAATGCATACAATCGATGTGATCGGTAACAAAGACGGTGTTACTCCGAGCGATGTTGCCCGTGCTTTGATGGTTACACTAGGTACGGTGACAACCAGTTTGAATAATTTGGAGCGAAAAGGCTATATTGAACGAATCCGATCTATCAAAGATCGCCGTGTGATTCATCTTCATTTGACCAAGAAAGGGAGATTGGTCTATCGCCTGCACCAACGATTTCATAATGAAATGGTGCGTCAAATTACATCAGACATGGATGAAGCTGAATTTAAGGTCATGAAAAAAGGCCTCTTGAAGCTCTATCATTTTCTGGAGGATCTAAAATGACGACCTTTGCAAAAATTAGCCAGGTAGCTCATTATGTACCAAAACAAGTGATTGACAATGCTCAGTTGGCGAAGCTGATGGATACGAGTGATGAATGGATTGCATCGCGGACAGGAATCCGTAGGCGCCATATCACCAAGGATGAAGAGACGAGTGATTTGGCCACGCAGGTAGCAAAACAGCTCTTGCAAAAAAGTGGCTACAATCCAGAGATGATTGATTTCATCATCGTTGCAACGATTACACCTGATTCAGCCATGCCGTCAACAGCAGCACGCGTTCAGGCGAGTATCGGTGCCAGTCAGGCCTTTGCTTACGATTTGGTCGCAGCTTGCTCGGGCTTTGTCTTTGCCTTGTCAACTGCTGAGAAGTTGATTGCATCAGGTCGCTACCAAAGGGGGATAGTGATTGGAGCAGAAACCCTATCTAAAACCATTGACTGGTCGGATAGAAGCACAGCCGTCCTCTTCGGAGATGGTTCAGGCGGTGTCTTATTAGAGGCCACTGATCAGCCCCATTTTCTGGGGGAAATTCATCGGACAGACGGTAGTAGAGGCAAGGCCTTACAATCGGGTGTTTCAGGCTTGTCTTCCCCATTTTCAGATGCTGGAGAAAATGCTCCTTATGTGAAAATGGAGGGACGCGCAATTTTTGAATTTGCGGTTCGGGATGTGACGAAGACCTTGCACGATTTGCTTGCCCATCAAGGCTTGTCAGACGAGGATGTAGACTATTATTTGCTACATCAGGCCAATCGACGAATTTTGGAAAAAATGGCCAAGAACTTAGGAAGTGATATGGCTAAATTTCCAGCTAATATGGCAGAATATGGCAATACCAGTGCGGCAAGTATTCCGATTTTACTGTCGGAGTGCGTAGAGCAAGGGAAAATCTTGCTTGATGGCAGCCAAACTCTTGTTATGAGTGGCTTTGGCGGAGGTCTTACCTGGGGAGCTATCCTCTTAAAACTTTAGTTAATAAACTGTTTTTACAGTTATTAATACTCAGAGAAAACGAACATCAGACTAGGTAACGAAATTGTAGCTAGCAACGTATGTTTTTGATTTTCAAAGAGTAAAAAATTTTTATTATCTTTCTTAAAGGAGAACTATCATGGCAGTATTTGAAAAAGTACAAGCAATCATTGTTGAAGAACTTGGTAAGGATGCAGAAGAAGTAACCCTTGCAACAACATTTGAAGATTTAGATGCAGATTCGTTGGATCTTTTCCAAGTAATCTCAGAAATCGAAGACGAGTTTGATATTCAAATTGACTCTGAAGAAGGCTTAAATACGGTAGGTGACCTTGTGGCTTACGTGGAAGAGCAAACGAAATAATACTCGTTAAACATCAGCTTCTGGTATCATTAACGAACCTTGGTGAACTGTTAAAGATATGGAGATTTGCTTGTGGGTTTAAAGAACTTGATTTTTCTCACTCTTTTATTTCTAGGTTCAGTCTATCATCATCTGCTAGATTATCCTCGCTTTTTGATTCCTAGGATGAGGTATCAAACTGTTGAAACTGTAAAAGATAAGGAAGTTGGGGGGAGCTTTGCACAGAATCTTATCGATAATTGTTTCGTTCGATGCTGATTTTATAGAGTATCCAAATGCTAGTTTCTAGCATTTTTCCAGAGTATATAGTTTGATAATCAAAACATTGACTTATCAAACTATTTTTAAATAGGTAGTGGGGAAAAAGCCCACTTCCTTGTTTAGTTAATTGTTTGATATTCAAATGATTAACTAAGCAACTGATGAATTGAAAGAGGGCATAATGCAAACAAAAATAACAGAGCTACTTGATATTGAGTATCCGATTTTTCAAGGTGGTATGGCCTGGGTTGCGGATGGTGATTTAGCGGGCGAGGTTTCAAACGCAGGTGGTCTAGGGATTATCGGTGGAGGAAATGCTCCGAAAGAAGTCGTGAAAGCCAATATCGATAAGGTCAAATCGTTGACAAACAAGCCTTTTGGGGTCAATATTATGCTTTTATCTCCATTTGTTGATGATATTGTCGACTTGGTTATTGAAGAGGGGGTAAAGGTCGTGACGACTGGAGCTGGAAATCCCGGAAAGTACATGGAGCGTTTCCATGAAGCAGGGATTACAGTCATTCCCGTTGTTCCAAGCGTTGCCCTTGCAAAACGTATGGAAAAGCTAGGTGTGGATGCAGTCATTGCAGAAGGCATGGAGGCGGGGGGCCACATTGGAAAATTGACGACCATGACCTTGGTGCGCCAGGTAGTAGAAGCTGTTTCGATTCCAGTCATTGCAGCTGGAGGCATTGCAGATGGTCGTGGTGCAGCAGCGGCTTTTATGCTAGGAGCAGAAGCTGTTCAGGTAGGAACTCGTTTTGTTGTTGCAAAAGAATCCAATGCCCATCCAAATTTCAAGGCTAAGATTCTCAAGGCGAAAGATATTGATACGACGATTTCTGCTCAAGTAGTTGGTCATCCTGTACGCGCTCTTAAAAATAAGCTTTCAACTGCTTATGCCAGTGCGGAAAAAGATTTCCTTCGTGGTCTGAAAGACAGTAAAGACATTGAAGAATTGGGGGCGGGTGCACTGAAACATGCTGTAGTAGACGGTGATGTGGAATACGGATCGGTCATGGCAGGGCAAATTGCTGGCTTGATTAGTAAAGAAGAGACTTGTGCGGAGATTTTACGTGATATTTATGACGGAGCAGCTCGCGTAATCAAAGAACAAGCCGCCCGCTGGGAAATATAAGATACCAAGCCCGTAAAAAACTCAAAGCGAAAATAGGAAATTTGACGAAGAAACTTTAGTTTCTAGGAGAATTTTTCTTTTTCGCACAGAGTTTAGGGCGAGTTCAATTCCACAAGATACGAGGGCGTGTAAAAAGCGACTGTACCCAGTGCCTAAGAAACTCTCCGCTGGATAGTTTCTTCCATATCTGTAAAGCAGGCACAGCCTGCAACAGCTACGGTAAAAATAGGAAATTTGACGAGTGAAAAGCTCCAGTGGAGGTTTTTAGCCTATAAAGGGGATTTGATAGGAATGCAAGTTTTAATCACAGATAAAAGGAAGGATTATAAGCAGAGAAAAATGACAAAAACGGCTTATTTATTTGCTGGTCAAGGTGCCCAATATCTGGGCATGGGACGGGATTTGTATGATCAGTATGAAATTGTAAGAATAACGTTTGATGAGGCGACCAGTGCCCTTGGCTATAATGTACGAGAGTTGATTGATTCAGATGAAAAGAAACTTAACCAGACTCGTTATACTCAACCTGCTATTTTGACAACGTCAGTTGCCATTTGGCGTTTGTTGCAAGAAAAGGGAGCTAGGGCAGATATGGTAGCTGGTCTATCTCTTGGAGAGTACAGCGCCTTGGTGGCTTCAGGAGCCTTGGAGTTTAAAGAAGCAGTTGCCTTGGTGGCTAAGCGTGGGGAATATATGGAGTTAGCTGCTCCGGCGGGTAGCGGAAAAATGGTTGCTGTGTTAAATGCTGATGTAGAGATGATAGAAAAGGCTTGCCAGTCTGCATCGCACTATGGAATTGTAGCACCTGCCAACTATAATACCCCTGCTCAAATCGTCATCGGTGGGGAGGTCACTGCGGTTGATGTGGCAGTAAATTTACTGAAAGATGCCGGCGTGAAGCGGATGATTCCGCTCAATGTATCAGGACCATTTCATACCGCCCTCTTGCAACCTGCTTCAGAACGTTTAGGAGAAGCGCTAGCCAGTGTCTCTTTCCGAGACTTTGATATTCCCCTAGTAGGTAATACTCTTGCTCAAGTCATGACTAAGGAGGAGATCGTCCCTCTTTTGACTCGTCAGGTTAAGGAACCGGTTCGTTTTTATGATTCGGTTGCCTGCTTGCAGGAGGCAGGGGTAACAGACTTTGTTGAAATTGGTCCGGGAGCAGTCTTATCAGGCTTTTTGAAAAAAATAGACCGTTCAGCAAGTATCAGGCAGGTGGAAAATCTCGCTACGCTTGAGGCATTCGTGATAGAGGAGTAAAAAATGGAAGTAAATGGAAAAAATGTGTTGATTACAGGTTCTAGTCGGGGAATTGGTCTTGGGATTGCCCATGAATTTGCAAGGCAGGGTGCCAATGTCATATTAAACGGACGAAGCAATATTTCAGAAGAAGTCCTTGAGAGTTTTGCCGGCTATGGTGTTCAGGTTCATGTGGTGATTGGTGATGTTTCTAATCAGTTGGATGCCAAGCGTATGGTGGCAGAAGCGATTCAGCTTGCAGGCTCGGTTGATGTCTTAGTCAACAATGCAGGTATTACCAAAGATGGACTGGCGCTCAGAATGTCAGAAGAAGATTTTACAGCGGTGCTCAATGTCAATCTGACAGGAACTTTCAACATGACACAAGCTGTTTTGAAACCCATGACCAAGGCAAAGAGTGGGGCTATTATCAATTTGTCGAGTGTTTCAGGGCTGATAGGAAATGCTGGTCAGGCGAATTATGCAGCTTCTAAAGCGGGTGTGATTGGTTTTACCAAATCCATTGCTCGTGAAGTGGCAGGACGTAATATCCGTGTCAATGCGATTGCCCCAGGTTTTATCGAGTCGGATATGACCGCTGTATTATCGGATAAAATTAAAGAAGCCATGTTGGGACAAATTCCTATGAAACGCTTTGGTCTAACCCAAGAAGTGGCAGAGGTTGCAGTTTTCCTAGCCCGCCAAGAATACCTCACTGGCCAAGTCATTGCTATTGATGGCGGCTTAACCATGCAATAAAGGAGTAAGATATGACAACAAATCGCGTAGTAGTAACAGGATATGGCTTAACATCACCCATTGGCAATACACCTGAGGAATTTTGGAATAGCTTAAAAAGTGGAAAGGTCGGAATTGGTCCGATTACCAAATTTGACACAAGTGATTACAAGGTTCACAATGCAGCAGAAGTGCTTGATTTTCCTTTTGACAAGTATTTCGTAAAAAAAGATACGAACCGCTATGACCTATACTCTCTTTATGCCATGTATGCAACCCATGAAGCAGTTGCCAATGCAGACTTAAAGACAGACAGTCTTGATCATGATCGTTTTGGTGTCATCTTATCAACTGGTATCGGTGGAATTAAGGAGATTGAAGATCAGGTTGAAAGAATGAATACCAAGGGAGCAAGTCGCATTCGCCCGATGGCTCTTCCAAAGGCGCTTCCTAATATGGCTGCTGGAAATATCGCCATGCAGGTAGGAGCAAATGGAATTTGTAAATGTGTGATTACTGCTTGTGCGTCTTCAAATGATGCGATTGGTGAAGCTTTCCGTGAAATCAAATTCGGCTTCCAAGACGTCATCTTAGCAGGGGGATCAGAAGCAGCGATTACACCATTTGCTATCGGTGGTTTCCAAGCCTTGACAGCACTATCTACCACAGAAGATCCGTTCAGAGCTTCAATTCCATTTGATAAGGATCGCAATGGTTTTGTTATGGGAGAAGGAGCAGCGATTTTGGTGTTGGAAAGCTTGGAGCATGCTGAGAAACGCGGGGCGACTATTTTAGCAGAAATTGTTGGCTATGGAAACACTTGTGATGCTTACCATATGACCTCTCCTCATCCAGAGGGGCTTGGTGCTATCAAGGCCATGAAGTTAGCGCTTGGTGAAGCAGGTCTTACACCTCAAGATATTGATTATATCAATGCACACGGTACCTCTACTCCAGCCAATGAAAAAGGGGAAAGCCAAGCTATTGTAGCGCTATTTGGTACAGAAACCCCTGTTTCTTCTACCAAGTCTTATACGGGACATTTGTTAGGAGCAGCAGGTGCGATTGAGGCAGTTGCGGTGATTGAGGCTATGCGCCATTCTCATGCTCCAAAAACAGCAGGAACCCAGACACTATCTGACGACATTGAAGCAGATGTAATCTACGGTCAAGGTCGCGACATGGAAATTCGCTATGCCATTTCTAATACCTTTGGTTTTGGTGGACATAATGCGGTCGTTGCCTTTAAACGTTGGGAGGATTAAGTGAACAATACAGAGATTAAGGACTTGATGAGTCAGTTTGACCAGTCAAGTCTGCGTGAATTTTCATATACAAATGATGGTCTTCAGCTCGTTTTCAGTAAAAATGAACACAAGGCTGAGGCTGTTGTACCTATCGTAAGTCCAGTTGCTCTACCAGAAGCAGCTGAGGTTTCTCAAGTGGAAGTTGCATCAGCAACGACATGTGATGTGGCCAGCGAGGGGACAGTGATTGAAAGTCCGCTCGTAGGGGTAGCTTATCTATCACCTTCACCAGACAAAGCAACCTTTGTTTCTGTAGGGGATACTGTCAAAAAAGGGCAGACAGTGATGATTATCGAGGCCATGAAAGTTATGAATGAAATCCCTGCACCGTGTGATGGAACAGTAGCGGAGATCTTGGTTGCAAATGAAGATGTGATTGAATTTGGACAAGGATTGGTGCGGATTGTATGATCGATATTCAAAAAATAAAAGAAGCTCTTCCTCATCGTTATCCCATGCTTTTGGTGGATCGAGTGCTTGAACTGAAAGAAGATGAGATTGTTGCCCTTAAAAATGTGACCATTAACGAGCCTTTCTTTAACGGACATTTTCCAAGCTATCCTGTTATGCCAGGAGTTCTCATCATGGAAGCTCTAGCACAGACGGCGGGTGTCTTGGAATTATCTAAGGAAGAAAATAAAGGAAAATTAGTCTTTTACGCAGGCATGGACAAGGTCAAATTTAAAAAACAAGTTGTGCCAGGTGATCAGCTCATCATGACAGCTCGATTTGTCAAGCGCTGTGGCACGATTGCGGTCGTAGAAGCTAAAGCGGAAGTAGACGGAAAACTAGCAGCTAGCGGAACCTTGACCTTTGCTATTGGAAGCTAAGAGAAAGGAGGAGAGTATGTTTCGGAAAATACTGATAGCCAATCGTGGAGAGATTGCAGTACGAATCATTCGAGCGGCACGTGAATTAGGGATAGCAACGGTGGCAATTTATTCAACGGCTGATAAGGAAGCCCTCCACACGATGTTGGCTGACGAGGCGATTTGTATTGGGCCAGCTAGATCAAGAGATTCTTATTTGAATATGAATGCCATTATTTCTGCGGCAGTTGTTACAGGAGCAGAGGCGATTCACCCTGGATTTGGTTTTTTAAGTGAAAATTCAACTTTTGCGACACTCTGTAGAGAAGTAGGGATTTCATTTATCGGACCGTCTGGGGAAGTCATGGACATGATGGGAGATAAAATCAATGCCCGTACTCAGATGATTCAGGCAAATGTCCCAGTTATTCCGGGTTCTGATGGCGAAATCATGACTGCAGACGAGGCGCTTGCTGTCGCAACAGAAATCGGCTATCCAGTTATGCTTAAGGCCTCAGCTGGTGGCGGTGGAAAGGGAATTCGCAAAGTAGAAAAAGCGGAGGACTTGGTAGACGCCTTTGAATCCGCTTCAAGTGAAGCTAAGGCTGCTTTTGGCAATGGTGCCATGTATTTGGAACGGGTCATCTATCCCGCAAGACATATAGAAGTCCAGATTTTAGCGGATCAATTTGGCCATGTCATACACCTAGGAGAGCGGGATTGCTCGCTCCAGCGCAACAATCAAAAGGTGTTAGAAGAAGCGCCGTCTATTGCGATTGGCCAGACTCTTCGTGAGAAGATTGGCCAGGCCGCGGTGCGTGCAGCAGCAGCAGTCGGTTATGAAAATGCAGGAACCATCGAATTTCTTTTAGATGAAGCAAGTGGTCAATTCTACTTTATGGAAATGAATACTCGTGTGCAGGTAGAACATCCTGTGACCGAATTTGTAACAGGTATTGATATTGTCAAAGAACAAATTCGCATTGCTGCAGGTCAAGAATTGAACGTTCGTCAGGAAGATATCGTGATTCAGGGGCATGCTATTGAGTGCCGAATCAATGCTGAAAATCCAGCCTTAAACTTTGCACCAAGTCCCGGAAAAATTTCGAATCTCTACTTGCCGAGCGGTGGTGTCGGAGTGCGGGTGGATTCCGCCGTTTATTCTGGTTATACCATTCCACCTTACTATGATAGTATGATTGCCAAGGTCATTGTTCACGGTGCGAATCGTTTTGAGGCCTTGATGAAAATGCAGCGAGCCTTGTATGAGCTAGAAATTGACGGCCTTGTGACCAATACAGACTTTCAGCTGGATTTGATTGCAGATAGACGCGTGGTTGCAGGTGATTACGATACGGCCTACCTCATGGAGGAGTTTCTACCACGTTATTGTGAAGAAGTGGGATAGACTGCCTTGTCTTCGTTAAACACGGGATTAATCTCTTGTTTTTACGGTGTGTTCTTTATGGGCTTGTATCTTGTGTAATTGAACACGCCCTAAACTCTGTGCGAAAAAGAAAAATTCTCCTAGAAACCAACGTTTCTTCGTCAAATTTCCTATTTTCGCTTTGAGTTTTTAACGGGCTTTGTATCTTGATGTAATTGAACTCGGGCTACAACTCTCTGACAAAAAGACCAATCTCATTGGTTGCAAGTCACCCAGCTTCGATTGTCTATTTTGTCTAGGAGTTGCTTAACGCCCTCGTATCTTGATGTAACTGAACTCGGGCTACGAGCTGTGCAAAAAAGAAAGGCAAATGTTCTAGCTTTAGGAAGTAGGCTGAAAACCTCCACTGGAGGTTTTCACTCGTCGTCTTTCCTATTTTTCATTCGCTTTTTCACGCCCTCGTATCTTGTGTAATTGAACACGCCCTAAACTCTGTGCGAAAAAGAAAAATTCTCCTAGAAACCAACGTTTCTTCGTCAAATTTCCTATTTTCGCTTTGAGTTTTTAACGGGCTTGGTATCTTGTGTAATTGAACTCGGGCTACGAGCTGTGCAAAAAAGAAAGGCAAATGTTCTAGCTTTAGGAAGTGGGCTGAAAACCTCCACTGGAGGTTTTCACTCATCGTATTTCCTATTTTTACCGTAGCTGTTGCAGGCTGTGCCTAAGAAACTATCCAGCGGAGAGTTTCTTAGGCACAGGGTACAGTCGCTTTTTTCACGCCCTCGTATCTTGTGTAATTGAACACGCCCTAAACTCTGTGCGAAAAAGAAAAATTCTCCTAGAAACTAACGTTTCTTCGTCAAATTTCCTATTTTCGCTTTGAGTTTTTAACGGGCTTTGTATCTTGTGTAAAGGAGGAACTATGGTTTTATTTGGAAAAAAAGATAAATATATTCGCATCAATCCCAATCGATCCCTTATAGAAGAGACGAATCAGAGAAAGCCAGAAGTACCGGATGCCTTATTCTCAAAATGTCCAGCTTGTAAGAGGATGATTTATCAGAAAGAGTTAGGGCAGGAGAAGATGTGTCACTATTGTTCCTATGCCTTTCGGATTGGTGCTTACGAGCGCTTGGCTTTAACTGTTGATGAAGATTCCTTTGAAGAATTGTTTACCGGTATTGAAACGACAAATCCTCTTGATTTTCCAGATTATCTGGAAAAATTAGCGCTAGTCCGCAAAAAGACAGGGTTAGATGAAGCTGTCTTGACAGGAAGAGCAAAAATTGTAGGGCAGGATGTAGCTATAGGAATTATGGATGCTTCCTTTATCATGGCTAGTATGGGGACTGTTGTTGGTGAAAAAATCACTCGTCTCTTTGAATATGCCTTGGAACAAGCCTTGCCTGTGGTTTTATTTACGGCTTCAGGTGGTGCCAGAATGCAGGAGGGAATTATGAGTCTTATGCAGATGGCCAAGATTTCTGCAGCTGTTAAATGTCATTCCAAGGCGGGTCTCTTTTATTTAACTATCTTAACAGATCCAACAACAGGTGGAGTGACGGCCTCCTTTGCTATGCAAGGGGATATTATTCTAGCTGAACCGCAGGCTCTGGTTGGATTTGCAGGTCGCCGTGTGATTGAAACGACGGTTCGTGAACAGTTGCCAGATGATTTTCAAAAGGCGGAATTTCTACAAGAACATGGCTTTGTAGATGCGATTGTTAAGCGTCAAGAATTGCGAGATACTATCGGTTGTCTGGTTAGATTGCATGGAGGGCAGAGATGAAAGAGATAGCAAAGATAATGCGACAAGCGCGTGATCAGGCTCGATTAACTAGCCTGGATTATGCCCGCCTGCTTTTGGACGATCTTATAGAATTGCATGGGGACCGCCAGTTTCGGGATGATGGCGCGGTTATTGGTGGTGTCGGTTTTTTAGATGGAGAGCCTGTCACAGTAGTAGGTATCCAAAAGGGGAAGAGTTTGCAGGACAATCTCAAGCGTAATTTTGGTCAGCCACATCCGGAGGGCTATCGCAAGGCGCTACGTTTGATGAAGCAGGCAGAGAAGTTTGGGCGTCCGATTCTCACCTTGATAAATACTGCAGGAGCTTATCCAGGAATTCAGGCAGAAGAGCGAGGGCAGGGGGAAGCTATTGCCCGAAACCTCATGGAAATGAGCGATTTAAAGGTTCCGATTATTGCGCTTATTATCGGTGAGGGAGGTTCTGGCGGAGCGTTAGCTCTCGCAGTAGCAGATAGGGTATGGATGCTGGAAAATGCGATTTATGCAGTGCTGAGCCCAGAGGGGTTTGCTTCTATCCTATGGAAAGATGCTAGCCGTGCTATGGAAGCTGCCCGCCTTATGAAAATCACCTCTTATGAACTCTTAGAAATGGGAGTGATTGACAAGGTTATTTCAGAGCAACAGAGTCAACAAGAGCTTGTAAAGCACTTAAAACAAGAATTGATAACGAGTTTTAAGCATCTGCAGTCCCTATCCACAGAGCAATTAGTTGCAGAACGTTATCAACGTTTTCGAAAATATTGAAACAATCTCTAGAAAATTGGAGTAGAAAAGTTTTCGTTATGCTCGTGGTGCTTGAATCTGTAAATAAGTGTGTCACAAAGAATTGATTTTCTAACAGTTATAAGAGGAGAAGCTCCGGATACATGGATGTATAAAAAGAGTTCGTTTTTCCTCACTTCTTATATTTTGGGTTCGGGCTGAAGCGGTCTGGGAATAGGCTGTTTCACTTTCACCCCGCGCAGCTCCAACAGTCAGAGTAGTGACTGTTGGAGGTTGGAAATGATGCGAATGCGTTCGCATCAGTCGTAGCGGTCAGATGTGGAATGGGAAACACGAACCAATACGAGTAAAAAGCTCCACTGGAGCTTTTTAGCCTGTTCCCTTATAGCCGTTTCGTTTATTTTTAGTACTAAGCCAACGAGTCGCAGGTAGTACTGGAGTACAGCAAGACGAGTGAACGAAGTATAGTAAAATGAAGTAAAAACAGTACATTTGTGATATCATGTTTTTATGGCATATTCACTAGATTTTCGTAAAAAAGTCCTCGCATACTGTGACAAAACTGGTAGTATTTCTGAAGCATCTGCTGTTTTCCA
>NZ_SPOZ01000034.1 GCF_004569635.1 Streptococcus sp. LYSM12
ATCCTTTACTACTAGTATACTCTTTTATCCATCTTGAGAGAACAGAACGAGACGAAATTTCATACCGTTGACAGATGTCATAGGTTGATTCCTTTCCATCAAGATAATCCTGAACAGCTTGTTCTTTTAGCGCTTTGGAGTATCTTTTCCAAGTGTGCTTTTCCCTAAGACCCTCTACCCCGTCGCTTTCATATCGCTTCATCCAGTGTCTGATAGCATAATCAGACACTTGGTAGGTTTTCGTTAATTGACTGAGGGACTGCTTATGGCTCAGATACAACTGAAGGATTTCACATTTTTCTTCTACCGATTTTGGACTTCTTTTAGACATACGAAAACTCCTCTTATAGTGTCTAGTGAATTTTTGTTTTTTCACTGTCTACTATAAGGGGAGTATATCATCCATCGAGTTCTTTCCTGTTTTAGTCATTTAGAAATGCAGGAAAACGTGCCTCATGGTTTCTCGCAAAAAAATGTTTGCTATCTATCTATCTATCTACTGTGTTAGAAGTATAGCAAACATTTTTTGCGTTTATGGTAAAAAACAAGACTAAAATGGTAGTTTTCCTGCGAAAGCACCCAAGGTTTTTTGCGTAGCTTTGTCAATTGTTGACAGTGCTTGATTGACTGCTTGAATGGTCATCTCTTGCAAGGTTTCCACATCGTCTGCATCCACTACCTCTGGCTTGAAATGGATGGCTACAAGCTTCTTGTCTCCTGTAAAGCGTACAGAAACCAACTCTTGAGCAGATACCCCTGTAAACTCGGTGGCTGCAAGCTCTGCCTGACTTTTCTCCATTTGCTTTTGCAATTTTTGCGCTTGTTTCATCATCTGTTGCATGTTCATCATGGTGTGCAATTCTCCTTTATTTATCGGTATTTTATTGGTTTCTGTTGGTTGGTTTTTTCTAATGTGGGGCGACTATGGGGCAAAATCAAAGTTGATTTAATTTATTCAACAAATCATTGCCCATTTTTTCAGTAACGTGAGTATAGATTTTTAGAGTAGTCTCGCTATCTACGTGTCCCACTCTTTGCATAACTGCTTTTAGTGGTACGTTTAATTCAGCAAGCAGGGTGACGTGGGCATGTCTATATTTATGAGCGGTTAACTGAACACCAAACAGCTTATCCGATGCCTTTTTTAGTCGCCTATCAATCGTATTGATAGAGAGATAGTGCCCGCGCCTGCTCACGAAAATAAAGTCTCGCTCTAGCTTATGGATTCTTTGATAGCTACGTTCTTCTTTAACGATAGCTTTGTCAGCTATGGTCTTTATAGCATCCTTAACTTTCCCGATTATTCGGAAGCGTGGGGAGTTTTTCTGTTTACATATTATTTATGGATAAGCGATTTTTATAAGACAATTCAAATAGATATTTGTATAGAGGAACGATATTTGTTTTTTTAGGGAATTCAAATTTATGAGAGACGAGATGCTCAGTATGAGCTCTTAGATGAATATTTTCAAGATAAGTGATCGTAATTTCACTGTCATCAATACCAAAACCAGCCGTTTCCATTTCAGCATTGATAATATTCATTAAGAAGATAGATTTAATAGCCGTTTTCTTGCCGGTTGCTCCTTGTTTGTCTACAAATATAATCCTTATATTTGTAAAAATGAGAGAATCACGGATTAGAGTATAACCATCTTGTATTTCTTCATTTTCTAATAAATAGATCCCGTATTCTCTGGTTAATTCTTCAGTGCTTTGTTGGTTAAAATTTCCAGCTAAACCTTGAGCAATCTTTCCAAAATTGAGTGCCATTATTCGTCTCCTCTCAGCTTTTAGTGTGGATCAGTAGTTGCACATATTATTTTAATTTTTTCTATACAGATCAACAACTTTATCGATGATGCGGAATTGTAGGGAGTTTTTATTTACTCAAAGTTATATTTAAGCACGTTGGTCATGTGTGATTGTGCTACCTTGTTTCCTGCTTGGTCGTATGCTGTGATGAAATAAGATTTGTTTTTCTCTGTTTCTAAGAATACAACCATATTGACCATTCTGCTAACGCTATTTAAAACCTCGGTTTTCTTTGTATCTGATAATGTTGAAAAATGTTCATTCACAGTAGCATTGATAGCTCCATTATCTTTTAACTTGATTTCATAGATGGATGATGTCCATTCATAGCCATCATGCCCATCTTGATTAAATTGTATAGCCTCATTGAAAGAGTCTGTAATTTTGACATTCATTTCAGCAACGTCATAGGTAGCCTTTTCTGAACTTGGCTCAGTAACCTCTGTGCTTTCCGAGGTTTCTTCTTTTGTCTCAGTTGTCGAACTTTGAACGGTTACCTTAGGTGTTTCAGGAGTTTCTGTTTTAGGTGCAAGGCCTAAAATCTGCAAAACAAAACCAAAGGCAGCAAGAGCTAGAAAACCTTTTATAAATAATTTTAATATTTTCATAATGTTTCTCCTTCAGCTTTTAGTGTGAATCAGTGGTTGCACATATTATTTTAATTTTCCCTATAAACAATCAACAACTTCCCTGGTGGTTCGGCAATGTGGGGAGTTGTTGTTATACAATATTTGCTAAAACGTTAGGATTACTCATAAATTCTCTATTAGGGAGTATGATATAGTCTTTTAGTTTATCTTTTATTACTTCGTTCACTCGCTTTGCCGTACTCCAGTACAGCCGCAGCTCGCTGCCTAGTACTAAAAGCAAACTAAAAGACCATAATATTATTGTTGGAGTTTTCTTGAAAGATTGCTTGAAGTAAGCGTTGTTTTGCGATTGGAAATTTCTCTAACTTTATTGTTATGGTGTCAACTCGAACAATAGTATCGCGAAATTCTTTAAAATGAATATGTATATTAAATCGATTCAAGTTTCTTTTTCCTCTGAAGATATGCAGGACATACTGAATGCTATCCTCATCAATAACTAGTTCATCTATATCTATTGTACCAAATAGAGAAGAAATTGTTGTCTTTATTTGGTTAAAACTTATTATTTTTTTAGGATATTTTAATTTTTGGATAATCTAGAGGAAGATGTTGATTTTACTAATGACCCTGATGGTTTTGATTTAGTTTGGGAAGTTGAAAGGCAGGTTTCAGAATTTAAAGAAAAGCTAACTGATAAATTAACAGATATTTAGCAATGGGATGATATTGAAGTAGAAAAATTTGATTATTCTAGTTTACAATACCACCTTGAAGAATACTTGCAACGGAAATATGATTGCTTCTCATACGCAGATGAGGCCTATGATAGGTGGGGAGACTCATAAGCTTGAAGAAAGGTATACGTTAGAAAATATTTTAAACAAACCACTATCTATAAAAATCAAAAATAGCACTGTTGAATGGTAGTGCTATTTTTGTCTTAATGGTATAAATTTAAGTGTTTTTAGTTCGATTTAGTAAATGAAAAAAGGCTTTAAATCAACATTTCTGACGATTATAAGACTTAAAAAAACGTAGAACAAGCCTTGCATGTTCATCATAAGCTTCCTCTTAAGGGAATCAATCAACTCTCAAAGGTGATATGATTATTATACTATCATAATTTGGTGCAGGCTAGCAGCATTGGTAGAAAAGGAAATAGGACTTTTTAATATATTAACCTATTTTATCTTGACGGAAGCGTTTTTATGGAGTATAATAAAAGAAAAACTGGTTATAACCACTAACGAGGAGGTCCTATGTTTCATTTACCAAAAGAAGAATTAGAAAGCCTAGGTGCAGTTATTACAGCACCGGAAATCTATCAGCAACCAGGCTTATGGAAAGAAGCCTATCATCTCTACCATGATAAGCTAGAGATGATTACAGCATTTTTAGATAATATTAGGGCTAAGTATGACTTTGTTCAAGTCATCTTTGCAGGTGCGGGGACATCAGATTTTGTCGGTCAAAGTATTGCCAATCATTTAAATCGGGTCAATGATATGAAGCATATTCGCTTTGTGACAGTTGGGACGGTTGAGATTGTTAGTCGTCCACATGATTATTTACAGGCAGATATTCCGACTATTCTCGTTTCGTTTGCGCGAAGTGGAAATTCCCCAGAAAGCTTGGCAACGGTTGAAATTGCAAAAAAATTAGTCAATACCTTATATCAGGTGACGATTACCTGTGCACCAGAGGGGAAATTGGCACAGGCAGCAGAGGGGGATACAGCAAATCTTCTCTTGCTTCAACCTGCCTTGTCAAATGATAAAGGCTTTGCTATGACAGGTAGTTATACTTGTATGGCTTTAACAGCCTTACTCGTCTTCTCCCCAGAAGCTACAGAAGTCAAAGCAGGTTGGGTGGATACTATTGCCCATCTTGGTCAGGATGTACTAGATCGCGAAGATGATGTGCAGGAATTGGTTGATTTGGACTTCGAGCGGGTGATTTATCTAGGAGCAGGTGGCTTCTATGGTCTTGCCCACGAAGCTCAATTAAAGATTCTAGAATTGACCGCTGGAAAAATTGCGACCATGTATGAATCGCCGCTTGGTTTCCGTCATGGACCAAAATCACTCATCAATGAGAAGACGATTGTCCTTGTCTTTGCTTCAAATGACGCCTATACAAGACAGTACGATGTAGACTTGGTCAATGAAGTTCATGGTGATCAGATTGCAGCACGCATTGTGGCACTGTCTGCAGACAAACTTATCGGTACTGAGGCACCTAACTTTGTTCTTGCAAAAGGTGGAGCAGAGTTACCAGATGTCTTTTTGACGTTCCCATACATTTTATTTGGTCAAACCTTTGCTATTATGACTGCAATCAAATGTAAGAATCTACCAGATACACCCTCTCCAACAGGAACGGTTAACCGTGTTGTCCAAGGAGTTAGCATTCACCCATTGTAGAATTCAAAAAAGGTGCTTTCAAGGGGAACGGTTCGCTTTGCCCTACTCTCTCCATTCCTCTTGGGAGATGCCTTTGTAGGGTGGCTGTAAGGCTACTCGATTGAATAGAGAAAGGAGCTAGGCTAAGGCCTCAGCTCCTTTCTAGTGCACCTCTTTACTCATGGTGAACATTTGAATTAACGACATCTGATTAGCCCTTATAGTCTTTTATAGTCGTTTCGCTTATTTTTAGTACTAGGCAAGGAGTCGCAGGTAGTACTGGGGTACAGCAAGACGAGTTAACGAAGTAATAAAAAATACAAACTAAATGACTATAGTACTAGGCAACGAGCTGCAGCTTGTACTAGCGTACTGCAAAGCGAGTGAACGAAGTAGTAAAAGATACATTCAATGACTATACAACTGAGAATTGTGAAAGGGATAATGGGGACAGAGATAGCAAAGCTCTCTTCCTCTAAACTACAGGGAGAACTGAGAATTCAGTAAGGTGAGGTAGCAATGGTAGACATTGATATTGATAGAGCATCCAATCCGTAATACTCATAACATGTAGGAAAGCATCAGCCATCTGCCGCCCAAAATAACGGTATTTCAGTCAGCTTGCGGGTATTTTAACTGACTTCGTCCTCTCGTTTTTAAGCTTCTAACAAATGTTCCTCACCTTTTATTTTGTTTCCCCTACTTGATCTGGCTTTCTTGTTTTCAATCTCGTGTAGAAATAGTCCTCTGCCTATTTCTATTCCAAAGGTAGCCATAGAGCTGTAGCAGTTTTAAGCTAGAATATCTGTACTCCTTATAGCTCATGGGTCAAGTCAAGGGATAAAAAGCAAGCTGCAAGACTGCATTTTCTTATTCATGTGGCATGCTTACTGTCGAGTTGTCTAAGTCAATGTCTATCAGCCAGTCGCCATTGTCGCGAATGGTGCATTCAAAGTCTGTCGTATAAAGAACGATACGGATGATGCTGTCTTTGCCTAATTTGTAAATGGTTGGTTGCAATTCCCATTCAAAATCCATCCATTCATTTTCAGGGACACTTTCAATTAGCAGGAGATTGGTACGGTTTTGTAGATTAAGATAGCCCTTTGTAATGACGCGGTAGGGACTTTCAACAAATGGAAGTTCCATTAAGTTTTCTGTAGCGTAAAAACGACCGTTGTCCAGACTAGCCCGAGCTTTCAAGCTAGGAATTGGAGCGATGCGCTTGGCAGAACCTAAATCTAACATCTGTGCGGATAAGAGTCCTTTGGCTACGCTTGATTTGGCACGGAGTTTAAGGCGCACTCGCCCGTTTAGGTGTAATTCTTCTGAAAGCGGCAGGTCAATCGTAATTTGCTGAGCCTTGTCTTCAAAGAGGTCTTTTAAAAAGCTAGGATAGGCTTTGCTATACTTGGCAAATGTTTCTTCTGGATAGTGGTTTTGAATTGTGCGGACATCATTTCCGAGAGGCAAAGTTCGTTCTTTTTGGCTACCAAACTGTTTTAGTTCTGTCCAGCTTTGCTCCATACTATTATTTTGCCAGATAATTTGAGGAAGCTGGTAGGAGTTGTTTTGTCCCAGCAATTTCTGCGTAAGTAAGGCATTCATTGACTCTCTAAAATCAATAGACTGCCAGTTGTTCATGTAAACGTGAGCACCATTATGAAAGAAGAGGTGTTTTGATACCTTTTCTGGTAAGGCATGAAACATATTCCAGACATGAATCGGCTTGACATTCCAGTCTTGTGATCCGTGAGTAAAGACAACTTCGCACGTAACCTTATCAGCGTGTAGAAGATAGTTGCGGTCATGCCAGTAGGAATGATAGTCGCCAGATGTACGGTCAAGTGCCTGTCTTTCAGCCTTCAATGCGGTTTGGTACTGGTCTTTGACCCGCAGGAAATCGCCTGCTTGTAAGCTTCTTGAGTAGGTTAAAGCAGTCAAGCTATCCAAATCCTCACCTGGGTAGCCTCCAGGGCTTGTCACAAGTCCGTTTTCTCGGTAATAGTCATACCAGGACGAAATACCAGCTTCGGCAATTACGACTTCTAGCCCCTCTACGCCTGTTGTAGCAAGCGCGTTTGACATGGTTCCTAGATAGGAGAGTCCTGTCGTTGCAACCTTTCCATTTGCCCAATCAGCACGGACGATGTGTGAGCGGGTATGGTCTGTATAGGCTCTTGCGCGACCATTGAGCCAATCAATCACCGCTTTAAAGCTATAGACCTGTTGATAGTCTCCTGAGGTCATCATACCTGTCGAACCAAGGGTTCCCACGCCTGAAACATGGATGCTGGCAAAACCACGGGCCAAGAAATAGTCATTGAGTGAGTAGGAGCTGATATGCCCAACCTTTTCAGTTGCCTTGCTGATAGGAAGTGTCCGCTCATCAGCAGGTAAGGTTTTCATCATTCTTTGCTCTACTTTAATCCGTTTAGGCTCTTTGATAGCTAGTTCATTCTCCATCTTATGTAATGCCTTGTCGCTAGCTTGATCGTTCACTCCTTGATGATACGGGCTATTGGTGATGATTGCAGGGATTTTCCCTGCAAAGTTAGGGCGTAAAATGGAAACTTTGACTATGTCTGTCTGACCAGCATTGGTTGTGTCAACAGGGGTTTCGACATAGACCACTTCGCGGATGAGCTTGCTAGTTGAGAAAGTTGCAAGGGACTTTCCATTGAAGAAATGGTAGGTTTGATTTTCAGGAACAAATTCGTCGCTGACCAGTTGATCAATCAGGGTATTGCCAGACTTGGTTCGCGTTGCTAGAAGCTGGTAGAGGTTTTCAATTAGATTGCCATATATAATCGGAAATTGGCTCTCCGCAACAAATTCCATAACATCTGTATAGTCTACTCCAGGAACAAATCCGAGCAACTGAAAGGCTACTTGATAGAAAACAAGCTCGGTTACTTCCCTATCTGATTGAAAGAAAGTCAAGAGATCAGTTTCCCAATCTGCAAGGAGGTTTGATAGAGCAATGTCGGTGTTCGCTGTTAAAAATAAGACCTTGCGGACAAAGTGAATCAAGTTTTTCCTGTCGCTGATTTCGGGTTGGAGAGAAAATCCCAAGTCTGTTAACTCTTTCAGCATTGTTTTTTGGGATGATTGGATATAAGAAAATTGATTAAAACGCATACATTCTCCTAAATGATAAAATAGTCTTTACATTACCTATTATAGCTGATACAATAGTGTTTGTCTAAAAATTATTGGAGGATCTGAAAAAATGGATGTAGCAGTACATACTAAGTACATTACAGAATTTCTTGCAACGGCCTTGCTCATTATCTTAGGAAATGGAACAGTGGCCAACGTTGATTTGAAAGGCACAAAAGGAAACAACTCAGGTTGGATCTTGATTGCCATCGGTTACGGATTGGCAGTTATGATGCCAGCCTTGATGTTCGGAAATGTTTCTGGAAATCACATCAACCCAGCCTTTACCCTTGGTTTAGCTGTTTCTGGTTACTTTGATTGGGCCTTGGTTCCTGGTTATCTAGCAGCACAGATGCTTGGTGCGATTGCAGGTCAAGCAGTCGTTGTCGGTATCTACCGTCCATACTTCTTGAAGACAGAAAATTCAAACCACATTTTGGGATCATTTTCAACCATTTCAGCCCTTGATGACGGTACAGCAGCGAGCCGCAAGGCATCGTGGATCAATGGATTTTTGAACGAGTTCTTTGGCTCATTCGTCTTGTTCTTTGGTGCAATGGCGATTACCAAACATTACTTTGGTGCAGAAGTACTTGGTTTTGTGGCAAAACAAGGAGCAGATTTATCTGATCCGGCCTTGAAAATTCAAATGAGTAACTTCTTAAACCCAGGTTTGAATGTTGCTCACTTAGCGCTTGGTTTCTTGGTGATGGCGCTTGTAGCGGCAGTAGGTGGTCCAACAGGTCCAGCTCTTAACCCTGCTCGTGACTTGGGTCCACGTATCTTGCACCACTTATTGCCACAAGCAGTTCTTGGTCAAGCGAAAGCTGATTCAAAATGGTGGTACGCATGGGTACCGGTTGTTGCGCCAATCGCAGCAGGGATCAGTGCTGTAGCGCTTTACAAGTTGATTTATGGATAAGAGAAGAAGAGGTCATGAGGCCTCTTTTTCTATCATTTGTCAAGTATAGTGCGATTTGCTAAGACTAACTATTTTCTGAATGAGCTTCAAGAAACTGTCTACAAGATGAGTTCGAACGGATACCTTTGACATGTTTGCATAGTAAAAGTGCATCTTATAGTCATTTCGTTTATATTTTTATGACTTCGTTCACTCGTCTTGCTGTACTACCTGCGACTCCTTGCCTAGTACTAAAAATAAACGAAACGGCTATATCAAGTATTTTTGAAAAAAGTTGTTCTAAGGATAGGACATCGTCAGATTTGGTGACCTTGGATAGCAGTATAGTCGTAAAGTTTGTTCTGTGCGTCATGAGGTATACTTTGTCCTGATGAGATGATGTACAGAGGCAATCTAGGTGGTTTATGTTGAAGCTATTTGCAATTATAGTCCTTTCATTTATCTTTTATGACTTCGTTCACTCGTTTTGCCGTACTCCAGTACAGCTTACAGCTCGTTGACTAGAAACTAAAAGACGATCTCTTTTTCGTTTCTCATAAAAGTTAGCGATATGACATGGATTGGTGTGATTGGCAGATAAAAAGGTGTGAATGCACTTAGAAACCTTTCTGGCATAAGGGTGCCCACGCTTTGTGATGTGTTCCTTAGTAAGAAAGTTGCCAGATTTGCAGTGCCTGAGCTCAGTGCTATCATTGGTATTTACCTGGTTGGCAGACTGAAAATGGCGAATATAATCCTTTCGTTTATCTTTTATGACTTCGTTAACGCGCTTTTCCGTACTCCAGTACAGCCTGCAGCTCCTTGCCTAGTACTAAAAGTAAACCAAAAGACTATATCACTGAGTTCACCGCTAATGCTTGTAGCCTTGTTCCGGCGCTACCAGGGATGGAGAAGAACTCTAATAGTCTAACCATAAGTTAGCTAGCTGTACCCTCCTCATCTAGTAGCACTTGTTAGCGTTTAGACAGTCTGATGAGTTCTTATGTATAGTAACGACTTCTTCTATCATGGTAGCGTTTTTTGACTGCACAATAGGAAGCACCAGCAAGTGGGAAAAGATCGCCTTGAATGCAAGTAATGAATTGTGAATGCAGGTTCTTATCGTTAATTATTTGTAAATTTGATCATTTTCCATTACAATAGAGAGGTATTGAAGTTAGGGAAATGGATATGATGAAAGTGAAGAAGATAATTCCAGCTATTCGGATTAATAATCGTGGGGCTAATCAGCGATTTTTAGAAGATAATCTCGGGTTTAAGACCTATTTAGAAGAAGCTGCCTTTGCAGAATTTGGAGATAGAAAAACTGCAGAGACAAAGCTGGTCTTGATTGAATCACCAAGCATGCGGACGCGTGCTGTGAAAGGTGTGAAAAAGCTTCATAAAATCGTGATTCGGGTGGATCATCCTGAAGAAATTGAGGCCTTATTAGCACGCGGTGCCGTATTTACCAAACTCTATAGAGGTGCTAATGGCTATGCCTTTGAAAGTGTTTCGCCAGAAAATGATTGTTTCTTGCTCCATGCAGAAGAGGATGCGGCACAGCTTGTAGAGATTTTACCCCCAGTAGCTTTTCGTGTCTTAGCTGGTTTTGAGAAATTGACAGCCTTTTCAGTTGAAAAGCTTATGATCAATACACCGCAGCCTGTAGAAAGTTATGCCTTTTATGAGCGACTATTGCCAGGGCAAGACATGCTTGATTTTCGTAAAGCTGAGGGTGAGGATTTACTGGTTGAGGCAGAAACGATTTGGGATTTAGATAGTTTGCGTATCCCTGTTCCAGTAGATATGGATTGGTTGGAGCTAGAAGAGAAGCTGCGAGCTCCTTTCTTTAAGGATAAGAAAGAGCGTTTTTTGCAGACGACTGACATGAGTAATATTGAACTGTGGTTTGAAAAATGAAGCCTATCTTAGAAAAAATAGACCAGCAAATGGCTGAAAAATTATATCGCGGAGCGAGTTTAGCCCTCTATCATCATGGTAAATGGGAGGAGTATTATGTAGGCTGTAGTGAAGAGAAACTCGCTACACAAACAGGATTGACCTACGATCTGGCATCTGTTTCAAAAGTTGTCGGAGTAGGTACAATCCTCCTTTTTTTACTGCAAGAGGGGATGATTGAACTGGATCAGTCTTTGAAGACCTACTATCCTAGATTTCATGATGAGAGTGTCACCATTCGCCAACTAGTCACTCATACAACGGGCATTGATCCCTATATTCCCAATCGTGATCGGTTGGATTTTGAAACATTAAAGGCAGCGATTGAAGCGATTCGCGTGACAGATAATAAGGCTTTTCATTATACGGATATCAACCTCATTTTACTTGGTTTTATGCTGGAAGAGCTGCTAGACCAGCCCCTGAATGTCATTTTGCAGGAGCGTATTTTTACACCATGGGGCATGACAGAAACGCAATTTGGACCAGTTAAGACTGCAGTACCAACTAAAAAAGGAGAGCAGCCAGGAGTAGTCCATGATCCCAAGGCCAAGGTGTTGGGAGTACATTGTGGTTCTGCAGGCTTGTTTTCAACTTTGATGGATTTGGAGCTCTTTCTCAATCATTACCTAGAAGAGGAATTTACCAGAAATTTATCTCAAACTATCAGCTTCTCAAAACCGCGTTCGGTAGTCTGGAATCTTGAAGCGGGTGGTTGGCTAGATCATACAGGTTATACGGGTCCCTTTCTTTTAGTCAATCCCGAGCAGCAGCTAGCAGCTATCTTTCTCACTAATCGCACTTACGATGAAGATGACCGTCCCTTATGGATTGAGAAACGTAGGGAATTGTATCAAGTTATCGTGGAAACTTTAGAGGAAACCACTTAGACTTACGAATGCTTTTTTGATATGTTTGAGAAAGTGTAGATAGTCAACTGCCTACTGGATTGAAAGCATTGCTACCCTTTCACACAGAGCTTAGTCCGAGTTCGGTTATATCAAGATACGAGGGCGTGAAAAAAGCGACTGAAAAATAGGAAATACGACGAGTGAAAACCTCCAGTGGAGGTTTTCAGCCTACTTCCTAAAGTAGAACATTTGCGTTTCTTTTTCGCACAGAGTTTAGGGCGAGTTCAGTTACATCAAGATACAAGGGCGTGAAAAAAGCGACTGAAAAATAGGAAATACGACGAGTGAAAACCTCCACTGGAGGTTTTCAGTCTACTTCCTAAAGTAGAACATTTGCGTTTCTTTTTCGCACAGAGTTTAGGGCGAGTTCGATTACATCAAGATACAAAGCCCGTAAAAAACTCAAAGCGAAAATAGGCGGCCGAACAGAAGCGGAACGCTTCGTTGTGAGACCCCTGCGAAGATAGCTAGGCTCGTCACAAATGAAATGCAGAGAGGAGCCAGCTAGATACCGCTAAACAATCGAAGCAGGTTGACTTACAACCAATGACTTCGCTTTCTAGTTGTTAAACTCAGGTAGCCATACCTTGGAAGTAAATAAACTTTGCAACGGCTTCGTCTTTCCTAAAGTAGAATATTTGCGTTTCTTTTTCGCACAGAGTTTAGGGCGAGTTCAGTTACATCAAGATACGAGGGCGTGAAAAAAGCGACTGAAAAATAGGAAATACGACGAGTGAAAACCTCCACTGGAGGTTTTCAGCCTACTTCCTAAAGTAGAACATTTGCGTTTCTTTTTCGCACAGAGTTTAGGGCGAGTTCAGTTACATCAAGATACGAGGGCGTGAAAAAAGCGACTGAAAAATAGGAAATACGACGAGTGAAAACCTCCACTGGAGGTTTTCAGCCTACTTCCTAAAGTAGAACATTTGCGTTTTTTTTTCACACAGAGTTTAGGGTGAGTTCAATTACATCAAGATACAAAGTCCGAGAAAAGCTCCAGTAGAGGTTTTTAACCTATTTCCTTACATATGCAGGAACAATGTCCTATCTTCGAGTGCTTTCCCTAGTCTATTTTCCTGAAGTATGCGTTAACTTGCAATCAATGGCTTCGCTAAGCTCAGTTAGCCCCACTTCCCAAGGGATAGCATACCTTGGGAGCTGGCTAAAACTAGAACATGGCGTTTCTTTTTATAGCCGTTTCGTTTATTTTTAGTACTAGGCAAGGAGTCGCAGGTAGTTGAAATAGTTGATAACTATTTCAAGTGACAGATAAGAAAAGTGTAACTTTTCTCAATGGTACAGCAAGACGAGTGAACGAAGTCATAAAAATAGAAACGAAATGACGATACATAGCTCCCAATCTGGTCTTATCAACCGTGGAGGCAGGAATGAAACGGTTATTCCCAGCCTGTTTCAGCTCGAACCTAGAATATAAGAAGAGAGGAAAAACTGAAAAGAAGCGCTTATAATAGACAGTATAAGTGGTTCTTTTCAAACGCCTCTCTTTTTCTATCTGTCGTGTTCTTTCCCGCTTCCTATTTAGATGTTTGAGGTTCATGGGGTATGAAAAAGTAAAGGATATCCCGAACAATAGAAAAAATATTCTGAAAAAACTTGAATTTTCAGAATATTTTTCTTATTATAGATAGTAAGATTTAGATGCACAACTGAATCAATTTATTTTTAAGGAGATACCTATGAAAAAAGAGCATTTTTCTTTACGAAAGTATAAGCTAGGCCTTGTTTCTGTGATGCTTGGCATGGCTATGTTTTCAGTTGCTGGTCCTGTTTTTGCAGAAGAAAGGCAAGCTTCTTCTCAAGAGATGGCAGTAGGCAGTGGTCTAGTCATTGAAAATCATGAGCTAGAAAAAGAGATGTCTACAAGTGTAGAAGATTTAGCATCTCAGGCTGATGAGAATGAAGTAGCAACATCTCCTAGTCTTGCTATCTCTGAGCAGAACAGTCCAGAAGAAGCTGCTAGCGGGAGTGTAGTGTCAAGTCCAGTTACAGCAAGAGAAACAGAGGATTCTGCAGTAGCCCCAGTCATTCTAACGGACACAGAAGAATCTGGCTCATCCCCAGTTGCTTCAACGGACACAGGTGAATCTACACCATCTCCACTAGTTCTACCAGAATCAAAAGAGGCTGTACCAGCGTCAGAAGCACCAGTTTTAGCTGATTTGACAACGCAAGCTCAACCTGCGCAACCGTTGAGTGATAGTAGTAATCAGCTCATTCATGTTCCAGCTGTCTGGAAAGCAGGATACAAAGGAGAGGGAATGGTTGTTGCAGTGATTGATTCCGGACTGGATGTGGAACATGACGTTTTGCATCTGACGGATGCCTCTGTTGCAAAGTATCCAAATCAGGCCTCTTTTGAAACAGTAAAGGAAAGTGCAGGGATCAATTACGGGAAATGGTATAGTGATAAGGTTATCTTTGCCCACAACTACATGGATAGTAATTCCCAAATCAAGGAAGCTGAAGAGGGGTCACATGGAATGCACGTTTCAGGGATTGCTGTGGGAAATCCTACCAAATTAGATAGTAGTGGGGAGTATATCTATGGCGTTGCACCAGAAGCTCAACTAATCTTTATGCGTGTCTTTTCAGATACCAATCCAGGAACCACTGCTTCTATCTATGTACGTGCGATAGAAGATGCTGTCAAATTAGGGGCAGATAGTATCAATCTCAGCTTGGGAGGAGCAAATGGTTCCTTGATCAATGTTGGATCAGCTCTTGATGAGGCCATCATTCGTGCGAAGAAAGCTGGTGTAATTGTAGTGATTGCAGCGGGAAATGATGGAGCTTTTGGGTCAGGTCATGCAGCACCTTTGGCAGAAAATCCCGACTATGGTTTGGTTGCAAATCCCTCAACAGCGGCAGGCTCTATTTCTGTTGCTTCTTACAATAACTCTATGATTACCAGTGAGATGTTATCTGTTATTTCCTCTGAGGGTTCTTCTGCGAAAAAAATTCCAGTGATTGTGTCTGAGAGTATGGAGGAATTTGAAGTAGGAAAGTCTTATGACTATGTTTATGCAGGATTGGGAAAAGAAGCTGAGCTCAACTCAATCAATTTAACAGGAAAAATTGCTCTCATTAAGCGTGGAGAAATTACGTTTACAGATAAAATAAAAAATGCAAAAGCAAAGGGAGCAATAGGTGTTGTTATCTTCAATAATCAAGAGGGAGCGAATATTAGCATGTCGCTTGACGCTGTTGCCAAGGAGATTCCAAGTGCCTTTATTTCGTTAGAAGCAGGAGAAGAATTGGCAAAAGGCAATTACCAGCTTCAGTTTAACAAGCAGATGGGGATGATTCCGAATCCAAATGCGGAGAAATTATCAGACTTCTCTAGCTGGGGGCTAAGTGCAGATGGAGAGCTAAAACCAGATATCGCAGCACCCGGAGGTGCCATCTATTCTGCTATCAATAATGGAAAATATGAATCAAAAAATGGAACCAGTATGGCAACTCCTCACGTAGCAGGGGTAGCGGTCTTACTCAAGCAACATCTTATTAGTAAGTTTCCAACCAAGACTCCAGAAGAACTTGAGAGATTAATCAAGCACTTAATGATGAGTACAGCAACCCCACATTTTAATGAGGAGAGTAAGGCCTATACTTCACCAAGGCAGCAAGGAGCAGGTCTTGTCAATACCTATGCCGCAATGACAAAAGACGTATATGTTACAGGAAAAAATGACTATGCTAGTATCAGCCTAGGAAATGTTGACTCTAAGTTTCGTTTGTCACTTCTTCTGCACAATATAAGCGATCAGGCTAAGACGCTGACTTATGTGACAGAATTGACGACAGACACGGTAGTAGATGGACGCATTACTCTTGCTCCAAGATTTTTGGACCAAATCAAGGGACAGACGGTTACTGTGCAAGCCAATAGTAGTACAGAAATTACAATTGATGTAGATGCAAGCCGCTTCCATGAAGATCTCTTAAAAGAAATGCCAAATGGATACTATTTAGAGGGGTTTGTTCGTTTCTTGGATGCAGATAACCAAGAAGTAGTCAGCATTCCTTATGTTGGCTTTAAAGGAGAATGGCAAAATCTTCCCATTCTTGAAAAGAGCATCTATGATCTGTTGAAAGAAAATCAAAATGGTTTTTACTTTGAACGAACAGAAGAGGGAGCTGCACTAGGAAATAGTGACGCGACTGCTTTGGTAACAGATGCTTCTGAATATGTCCATTCTAGAAATGCACGTAGTGACCGTGATATTATGATTTTAGGTAGTCAGCTAGGTTTAAAAGGTAGCACTCTCCTTCAGTTAGATAAAACTGGAAATATCCGCCTTGCCTTTTCACCAAACGGAGATGACAACCAGGATTTGATAGCCTTGCAAGGAGTCTTTCTAAGGAATTATCGCAATTTAGTTGCTAGTGTCTATGCGGCGGACGATACATCTTTGAGCAATCCTCTCTGGCAGAGCAAAGGAGTAGAAGGAGATAAGAACTACTACTCTGGGGATGAAAGAAATCCTAAGTCAACGATTGTGTCAGAAACGGTATGGACGGGAGTGGATCAGAATGGAGCCGATTTGCCAGATGGGGACTATCAGTATGTTGTCCGTTACTTCCCAATGGTTCCAGGAGCCAAGGAACAAATGATACAATTCAATGTTCGTTTGGATCGCCAAAGCCCAGAGATTACGACCGGAATCTACAATGAAAGCACTCGCACTTTCCTACCACGTCCAGTCATTGAAAAAGGTGGATCAGGTATCCGTAGCGAGCAAGTCTTTTATATTTCTAAAGATGCAAAAGGAAAAGGTTATACAACTGGAAAATTAAAGAGAAGTGGGAAGCAAGTCTACTTTGACAACAAGGTCTTTGTAGATCGCAATGAAGATGGAAGTTATACGCTACCTAGTCAGATAGATCTCAAGGATTTCTACTATGCAGTAGAAGACCATGCAGGAAATAGAGAAGAAGTGTCTTTAGTTGAAATCATCAGCCAGGATAATCAATCTGGGCGCCTCAGAATTGCTTTGAAAGATGCAGAACAGTTGACTCCTATTTCCAGCAAATACTCGTATATCATTCGTGATATGAATGGGAATGTGGTGGAAACAACATTGACCCCCTCTGGAGCAATTTCCCTGCCGTTTGGGGAGTATCGTGTTGAATTACTTGCTTATGATAAAGATAATCTAAAGTTGGTTAGTCAGCCAATTGCTTCTGTTCAGATAGGAGAAGATAACAGTTATCAGTCGCTTGATTTCCTAGCTCGTCCTCTTACCTGGTCTCCTATTGATGTTCGCTTCAATCAAGCCATTCCAGATACTGCAACGGTAAGTCTGATTGATGCAGACGGTCGAGTCTTTGTCTTGCCGCTTGCAAAATATATAGCAAATGGATATGGGAAAGATTTGCCGACAGGCAAGTACACGTTCCACGTCAACTTACCAGAGGGCATTGATATCTTAGAAGATCCGAAAGAAGTAGAAGTCCTAGAGAATCAAAATAATCACCTAGCTCTAACTATTAGCGATAAAAGAGAGCTACTTGCTCTGATAGCGCAGTTGAAATCATTACCAGAGCAGTCCGTTTATTATAATGCTACTGAAAACAACGTTACTGATTATGAAAAAGTTCTAGCTAAAGCGCAAACAGCTGTTGGTGAAAAGACGAATCAGGAAACCTTAGATCAATTAAGGAAAGACTTGACTCAAGCATGGAAAGCCTTAGATGGGAAAGCTACTGATTTGACAAAACTTTCCGCTGAACTGGATGCTTATCAACCTCTTGTAGCTTCTGTTGCGTACTACAATGCTACCAAGGAGAAGAAAAACCTTTACGATACAGCTTATCGAATGGGACAACTAGTGATTGCAAAAGAAAATGTGACCCAAAAAGAGGTGGATGCTCAGTTGCAGCAACTTCAACAAGCACAGCGAGCCCTAGACGGCAAAGAAACGGATATGACAGCTCTGAACCAACTCGTCCAAAAAGATGAAAATTGGAAAAAAACAGCAGCGAACTATCTGTTTGCAAGTAAGGTGAAACAAGATAATTATGAGCAAGCACTAGCAAAGGCACAAGCTCTCCTCAAAAATCCACAGGCTAGCCAAGAAGAAGTGAATCAAGCTCTTGCCCAGTTGGAAAAAGCTATAAAAGAACTAGATGGTCGTGCGGGTAACCAAGCAGCTTTAAACGATTTTGTGGCAAACCAGCCAGCTTTCCAAGCAACAGCCGACAGTTACCTCTATGCCACACCGCCAAGTTTAGCGCTTTATAACCAAGCGCTTGCAGCGGCGCGGATTATGTTAGGTCAGGCACTTGCCAGTCAAGAAGAGGTGGATCTTGTCTTTGCTGTCTTACAGGGAGCAGTTGCTCAATTAGATGGCGTGAAGCCTCAAGAAGTTGCGCCGGACAAAGGACATCCTCTAAGCCAGCCAGCAGATCCGTTTATTTGGAACCTACAGCCGCAACCAGTAAGGATTTCCTTGAGTGCTACGAAACCTGTACTTTCTAAGGAAGAAGTTTTGCTTGTTAAAGTGCCAACTTCTACATCCGTTTCTACAGAAAATGTGACTGGTGTTGGAAAAGTTCTTCATTCTACCAAGGAAAGGAGCCTCCCTACTACAGGCAGTCAGACTTTTGGAGGACATGTCATCTGGTTTAGTTTCTTTACAAGTTGTCTGTTTCTTACAACAAATTTACTAAGCAAAAGAGCAAAGCAGTCAAAGATAGATAAGCATCTCTGATTGGCTTGCTTGAGAAGAGTAAATAGACAGTTGGTCTACTAAAAAGAACCAAAGAATAAAATATCCCCTAGAAGAGAGCATGCGAAGATACTCTTTTCTAGGGGTATTTGTTAAACGTTTGAATAGGGAATTCTCATTTTTCATGGGCTCTATTGCTCGTCAACTGTTGCTTTTTATAGAGTACCAGAGGGTACAGTTGAAAATAGGATCATTTGGTTTACTGTTAGTGCTAGGCAAGGAGCTGCAGGCTGTACGAGAGTACAGCAAAGCGAGTGAACGAAGTAACAAAAGATAATCGAAATGACTATAGCTTGTTGTTCCCTTGAAACCAAAAGGCACAGCAGTTCATTTTCAACTGTCAACAGCATGATATACTCCTTTAGTTTATAAACAGTATATGGTATAGTAGTTATATGGCATATGATTTAGATTTTAGGAACCGAGTATTAGAATACGTAACTGCTGGTCACAGCAAAAAAGAAACCTGTGCGCTTTTTGGCATTAGCACAAACACACTTTACGTTTGGGAAAAACAACTTTCAGAACAAGGGCATCTAGAGCGGAAAAAACGTGTTGCTAAGTCTCGCAAAATTCCCTTAGAACAGTTGGAAGCCTA
>NZ_SPOZ01000035.1 GCF_004569635.1 Streptococcus sp. LYSM12
TATGCTTGACGGTGACTATAGGAAAGGCTGGCACATTGCCATCGTTGATAAGACTGAAGACAATCTTGTCAGACTGTACCGTACCATTGTCAAACTTGCGGTAAGTAGTGCTGTGCGCAACACCGTCTGGGATAAGGAGCTCAAACTCCCCTTTTTGAAACCACCTTGTCACATTGTCCATATCAACGGATCCGGCCACAAGACCCATATAGTACTTATCAGGTTCATCAGAAATAATAATTCTGACAGCCTCAGAGGTGTTGAATACCCCTGCTAGGGTATGTTTAGCCTGTTCAAGTGTCATGCCGTTTCTTTCTTGCATAGCAAACTTAACCTTAATGATTTTAGCTCCTGTTCTCACTTCCTGTAAATTCACTCCTAAAAGTGGAGCATCATTAGTTGCAATACTACGAACATTACCCACAGGGCGGATAATTTCAATAATTCGGATAACCTCTGAGAGGTCGAATCCGTTGATAGTAATAGTGTCATTATTCATCAGATAATCCCCCTCATCATGTTATCTATTTTGATTTTGTCGTTTTGATAATTAGTCATTGGTTGTCCAATCTTAGCAACCAAAGCGCCATCATCTAGCACCATGTTTACAGGGCGCTTGACGGCCTGTTCGGCCACTTCAAGAGCTCTTTCTACCATTTGTCCTGCTTTATCAGTCATCGTATCGATTTTTTCGCTGATTTGGTGCGAAATCGTGTTCTTAATGGTCACTTGATTAGCGAACGACTTATCCACACCAAGCGCAACCTCTGGCGTAAATTGAATAGCTGAAGCTTTCCTTAACTTCTCCATTGATTTCATCACAACATCAGAATCTGCTTCAATACCAACTGCAATACCTTGTGGAATAAAACGCCCAACCTCATCTCGCATTACACGAGACGGAGAATGGATTTCTAACGCTTCTTTAATCGTAGACTTTACCTGACTAGCGACTGACTGAGCCGCAGCAATCACTGAACCAGAACCTGCATAAATCCCACTTGCAAATCCAGACATTGCCATCATACCCAGATTGATGAAAGTAATCGGTAATGAGATAAACGGAATCTGTACTTGATTAGCTAACAGCCCCATTTGAACTACTACGCCAATACTTCCTGTTGTTATCCCCTTACTTAAACCTTGTGTGATAAAATCTCCAAATTCTGTAAAGACACGAGAAGGAGAGTTGATGCCCATATCTTCCTTGAAACGATTTCTAATCTCTTCGCTCAACTTTTGAGAGGAATCACTCGCAGTTTTTGCGCCCTCGTCAATACCTTTTGTTACTCCGTTTGGAATTTCTTTACCTAGCGAACCAAAGTCTGCATTTGCCAGTTCAGCTTGCAAGCCACTTGCTATGTTCGTCACCATGGACTTCACCTTCTCCGGCATTTCTACACCAGCGGAATCCATAACACTTCCCATAGCATTCTTAGCCGCCTCTGTATTGGCTCTAAAATTCTCTTGCAGACCTGCTAGTTCCTCAGCTGTTGCATCAACAAAAACTTGAGTTTGAGCTGCGCCCTCAGGTCCCATTTGGCGCAATTGTTCCAAAACACCTTGATCGACACCTCGTTCTGCTAAAATTGCAAGATTAGAAGACCACTGTTCGATTGCCGCTCGATTCGTTTCCAAGTTAGCATTGATTTGCTCGATTGATATAGCCGTTTTTTGTTCAATTGCATCAAACATACTGGTTGTTGTGTCATATAACTCCGAAAATTTGGAACGCATGTTATCAATCGCTGTACGTTGAGCTTCTGACATATTTTCATAAGCGACAACTTGACGGTCTGCTCCGTTTTCCGTCGCTGTGGCCATTGCTTCAGCAGCTGCCTGTTGGACGGCGGAGGTCTGCTCGTATTCCGTTTGTAATGCTGCTTGAGTAGATTGCAACTCAAGTTCTTGTTCATTGAGTTTCTTCAACTCTTCTCGTCGTTTAGCATCCGATACATCAGAGGCGGCATTCCATTCTGCACGCATTTTAGAAATCTCATTCAACTGCGCACCGATATCCGCACGTTGTTTCTCAATATCTAACAAGTTCTTCTGGCTAGTTTCCCACGTACTCTCGGCTTCCATGGCAGATATCCGATCTTCAATCTGTTGAGCGTTATGTGATAGTGAATCCGTATTCTTGTCATAAGCTAAATTCAAGCCTTCCACAGAATCGTTAAGAGCCTGAATCTTTTTCTGTAAGTTCTTCTTATCGCCAGCAGATTTGTTCTCCTTTTTTGAAAGCTCGACAATCTCTGCAGCAAGTTTCTTATGAGAATCTCGACTAGCTTCTACATCTTGTAAACTATCTCTTCTTGCTGCTGCGCTATCTTTAACGGATTTCTTTAAATTATCTGTACTCTCTGCTAGTTCCTCTTGTGCAGCCGTCAGACGTTTAGATTCTTCCGATTCTCTTGTGAGCCATTGCCACAAAGCAATCACCCCAACCGTAACCGCGACTATCCCCGCAACAACAAGCCCGAACGGATTTGCTAGCCATGCAGCATTCAATGCCTCGACTGCCGCTGCCCACAATCCAGTAGCAGCTGAAGCGGCAATTTGACCAGCCGTTATCAGACCTAATTGTCCTGTTAATAAGCCATACAGCACTGTACCTACTTTCAATACTCCTTGCTGATAGAGGAAAGCTGCCGCATTAGCTATCTGGCCGCTAGTAGATAAAGCAACTGCTGCATTCATAACTTGCACTGCGGTACTATAAGTCTTAATAATCGCAGTAACAGAAGCCACTGCCTTTTGAGCTAGAAAGGCTGCCGTCATTGCAGCTATTAGTGGAGTAAAAAAACTCAAAACGGATATACCGCCTTTGATCAAAGAGAAAAAAGCTTTAAACAACGGTGTTGAAGCTTTAATAGCATTGTTCAAGATTTTAAATGTTGTATTGATAATCCCTTTCAAGCTATCTAGATTTTCTGCGATAGTTTTACCTGTTGTAGCTTTTGCCCACTCGTCAAAACTCTTAATAATATTTGCTACGCCTTTTACAATTGCGTTTTTCAAGTTGTTAAATGACGTGCCGATTCCTTTGCTATTCTCTCTAGCTAATTCTGCAAAACCACCAACACCCTTATCGAGTTCAACTAATCTGTTTGAGAATTGATCAAAAGTAATGTTGCCACCTTTTAGGGCCTCATAGAAATCACGTTGAGCAGATTTGCCTGCAAAACCAAAAGATTCCGCAGTTTTTTGAAGAGCATACGGCATCGTTTCTTGCAAGGTCTTCCACGACTGCAAATCCACTGTACCCGCAGACAACATCTGGCTATATTGATCTAATCCACGGCTGGCATCTGCACTAGAAGCTCCGGAAGCCAAGAAAGCATTGTTCAAAGCTAATGTAACATCTGTAGACTTACGGATATTTCCTGTAATAGAGGTCAACCTTTGAGCTGTACCGACAACTTCGTCAAGGGTTGTCGGTAGTCCATCAATCCCATTAGCGAGCTTATCTGTTGAAGCAGCAACATCTTCTGCGCTATGCCCCATCGCTTTCATCACAACCGGGAATTTCTCAAGTGTATCAAAACGCTTAATTGCTCCATCTAGTGAGCTAGTAAGCAAATCAAGTCCTACTTGTGCGACTTTAAACGCAGCACCGCCAAGGGCGAAGTTTTTAAAAGAAAAAGACGACTTATCAAGGCTCTTGCCTAGCATTTCTGCTTTTTCTTGCATCGATAAAAAGCGACCAGTAGCATCACGCCAACGCCCCTTACTATCTTGAAAGGCACCAGAATACTTCTGACCAAGTTTGTCCAAATTATTAGATAAAACGTCAACTTTCTTCCCATCAACATCTACCGCTATTGTCACTTTTCCATCAGCCGCCATAGTCTTCCTCCTCTCTATATTCTTCTAAGCTGTATTTTGCTTTTAACTTACGCATATCTTGTCTATATTCGGGACTTTCACCTTTTTTAGGTTTCCATGAACGGATTTCAATAATCCGTTGCATGATTGTATTGTCCGGTAAAGCATTCAACAAAGCACCAAACTCAATCCAAGACAATCTATCCTGTTCTTGAAGCAAACTAATCCCATACGCCTGCAAAAAGCTAGCATAGATATATTCTGCATCTTTCTCAAAGTCAACTAACCGTACTAAATCGTCGCTCTTTTGAGCTTTCGGCATAGGGTTGCCATGCAAATCAAGCTGTTCTGGCTCGTCATCTGCTAAATCGATAAAATTTTCTTTGATATAAATCCACAAATCGACCACAAGCGGAAACTCCACCACACTCTCTCCTGTAATAATCTCTACGCAAACTATCGCTTTCTCAATGTCAGACAAGACATCATCACGAATACAATCAAAGACATCAAGAACTCGATTAAATGCTAAGTTCAAAGAGTATGTATGCCCCTCGAATTCAAATTCAGTTTCTAAAGGATCGTTCAATTTCATATTGACACCCTATTTCTTTTTGCAAATCCCTTTTTTGGTGTACTTGGCAATACGGTCTTTCACGACTGCCTCACGTTCGATTTGCAACTCTTTTAGTTTTTCTTCAATTAAGGCGCAAACCTGCTCAAATGTATTCTCAAGAGCTTGGTAATCTGGAAATTCTTCATACAGCTTCGCAAAAGTGCTGTCACCGAATAACAAATCATACTGAATTTTAAGTAATTTCTTCTCAAGCTCCACTGCTCCCAAGACAGTATCTTTCGTAATTGAATTTTCCTCAATATCCTTTCCAATATTAGATTGAACAACTTCTTTCTGAAACTCCGTCAATTTCCGTTCCGATTCAGCTTCCATGTCGAAAAATTCAGCCAATCGCTCGTTTGATGTGTCAAACCATAATTCAACACCGCCAATCGTAACTGGAAAGCCCGTACGCTTCACATCAATATTCAAACTTTCTGCCATTTACTTCTCCTTATGAAAATAAAAAGAGGGAATTCCCCCTCTTAAGCGTTAGCTGGTACAGATTCTTTTGGAATAGAATTGTACGAAATCTTGCAAGAGAACGCTTCATAATCAGAAGCTGCTCCAGACCCAGCAACAATTTCAGATACAGTTGCAAGACCAATCCATTGTTTCTTACCGTCAGACGACACGACCTTATGCCACACCAAACGCTCATTGCCTAGCTTATATTTCAAACTCGCAATATACGCCTGCGCTCTGTCCTCTGGGTCATAAGTCCCCTCAACACTATAGGCGCCTTTGACAGCTGTTACAGTTGTTTCTGCCGTCCCGTCACCGTCGTAGTACGCTTCTTCGGCGGTTGTCTCGTCTGTATCGTCTGAAATGTCTGAAATCCACTTTGCAATTTCCAACCAAGCATCGGTTCCAGGTTCTGTACCTCCTGCTGTAAACGGTGCGATAAAATGTCCACGAATCGCATTTTTTTGTCTCATTTTTTATTCTCCTTTTGGTATTGTGTAATATTTGCTTTTGCATTTAACAAAAAGACCAGCCAACCATGTTCGTGAATTGCGTTCACAAACGGTCTGCTGACCACTTCTATATCTTCAAATGTAAAACTATCATCTGAACTCACTAACTCCGTCAGCGACTCCAAATAGTTCGATATGCTCCACAAAGTAGCTTCTGCCATTTGTCCATCTTGTGATTTGATAGCTATTTCAAGATTTAGGGTCAATTCTTTAGTACCGTCATAATATTCTCGTTTGACAGCACTGTTCGGCAAAGTATAGACAACCAAGCTCTCGCTATCGTCTAAATATCCAACTTTCATCTTAATCTGCAAATCGTGAATCTGATTGATACTGTCTTTCAAGCGCTGTAAAAAATCCATTATAAACCAGCTCCTTTCACAAATTTATCTTTCCAGTCAGTCATGTGGATAGCTTTTGCCTTTTCGTCCCAACGCTTACCAGTCCCAGGGGTTGAGTAATGTTGAAAAGTTACAATCCCATTAGTGCCATAGAACTGTGCCCTAGCATATACCGTATTCCACTCGACGGCATTACCATTTTCGATAACGTGCCCAGAAGCACGTAAGGCCCCACTCTCGTTTGCCATAGGAACGAAATTGGTCATGTCCATCAGCATTTGATTCGCCATGGCTAACTTCCCACGGCGAATGCTCTGGTTGCTTAATTTTGATTTGATATTACTCATATCAACCTTGATACGAATTGACATCAAATCACCTCCAATTCTACCGAATATAGCACGTCTTTGAACGGTTCCTTATTCTGAATCACATTTACAATAACATGCTCTTTCCCATCAAAACGAAGTATTGATTGTTCTCTAAAATTCGGCAATGGAACGGTCAACCCTTGATAACACAGTACAACCGCTTTGTACTGAATCTCCTTGTTCTTTCCGTTCCAAGAATATTTTGATGAACGGTCAATTCGGACATGCTCAATAGTAACTCCACCGGCATATTCTCTTTTGTTATAGTCACCTTCACCGATATATTCTAAATAGACAATCGTTTCGTTCAACATCTCCATAGGCGGTTTTGGTAATCTCATCTCAAATCCCCCTGTAAAGTAAGCCAGTTCCTGCTAAACACCCGTAGACATCTTGTGCTACTAAGGGGATAATCCTGGAATTACCGGTGCCTGTTTTTCCGGATTTTGAAATAGAAGTGCGACCTATGCTGATGTGTTCTGGTTCACGATTCAATCCTTCAAAAGTATCGGCTTCCATATCAGAAAAGTAAAGCAGTTGCATACAGATAGCTTTTTTAAATTGCTCTACTCTAAACTCTACAGGGTCATCTTGTAGCTTATGTTGTCGATAGTAACGATTTGTCAACTGATCAATAACTTCTTCAGCTTTGGAAATAAACCGGTTATAATTCTTAATGGTAATTCTATCAGAACCGAGGATGCTGACAACTTCTTTAAACGTTAAAAAAACCACGACTATCCTCCTGTCTAGTTACTTCACTCAGAGTTTTTGAGGGCTTTAACAAGCTCTACTTCTTCTCCAAAATAGAGCTTCCCCATCGTATTAATTTCATCGGCACGTTTCTTTGTGAGTTCTACAACATCTCCGGTTTCGTAGAGAGTGTTTGTATCTTTATCCGTATAGGATTTTTTTACTGTATATTTAGGCATCTATTTGCTCCTTTCTTACACGGAAGGAGCAAACGTGATTTTAACTGCTTTTTCAGCTTTATAAAGATATACGCCGTAGTGTTTATTCGCAATAATAGCGTTAATCAACCGCTTTTTATCACGATCCGTTTCTACCATCGTTTCACGCTTCAACATGATTTTAAGAGCACCAGAACGAACTAGGAACCCTGTTCCTTTCGGGCATTTACGAGACCGTATAATCTGCACTCCTAAAATTTCGCCATATACTCCAGAAACAATACGATTAGCGCCGACTTCTGTTGCAGATAGCCATGTCTTGCCAGCGTCAAGTCGCAAGGCAGAAGCATCTGCTGGATTCACGACCAGAACTGTCGGCGTGTCGTCTTCGTCATTAAAGATGTCAAGAGCCTTGGACAGACCATCAACTGTGATACTCGCAGTAACTGTCTGAGTAGAACCTTGGAGGGCTGTCAAAACATCTGCATCCACTTTGTGATCAATAGCCTGAACAATCTGCTTAGCTGCTTGACCAACTGGATCACCATAACCTGAAAGAATCGCTTCATCTGTAATTTCTACAGATTTACCGATTTTCTTGATAGTCATTGTGGTTTTTGTGAAACCAAGTTGAGTAACGGGGATTGCTTCTCCTTCGGCAACCTCTTCAGCATCGCCGATATAGTCCCATTTAGGTACTGTCAAAGTCGTACCCGGCTGCCCCTGCAAGGTTGTGTCTACTTCTGCAAGGGGTGCAAATCGGATAGCTTTCCCGATTTCTGCATCAATCATATCCGCTAGAACCTCAGGATCTAGCATTTGTTCCATTTTTGTTAATCCTGTTGCCATATTAGTTTCCTTTCAATTGTTCGTATAATTTAGGATTTGTTTGTTTGAGTTCAAGACGTTCTACATATGTCATTTGTTCGAATTGCTCTTTTGACATATCTATTTTTGTGCTTGCACTCGGATTATCTACCACCGTAAAGGTAGGTTTCTTCTCGGTGACATTTGAAACATTTGCAAACTGCGGATATTTACCAACAATTTGCTTAATCGCTTCATCAATCGTCGTATCTTCGTTGACCAAACGTTCCGACAAAGCAATCACATCATCAATAGAGTCAGCGTTCACACCTTGAGTTAAAGCTGATACTTTAGCTTCAAGTCGCTTATTTGCATCAAGTGCTTCGGTCAACTCTTTGTCCTTCGAAGCGATTAGCTCTACCTGCTTATCTGCCTCCGATTTTTGCGATTCTTGCCACTCTTCATAGGCTTTCAAAGCTTCTTTAGCGGATTCCACATCGGCAAAGCCTAGGTCTTTAATTGCTTTTGCATACCCGCTCCTATGCTCCTTTTTACCTACACGAGTAACATCTTCTTGACTGAAAGTCTTTTCAGCCACTTCTTCCACGTTTTCAGTAGCGTGGTCTACTGTTTGTTCTTCTGCCATTCGGCTATCCTCCAATATTCAGCGATTGGTCGCTCCTATTTCCGTTCTTTAACGTCTACGGATAAAGACAAAATAAAAAACGCATGGAGATCCACACGATTATTTACGGTTAAAAAATGATTTCTTCTTAGGCTTTTTCAGCTTGTCATGCAAAATCTTCAGTTCGCTATTCGTAGCTAGTGCATTGCGTTCAACAGTAGAGCGTAGTTCAAAGATTTCATCTGCTTGTTTGGTATTTTCGTCTATTAAATTTTTAATTATGCCTAATACAATATCAACAGCTTCTTTTGTTCCTTGCACTTGGCTAACTAATTCTCGTTTTTTCTTGATACGTTTGTTCATTGTGTACCTCCCGTTTTTTTGGGTATAAGAAAAGCACCTAGATTGAACTAAGTGCTATACTTTGGTTTTCTCATTAAAAAATATTTTTTTGTAAGTCGTCGCCTCTCTAACTCTGACTCAAAAGCCTTGGCTTCCTCTAACGAAAGTAGGTCAACAGTGATACTTGTTTTCAATAATTGCTCATCTGTAAACTCTGAGAAATCTACGGTCTCTGTATTCAAACCTAAAGAATTAACATAAGCCAGTGCTTCTGATAGCTCCATAATATCACTCCTCTCTCAAATTCATTTCTAGGATAATGCCTGCTTTGCTTTCCTTCACACTAATTATATCATATTTTGCGTTTCTCGGTATAATAATCTCACTCTCTGCATCATTATCTGTAAAGTATATCCTACTTCCTTTTGGAATGTTGATAATGGTTTTAATGCCTCTATTTTTGAAGAAGTTATATTTTGGAATATAACTAGTTGATGTGTAACCAGCATTGCTAAAGGTTGCCTTTCCAGAGTTTAACATGTCAGCTACGCTGTCATACTTTTTCAATAAATCAGCATTGCTTGTGATGATAGCCTTGTAGTAGTCTCTATTATCGAACCTACTAACCTTGATGTTTTTTAGTGCTCTATTTTTAGCTATAACTCCATCAAGAGTTGACACTACCTTGCTTTCTTCTCTACTAAGTAGAATATTTCCATTACTTCTCAAAGCGTTATTAATATCAAAGCTGGCATTGGTTGCTATATAACCCATACTATTGAAATCGGAGGCATAAATAATTCTACGCTCAGGATTTGTGATTTTACCGCCAATTCTTTTGAAATCAGCAATCTCGTTATCTTTGATGTAGTGATATTCGGAGATTTTCTTTCTCAGTTTCAATTCCTGCTTTGCATAACTGTCAGGATTATAATAGTACCGCTCACGTTTGACATGTCGAGCTAAAAACGGATATTCGTTGATGTAAGCCCGGTAAGTCGCATTTAGATTTACACCCTTCAAACGGTACTTCTGAATTAGCTCCTTATCACCAATCGCTTTGGCTACATGCAATCTCTCTTTGTTCTTGCGAATCTCTCGCTCAAAGGCGCGTTGCTGAGCCTGCACCCTAGCGTTCCCTTCGGCTTGTTCAGATGTAACATTCTTCAAGTAATCAGGCAAGTCAGGTTTGCGGTTAACACCCACGATAAAAGGCGTTAAATAATGCCCACAATTTATCCCTAGACAGCCTCCAGCCGTCCCGTAGCCATAATCACCCAAAGACAAGATTAAAACGCCGTCCTGTTCACGAGAAGACCCTTTGGTGACGATTTGATGTTGTAAGGGAGAACACATTGCACGAGCACTAACTTTTTTCGAATAGTAAAACGTATCAACTCCCAATTCCTCAGCAGGTCTTTCTCGCATATCCCTATAAACTCTGAACGTCGTGGTCTTGATAATAGTACGAGCATAAGTTTCTGCACGCCACTTCCTACCTGCTTTATCTGTAAAGCCGTAGAACCCCCTATCAAACCATTTCATAAGTGTTTCAGATAATGCTTTATCTGCTGACTTGGCACCAATCACCACGCCTGCAACTGTCTGCTCAATAACAGACTTATACACATCTTGCACACTTTTAGTTAAAGTCGTGTTAATCAAATTCCCAAGTTCTTGAACAGTTTGATTCGCATAGGCTTTCAACGCTGCCTGTGTCCCGTAGCGATTAGGAGTGCTAGGAACGCCCAAATCATGCGTTAATTGCTCATGAACGTCTTGATAGACCTTGTACCCCTCATTCTCGATAACGTCCCGTAAAACGGATTCTGCGACCTCTGAACGCTTAGCAATCAATTTGACATTCTCTTCCGTCAACATGTACATGTCATTCAGCTTCTCCAATTGCCAAATATACGGCTCTCGGATAAGGTCTGCTGTCCCCCGCTTCTTCAATCGACGGATAATATTCTCGAATAGTTCAATCGATAACTGACTGTAAATATCAGCAACCTGCTGCATTTCAAGCTCGAACTGTTCGTCTCCTTGCTCAAACGATAGCCTATTCATCGTACAAATCTCTATCTACTTCGCTAAGATTTGGTTTTTCTTGATTAATTTGAGCCGCGATTGTTTGCAACTCGTTATCAGAAAGACCCAAAACTTTTTTCATTGCGTATTCTCGGCTAACAATTCCGCTTGCTAGAGCCTTGGTCCAGTAGTCAAGCTCGGCATTTCGGTCTGTGAAAATACCATCGTCAAGATTAACCTCAATGTCTTTTAACACGGGTATATCGCCGTTGTACAGCTCTGCACCTCTCGCAAGCTCACAAATAGATACGACTAACTCTTTAATGGACTGCTGCACTAGGCTAACGATGCTATTTCTCAGCTGATAAGTATCCGAATTTTCGGAGACAATCTCAGTAGCAGTTTTCATGCTCTTACCATCAAAAGTAAACATCCCAGTTGAAACACCGACTTGCATTTCTAGCAGATTCAGACCCTCGTTGATGGCTTTGATATAGTCATCTGCACGAATTGGAGTGGTAAGGTCTGTAATACCGATTCCTCTTTCTTCATTCCCTAACATCTGATAGACGTTCTGCTCTGCTTCAAATCGTTGGACAAAGCGAATATCCCCATCCTCTGTCTGAACGTTCATTTTCACCATGCTATCAGGCACTGCAACCCTACGCTGACCCATTTTGACCTCCCACATGAACTCATCATATGTGGTATTCAAGAAATCGATGGTAGTTTTTGCATTGTCAAAAACTGATAACCCCAGAGGACTATCAATATCTTTATTATTCATGCCTGGAGTTTTTAAATAGGTGAAGAGCGGTCTACTTACATCTGTAATGCGCACTTTTTCTTCTAAATCTTCGTATAGCTCCGACAAAGGGACGCGCTCACCAACAATGGAAGGATTCTTAGAACGATAAAGCTCATTTGAAACATAGTAGTCGCTACCATCCCACTCGTGGAATTCTATCAAAGTATAATAAATATTAGACTCCCCTGCGCTCCTTGTGGTTTTTGTGACGATAGCAGCACTTGATACATCCTGAGTATTAGACTGTAGAGGTAAAAAGACCGGTGCTTGAACAAATGCAACACGGACCCTATTCCCTGCTATATAAGGTCTCATTGCAAGCCCACCCAAAGCCAATCCACTTTCAAGATAACGTTCAAAATTTTTGTTAAATCGGTCATTCAGTAAAACTTCTTGGATAAAGTTGTTTGCCTCGGTGTTGTTAACAGTAATTTCGGCCTGTTCGTTATAAACCAAACTGGCTAACTTCTTAGAAACGGTCCTTGCTATTGGTAGATGTTGAGCGGGGCGTGTTTTTTTCTCCCCTGCTGTATTGTGATAAATGATATCATCCCATTTACTCTCGTAGTAGGTTAAATTGCTTTGAATACGTGCATACTCTTCATGACTGATAGCAATTTTCGGATGGTCGACTAAACTGACCAGTGTGCCTGTTGTTGCCATGTATTTACTCCTCAAAAAAATGTTTTTTATAGTTTGTACAATTCCCATTGATCAACCTCTAAATAAAATTGACATACCGTGTAACAAAGACATTCACACTATAACGGAACTCGTCCATTGCGTGATTGTCTTTATCGATTGGCTTACCGTTATCATCACGACTGTACAATCCTATTTCTTTCAAAAAATAATAATGGTCGTATTCCTCTTCGTTATGATTAACAAGAGTAAACCGTTCGTCAGATATGATGTTCTGTCCACGTTCAATACCAACTTCAATACCTTTTGACTTACTGGACACATCGTGTGAATTATTCATCGCCGGGCGGGTCATAATACCGATTTTGTGCAGTTCTTCTCTCAAAGACTTACATGCCGGATCAATCCACACATCTGTGTAACGCATTTGATATTTGGCAACGCACCATTGAATGAATGCTTTTAGTTCTACAGCATACGTTGACATAGCCTTTACTTGTCCTGTATCGGCACCGCTGTGGTAATAATGAGCTGCACGATTCAGTTGAAATCTAACTCTTTCATCTTCTCGAATCCTAGTCACGATGTTGCAAGACATAGAAGTTGCATCAGACTGGCCACCATCTCCACAGAAATACATTTCTACCGGATCGCCTATTAGGGTATCTTTGATATTTTTGTCCATATCGAACAAACCATAGATTACACCTTGAGGCATAACACGCTGGCCAAGTACATCTCGTTTATAAAGGTATGGGTTCTTACGCAACCCGTTAATAATAGACTGTTTACGCTCTTTGGATAAAATTGGATTGTCGTCCATGGTCCAATGAGTCCAGCGAGTGTTTTGGACATCAAAGACATCTTTGATGACAGGGTGCTGAGGTGCTGGCGGATTTAAATCAGCTAAATGGTAGCGCAGTTTAGCCGCCCACGTACGCCTAAAACACTCCTGTATAAAATCCATATGAAGCAGGTTAATCTCACAAAAGACAACAGAACCAAGGGACATACCAGTAATGGCTCCAACAGAATTGACCTTGCCACCACCTTTATAATAAACGCGCTTTTGCCCCTTTGGAGTATCAATCAGCAAATGGTCCCCGCGGTCATCATGTTTTATCCAACAATTCCCGTTGAAGATGTGCATAAGACCAGTTCCGTCGCCATCGATAAAAAGTCTGTATGCTTGTTCTTGATTGTATGCGGCGATTAAATGATTCTCATCTTCACTCTGAATTAAATATCTAGCATATCGAAAGTGACCTGCTGTTGTTTTTCCGCTTCGAGGCGTACCCTCATTGACTTCTAACTCATAATTAAAAGGACGTCTGATGATGTCCTTTTGTTTTGCGGATAATTTTTTAATCCTGACCATCGATTATCTCCAACAGCTTCTCCATCAAGTGCGTATCCGATTGAACACCTTTGATAGTTTCGATTTTAAGACGCAATAACTCATTCTCCTGCTTGATTTTTTCAAGTTGTTCTTGAATAGGGTAGCGTTTCAATACCTCTCCAGCAGCTTTTATAACCTCTGCTATACTAGGCTTTTTGTGTATAGTAACATACTCACCCGTTGCAGGATTGAGAGTAACAACCTCTTCCGTCAACTCTTGCCTAAGTATAGAAGTTAGAACCTGCAAAACCTCGATTGCAGTAGCTATTTTACTACTTTCGAGTTGTTTTGTTCGTTCGGTTACATAAGTTTTGATATTAGGTTTTATTAGGTTTTCTGCTCCAATTACAGCGGCTGATTTTTTCGCATATCCCGCTTTAATCGCCGCATCTGTCGCATTTCCGCTGATGATGTACTCATCTGCGAAGCGTTTCTGTTTTAACGTCAGTTTCGTCAATTTTCCACCACCTCCAATCAAAAAAGCCACACGGGCGTGTGACTAAATGCGTTCTATAGCTTTTCTAAAATTCTAACTCCTACTATTTTCTCGCTCAATGGACTGGTCGGATCAAAAACTATCTTTTTGCAACAAATATAACTAACTTTATGCAACACCCCTGATTGCAAAAATTCTGGGTATCGTAAATCTTTTGCGACTTCAAAGTTATATTCGTCCTCATCGAACGATTGGTTATCTGATATTTTTATTTTACCTGTATAACTATGAGAGTTTAACACTGTTATTTCACCAACTATCTCAAACGTCTCCTCCGTCAGATAGGACCGTTTTTCAAATAATTTCGCATTATTAGAATCTAATGTCAGCTCTCCCATGTCAGAAGCAAAATTAACAGTCTCCACCTTGGGATTGATAACTTTAGCTAACTCTGTAAAGTTCGGCGCTAACTGCTTTCCTAATTCTGGCACATAATTTGGATATTCATAATAATTGACCGTCACATCATTGCCATTATTTACAAAAACGACTGCCTTATCTCCATTATTTTCAATATGCACACTTTTTCCCTCCCTCTTAGCTGCGGAAACTCGTTTTAAAAAATCGAAAGAGTTCAAAATACATTCCCAAATCAAATCCCCATGCTCCCCAACCATAGGAACCAACGGTAATATGTAAGTTTGGCAAAAAAGAATAATATCTGCTTTAAAAGATCCAGCTCTAATATCTGTTATATAGATTCTAAAATCTTCAGAATTCTCTGTCGTCATTCTATTCTGATTCGTTAAAAATAAGTATGTTTTCTGTGATAACTTCTCAAAATTTTGCAACGATTTTATAAGATATTTTAACTCATAACCCTTTTCATCATCCATGGATGTACCGGAAATATGCAAAGTAACCCTTTTTTCAGCTTCTAAACTCATATTTAATCTCTCCATACATTTTATCAATTTAATAATACTACTAAAAAAGCCTTTACACAATAGTGTGTCCGGCTTTTTTGATAAAAATATGGAATTTTTGCATAAAATGCAACAGGAACAGTAGGACTCGAACCTGCGACCGTACGATTAGAAATCGTATGCTCTTTCCAACTGAGCTATGTTCCCGAATAGCCAGGGCGTCGTACGCTTCCTGACCCAATCTTTCGACACTACCATTTTATCATCAAAAATGGTCTAGAAACTCCACTGTTATTCCGCTATTTTTCCGCTTAGAGCAACTAAACTTCCGTTTCTATAGAGTTCCGCAAAAGCTAACAAAGCATTGTTTACAATTTCATGATAGCGTGTTTTCTCGTACCCCAACTCTTCCTCTAGTTCTAAGTTGGATTTTGGGTGTTTGACCAAGTACAGTTCATAAAGTATTTTCCGTTGGTACAGATTAAATAAATGACCCACAGCGTACTCAATAGCTTCTAATTCAGCTATTGCATCCACCCGATTGATAGCCAGTTTCTCCACTTGACGACTTGGAGAGCCATGCGATTGTCTTGGTTCAAAGGAGTAGGTAGCAGTGACTTTTTGACCATTGACATCGCCTGCGATTCGTCTCCAACGTGGATATTCTCTTAGTTTTCTCTTAGCATTTCTAATTGTCTGTTTTTCGTCGATTTCTGGAAAAAAAGTCATCTGCTCATACCTTTCTGTGATATAATGTAGTTAGGTATAACCACGGTCAGTACGAGCAGTGCTGGCTTTTTTGTTAGCTATTTTCCAGTGTCTGTAATCACATCACCAGAGGTCTGCACTTCAACCCAGCCGTGCTTCATACGAGCTTCCGCTTCTTTCATACGGATTAAGTTATCCGTAATTGATTCAGATAGTTTCTTATTTGCATCAGCTT
>NZ_SPOZ01000036.1 GCF_004569635.1 Streptococcus sp. LYSM12
TATGCTTGACGGTGACTATAGGAAAGGCTGGCACATTGCCATCGTTGATAAGACTGAAGACAATCTTGTCAGACTGTACCGTACCATTGTCAAACTTGCGGTAAGTAGTGCTGTGCGCAACACCGTCAAGTACAAAAAACTCAATGGTCGTTTCATCGTACCAGTCCGCAATTCCCTCTAGGTTTATATCACCTTTCGGGATAGCCATATAGTACCTATCAGGTTCATCTGGAAGCTCTAATCTCTGCTCGCTGTCCGTATGCAACAGTCCTGACACTTGCTCCCGCAACTTGTTGATGTTTTCAGTAGCGATAGTAGGGTAAGCTACCGTATCAACAAATTCTGGAGTTATTGCCCTTGTTGCCAGACTGACCTTAACCTTAATGATCTTAGCTCCGAACATGACATCTTGGAGATTGACGCCGATTTTGGGAGCATTGTTGGTCTGTATCTGCCTTTCATTACCGACAGTCCGCTCAATCCTTAAAATAGTTAAAAAGGGCGATAAATCAACGCCCTTGTATGAAAACCTAGACAATTATTTTATCCCCCTTAACATATCTTGTAGTTGTCGCTGCTCGTTTTGATACTCAGAAAGTGATTGGCCTGTCGCACGGGCAAACTCACGGCTATCGATTTCAAGAACCGTATCACGACTAACAAGATCCTTGATAGTGGCTAGCGCTTCTCTAATAACTCCCATCTGTTCGTCATCTTGTCTGCGGTAGGTAACCTCCACAGACCTAGAATGCCGCCCAACGTCAAAGCTATAAGCAAGATTACCAGCCATTAAATCGCCAACCTGAGTATTGAAGTCATCGATACCATCAAACATTGATGCCATCGCTCTGTCAACAAATTTCTGACTCTTATCAATACCAACTGCCACACCTTGACCAATGAAGACACCTACCCGATCACGGAATAGCCTCGCTGGCGAGTGAATTTGTGCCTTTGCTCGTGCCGCCCTCTCGGCTTGCGCTACTAAGGCATTAGCTGCCTCTGTAACTGCTCCAAGTGCTGAATACATACCTTGAGCCAATCCTTGGCCAATCATAGCCCCTACACCTTGCATGGCTCCAGCTCCAGCCATTGCTGTTGAACGGATTGCGTTTACCATGGCAGACATTGCAGCCGTAGCTGAGCCTATACCTGAACGGATACCGTTTGTCACGCCGTTAGATACTCCACGCCCTGCCTGTTGGCCAGCTTGCGTCATCTGACTAGCTGACTGCCTTACAACAGATACCATCTGTGTCATGCTTGAACGCATGGTAGACACGGCTTGTGTCATGGCAGAACGTACAGCAGAATTAAGCTGAGTCATTGCTGATGTTGCAGCACTTGAAATGCTGGCGAAGCCTGAGGCAACCATAGGAGCTGATGTAGCTAGTTGCATGATTGATGTCCGTGCCATCATTGCTGATGTGGTAATAGCTGTAAATCCAGCTGGTACTGTTCCAAGTATGTCACCAAGGACACCGATAACAGCAGATACTGCTGAAAACCCTGCTGACATTGCAGCAGCTCCAGCTTGTGCCATCATCATTGAGGCTGACAGTGCCGTTAATCGACCTTGCAAAGCAGAGATACTAGCAGTTGACTCTGCCAAGCCTGCAAAAGAGGTCACGACTGCACTTGCAAAAGACATCATAGCAGAGGCAGCTGTGGTCATTGCACTTGGTAAAGTTCCAACGCTTGAGCTCAGGGAACTAAAGGCAGCAGGTAAGGCTTGCATTGCCACACTTGCCACTTGTGCTGATGTTGCAATTAGTCTAAGTCCAGTTCCTGCTTGTTGCAATCCTGGTCCTGCTGATGCAATTCCCGAATTTGCAATAGCTGTCAAACCAGTAGCAACCGCCGCCAAGGTTCCGACTAAGTCCCCTAGTTTTAGATCAACTAGCATTTTGATACCTTGAGCCATCAACTTAACACCTTGACCTGAGTTTTTGGCCGCATTTCCCATACTTTCGAAAATACCCGCAATTCCGTCAAGGATATTACGAACAGACGAACCAAATCCCTCGATAACACCCTTAGCACTATCAAGGATATTACTGATTTGCTCGCCGAGTGTCTTAAAAAGATTGGTGATTGAATCGATAATTGGGCTGATTTGACTAATCAGATTATCAAAGGCACTCACAATCCCTTCAAGAACTGGAGCAACAGCTTGAACCATCGCAGTCAATTCTGGAATGAATGGAGCTAGAGCTTGCACGATTTGGACAATAGCTTGGCTGACGACCGTGACAATCGTTTCAAACATTGAAGTAATATTCGGAATAAATGGTGCTAAGGCTTCAACAATCGAAACAATAGCATTAGTAATCACTGTGACAACTTGGACAAATGTATCAGAAATAATTTGAACAATTGGAGTGATTGCTGTGATTATTTGGGTAACTCCTCCAGCAATAGCTGTCACTAAGCCAGAAACTGCTGTGATTATTGACGGTAACGCTGCAGCAATTATCGAAACAATGTTAGTCACAACCTCACCAAGTGCCGTCACGAATGGAGCAGCTGCAGCAAATGCCTGACCTACTGCCACAATTAGAGGTGACAGCATTGACAAGGCTGTTGCAATAGTGAGCATAACTGGTTGAAGTGTGATGAGCGTAGTTGCAAAGGCTTGGAGAACGCCTCCAACAAGATTAACTAAAATATCAGACAAGCCTTGTAAAAATGGAAGTACCATACCCTGAACAGCACTCAAGGCTATCAAGGCGGCGGTGACCGCTGCAATACCTAAAGCAAATGAAGCCACACCAACAGGATTTAACATGGAGATTGAGGAAGCAATACCACGGAAAGCTGTTGCAATCCCTGAGCCAATCCCCTTGAAAACTGCTGAAATAGACTTCCCAAGACCAGAAAAGACTCCTTTGACCGCTGAACCTGTCGACTTAGCAAGTCCAGTCAGTTTAGCGAATGGATTTGGAAGAGCTGGGAACTTGAATAGTTTTGAGAACTCAAAACCTTTCAACTTCTTCAAAGCCAAGATAGCAACACCGACACCGCCAATGAGCGGTCCGAATGCTCCAACATTTAATTTTTTCAGACTGTTCACAATACTATCAATAGCTGGTTGCGCCATGGTCTTCAGTTCATTAAATTTGTTCTTGACAGACTCAACAGCTGAATTGACCATGTTTCTGAATCTCTCAGAATGATTGTAAGCATAGATAAAGCCTGCCACAAGTGCCGCAATAGCAACAACTGCCAAACCAAAAGGATTGGACATGACTGCTCCAACTGTCTTGAAGACACTGCCAATACCGCTGACAGCTTTGATAATTCCACCAATTGCCAGCAATACCGGTCCAGATCCTACTGCAATAGCCAGAACCCACTTCTGCCACTCAGCCATCGGGAGATTATCCCAAATGTTCTTCAATACTCGCTTAATATTCTGGACAAATATCTCAACAGTCGATTTCAAGTTCTCCATCAAAGTCTTGACATCTGCGTCAGCAGCACCAAAACCTGCTACAAGGTTCTGCCCGGCAGCAACCATCGCCTGGAATGACCCTGACACGGTTTCACTTGCTTCCTTGGCAGTTGTTCCAGTAATTCCCAGCCTGTCCTGTGTGATCCCTATGGCCTCAATCAAGGTATGGAATGGAATATCTTTGACATTCTCAGCTGTTGCTTCAAATGCCCCATTTAATACCCCAGACTCATTGACCAAACGTGCCATTTCTGACTGTGTACCACCGTAACCAAGTTTCAAGTTGTCCAGCATGGTATAGTTGTCTTTGGCAAATCCTTGATAAGCGTTTTGAATATCGCCTATGGCAGTACCCATCTTGTTTGCGTTATCTGCCATTTGGACAATAGCCTTATCACCATAAGCAGCAGCCTTTGCAGTATCGCCACCCAATCCTTGCAAAAGAGTCGCCGAGAATGATGTTACCTGCTCCATGTATTTCACACCAGAAACACCCGCCCTTGTGTAGGCAGTTTCAGAGTTAGCAATCACTGAGGCTGCTGACTCTTTGAACAAAGTTTCAACACCACCGACAGCTTGTTCAAGGTCCGCATAGGACTTGATGATTGCAGTAACCCCTGCCGCTACTGGTGCAGTAATTCCAGCAGTTAAGGCACTACCTACACCCATAAAGGCATCTCCGATAGAGTTGAGTGAAGTTGTTGCACTCTTGAAGTTCTCCACCGACTCCATGGCTTGACGCATGCCAGCTGTAAATTGCGACGTACTAGCTTTCAGTATGACTTCTATCGTGTAACTTGACATCAGTATCCTCCTTTCTCGTTGTAGTTTTGCATACGTTTGGCAAGGGCAATTAGATTGCTATTGACCGGGGGAGCAAAGTTATCCCCAAGAACTGCATTCTTACGCTTCATTTCGTCATAGAAATCCTCGAACTCCTTATAGACATATTCCTTACCTTTTTTATCGGTTGCTTTGACAATGCGGTTCAAGTAGGCTTGCAGGTAGATTTCTCGCTCCCTTTCTAACCGCTTCATTATGTGTCCACGTTTCCTCAACCTGTACTCAACAAGTGTCATTCTTCCAGCCTGAGCATAATCTGAGATACCGAACAAACCAAAAATAGTAGCCAACATATCCTCATAGATTTCCTGAGAGTCACTGGCTACCGTTGTTTTTACTTGGCTTGTTTCTCTATTGCTTCCAACATTTTTGTGACTTTTAGCTTGGTCATTGGTGCATTCTTTAAGGCAGATAAAAAATCATCAAAAACCTTCTCAAGATTGTCCCCCTGCTCCTCAATCCATGTTTCAATGTCTGCAACGCTTGGGATTGATTTCAGTGTATGAGTTGCTGATAAGATAATATCTACGATGACAACTGGGTTGAAGTCCTGTAAGTAGATAACAGATGACTGAATACCCATTCCGAACTTGACTCCATTTCCAGAAACTTCATAGCGTTTGTCCATTTCACGAATAAAGTCAATTCCAAAATACAAGTCATATTTTTTGCCGTTAATTTCAATCTGTTTCATCTATTTGTTACTCCTTTTTTGTAATAAAAATAGGGGAACCTATCCCCTATTAGCCTGTGATTGCAGTAGTATCCGCAAATGCATATCGGATAGCTGCTTCTTGTTCGGCTGTCAAAGTAGCATAGCCCTCAACTGGCTTACCATCAATTGTCATCTCAGTAGAGATTGTTTCCAAATCTTCCACGTTAGACGGTACTTCCCAGCTTGAAAGCGATCCTTGGGCATACAATGCCGGGTATTTAGCACCTTGTTTTGTACCTGCAAGGTCAATTTCCCAAACTTCCAGCTTGAAACCTTGTTCAACGGATTGCTTGAGCATTTTGTTCAACTCGTCACGGTTAGCTACTGCTTCAATTGACAAGGTTACTTCAAGACCGCCGTCAGATGTAACCGCACCGTCTTTGGTCTTCTTAACATCATTGGAACGCTCGTAATTCCAAGAATGTTCTGTCTGTAGAGCCAGCTTTGCAGCCGCCTTTTTGTCCCCTAATTTGCGGAACATCAAAATTTTATCTTTACCATAATTTGCCATTTTGCTATTTCCTCCTAATGAAATTTGAATTTTAAGTCAAGAATGCCATGGTAGAGCAGTTCTTGAGTAGAGTTATCTTTGATGATTTCGGTTGGGCTGGTTAAATCCATTGACCACCTTGTGCTGTCAATCTGCCTAATTGTGGAAAACTCCCTCATGAGCTCGCCAATCCAGTCAGAAACCAGCTTCCTATCATCTGCCTTGCCCCAGACATCAACTTGAGCTGATACCGTACCCACTAAGTAGGATTTAGTCGGTTGAGGAACAATCTGAGTATAAGCAACCACCATGAAAGGATAGGGCGTGCCGTCTGGTGGCAAAAATGGATAGGCAGTAAGCCCCAGTTCGTTTGACCGCTTAATCAATTCATCATGAAGCTGTTGATCAGGTTGTTTACTTAACAATGCTGGCCCTCCTTAATTCCGCTATGAATTGTGGTTCAATTTCATCAAGAGCTGGCTTCATGAATGGCTGTGCTTCCATTTTCCGAGTACCTTTTTCGAGGTAGCCCGAGTACTCGGTTCCAGCTTCTACCTTGGCAGTAAAACCGCCGTCAGTAATTTCAAGGTTAATGTCTCCCTTGGTTGCTCCAGTAGAATATCCTTTAGTAAATATTGCTTTTCTCTTAGCTGTTTTCTGCAGTTTTCCGCCAAAATTCTTAACAATAGCCTTGTGTGCTTTATTGTTTGCGGCGGTCTGTAAAGCTCTAATCAATGGTTCATCGCCTCGGATCTCCAACTTAGCCATTTAGCGCCTCACTTACATAAAAAATCGTCCTACCGTTCCTGTGAATCGGTGTTTTGACAATAGTAAAAGGCCGACCTTCTAATTCGAGCGAGTCGACCTTTTCCCTATACTCTCTGACATGCACAACCAAGCTAGACTGATTCAATTTGCTTCCAAACGCATTCAACAATTCAACTCGCACAGGCGATATAAAACAGGGGATTTCAGCAACAATCTTTTTCTCCGAAACCATTCGTCCCAAGTCGCTATCGTAGTGCTTTTTTTCGTCTCTACAGAGCCGTACACGCTGATTGTACCTCATAGGATATAAATACCCCCTTTGCGCTCTTTAGTCTCTAAAAGGCTTAATTTGGAGCGTATCAAGTCGTCGTATGGTTCAAACTCTGACGCAGTGTCATCGTAAGTGACCGAATGCCCCTCAATCGATTCCGCCTTCGTTCCTTCTGACCCCCGGCGATTGAAACGTTTAATGGTGCAATCTTCGATAACGAACGAGAAAATATCCTCAATCGATTCAACTGAGTAAGCCAATTTAAAGTGATCTGTAGCCTTGCGAATCAGTAACAAAAGTAATTCATCTTGCAAGTTATCATTGATATCCAAGTCTATTTTTACGCTTTCAAGTACAGCATACTCGTCCAGTTTAGACATACGATACCCCCTATTTCAACAATTCCAGTAATTCCAGCTTCTTAGCTTTAGGATTATACTCAATGCCGAGTTCGTCCAATTTCGCCTTAAGTTCATCCAATTTCAAATTGCTAAAATCGTCTGATTTTTTATCGGACAAAAAACCAAGGGCAGTCAGTTCTTCTGTCCTGCCCCCATTATAGATTTGTCCAATGTAGTAGACCTCTTTAGTCTCTTTGTCTCGGAAAGTCTTGATTACATTTCCCATAGTCCGCCTCCTAGGCTTCTGGCACAGTTGAAAGCATGTATACTTCGTCCAAGCGTTCAAATGATGGCAAGGCAATCATAGAAACCTTAGTCTCAACATTAACTGGATCAGCATGCTTAATTGTTGTTACTGCAATACCAGTATCGACAATAGCAACTTTTGCAGAATCTGAGTTACCCCCAAGCAAGTCTGATTCTTCTGGAGTTGTACCAAACACAGTCTTGCCGAGTGCGCCGTTTGGAGCAAGTGTTACATGTCCATCTGGATAGAATTTCTTAGTCACGCCGTCATCATCTTTGTACGTCCCGTTTTCGACTGCAACTGCAAGACCGTACTCTGATTCAAGATAATCCTTCAATTCACGGTTTGTCACACCAGCACGGTCTGGGGCAGTTGGCTTGATTGCCAAAAGGGTTGATTTAGCAACCTTAATTTCTGCGAATGTCTTGGAATTAAGAATCATCACCTCGGCCTTGCCACCAGTTGCAGCTAGCGCATCTACAGCTTTGGAGATGTCCGCAAGAGGTGTCGCAGTTGCAGAATCTGACCAAGCAGTCGATACAACTCCTTTATTGGTATCAGCCACACCATAATCAATGTCACGAGCTACGCCGTTGGAAATGATACCGATTTTACCAGTTGCCAACACTTGGAAGCGCATTGCCTGCAAGCGAGCATGAGCGCCACTCAACAAACGAGCTTCATCATCAAAGATACCTTCGATAATTGTATCAATCAATGCCTGATTGCCAGTCTGCCCAATCAGATTGAGTTGCTGACGATCTGACTCTTTTACAACAATCCCTTCTTTGAAGTAAGGCATTTCTTCTTCGTTAAGAGTTACGTTCATACGCTCACGGAGTGTTGCTTCAGTATCAAATGCAGATGCACGAAGAACAACCGGAAGTCCAGCTGAGCCTTTAATAAAAGCAAGTTTCAAGCCAAGCTGTTTCTTAGCTGGAAAGGCACGCTCTCCCAGAGTTGCCTCTACATTGGCTTTAGAGGTATTCCAATAACCTGCCAAATTAGGGGCAGTTACAACGTCATAAATTAAAGCCATCTATTAAGCTCCTTTCACAAATTGGATATGAGGGAGTTTCCCTTTGATTGCGTCTGATACAGTTCCGCCGTTTACTTTATCAGCACGCAATGTGCCACGGTAAACCAAGGAAGCTACTGCATCACCATCTGTTACATCTGCATCATAGAGAAGGACTCCATCTGGTGCAGTTGCATTCGCTTTCGCCTTCTTGCTACGGTCATCAAATACAGATGCACCATCACCAGCCAAGAGAGTACCGGCTTTTAGGATTTTTCGACCGTTTTCAGTCACTGCGCCCGTAGTTTCTTTGTCAATCGTCACGGAAATCGCCTCATAGGTCATGTTGTGCAAGATTTCAGCGACCCCAAAAAGTGTTTTTTCTGCCATATTGGCCTCCTTATACTAATTTTTCGCTAGTGTTCTTGTTTTTAGCAAGCCTAGCTCCATAATTGGTTTGTTTTGACACCTCAGAACCTACTCCTGGAGTGTCTTGTCGAATGGTCTTCTTGATTTCCTCAGATACTGCTACGTTAAACGCTGAAATAAAGCCCGTCACAGCTTGTTTTGTCTCCTCGGCATCTAGTGTAACCAATCGACCTAAAAGCTCATCAGAAAGCGTGATATTCGAGTCCAAAAGCATGCCACGAGCGATATTCTTCATCTCATTAAGAGTCTTTTCATCCTTCAACGATTGCAACTCAGCGAGAAGTTTATCGTGTTCATAGTCGGCTTTTTCCTTCTCATTCATCTTCGCTAACTTATCAGCTTCATCTTGTTCTGCCTTGAATTTCTTCTCAGCGTCTTTGTGAGCTTTAGCAACTGCACGACTCACATTCTGTTTAATCATTTCAGTCACTTCCGCTTGTGTATATGTCTTTTCTGCTGTAGCTTCCGTTTTCACCTCTTCTTGAGTGTCGACTTCCTCTTGAGATACTTCTTCGACTACACCGTTTTCGACTAAATCTGCCATACAGGCACCTCCTTGTTTTGAGTCCTGTCGGACTGTAAAATCTTGCACAGTTTAAGGCCTTAAGCATGTTTTGGGCAAATAAAAACCGTATGGATTTTCACACGGTATAAAGTAGTCTTTCCTACCAGTCAAGATGAGTGACCACCTCCTTACTTGCGACTAAACCAAGAATTTTTAGAAACCTTATCAGCCACTTTTTTCTCAAGGTAATTAAATCTTGAGTTAGTAGCCTGCGCATTGCGTTCTATAACGGAACGTAGTTCAGTGATTTCCTTCGCTTGTTCAGAAATCTTGTCATTTTGTTCTGCCACTGCGGACATAAGCAAAAGCTCACGAGCCAGACATTCTGCGAGTTTGATTTCAAGCCAGCGTTTCTTTTTGATACATTTGTTCATAATCTTCTCCTTTTTCTTGCAAAATTAGCTGTTTTGATGTATAATTTAATCAAAACTGAGGAGGTCGAGCACCCATTGGAGCGCGGTTTCCTCAGTTTTTTTGTATGGGTTGAACAATAGCAACGACCTCACTACCTCTTTTGAGGACTGCGATTTCTAAGCCACGTCGTCCCGAACGGTACACATCATCTAACTGTCTCAACAAGTCCTCATCACTTAGAGGGCTTTTTGTTGCATCAAATATGATATTAGGCGCTTGTACTTTTGCTTTTCTAGAGTTATTGTCAATGACATATTTTCCAGAGCCAGAAAAACCTTTCAAATCAAAAGGGACACCCGCCATCAAATAATCAGGGGTATTTACATTCTCAGGATTATTAACCCTCGGTAAGATGTCAACGTGCATTCCCGTCTTACTAGAGAACCAACTTGCCACCCTATGCTCATAATTTGAGTGGTCAGATACAACATTGTGACCGTCCACCACATAGGTCTTTCCGTCCTTTGTGACCTGATTGCTAATATCAATGTCTGGCAAGTGATTTTTACCATCAATTAGCTTATTTGTAATATTGGCCATATGTGGATAGCGTGAGTTCCACGACTCCTGTATCAACCGTTCATACTCATCGTTTTCTGAATAATGAGCAGCAGTAGAACAACGGCAATGTGGATGCATGGGTGCAGCATTTTTACCCGATTGCATGTCTTTCACTTTGAAAATTTTACCATCTAACGGTTTGCACAAGTCACAAGCGCTAGGCTCGGCAATATATTCATATTCAGCGTAATCATTGTCGATGTACGACTGTCTTTGTGCTTCTGTAGCCACCCTAGCCCCCTCTGTGATAGCCAGCCGTCTAGCCTCATAACTTGTCACATCAAACTCTCTACGAAGCCTGGAAACAAGCGCAGTAGGATTCTTGCCACGTAGTAAGTATTCCTCTGTTAATTCTGCCGTCACAGAACGCAATTCAGTCTGGCGCTTCCAGATATTATCTGACCAATTCGCGCCGTAAAAGTTAGCATTAATCGTAGTCTCGGCTAATTGTTTCAATCGATTAGGGCTTGGTACTGATTTACCTAATAATCCAGCTTGGAATTTAAGTTCTTTGACATATTCAGCGTTTAGAAAACGACTGGTCAGTCGATGCTCTCCCTCCGTTAAGGCAACTAATTCCAGATCCATTTGATACTGTAACAATTCCAAACGGTTGACTTTCATCTTGAGATTGTAGAGAGCTAGTTCCGAATTAGCCTTGGCTGAAAAATCCTTCTCAGCAACATACTTCTTCGCCTTTTCTTCAAAAGCCTTAACATCCATTTCCGAAACACGTTTCTTGACCTCTGTTAACGATATATTGTTCTTCTCGCCGTATCTGTCTGTAAAGGCTCTGATTTCCTTTTCAAGGGCATCAAAATGATAAGCATATAATCGTTTCATCTCGTCCGCTAAAGTCGCATCACGCTCGATTTTAGCCCTCTGTTCGGCTTCGATACGTTTTCGCCAGTAATCACTCGCCATCAGCAATCACTTCCTTCACTAAGTCGCTATCACTCAGGCGCTCATTCATCGCAATGATGCGAGACATGCGACTAGCACCTTGTTCTTCTTCGGATAGCTTCTTAAGTTCAGCTTTTGGATCTTCCACAATATCTGTAATCTGCATAGCGGTCTCTTTTGACACTTCTCCACCAAGAGCTTGGAAGGCCTCTATCTTCTCTTGCAAGGATTTAGGTAGGTTAGGAGTAAACGTTATTTTCAGTTTAGCCACGTTAAAGTCTTTTATTTTTTTGAGGATTGTTGACACTGTTGCAATCAATCTGTATCTACGTTTGAGCGATCGTTCAAAAAGTGCTTGCATGTCTACGCGCTCCTGGTCAAGACCAAACACCTTCCACTTCATTGCCTCGCCAGACTGTACACCGGCAAAACTCTCGTCTGTCATGTCGGGTGTGTTAGTAAATTTATGAATATCGTTTACCACACGTTTTTTATACGCCTCTGTTCCGTTGACATCATATTGCTTGTATAGATACTTAGCACCAATATTGCCTTCTTTTCCTTCGTTATCAGTCGGAGGTTCAAGATTCATCATGCGAGCTTTTCGCATCTTCCCCATGAATGCAATTTGTTTTTCAACTGTATCGACATAGTCGGGAAATGAGATGCGCCCAAAGACTGCCAAGATAGCATCTGACAAGTCCTTCATATAGTTAGCTGTATCAGATTGAGCGCTATCGTAAAGGTCAATCAAAGATAGCTCCGTCTCATAGTCGCCCATACCGTTTCCTGTATTTAAATATTCTGTGATGGGCACTAAGCCGAACGCATGAGGTTTGCTATCAATCTCTTTCAACTCGCCATCATATTCAAACGTCACGATTTTATCGCTCGTATAGAGTTCGATTATTTTTTTATTTTCATCAAACTGCGACTTTTGATAATAACGCACACCAGCTATACTATGATTCTCCAGAGTCATGTCAAAAATAACAAAAGTTCCTAGCGGGTCTAACTTGACCGCCCGTGTAGTGTCATCCTTAGCACGATATACCAAGTCGTAAGCCCTGCCGACCTTCGACAAATCAAGCACAAGCCCCCTGTTGAGTTGGTGGAAGTCATTCAGTTTGGACAGTTCTTTCAAGGCTTCATTTGTTGTCTCATCTTCCTCGTAATCAACACGAATAGGGTTTCCGACCAGGTAGCCTTGCTTAAAGCTAGCAATGGCCTTACCAAAATTATGAACAGCTCTGGAATCTGCCATATCTTCTTCCCTGCGTCTGCCAACCTTGCTAACTTCGTGATTATTACCCTCTGCATAATCGTATAGCTCTTGAATGCGTGGTCTCTGGATTGTCTCGTGATGCTCAATATAGCCACGTAGCAATGAGTAGTGGTCAGCCTCAAGGTCTTCTAACTTCTCTACACGATAGCGCAAACGAGCTTCGCGGTGAAAGCGGAACTCAAGCTGCTTGCTTTTGCCTGTACTGTCGCTAAAAGTTTCAATATAGCTCATATTTCTCCTTTCCTATAAACCAAAACCAGCTCGTAACACATCGAACTGGTTGCCTTTTGGTTTGTTGTTCTGAATATAGTGAGAGTAGATTGCATATCGCAAACTATCTAACACATCATCATTTTGTTTCTCAGGTTCACCAGTTTTCTCGTTCCAAACATACTGATAAATCTCATCTTTGAACTTATTGACCTTATCTGATACAACAAAAAAGCGACCCTGTTTCATCAACATAGCCACTTGTTCAACGCCGCTCAAACGAGCCTTTTGCCCATTGAAACACTTGATTTTTTCACGCCTAAAACGGGCAACATGTTCAGGACGGGCAGAATCAGCATAAAAATAGATATTCCCATAACGTGATTTGATGTCCTTAGCAATCTCTACCCAGTAATCAATTTCTTGGTACTGTGCCGAATGTTCTTCCAAGAGATAGACCTGACCATCTGCGGTCTGCCCACAAACTACAATAACACCATGGTGCTCATATCCCCAGTCAACGCCAGCGTAATACGTCGTGATTTCGTCCATTGGAACGTCGCTACTTGATACATACATCTCTTCCTTGAAATCACGATAGACTGCTCCCTCGCCGCTGACCCAACGGCCGTAGATACCCCGTTCAGTAAACATCCCGCTCGGAGTAGTAGCAATCTGATTCTCGATATAACGCTGATTAAGAAAAGTATTGTCGAACATCGTGAAATGATTGGCAATGATACTTTTACCGTCTGCTTTGTCAATGTAATCTTTCTTCAACCAATGATTCGGATGGTCTGGGTTGGTATCGCAAATGATACGTGCACCATAACCTGAACAACGTTTCCGGATTTCGTCAAAAACCTCCTTATTGGCCAATGTCGCCTCATTGATATAAGCACCGTAAGAAGTCATACCACGAATGGAGCGAAGTCCTGCGATAGACCCAGTAAAGGTCGTTACGACATAGACACCAAACAGCATAAAATTACCATGCTTGTCAAACTTGAAATCAATGCCATATTTATCAGATAACTCCCGTAGAATATTCGTCTGCAAAGTTCCAGCGCTTGTTGCACCGAGAATATACATTGGAGTATCCACGTCATCATGCTTTGCATTCTCTTTCGCTCTGCGAAGTTCCAGCAGAAACAAATCATTGTCAAGTTGCGTCTTACCAGCACGAACAGCACCGTGGTTAATCATCATGTACCAATCTTCACGTAATGCACGCTTTAAAATGCTGATTTGCTTATCATGATACAACCTATCAATCCCCATTCAGTGCATCCTCCAATTCTTTGAAATAGTTATCTAATGCAGTTTCTGTACGAGCAGTAGCTTCACCTTCGGACAACATTTTAGCCAAACTGTCTGCTGATTTCTGACGCTCTTTCAAGCGTGCAGGTATTTCGATAACTTCTTGCATTCCGTCGCCTGTCATGATTAAATCCGTGTCATTGACCTCTCCACGCATGACAGCCGTGTGAAACTGCTTTATTTCTATAGCTGAGGCGATAGACAACTCCGCGCTACGTTTATCAAAGTTTTCCTTTAATATTTTGATGACTTCCTGGACGTGAAAAAAGTTAGGTTTTGTTAGGAGTTGACTAGATGTCACTTTAGCGGTTCTATCCGAATACCCCACTTGTCTAGCTGCTTCTGTAGCATTTTTAAAGCCGCTGGCTACATAAGCCAAAACGAACTGCCTTTGCTTCTCTCTCGATGACGGCCAATCAGACATCAGCTTAATTGCATCATCTGTCAGCTCGTCTACAATTTGTTGATGTCTATCAATGACCACCACCTCCAACCCAAAAAAGCCACACGGGTGTGTGACTAAATTTCCGACTTTAACTACCAATTAAAATCTTCCAACGGGAACAGCAGGACTCGAACCTGCCCTCTTTAGCCTCTTGAGTAACTCTCCATAACAGGCAGGGCTTACTGCCTTACCCTTATTTCTTGATGATACTATTCTAACACCGACGAAAACGAATAATCTATGCAAAAACTTTTGATTTCTTGACAAAAACTTTTAAAAACTCTAATTTTGAACCAACAAACATCCATTTCTGTACTGTTCCGCAAACGATAGCAGTGCATCATTTAGCTCGATATAGAAACTAGCCTCAGACAAATACAGGTCGTTGTAGATTTCAAAATCATATCGCTTGCCTGCGTAGAGATACTTCTCGTACAGTATACGTCTGTGCGTTGGATTGAGTAGATTGTTGATTGCATACTCAATAGCTTCAAGTTCTGACTCTGCATCCACTCGATTGATAGCCAGACGCTCTACTGGCTTGCTTGGCGAACCATGTGACCGCCTCGGCTCAAAAGAGTACGTCGCAGTGACTTTTTGACCGTCAACATCGCCTGCAATTCTGCGCCAGCGTGGATATTCTCTTAGCTTTCTCTTAACATTTCTAATTGTCTGTTTTTCATCGATTTCTGGAAAAAAAGTCATCTGCTCATACCTTTCTATGATATAATATATTCATCAGTTATTATTCACAGTCAGTACGAGCAGTGCTGGCTTTTTTGTTAGCTATTTTCCGGTGTCTGTAATCACATCACCAGAGGTCTGCACTTCAACCCAGCCGTGCTTCATACGAGCTTCCGCTTCTTTCATACGGATTAAGTTATCCGTAATTGATTCAGATAGTTTCTTATTTGCATCAGCTT
>NZ_SPOZ01000037.1 GCF_004569635.1 Streptococcus sp. LYSM12
TTTGAAAGCGTAGCAGATACTTAATAACATTGCCCCAGCAGTAAGCTGCTTTCCCTGCTAAGTTGCCGATAAAATTATCGACAACTGCCATAGCTTCAAGGCCATGTTTACCTTGGTAGTGTTTCGGCTTCGTTATGTTGTTAAACTGTGTCATCTTTTTTCTTACCTCCACTAAACATTAAACTAGCACCTATGCCAACAAGCACCGCTTCAAATGTGCTAAAATGCACACCGATTTTACCCATTGCCGCAAAGAATACTATCAAAAAACCAATATTTCTAAACATATGCTTTCTCCATCTCCTCCCACACTCTTTCTACATTCTGACGAATTTTTTCGGATAATAATTCCTTCATATCTTCAATAGCTTGACGATAACCCTCTTCGTACTTCGGGTCATCATTTGACAAATTATACTGCGACAAAAATTCAGCAACTAGTCTTACTTCTGCGGAAGAAATACCAAGCTGCATCACTCCACCTCCTCGATTTCTATAATTTCCAGGGCTTCGGCGATATTTCTAGCCACTCCCGCCAAAGCACCGGATGAGCGCATTCGCTCAATAAATTTTACTTGCTCAGGTCTAACTCGACCTATCTTGTTTTTAACTTCAATGAAAAATATCTGTCCATCTGGTCTAAAACCAAACAGATCGCTAAAACCTTTCGGTAGTCCTGTATCGAAATATCGTCCATCTGCTATGCGGACTTTACCAACATTGGCACGAAAACAAATAATATTCCGCTTCGCCAATTCCATACGAATCAAGTTCTGCACATCATGTTCCGATAATAACGTAGTTGACTGTATTCCTTGCTGATTCAATAGTTCTTTCAAACTCCTCTCTAGTAAATACATCACGACCTTTAACAGTGCCAATGATTGCAGCTAAACTCTCAATAGGATGTCCATTCTCAAAGGCCCAACATGCCGCTTTAAATAAATCATCGTTTCGGTTCATACATGTCCCAGTTGTTACTCGTTCATAAGCTTCACGCCCTTCATGTGTACCATTATTTATTTTGGTTGGCAACGATTCACTAAAATACTGCGTAATGATTTGTTGTTTCGGCTTAAAGGCTTGTTTTTCAAATTCTCCTTCATAACATGGTAAGGCACTAACTGCTTGTAATACCTCCCTACCTTCTGACGGAAATATCTTCACATAATTGTTATCATGCGCTTTAATGTCAATGCCTTTCATAATTTTGGGTTTTTGCGCATATGGAATATCGTCACGTTTTTTAAATAGGATATGCATACCGCCGCTTGCTGTGACTTCAATAAAGGTCCTACTGAAATTATCAAGCAATTCCTCTTTATACTCGCTATTCAACAGTGAGCTATAACCATCTAATCCGTTGTCATATTGTTCAGTCGTAGTGATTCGTAAAATATCCGCTCCACACGTTTGTATTAGCCATTTGAGACCTTTTGCTGTCGTCTCATCGAGTTCATGTGTATCAATATCGATTGCCCACACTCCTCGCATAAGAAGCGCATAATCACAATTTAACCAATTAACCGATTTGATAATCTCTTCCGTTATCGAAATATCCTTGAATTTAATAATCGGATTGCCAGTCTTTCGGCTAAGTGGAATGACTTGATAGCCTTTTTTCAAAAAATTCAATGCTGTCTGATGATTAGACACGGATAAACCTCCTTTGCGTGTTTTATGCGTAATGCTGAAAAACCTTGTGACTCTAAGGATTTCACGTTTTAATTACGCAATTACGCAATTGACCCCTACCCTACCCTTTACTTACCATATATATAAATAACTTAAACAATTATTGTCTTTATTGATTTAACCGTAATTGCGTAATTTGTAAATTTTAAATCTCTTAATCCCTTGTTGCTCTAAGTTTCAAATCAATTACGCAATAAGCAAAGTATTGCGTGTTTTATGCGCAATTTTAAAGAATGAACTTCTCAAAACGCCTTTGATTTCCAATGATGTACCCTCGAACGGTCTTTCCATTCACTGTTTTAGATATTGCTTCTACACCGATTTCTGAAATTGCCTTACCCAACAGCTTATTGCTACCCCTATAAATTGCGTAGGCCAAGTCAATCACTTCCTTATTTCCAGTTCGTTGCACAAAATCAACTTCTTGCAAAGCGTTGATTAAAGCAATTTGGAAATCATCCAAGTCAATATCGTTGAAAACTTCCACATTCTTCCACAGGTACATTTTACTCTGTTGCTTGAAATACTCCATAGAATTGAGCAGAAAACCTAGGCTACCAGATAGTTTTGGCGATTTATCCCGATTCGTAAACGCCTGCCAGTATTTCGCAAATGCCTCCTCGCGTTCAAAATCCGTTTCACCCTCCGGTCTGTCTTGATACTGGATCAGAACCTTACGACCATTCATTTCATCAGATAGGGCGACAGTCCTATTTGTATCAATACAGAGAACACTTGACAAATGGACGAGCGATTGATTCTGTCCGATAGAACGTGCCACATGTGTACGCTCTGTCGCAATAATCTTTAGCACTCGTTCCATTGCAAGCCCTTGAATATCACCTTGTTCTGTTGCAAGAGCCATTTCGCCTCCCGAAAACATCGCCCAGGCTTGCAAGGCTTCAAATCCATTTGATTTCAACGTATCCAATTCGACATCAATTCTCTTAAACAAACCTGACAGCACTATGTGTCGCAACCCTTTCCCTGTTCGTACCCCAGACTTTGAGATAAAGAAATTTGTTTTCGGCCTAATTCCACATGCCACTTGAGCCATGTAATAGGCTTGTAACCGCGCATTGTGTAACGATTGATCATCAGCGATAACATATTCCAAAAATTCCTGTGCGATTTTCTGTGAATTCTGTGCATCAGATAACTTTACGGGATAATACTTGAAATACGATACATTTTGTTTAGGCGGTTCATGTAGTAACTCACTTCGTTCTAGGTCGATGATAAAATCTTGGCAAGCTATTTGAGACAATTGGATATAATTGATTGGTTTCACATTCAGATAGTAATGAATCCCAGATAAGATTTCCATGATGTGATTAGCATCCTTAAATCCGTACTTAGTCTGTAAAGCATACTCATCTAACAATCGGAATTGTCGAGCACTGACATCATAAAGATAACCCTCTATAATCGCATATTTTCCGATAAGATAGTCGATAATTAACTTTGCAAAAGGTGGAAAGTTCTTCTCGGAGGAGTATTTGACAGTAGCTGGATTATCATCCGTTTCATTCGACATCCAGACCTCCCCGTAAATAAATCGATAGGTTTTTCGACCATCATTTGCAAAATAACCGATGTCTTTTGGTTCGACATTTGTAGATTCAAAATAATAATAAACTTGGTTTTTATCGTCTACATAATGAATTTTATACAGTTGTTTTTTTAATTCCGCTTTTAGTACCGATTCGCCAAATAGACTGGAGCCCCAGTCTATTTGATAGAGCAATCGGCTAAGCGAATCGGATAGTTCTTTCATAATACTCCTTTAGTGATTAAAACGGCAGTCCATCTTCATTAATGGTTGTGGATGCTGCATCCGTTTTTTCTTTCCAAACATGATGACAAGATGGAATATCCGTTGGATTCGTATAGCGAACTTTTGGATACTTATCACAGTTATATTCTTCTAGTTTCACACGGATCTTAGCTGTGCGACCTTTGAAATCATTAAGAAAGGCTTCGAAACTGTCATAATGCTTACCCTCAGGAATACCAAGAGCCTTCGCTTTCCCCATTAAGATACCCATATGATACTTCCCTGTTTGTGACGATTTATACTGCTCATCCCATAAATGCGAGTTTTGTTTCTCTTGTTGCACATCATTTCGAACCACATAATCAATCACAACACGCATCTTATCATTCTTGTTCTCCGCTTCATAGGCATCAAAGACAATCATTTCATAGTCTTGTTCTTTAAAGTCCGAAAACTCTTTTACTTCTGAAAAATCTGTTGTAAATCCCATTTTTAATACCTCGTAATAATTTTATTTTTTTGTTTTTTGACCCATTGAAGGGCATTGTGATATTCTCGACCAGAAACACCAGTCATGCGAATAATATCATCATCTGACACATGCACTTTGGTGTTTCCTACATAGTAAAATAGCAGTTTGTATAATGGCTTCCCGCCATTTACCTTAGCTCTTGCTTTTGCAATCTGCCAATTTTGTGACAAATCTGATCCATACTTGCGTCCAGCTATCCGCATCAGCTGAAATTCTTGTCGCTTTATTTCAACCAATTCTGCTGCTATGCGTTGTTTCTCAGCCTGTTCTCGCTCACCAAAATCATATCCACACATATCGCAGATTGACTGATTTAAAGGCCACATCGCCGAACACTCGGGACATTCTTTTGCTTGGATGATATTTTCTGATTTTTTCTTTTTCTTCCATCCACCTTTAAAATAAGACTTCCAGTCGTGTGGTGTATAGGGTAACCCATGTATTTTCCAATTGACCACACAATCAATAATCGTTGCGATTTTTCCCGGCTGATAACGCATGGACCGCATAGATTGCTGGAGATATAAGACAAGCGATTTTGTTGGTCTACATAAAATAGTCACCGAACAATCTGGTACATCGAAACCCTCAGAAATTAAATCTACATTGCAGAGAACTTTTATATCTCCGTTTCTAAAAGCCTGCATACGTTTCTCTCGTTCGATTTTTGGCGTTTTAGAATCTATATGGACGGATGCTATACCCGCTTCGTTGAACTCCTTAGAAAAGCTCTTAGACGCTTCTATTGAGTGCGCATATAAGATAGCCTGTTGCCTAGCTGCTCGCTTCCGATATTCACTGACAACATCGCCATAAATAGCTTTACCAAATGCTTCATCAATCGAACGATTTGTATATTCTCCGTTTCTTGTTCTTAGTTTAGAGATATCAATAGCTAACAGGCTAAAATACCTACAATGAGCTAAATGATGATTATCAATCAACCATTGTACCGATTTCCCTTCAACCATGACGTCATACGTATCTGTAAATCCAACGCCTGACATACGCCACGGAGTGGCCGTAAAGCCAAGCCGTGCCACATTTGAAAAGCGCTGGTAAATAGCTTGATAAGTACTAGCTTTACCGTGATGCCCTTCGTCTGTGATGATGAGAGTTGGTTTCCGTAATACCGATAAACGATTTTTTGCCTTTCCAACCGTTAATAGATCCACATATTCAAGATTCACCCCATGAATCATCAAACTATTTGTAATCTGCTCAACCAATTCTTTCCGGTGGACTAGAAACAACACTCTACCACCTTTATCTGTAGCTCGCTTAATAATCTCTGAAATAACAACGGACTTACCGCTCCCAGGAGGGCTGACAATCATCACATTTTTGTCTGCTATATGAGTGCGTGCCTGTTCAATTAAATCTAACTGATAATCAAATAATTTAAATGTCAAAAGTAAACAACTCCTCTATTGAACATGCCGTGCGACTGTCCAAGCGATTTTTAGCGTATGTTCCTTCTGAACCTTCTAAGACAACTCCACGATTGCTGGTCTTACTGTTGATAATGATCCGACCAACAACATCTGTCAAACCAAGCAGTTGGTTTAGTACATTTGTCCGAATCTGTGGTACATACTGCGTAATTAACTGTCCTGAGTCCAGTGATAACTCTCTTGTATCCTCCCAAGCTGTCACAAATATATTAACTGGCTTAGAATAAATAGCCGTTAATACCCGCAAGAAATAGTTGGTCCATTGGTTGTAATGTTGTAACTCGTTTGAGATACCATTTTTTGACGATTTTCCCGCTTCGACAAACCAGTCGGATTGAAAACTAGTGAGGTTATCAATCACAAGATTATCGTATTCTTCAAGTACATCATCTACTTCTGTCAAAAATGTATTCATAAATTCAGAAGGATGATTTCTGTCAAATGAGATAATATCGATATTTTCTGTGCCACCAAGGACCTTACTAGAATGGTCCATGTCAAGAAGTAACGTCCTACCTTTCAAAGTCTTAATCACACTTGTTTTACCAAGCCCAGGTTTTCCGTATAGTAAAACACGCCAATTCTTAGTTCGCTCAATATCTGTTGCTTTCGTAATTTTCATGTCCACTCCTCATCTGTTAATGTAGCACAGTCCCAAGTACGAATAACATCTGCGACTGCTTCCTCTGTATCATAGGATTGCCTAATTTGATTGCATTTTTCCTCAAATATTGACTTTAGGGGAAGTTCTGCCACCCCAGGTTGATACTCTTTTAAAACAGAGGCAATTGCCTTACGTATTTTTACGGTCAATTCTTCAGCGAATTCTTTTTCCGTCATCTGGATCTTCACTCCAGGAACCGGAACAAACCCAGTCGCTTGAGTATCAAATCGATCGTAAGACTGCATCTCTACTATGATGCGTTTATCATCTGTAATATAAAATTTCATAAGCCCTCCATAAAATAGTCTTCTAAGAATTTGACATATTCTGTGATATAAGATAGTCGATAACCCATTTCAAAACTCATGATACATTGCAAATAATGGTCACGTAACTGAATCCACTCTCTAACACCGATTGCCACATCGCTGTTCATCATCTCAATCAATTCATCTTGTGTCATAACTTTGCAATCTCCTGTAATAGTGAGCGGATTTCTTTACAGTTCAAACGGATTTGATTACTATCAGTTTCCCGCCGATTCGCACTACGCAGTTGCTCAACAAGTTCTAGTAAAACTTCCTTCGTGTAAGCGAGGAACTCTTTCTTTTCTTCGCTTATCTTGTAGTAATAATCATAATCAAGCGATCCGTCCTCTTTGCGAATGCAGATTTTATACTGGTTTATATCTCTGCTAACATTTGAACGCACAAAGCCGACGTCAAAGTTTAAAGCATCAGCCACTTCTTCGCATGTCGCATTAGGATGTTCACGATAATAAACACGTATTTGTTCTGCTTTACTCATATTTCTCCTCCAACCGTTTAATAATTTTCCTTCGCTGTTCCTCTGATAGATGACTAGCTAAAAACACTGTATCACCCTCTACCCAATAAAAACCTCTTGAGTTTGTGAGGGTATCTACTACTGTTATTTTCATACCACCACACCTCTCACATTTTCAGCAATTATCCGCACCGAATCCAAACCTGCCTTTAAAAGCGCGTTCTCTTCTCTAAGCCTCACGATTTCAGATTTGAGTTCCATATATTTTTCTTTTGTCACTTCAATCATTAGGCTAGTGTCCTTTCTATTTCATCCAAGTTATAAACAACTTCTTCCGCTTCATTCAGTCCCTGTAAAATGAGCTTGATAAAGCACATAAACTTCGACTTTTCATCACTTGACAATTTGCTTTTTCGTACTTGGTCAATCAAGTAATCTGCGCATAGTTTTCTAAACATATTTACCTCTTTCAGCACTCCCCAGCGCTTTATCTTTTCATTAAGTGTTTAATTTCGTTTACATCCGCAAGACAATATTCCTTGTATTTGCCTTTTTTGTAGGATTTAAGACCGTAGCTTTCCATTCGTTTGACTTCCTGCCACGATATGCGCTCTTGCTCCATAAGCTCCTGTTGTGTGAGCCATGTATCCTTGTCACGCTCATTTATCGCTTCAATGGCTTTTTCAGCGATATCTTTAGCGATTGAAAGGATTAGCTCATTGTAACCAGCTTGTATATCCATTGCATCATCACCTCGTTCGTGATATAATCTAAGTAAGTTTTTTGTGTAAGTCACTGTTCCCGCAGTGGCTTTTTGTGTTTAGTTACCATTGTTTAATTTTTGCTATCGTTCCAAGCGCCAGCACAGTCTCCCAAACATCCAGTCCCTCGAGACTATCAACTATCAGTTGACTAAGCTGGTAGTTTTTCTTTTGCCAGTTGGCAATGAGTTTTGCGGGCATGTCGCTCCTTTCTACCGAATTTTAAAATCTTCAATCACACGAGCAATGAAACGATTTGCTTGTGGATTTTTTAATTTACCGTTCAAAATATTCGTGACATCTTGACGCACCATCCCGTATTGGACAGCAAGTGTAGTCAACGTGATATTGTTTTTGTCAAGATAATCTAGGATTTTTTGGCGTCCGCTATCTGTATCTGGCATAAGTTTTCTCCTTTCTTGTAAGAAATAAATAGTATAAGAAAATAACGGAAATCGTATCTGCTCAAGACTTTTTCAGTGAAAACCTTTACAAAACTTCTGACATTCTGTATAATAAATTTACCTTTAATAACAGAAAGGAGCTGATGCAAATTGGCAGAATTTTTGAAAGGTACTGTGTCTCAGTAGTTAAACTTATTTCTGGTCTGGTTGCCAGCGTAGACAAACAAGAGTCGTAAAAATAGGTGCGAGTTCAGCCGTGGGGGGTAGCCACGTAAAAAAGCGCAGCTTCTCGTAGACCAAAGTCACTAACTATTTCAACTGCAGTGCTGGGGGCGATACCAGCGAAGTGTTGTTAGCTACTGCTATTAGTTTGAGCAGAATAATTTCCGTAGCACCTTCCAGATAGCAGCTGGGAGGTGTTTTATTTGTTTGTAAGCGAAATAGTTAGAAAATTTCATTAAATCTCTTGACAAAATTATTAAAATTCTTTAAAATTAAGTCATAGTAAAAACAACGTCTAGAACACTTCTAATCATTTATAAATACAGTTTGGCGACCGTGTTATATTTAATTTTTAGAATGTTTTTAACTTCGTTTTTTCTAACTCAATCATCTTACAAAAACTATTTTAGAGAATTATCCGCTTTTTGTCAAGCATTTTATTAAAATTCTTTAAATATTTTTTGTCAATCTCTTAGAAAGGTTGATAAATCAATGTTTACTACATTTGAAAGGATTAAAGAACTTGCAAAAAAACAAGGTCTTTCAATAAATTCTTTAGAAGAAAAGTTAGGATACAGTCGAAATACAATCTATGCACTCAAAAGAAATCAGCCTGGTTCTGAAAAGTTGCAACAAATAGCTGACTACTTCAACGTATCCACCGATTATTTGCTAGGTCGGACAGATAACCCAAGAGTTGCTTCCGATGAAACACCCGCAGAAATAGACCTCAAAAAAGACGCAGAAGAAACATTCTTTTACGACGGTCACGAACTAAACGATGAGGATATAGATCTCATTACTTCAATTTTAGAAACAAGAATAAAAAACAGAAATAAGGACTGATTGCTGATGATGTCACCCGAATCAATCTGCGCTGAAAATGGCATAGACTTAGTATATTTTGATGGCAGAGGAACAGATAGCAAAGGCATGTTTAATAAAAAACATAAAGTCATTGCTATTGACGCTTATCTAAACGACGACGAGAAAAAGAAACGAATCTATCATGAGCTAGGTCACAAAGACCACGACCCAACATACTACGAACGCAATCGCGAGTATTGTGAAATTCAAGCAGATAGATGTATGATACATCATCTTTTGAAAGAAGAGTTGGATTTGTGGGACGACGTATCAAGTTTTAACTACATCCATTTTATGGAAAAATACGAGCTGACCTCGCTTGCTGATGAGGCTATGGTCAAAGAGGAGTTTTACGGATTGATTGAATAAAAGGAGATTATTGTAAAAATAGTTGGGAGATAAGAACAAATGGCTACTTATACTATTAAAGTCCCGGCGGAAATTAAGCTTGATGTTCAATATTTGTTAATTTTAAATATTGAATTCATTACTGCTATAAGCAAAGCAACTAAGTTCGATAGCATTCTCTTTGATTTTTCAAGGACTAATTGGATAGATGCAGAAATGACTGTTTTGCTCTCAATGATGTTTGAATTAGCTCTGCAAACTACTAAAAGTGTCAGCGTGGATATTGAAACAATGCCAGAAAAAGTTAAGACTATCTTACAAAAAAATAATTTCTTTCCATATTATGGTTTAGGAGAAAAACTGCTTGATACATATAATACAACAATAACTTTTTTTGCTGATAATACTTCAAAAGATGCTTACATTTACGAATATATAAAAGAAGAGGTATTCTCTGCTATCGGAACTAAAATTTCTGATGACTTTCTAAAAGAAATTTCATATTGCATATTTGAAATCATTCATAATGTAAGAGATCATTCTGGAGCAGATAGGTTTTATATTTGTGGTCAGCACTATCCAAAGACCGGGATCTTAAGACTAGCAATTTCTGATTTAGGTGTCGGGGTTCCTGCAAAGGTTAAAGAAAGACAGCCTCACCTAAAGACTGATGTAGAAGCTGTCGAATGGGCTTTTATCGATGGAAATACAACCAAGAGACGCAAAGAGGGCGGAGTTGGTCTCTACAGTATAAAAGAATTGCTTCATAACAGAGGTCAATTAAAACTGGTATCAAATCAAGCTTATTATTCAGTCAGTTCTTCAGGCATAATCGAAACAGTTACAATGCCTCAAAGATTTCGCGGCACACTACTTTGAATAGAATTTGATATAAATAATTGTTTAAAGCCACGGAAAAATGTTAAAATCGATAATGAGGATACTTTTAATTTTTAAAAGGAGTACAAAACATGCAAACACTGTATATAAAGGACGTTATCGGAGATAATCTTGCAGTAACGTCGGACAAAGGAGACATTGTATTTCGTATCTTGAAAGAGAATATCGAACAGGGTATTGAAACAACTTTAGACTTTGAAGGAATCACTGATTTGATTTCTGCTTTTTCTAATACAGCTCTTGGGCAACTCTATGACGTTGCGGATCCAGAGACTCTGAGAAGCCTTATCAAAGTTAATCCAAATACAATCCATCAGGCTGACAGACGTACAATTGAACGCTCTCTGAAAAATAGCAGAAATAAGCGTAAGCAAGATAAAGAATTTCGCCAAATGCTAGCCGATGAATTAGATGCGGAGCTTGGTCTATGACAACAACTGTTTATAACATGGAGCGTCTATCATTTAGCCCCGAAAGGAAATTATTAATTGATGTAAATGTTTTAATCTACCTTCAAAGTGGCCAAACACATAAGTACGATAAAATGTGGGAACGTGCCAAAGCTCAGGGAAACCCTCTTTTTATAACTACTCTATCAATCTCCGAATTTATTAATTATTTTACTCGTACAGGTTACAAACAATACTGCCGAGAGCATGGATACACTGAAGATGGGTTTGATTTCAAAAAAGACTACCAACACACTCAACACTTTTTAGATGTTTACGATGAGGTTATAGATACACTGGAGACAGAAATTGTCCCCAAAATAACAGTTATCGACTTTGATAATGCTGATTTTGATGATATTTCATCCTTAACGCAACACATGAACGATATCAATGACGCTCTCTATTTGAAGAAAGCGATAATAGAAGGGTACGATATTGTAACTCATGATTCAGACTTCTTCAATATACCAATATCGCAAGCAGTACGAATTTACACGTATAATAAGAAAAGATAAAAACTCCTACACACTTCCGAACCACCAGGGAAGTGATGAAAGTTTATAGAGAAAATTAAAATAATATGTGCAACCACTGATCCACACTAAAAGCTGAAGGAGAAACATTATGAAAAATAATAAAAAACAAGGTTGCTTAGGTTGCCTAGGTGTTGTCGTTGTATTGGTCGTTTTAGGTGCTATATTTGGTGGAACGGATAAAAAAGATACCACAACATCAACTACCAAAGAAACACAAGTAGAAACAACCACTTCTACTGAAGCAAATAAATAACCAGCAAAAGCAGAAGAAAATGTTCCTACTGAGTATAAGTCTGCACTCAAGAAAGCAGAAAATTACTCTAAAGCTATGTCTATGTCTAAAACTGGCATTTATGAACAATTAACATCAGAATACGGCGAAAAATTTGCTCCCGAAGCAGCTCAATATGCAATTGATAACCTTAACGCTGATTATAATGCTAATGCTTTGAAAAAAGCAGAATCTTATTCTAAAAATATGTCAATGTCTAAAGTAGGTATCTATGACCAGCTTATCTCTGAGAGTGGTGAAAAATTCACGCAAGAAGAAGCTCAATATGCCGTTGATAATTTAAAAGCAGATTATAAAGCCAATGCCTTGAAAAAAGCAGAGTCTTACCAAAAACAAATGTCAATGTCTCCGGAAGCGATTCGCGAACAACTCGTTTCAGAGTATGGCGAAAAATTCACGCAAGAAGAAGCAGATTATGCAATCGCTAATCTGAAATAAAACAAAAAACTCCCCACACTCACAACCGCCAAGTCTAAGTGTGGGGAGAAAAAAGATTGAATAACAAACAACCATTCAAAAGGTCATTTTGTTATACCCATTTTATCATAAAAAGGAGGTGATGCCAATATCCTATCTCAAAAATCAGCATTCCCCAGCGTTGAAAAAAGAGAAAGGAATAACAAATGATTACAAAATATACGAAAAAGGACGGTTCTACCGCCTACAAGTTACAAGCCTATTTAGGAGTTGACCCTATGACTGGTAAACAAGTTAGAACGACTCGACAGGGGTTTAAAACTCAAGCGGAAGCTAAGAGAGTTGAGGTCAAACTCGTTGAAGAATTTCAACGCCAGGGCGCATGGAGATGCAATGACCAGACCACCTTTGACGAAGTAGCTGAATTGTGGTTTGAGCAGTATAAAAATACTGTGAAAATAACAACTTATAAAACAACGGAGAACTATTTTAAAGTTAAAATAAAACCCGTTTTAGGTCACCTACCACTCAATAAAATAAATGTTATGGTTTGCCAAAGGTTGGTCAATGATCTGGCCAGTAACGCAGCTTATAGTTTATATATCAGCATTGCCAATCGAATTTTTAGATATGCCATTCATATGGGAATTATTGAAAATAATCCACTAGATCGTACCATACGAGCAAAAGGAGCGCATATTCCTAAAAGTGAAAAATTTGATAATTTCTATACAAAAGATGAACTTGCTCAATTTCTAAAAATTGTTGAAGAGACAGAAGACTTGGAACGACTTCTAATCTATCGAATACTGAGCTACGGCGGGCTACGAGTTGGCGAGTTAGTAGCGTTAGAAAATACTGATTTTGATTTTGTCAATGGGACAATTAGTGTTACCAAAACATTAGCATACACCAATCCAGGCTATGTCATTCAAAAACCCAAAACTAAAAGAAGTATTCGTATAATTTCTATGGATAAAGAAAGCATGCGCCTAGCCAAGCAATATATTAAACACTTTCCAATCCCCTTGCACGGATCGTTTAGGCTATTTAATGTAACACAAAATGCAATACGAGCCAGGATTAGAACCACTGCAAAAAAACACAATCTCAAAGTAATTACACCTCATGGCTTTAGACATACGCATGCTTCCTTACTTTTTGAAGCTGGCATCCCTGCGAAAATAGCACAAGAAAGGTTAGGTCATGCTAAAATCTCTATCACACTAGATTTATATACCCACCTTACAAAATCTCAAAAAGATGATGTGGCAGATAAACTGGCCAACTTCATCGCTGTCTGACCACGTAGTGGAAAACGTAGTAAAGCCACTTGTACACCTCAGAAAACCATTGAAATCAAGGACTTTGGATATAATTTCTTTATTATAGCATAAATATCTCTTACTATAAACTGAACCATTAACAATATCTAAACAGTTGATAAAACAGCGTTTTTTAATTTTATAACATTCGCTCAATCGCTATCATTCAAAAATAAACGT
>NZ_SPOZ01000038.1 GCF_004569635.1 Streptococcus sp. LYSM12
TATATTGAGTTTTACAATACACGACGCTATCAGACCAAATTAAATAACCTGACTCCTATAGAATTCAGGAATCAGGTTGCTTAATATCTTTTATTATTTGACTGTCTACTTGACAGGGAGCCGTTCAGAACCTGTATTTACAAAAACAATCGCTCTATTAACGAGCTTATTGGAATCGGTAAAAGAAGCTACCAAAGCTGCAAAGTGCAACGTAAAATAGAAAGTTGACAAAGTGTTGGCTGAACACGAGGGAGTTTCTACCTTACAAATAAAGATTTGGAAATGTTACGTTTATGCGTCTGTCGCGGCTGTTTAAAATGAAAGCTAGCTATTTACATCAAGTTATGGTACAATGAACTGTATGCCATTTTGGCGAATTTGAGAAAGAGATTTGTATAGTATGAGAAAAATTGTGATCAATGGTGGTCGTCCGTTGAAAGGGAGTGTGACTATCAGCGGAGCTAAAAACTCAGTTGTGGCCTTAATTCCAGCAATTATTTTAGCAGATGGCATTGTAACTCTGGACGGAGTACCTGAGATTTCGGATGTCAATAGCTTGATTGATATTATGGAGACAATGGGAGCTATTGTCAAACGTAGTGGAGAGTCCTTGGAAATTGATCCTCGTGGTGTCAAAGACATGCCCATGCCATTTGGTAAAATCAATAGTTTGCGCGCTTCTTACTATTTTTATGGGTCTTTGCTCGGTCGTTTTGGACAAGCTATCGTGGGCTTGCCAGGTGGTTGTGACTTAGGTCCGCGTCCGATTGACTTGCATTTGAAAGCTTTTGAAGCTATGGGAGCAACCATGACCTATGAGGGTCTCAACATGCACCTATCTGCCAATGGCAAACGTATCCATGGTGCCCATATCTTTATGGATACAGTGAGTGTGGGTGCAACGATAAATACGATGCTTGCAGCAGTTAAAGCTGACGGTCGTACGGTGATTGAAAATGCTGCCCGTGAACCAGAAATTATTGATGTAGCCACGCTCTTGAATAATATGGGAGCCCATGTCCGCGGTGCGGGTACGGAAGTGATTACCATTGAGGGTGTCAAGAAGCTACATGGCACGCGTCATCAGGTCATTCCAGATCGCATTGAAGCAGGAACCTATATTGCCCTTGCAGCTGCTGTAGGTGAGGGGATTCAGATTGACAATGTCCTCTATGAACATTTGGAAGGCTTTATCGCAAAATTAGAAGCCATGGGTGTTCGTATGACAGTGTCAGAAGATAGTATTTTTGTAGAAAAGCAAGATAAATTGAAAGCAGTTAGTGTCACAACATCTCCATACCCAGGATTTGCGACAGATTTGCAACAGCCGATTACTCCTTTGTTGCTAAAGGCAGCAGGTACAGGTACTGTTACAGATACAATTTATGAAAAACGTGTCGGTCATGTACAAGAATTGGCAAATATGGGAGCAGATATTCGTATTTTAGGCAGACGAATCAGCTACCAAGGCCCCAATAAACTCAATGGTACTCGCGTAAAAGCGACTGACTTACGCGCAGGAGCTGCCATGGTCATTGCAGGATTGATGGCCGAGGGTCGAACTGAAATCACAAACATTGAATTTATTCTTCGAGGATATTCAAATATTATTGAGAAACTAAAAGACTTAGGAGCAGATATTGAGCTCATTGATGCAGTTGAATAGGCTCTTAACAGTAAGTGAGTAGGGATAATCGAAGATATGGGGACGATTATCCCTACTCACTTTTTAGTAAGGATAGAAGATGATAATTTGGGAACGACTGGCACAGTACGCGAACTTTGAGACAGAGCGTCTACTGCTTCGTCCTTTTGCCTATGATGATCGAAAAAATCTGCACTTGATTCTCTCCAATCCTCATAATACGAGCTATATTATGCCTAGTATGATGACAATTGAAGAAACGGGCAGTTTGTTGGTTCAAGCTTTTATGCGCTCTCCACTAGGCATTTGGGCGATAGAGGACAAAGAAACAAGGCAGATGATTGGTTGCATTCGTTTTGAGAACATTGATGAGCGAGAAAATGAAGCAGAAATAGGCTATTTTTTGCACCGAGTCTTCTGGGGTAAAGGTTTTATGACGGAAGCGTTGCAAACCCTGGTTTATCTTGGGTTTGCTCAGGTTGGTTTTCATACGCTACGCTTATTGACACATTTGGAAAATAGGGCTAGTCAGCGCGTAGCAGAAAAAGTCGGTTTCCAAAAGTTTCGCCAGTACAAGGGCAGTGATCGCTACAGTCGGAAAATGCGTGAGTATGTGGAATTTCAGCTATTTGCAAGGAATTATAAACAACTAGAAGAGGAATGAGATGATTACGATTAAATCACAAAGAGAAATTGATGCCATGAATCGGGCAGGAGATATTCTTGCGAGTATTCATATTGGACTTCGTGACTTGATTAAGCCAGGTCTTGATATGTGGGAAGTAGAAGAGTACGTTCGTAGACGCTGTAAGGAAGAAAACGTTCTCCCCTTGCAGATTGGTGTTGACGGTCACTTAATGGACTATCCCTATGCTACTTGTTGCGGATTAAATGATGAAGTGGCCCATGCTTTCCCGCGCCACTACATTCTAAAAGACGGGGATTTGCTCAAGGTTGATATGGTTTTGAGTGAGCCAATCGATAAAGGAATTCTCGATGTTTCTAAATTAGACTTCAACAATGTAGCACTCATGAAGAAATACACAGCTCCTTACGCAGGTGGTGTCGCAGATTCTTGCTGGGCCTACGCTGTTGGTCAAGTCAGCCAAGAAGTTAAAGATCTCATGGATGTGACCAAGGAATGCCTCTACCGAGGAATTGAGCAGGCAGTTGTTGGGAACCGCATCGGAGATATTGGTGCTGCTATTCAAGAGTATGCAGAAAGCAAGGGATATGGTGTGGTTCGTGACTTGGTAGGTCACGGTGTGGGACCCACCATGCATGAGGAACCAATGGTCCCTCATTACGGTCGAGCAGGCCGTGGACTTCGTTTGCGCGAGGGTATGGTCTTGACCATTGAACCTATGATTAACACAGGTACTTGGGAGATTGATACCGATGAAAAGACCGGCTGGGCGCATAAAACCTTAGACGGTGGCTTGTCTTGCCAATATGAACATCAATTTGTCATTACAAAAGATGGTCCTGTGATTTTGACGAGTCAGGGAGAAGAAAGAACGTACTAATCTGATTGTATAGTCATTTCGTTTATATTTTTATTACTTCGTTCACTCGTCTTGCTGTACTCCAGTACTACCTGTGACTCGTTGCCTAGTACTAAAAATAAACGAAATGGCTATAAAAGGAGGAACAATGAACAAAGAGAAGCTCTGGAGTAATTGTAGGTCATTTGTTACCTCTTTTTTGACCTTTTATAAGTCGGCTGAGCTTGATTTGACAGGGGTTGCTGTGGCCTACTATCTGATTATCTCGGTCTTTCCGATTTTATTGACCCTGGCCAATCTCCTGCCTTATTTACAGATTGATGTCAAGCAAATTTTAGATGTATTGGTCGAGGTTTTCCCTGAAAAACTCTATCCGACAGTGGCAGATATGGTTGTCAGTATCCTGACCCGTCCATCCTCGTCTTGGTTGGGAATTGCCATTGTTACCACACTTTGGACCCTTTCAAAAAGTATGGCGGCACTTCAAAAAGCAGTCAATAAGGCTTATGGTGTTGGTCAACATCGGGATTTTATCATCAGTCGTATAGTAGGAATGTTTTTAGGAATTGGATTGCAGGGGATTATTATTTTTAGTGTGATGATGTTAGCGTTTGGGAAAACCCTACTGCAGTTAATGTCCACAAAATTTCATTTCGATCCCCTGTTTGATAACCTCCTCAGTCAGACTCAGCTAGTGGCTTACATCGCACTCTTTCTGGCTCTCGTCATGCTTTATTTTTTCCTCCCTAATGTTCGTATCAAAAAAATCCGCTATGTTTTGCCGGGCTCCCTGTTTGTCCTGGCTGTAATGGCAACAGTAGGGCAAGTTTTTGGAATTTATATCGATTCTTATGCCAATCGTTTTTTGGACTTCCGTCTTGTCACTTCGGTCATTATTTTAGTCCTTATGCTTTGGTTTATCTTTGTGGCTAATATATTGATTATTGGAGCAGTTTTAAATGCAACTGTACAGAGCTTGCAGGTGGAAGAATTTGCTCCTAGACCTGGCGATGTGATGTCCATTTTCTATCGTCTTAAAGCACGATTTACAAGAAGAAATGATACCAAGAAGAACTCCTAAGATTAGGAGTTCTTCTTGGTATTTTGAAAGACAAATGTTTTGCTTAGAATATAGTTTAGCACGATGACAAGCACTTGTGAAATGAGGGTTGCCATGGCATTAATACTGGAGGGGTTCTGGTTGACAAATTGCCCAAGGAGTTGTGGAAAGGCATCTACTAGAATATAGGCTAATACCATATCTAGCAGCAAGGTTGTAATCCTTGCAGAGATGAATTTGAACAGGCGTGTTTGCCAGCCAGCCCATTGTTGTTTGAAAACAACTTGGTCATTCGTGATAAAGGCAAAAAGGATAGCTAGGCAGTTGGAGATAAAGACAACTGTTAGAGTATGGGGAATAACAAAGAAGAGGCTGGTCCTTGTGATAATATAGACGAGGGTTGAAGCTACTCCAAAAAATAAATAGGCTAGAATTTCATTGTTAAAAAATGCTTGTATATACTTTTTCATATCTTTAGTCTATCATATTCTTTCAAATTATGCTATACTGGGAACGTTGTGAACATGAGAAGTCTGATGACAGGCATAAAACGAATAATTGGAGTGTAAGCTTACTCCTCAGAAAAAGAGAGATAGGTGCTGTGAGCTTGCTCACTGTACAGATATGGCATCTTTTAAGGGGAGATATAGTCTTTTCGTTTCCTTTTCGTACTAGGCAAGGAGCTGCAGGCTGTACTGGAGTACGGCAAAGCGAGTGAACCAAGTCATAAAAGAGAAACGAAAGGATTATACTTGTTTCAGCTTTAGCTGTTTACAGGTGAGTGTAGCTTTAAGGAGATTGGAAGTACTGTAAGCGGAATGAGTTAAGGTGTAGCTATCTAGTTCTTACCAGTATTTCATTTGTGAACCCCCAAGCGATCCTCTGCTTATACCTCATGGTGAAGATGCCAGCAACTTTTGTTGCCTCCTTCATTTTTCGTTTCCTTTTTTACCAGCTTCACATCTTCCTACAACCCTTGGCGCTTCCTTCCTTTAGCCAAGCATATTATACGCGGTTTAGCCGCCAAAGGAGATTTACATGAATCAAACAAAATGGACGGTCCGTGACATGGCACAGATTGCCTTGGTTGCGGCTCTTTATATGGTACTGACAGTAGTGCCACCACTCAATGCGATTGCTTACGGGCCCTACCAGTTTCGCTTATCGGAAATGTTAAACTTTCTGGCCTTTTATAATCGTAAATATCTAGTAGCTGTTACGATTGGCTGCATGATTTCCAATTTGATTGGATTTGGTGTCATTGATGTATTTGTAGGTGGGGGCTCGACTCTCGTATTTGTAACTCTGGGTGTTTATTTCTTAAAAAAATACCAGAACGAGTATGTATGGAACGGTGTTCTAAACAAGGCTTTTTTATACTTTTCTATTTTCTTTTCAATGACCATGTTCACTATCGCTCTTGAATTGCACGTTTTGTACCAAAGTCCATTTCTAGTGACGTGGTTTACGACTGCTGCGGGAGAATTCGCTTCTCTTATTGTGGGTTCTCTCATCATTGATCGTCTAGCTCAGAGGATTGATTTTACAAAATAAAGAGATACATTGGGAATAGGCTTCGCTCGTGAGGATAAGGAAATTGCTTTTCCTGTGTTTGAATTGCTGGATTCGGGCTACATTAAAATTTTGGTATAGCAACCCTAACTATTTCTATTTTTCCGCACGTTTCAAAAAAAAAAGAAACTGGGCAAGTCAACCATGATGCCTTGCCCTCACTCATAGCCTAATGAAAACAGACAGCCCTTACTAAGACTATCATCTTAGTGAGGGCTTTGTGGTTGATATCGTCATTTCGTTTATTTTATCACTTCGTTCACTCGTCTTGCTGTACTCCAGTACAGCCTGCAGCTCCTTGCCTAGTACTAAAAGTAAACGAAACGGCTATACATGATTGGGCGTATCATCGCAGATATTGTCATTTCGTTTATTTTATTACTTCGTTCACTCGCTTTGTCGTATTCCAGTACAGCCTGCAGCTCGTTGATAACCGAAACGGCTATACATGATTGGGCGTATCATTGCAGATATCGTCATTTCGTTTATTTTATTACTTCGTTCACTCGCTTTGCCGTATTCCAGTACAGCCTGCAGCTCCTTGCCTAGTATCAAAAGCAAACGAAACGCCTATACCAATCCACTCTACCAAAAGCACCAACATTGACATATATATATATGCAACAAAATACAACTAGGTTGTGGTAGATACTATTCGTCAAACAGTAGTTCTTCCGAAATCTTTCACAATGCTCATTGAGAAAGCTAGTCAGCTATTGGTGTAGGGGATTGAAATGATGAAAGTAGGGATATCTCAGAATTTCTATAGGACAAAGACGGGACAGCTTTTAGGGTGACTGTACATTTTCTACCTCTCAATCATCATTATTTTTTACAAAGGGAAATACTTCATGTCGTCAACTTATAGATGTATCCTCTGTGAAGCGTTTGGAGCCTACAGGCAGGGTCTGGACATTTTCATTTCATACCTGCGTCATGGAATTTTTGTCTGACTCTTTTTTCTTTCTCCTATCCATGATATAATGATGATTATGGAAGAAAAATATTTGAAAATAGCCCAGGATTTGGGTGTTCATTTAAAACAGATTGAAACAGTTTTATCCTTGACAGCAGAGGGCAATACCATTCCTTTTATTGCTCGTTACCGTAAGGAAATGACAGGGAATCTGGATGAAGTAGTCATCAAGTCTATCATTGATTTGGACAAATCTTTGACAGCTCTTGCAGAGCGCAAGCTTGCTGTTTTAACCAAGATTGAGGAGCAGGGAAAATTAACCGATTCGCTACGTAAGGCGATTGAAGAAGCTGAAAAGTTAGCAGATGTAGAAGAGCTCTATCTACCTTATAAGGAAAAACGCAGGACCAAGGCGACTATTGCACGAGAAGCAGGCCTCTTTCCCTTGGCACGTCTTATTTTGCAAAATGTTGCAGACTTAGAAACGCAGGCTGCCTCTTTCGTATGTGAGGGGTTTGACACGGCTACTGCTTGTTTGGCGGGGGCGGTAGATATTTTGGTTGAGGCTATTTCAGAAGATATCAAATTACGGGCCTGGACCTACCATGAAGTCTTGCAACATTCTAGTCTTCAGTCACAATTAAAAGACCAAGAAGCCGATGAAAAGCAAGTCTTTCAAATGTACTACGATTTTTCTGAAAAAGTGGCTAGTATGCAAGGATACCGCACACTCGCTCTCAATCGTGGAGAAAAATTGGGCGCCTTAAAAGTTTCCTTTGTACACAATATCGAAAAAATTCTTCGCTTTTTTGAAGTTCGATTTCCGCAGAAAAATGCTTATATTACCGAAGCTATTACTCAAGCGGTCAAGAAGAAAATCGTGCCGGCAATGGAACGCCGCATTCGGACTGAGTTGACTGAAACAGCTGAAGAAGGAGCGATTGTTCTCTTTTCAGAGAATCTCCGTAATCTTCTGTTAATGCCACCATTGAAAGGAAAGATGGTGTTGGGATTTGATCCGGCCTTTCGGACAGGTGCCAAATTAGCGGTAGTAGATCAGACTGGAAAACTGTTAACAACTCAGGTCATTCATCCCGTTAAACCAGCTTCTCAAGCACAAATTGCTCAAGCTAAGGAAGAACTGGCAGACTTGATTGGTCAATACGGCATTGAAATCATTGCGATTGGAAATGGGACGGCTAGCCGGGAATCAGAGAGTTTTGTAGCGGAAGTTTTACAAGTATTTCCAGATGTTCGCTATGTGATTGTCAATGAAAGCGGAGCATCGGTTTATTCGGCTTCTGAAGTAGCACGGCATGAATTTCCAGATTTGACAGTTGAAAAACGTTCTGCTATCTCTATTGCCCGCCGCTTGCAAGATCCTCTTGCAGAGCTGGTGAAGATTGATCCCAAATCAATCGGTGTCGGTCAGTATCAGCATGATGTCAATCAGAAAAAACTATCTGAAAGCCTTAATTTTGTAGTTGATACGGTGGTTAACCAGGTAGGTGTCAACCTTAATACTGCAAGTCCTGCCCTCCTTGCTCATGTAGCTGGTCTGAATAAGACTATTTCGGAAAATATTGTTAGGTATCGGGAAGAACATGGCGTTTTGACTTCGCGAGCTGAGCTAAAGAACGTTCCACGTCTGGGCGACAAGGCTTTTGAGCAGGCAGCTGGTTTCTTGCGGATTCCTGAAGCTAGTAATTTCTTGGATAATACAGGGGTTCACCCGGAGTCTTATCCAGCTGTTCAAAAACTATTTGATTTGCTAGGTATTAAGAACTTAGATAGGGAAGCACAGGAAAAATTAACGGCTGTTCAAGTGACTGAGATGGCTACAGAACTTGGTCTCGGTAAGGAAACCTTAACCGATATTCTGGCAGATTTGCTCAAGCCCGGTCGGGATTTACGGGATGATTTTGCAGCGCCGGTTCTTCGCCAAGATGTTCTTGATTTTAAAGATTTGGAAATCGGTCAGAAATTAGAAGGTGTGGTTCGTAATGTAGTTGACTTCGGTGCTTTTGTTGATATTGGCATTCATGAAGACGGTTTGATTCATATCTCTAATATGAGCAAAAACTTTATCAAACATCCGAGCCAAGTAGTTTCAGTAGGAGATTTAGTAACGGTTTGGGTCCACAAGTTAGATACAGTTCGTGAAAAGGTTAATCTGAGTTTGGTGCCCCCTCATGAATCTCACTGATTATGTTCAACAGATTTCGCGTGAAGATTTTGGAAAAGAATTTCGCCACCAAGCCCATTGGAATCATCGATTGAAAACGACGGGTGGGCGTTTCTTTCCGAAAGAGGGGCATTTGGATTTTAATCCGCGTTATTATCAAGCAGACCAAGACTTATTTCGGAAAATCGTCCGCCATGAGCTTTGTCATTATCATCTTTATTTTGAGAAAAAAGGCTACCGACATCAGGATAGGGATTTCAAGGAGTTGCTAAGGCTAGTGGATGGAGTTCGTTATGTGCCACCGCTTGCATCGTTTGATACAGTGACTTATCTCTATAGCTGTCAACAGTGTGCTCACACCTATCCACGAAAACGGCGCGTGAATACGGCCAAATACCGATGTGGCAAATGCCATGGCTTACTAAAATTCGTTGGTAAAAGAAATCAGTCCTTGGGCTGATTTCTTTTGGCATCTCTATGATATAATAGAAGAGAATTGAGGTGAGAAGATGGCACGAGAGCCACAGAAACGATTGATTGAATTATATGAAAAAGGTATTCTGACAAAGGCAGAAGCACGTGCCTGTTTTTTAGAGTTCGATGAGGAGCCGGACTGTTTAGCGGAGAGGGAAAAACCGCGCTTGAGTTTTACGCTTCCGAGCTTGAAAATTTTTTCTTCGTCCAAGTTGAAACAAGACTATGTCTTTTCGGATATTGAATCCCTTTTCATTAGTATACCAGAGGGAAAAATTGCCATTATGAAAAGTAAGTCTGGTCAGGTTCAGATCCATTTAGTCTATCCTCAACAGACCAATCAAGCCTTTTTACCTCAGATTTATGTTGAAAATCAAGGATTGCATTTTGCTTCCAATCTTCCTTGTCACATGACGATTTGTCTACCAAATCAATGGATGTCGATTTTGAATTTAGAGTTGGGAAGAGCAGATGCGAGATTAGACTATCTTCCATTTGAAGATATTTCTATTCATAGTGTGACGGATAAAAAACAACAGGATATCCGCATTACAACTATGAATCAGATGTCTCAGCACCTCTTCTTACAACTCGTAGAAGCGCCGATTTATTTACAGGTACCCAAATATCAGGGGTTGCGAGGTAAGGTTGAAAGTTCAGTCGGTCAGCTGGTGATTAATAAGAAAAAGAAGACCAGTCCTTATTTTTGCGAAAAGAAAGGAGAGAATCTTCTCCATCTTTATATCAAAACAGTGACCAGCCCAATTATCGTGAAAGGAGTACAACATGTCACTCGGATTTTATAAACAGCGAAGCAATAAGCTCATCTCTGGCGTACTAGCAGGTTTGGCTAGCCGCTTTCATTGGGATTTGAGCATTACACGGATTGTTTTTGCTATCATTTGTTTGCTTGGGCGTCCAGGTTTGCTTGCTATTGCAGCCTACATCCTAGCTGCTGTCCTACTTCCTTTTAAAGAGGATGTTGATGCAGAACGCTATGGAACAGGACCTCGTAAGGTAAAAGAAGCAGAGAAAATTTATAAACATAAATAAGAGGAAAGAGAAGAGTTGATGTTTTAAAATAACTCTTTTCTTTCCTTTTTGTCTTCTCCTCCTATCTTGTGGTATAATAGTCTGTAAAGAAATGTGAGGTATATGATGGCAGTTTTTGTCAAAGATTTGATTGATAATGTGCGTGTGAGTAGTGCCTATAGTACAGACGCATTACTTGAAAAAGAGATTGCTACATCTGATATTACACGTCCAGGGCTTGAGATGACAGGCTATTTTGACTACTATGCTCCAGAGCGGATTCAGCTAATAGGAATGAAAGAATGGTCTTACTTAATGGCAATGACCTCCCACAATCGCTACCAGGTCTTGCGGAGAATGTTTCAGCCTGAGACGCCGGTAGTGATTGTGGCACGTGGTTTGGAAATTCCTGAGGAGATGTTTCAGGCAGCGAAAGAAAAAGGAATCGCTGTTTTCAAAAGCCAGACCGCAACCAGTCGTTTGGCAGGTGAATTGTCTTCTTACTTGGATTCTCGCCTTGCACAACGTACCAGCGTTCATGGAGTGTTAATGGACATTTACGGTATGGGAGTATTGATTCAAGGGGATTCAGGAATTGGTAAAAGTGAGACAGGTCTTGAATTGGTCAAACGTGGACATCGTATTGTTGCTGATGACCGTGTGGATGTCTATGCCAAAGATGATGTGACCCTTTGGGGAGAGCCAGCCGATATTTTGCGCCATTTACTCGAAATTCGAGGCGTGGGCATCATTGATATTATGAGCTTATACGGAGCGAGTGCTGTCAAGGAATCGTCAGAAGTACAGCTTGCGATTTATCTTGAAAATTATGAAACAGGCAAGGTCTTTGACCGTTTGGGGAATAGTGGAGACGTGATTGAAATTGCGGGTATTGCCATTCCACAGATTCGCATTCCGGTAAAAACAGGACGTAATATCTCTGTTGTGATTGAAGCTGCAGCGATGAACTATCGTTCAAAGCAAATGGGCTTTGATGCGACTAAGGAATTTGAAAAACGTCTCGCTCGATTAATTGAAAGCAATAAGGAGTAACCAATGATTGATCCAGTTGCTGTAACATTAGGACCACTTGAAATCCGCTGGTATGCCTTGTGTATTATTACAGGTTTGGTACTGGCAGTTTTTCTGGCCTCCAAGGAAGCACCGCGCAAAAAGATTTTGGCTGAGGATATTTTTGATTTTATTTTGCTTGCCTTTCCACTAGCCATTCTCGGAGCAAGGATTTACTACGTAGCTTTTTCTTGGGACCTTTATAAGGACAATCTCCTTTCTGTTTTTGCCATTTGGGAGGGGGGAATTGCTATTTATGGTGGTCTATTGATGGGGTTCATTGTCCTTGTGCTCTTTACCCGTCATCGATTTATTGAAACTTGGGACTTTCTGGATGTAGTAGCACCGTCTGTTATGATTGCTCAAGCGATTGGACGCTGGGGAAATTTTTTCAACCAAGAAGCTTATGGAGCAAGTGTCACACACCTTGATTATGTACCAGACTTTATTCGCAAGCAAATGTATATCGATGGGAGCTATCGGACCCCGACTTTCTTATACGAATCCTTGTGGAACCTGCTGGGTTTTGTCCTGATTTATGTGCTACGTAGACACAAAAGACTGCTCAAGCAGGGGGAGATTACGCTCTTTTATCTTGTCTGGTATGGGGCTGGTCGTTTTGTCATTGAAGGTATGCGGACGGATAGCTTGATGCTTCTAGGTTTACGTATTTCCCAATGGCTTTCGGCCTTGTTAATCGTCCTTGCTCTTATCCTAGGAATCTATCGTCGCAGGAAAGACCTGCCTTACTATCAAGATTAAGAAAAGGAGATTTGTATGTTGATTGAATTATCTGTTTTTATTGTCGCGGTAGCGCTTGTTGCTGTTGCGGTCTACATTATTCTCTTGTTAAAGAAAGTGTCAAATGTGGTGGATGAAGCCCAACGAAGCTTGACTATTTTAACGAGTGATGTCAATGTAACTCTTTACCAAACCAATGAATTATTGGCCAAAACAAATGTTCTAGTAGAGGATGTGAATGGTAAAGTTGCTACGCTGGATCCGCTATTTGTAGCAGTCGCTGATTTGTCAGAGTCGGTATCAGATCTCAACACTTCTGCCCGTGATTTGACAGTCAGAGCCCGTACAGTAGGTCAACGGACCGTTAAAGCGGGCGGAGCTTTGGCAGTCATTAGTAAATTATCTTCCATTTTAGGAAAGAAAGGGGAAAAACATGGTTAAAAAATCTAGTATTTTCACAAGCGTCTTGTTAGGTGCAGCAGGTGGAGCTGCTGCGGCAGTGTTTCTTGCTACTAAGACTGGGCAGGCAGTAAAGCAAAAAGTGGTGAACTTTGCTAAAGATTACCAGGATAATCATGAAGAAATCAATGCAGAACTGATTCAAAAAGCACAAGATTTGGGTCAACAAGCCGTTGATAGATATGAGTCTGTCAAGGGGCAATTAGAGTCAGGTGAGTTGACAGTTGATCATCTTGTGCAGTCTGGCAAAGAAAAAGCGCAATTTGTCAAGTCGCAATCGTTGGAAAAATTTGAGCAAATAAAAGAAAAAATTGCCGAACAAAACGTAACGACAAGCGATTTGGTGGAAGCTATTAAAGAAAAAGCTAGGGCAATTCCCTCTGCAGAAGTACTAGCAGAAGAAGCTGCTGTTACGACAGAAGATATCGAAATTGACTTGCCTGGGTTAGAAGAAGAATAAAAAAATCCGCAGTTGCGGATTTTTTGGCTCTAGTCATTCTGCTTTAAAACAGGCGTATATATAAACATACTTAAATAAAGGAAGTGGCTCTCTGACTTCATGTTTTATGGTGCTTTTCATCGTATTTATGGAGGATGACCTGCTTTTTGACAGGTATGACGTTTGTATAGTAAAATGAAGTAAAAACAGTACATTTGTGATATCATGTTTTTATGGCATATTCACTAGATTTTCGTAAAAAAGTCCTCGCATACTGTGACAAAACTGGTAGTATTTCTGAAGCATCTGCTGTTTTCCA
>NZ_SPOZ01000039.1 GCF_004569635.1 Streptococcus sp. LYSM12
AAAGACTTAATTGTTTCACCATTCTGCCGTAGCTCATAAATGTTGACTTTATCTTCATAACTCAATTTCATAAAAATAACACCCCAAAAGTTAGATTTTTTCTGTCTAACTTTTGGGGTGCGGTTCAAAAATAGCAGCTACTGTAAAAGAGATAGAAGTATATCGACTATCCAAGCCTATGTTTTTAAAATAAGCTGGATAAAAATTAGAGATAGTATCGTAGGTTAAGGCTATGAAAAAACCTGAGATGATGATGAATCGAATCTTCCTAGAAGATAAAATCGAACGAAAACCAAGTCGTAAACTAAATTTATATTCACTAATGACTTTATAGTCAGGGATTTTTAAGGATAGTTTGAATAAAGGTACTAATAAAATAAGGACAATCAAAAAAGCATAACGACTGTAACAGTAGTAAATAAAACCTCCTAACAAACTGCCAAGCAACATACTTAAAACAGAAATCCTACCGACCCTGTATATCTCATCGGAAAAGGCTACTTGTGAAGTCTCTTTAGAAATCCATGATTCAAAACTACCCGAAAAAATGATTCCGATAAAGCCCATAAAGATACCGCACAAGCTACTAGAACGATATTTTTAGGAATAACAGACCCCAAGTTATCGCAGCTAAACATACAGAGCTAATCATTGAAAATTTTATTCCATATTTATCACCTAGTATCCCGAAAGGCACCTCTGTCATAAACTTTACGGTTTCGTAGATGGCACTGATGAATCCTATATAAGATCCAAATCGGTATATATAAACCAGAAGCAAGCCCTCTAATAATTGTAAATTTTTTATATCAGACATTATTTCTACACCTCCACTAAAATTCCTATCCCTTTCCTTCAAAGGCTTCTAGGCTTTTAGGAACAGAGCCACGCACTCTGTATGGTCTTGTCTTTGGTAACATACAATTTAACGATTTACAAATCAAGGGTGTTTCAATAAGAACTTATCCTTCCCTTTAACCCATCTACTGCTGAGGACAGCTAAAAAGCCTTGGAAACTACTTATTCCAAGGCTTTCTTTGTATTCTATTGTATCAATTTCCTTATTCCGATTTCTGTTGCAACTGCTGCTAGTGTCATTTTATATCCCTCTATTTCTTAGATTACCAGTTCAATCTCATAAAGTCCTTCATTTCTTGATAGGCTAGGTCTACCCTTGCCTTGGTTGCTTCATCCAATATATGACGGTGCCTCCCTCCTTCAATGAAATCCTCAAGGACAAAGGTTTGATAGGTAAACAAATCTCCCTCTTCTTTAGGCACTCGGCTAACCCAAGTGGGATGTACTTTCGCAGTCTGAATACGTGCTTTCCCGTCTTTCTTTTCAATCATCACATCCATTAAGACCCCACGCTCGGTCCATTGGGCATTAGGAACACCCTCCATGGTTTCCATGCGCTGATTGGATAGAAAATTCCCCATCGAGTAGACAATAAGCTTACGTTCTCCATCTTTTTCAATGATTTCTGTCGGTTCTACCACATGAGGATGTCCTCCAAAGATAATATCTGCTCCCCATTCCACCATTTGACGGTAAAGCGTCACTTGTTCTTCAGTTGGCTCTAGCTGGTATTCAACCCCCATTTGCGGCATAACAACCGTCACGTCTGCTTCTATTTCTGCTCGCTCTATTTCTGATTTCATCCGCTCGAGATTTAAGTCAGACATGTAGTTATCATATTCTTCTTGGGAGAGATTTTCCTCCATATCATTAAAGCCATAAGCATAGGCAAGGACTGCTATCTTAATCCCATTGACTTCTTTCACATAAATAGGCGCTGTTGCACGATTCCCATCACGGTAAACTCCCACTGTATCCACACCGACCTGTCTAAAAGCGTCAACGGTGGATATCAAGCCTGGCAGGTGCGAATCAAGAATGTGATTGTGGGCTAAGTCAACCAAATCATATCCCGTCTGCTGAATGGCATTGACAACCGAAGCAGGCGTATTAAACAAGGGGTAGCCACTCAAAGGATAGTCCGCTGAAATCGTTCCCTCAAAGTCTGCTATAGCAAAATCCGCCTGTTCAATCCAAGGCTTGACATAGGTGAAATTTTCAGTAAAATCATATTGACCATCCGGCTGCTGTGCACTCCAGTAGATGACATCATGGTAGAGCAAGTCCCCATGCGCCATGATTCTTGCTGTCTGAACTACTTGTTCCTGCGAAACAGGGGGTTCTTCTGCTACTGCTGATTTCACGCTAGAAGAGGGGCTTGCAGATACAATAGATAAAAAGCGAGTCCAGAGTACTCTTCCACCAGCGACAACTCCTGCTAATCCAACCACTACTAACAGCAGTAAAAAAACATCGCCAATCCATTTCTTACGTTGCTGACGTCTGCGTTTGCCGATGCGATCTCGTCTTCTCCTCATCATACCATCCTCCTTTCCTCCAGTATACGCTATTCTTACTGAAAAAGCTAGGTAATAGCTATGAAAAACAGGTGAAATTCTTTGATTTTCACCTGCAAGATGTGAGGACGTTAAGAAAATGTAAGGAAAATAGAAAATACGACGAAGAAGCTCCTAATATTTATCTTTTTTCCGAGATTTTAGCCCTAGTTCAGTTACATCAAGATACAAGGGCTTTGACACGAGTTTCACTCGTTTTATCTCCCACCTTCAACAGTCTTTTTGGACTGTTGAAGCGAGCAAACGAAAAATAGGAGGCTAACGCAGAGTCTGTAGACTCTAGGAAACCTATACCTAAAGGTAGCCACAGTTGTAACGAGCTAAAGCTAGAACATCTGTGTTTCTTTTTTACATAGCTCGTAGGCTGTGTCGCTTACATCAAGCCCCCCTTTTAAAAAACTCAAGGTATAGTCTTTTAGTTTACTTTTAGTACTAGGCAAGGAGCTGCAGGCTGTACTAGAGTACGGCAAAGCGAGGTAACGAAGTAGTAAAAGATAAACGAAATGACTATAAAAATCAATTCTCCCTTTGGTTTAGAGGAAACTAGCTCTCTAACCTTTCACAATTCTTCATTGTGAAAACAAGTCAGATGTTGATTGTATAGAGTGTGTCTTGCCCGTATCAACCACTATCGTCAAATGGGCCGCTTGAGCGTCACAAAAAGAGCTAGCATTCAGAAGCATGAAGACTAGCTCTCGTCACATCAAACTGTTTGATACATTTGTTTATATGTACATCTTTCTAACTGATTTTACAAACTCTGTCAACTGCGAAAGCAAATGCTAACCCAGATACTGCAATTTCCCACGGAAATCATCTAGACTATCATAGCCCTTTTCTTTCATAATAGCTTGTAATTCTGCTGTAATACGCTCAAATGCCATCACACCTTCCTTATGTAGAGCAGTGCCCACCTGCACCATGCTAGCACCGCAGAGAATATGTTCAAAAGCGTCACGCCCCGTCGAGACGCCACCGGTTCCAATGATGTGGATTTCTGGTTTCAAACGCTGATAGAAAGCATGCACATTCGCCAGAGCTGTCGGCTTGATATACTCGCCACCAATTCCCCCAAAGCCATTTTTAGGACGGATAACCACCGATTCATCCTCAATGTACAGTCCATTTCCAATCGAATTGACACAGTTGACAAACGCAAGTGGAAATTGATTGAAAATCGCTGCTGCTTGATCAAAATGTACCATGTCAAAATACGGTGGTAACTTAATGCCCAAAGGCTTAGTAAAGTAACTGAATACCTCTTTTAAAATAATTTCTGTCGTCTCAAAATCATAGGCAATCTGAGGCTTTCCTGGTACATTGGGACAGGACAAATTCAATTCCGTCAAGCCCTTGAAATCACTCTCTTCAACCTTTTTCAGAATCGCATGTGTTTCCTCCTGAGACATGCCAACCAAAGATAAAAAGAAAGTCCGAGTTGGCTCTTTTTTCTGCAAATCCAAGAGATAGTTCAAATAGTAATCCAAGCCCTGATTTGGCAAGCCCATGGAATTGATTGACCCAAGTGGTAAGTTCCGATAGCGTGGCTCTGGATTTCCGACCCGCTCTTCTAAGGTTGCAGTCTTGGTCACAAACGTTCCAGCCTGTGAGTTTTTAACTTCCTCTAACTCTGCAATGGTCATGCAGGCTACTCCTGCTGCATTCATTAGGCAGTTTTCAAAGCTACTACCTGCAATTTGTGTCTTGGTTGATGGCATACTGTCCTCCAAAATCCTTATTTTATCTATTCTATCATAAAATCTTGCTAAAAAGTAGCCTATACCGCCTCCTTTACACGCCAAAGGCATGAAATGATTCTTTCAAATCTTTATTTATTAATCAATCCTATAGAGAAACCCAATATAACCTCTCTACTTTTTAGAATATACCGACTGTTGAACTTCAATCTGCGCAGTAGCTAACTGCTTCCTTTCTGCATTTCATTGGTGACGAACCTTACAACGAAGTGGCAAGCAACTTCTGTTCGGTTATCTATTTTTCTTTACATTTTCTTAGCCCCTCACATCTTAATGAAACATAGAAGAAATTAGTATTTTACGGGTATGAATTTTTAATATTTTACTTTACATTTGCATCACTTGGTGCTATAATAACACTCATAAACATTAAATTGTCTGAATTTTTAATATTCAGATCGCTACTCTCTAAAAGCTACTCTCTGATTTAACTTCCACATTTGAAAGCGATGGCAAGAAAGAAGATGGTTTTTACGAGTATCATTCTAATTAGAAAAGGTGAGATAATCTTATGACAACTGCCAAAGAATATATCCAGCAATCATTTGAAGCTGTAAAAGCACGAAACCCTCATGAAACAGAGTTTTTACAAGCTGTTGAAGAATTGTTCAACACGCTTGAGCCTGTTATCGAAGCACATCCAGAATACATCACTGAAAACATCTTGGCTCGCATTGTTGAACCTGAGCGCATCATTAGCTTCCGTGTGCCATGGACAGATAAAGATGGGAAGCCTCAAGTGAACCGTGGCTACCGCGTTCAATTTAACTCAGCGGTAGGCCCTTACAAAGGAGGGCTTCGTTTCCACCCGACTGTTAATCAATCCATCTTAAAATTCCTTGGTTTTGAGCAAATCTTCAAAAACGTCTTGACGGGCCTGCCAATTGGTGGTGGTAAAGGCGGGTCAGACTTTGACCCGAAAGGCAAGACTGATGCGGAAATCATGCGTTTCTGTCAAAGTTTTATGACAGAACTTCAAAAACACATCGGACCATCTCTTGATGTCCCAGCTGGTGATATCGGTGTCGGTGGTCGCGAAATTGGCTACATGTACGGTCAATACAAACGTCTCCGCCAATTCGATGCTGGGGTCTTAACTGGCAAGCCTCTTGGCTTTGGTGGTAGCTTAATTCGTCCAGAAGCAACTGGTTACGGTCTTGTCTACTTCACCGACAATATGCTTCAAGCAAATGGCAAATCATTCAAGGACCAAACTGTTCTTATTTCTGGTTCTGGAAACGTGGCACAATTCGCTGTTCAAAAAGCAACGGAACTCGGTGCCAACGTCATTTCTGTTTCTGATTCAAATGGTTATATCATCGATGAGACTGGTATTGACTTTGATCTCCTTTGCGAAATCAAAAACAAGCGTCGCGCTCGTCTGACAGAATATGCTGCTGAAAAAGCAACAGCTACTTACTATGAAGGATCTGTTTGGTCTTATGACGGAAAAGCAGACATCGCCCTTCCATGTGCGACCCAGAACGAGATTGATGGTGAAGCCGCTACTCGTCTCGTGAAAAACGGGGTTTTCTGTGTAGCTGAAGGAGCAAATATGCCGTCTAACTTAGATGCTATTCACACCTACCAAGAAAATGGGGTTCTTTACGGACTAGCAAAAGCTGCGAATGCTGGAGGCGTTGCTGTATCTGCGCTTGAAATGAGCCAAAACAGCCTTCGTCTCTCATGGACAGCTGAAGAAGTGGACAATCGCTTGAAAGACATTATGGCTAATATCTTCAACACTGCTAAAGAAACAGCTGAGAAATACAACCTTGGTAAAGATTACCTTGCTGGTGCTAATATCGCTGCCTTTGAACAAATCGCAGATGCTATGATTGCACAAGGCTTGGTATAATTTACCATTCTGCTATAGTCTTTTAGTACTAGGCAACGAGCTGCAGGCTGTACTAGAGTACGGTAAAGCCAGTTAACAAAGTAATAAAATGACTATAAGACTCCTTGACCAATTCCTACATATATGTAGCGGATTGGTCTTTTTCTATACCAACAGGACTTTTGGAAAACCCGCACAATCGTTGTTATAGTCTTTTAGTTTACTTTTAGTACTAGGCAACGAGTCGCAGGTAGTACTGGTGTACAGCAAGACGAGTTAACGAAGTAATAAAAGATAAACGAAAGGACTATATAGTCTTTTAGTTTACTTTTAGTACTAGGCAACGAGCTGCAAGCTGTACTAGAGTACGGCAAAGCGAGTGAACGAAGTAATAAAAGATAAACGAAAGGACTATACACTATTTCCACTTCAAAAAAGCTGAAATACTATTGATACAGTGTAGGGCATTGACTTTAGAAATCATGTCGTTGAGTATGTAACAGAAAATCACACTCCACTATAGGTGACTTTTTTGAGGCAGAAACACTATAACTTAGAATAACATCACCACCGGTAAGATTTTAGCCAAAAAGGATTCGCGTATGGTGAACGAAGAGGTAAGCTTTCACAGATACGTTTTGGGCTATTGCTGGAATCGTATTTATCCTTGGTTCGACCTTGGAGATGTTGCAAAAAAAGTAGGGACGATATTGTCGTAGAAACCCTTGTATCGCATTCTTATTTCAAGAAACCATAGAAAAAGGACTGCACAACAGTCACTGACAATCTATTATAGCCGTTTCGTTTATTTTTAGTACTAGGCAAGGAGTCGCAGGTAGTACTGGAGTATAACAAGACGAGTGAACGAAGTAATAAAAATATAAATTAAATGACTATATCAAAACGAGAACTCTATCCCAATACAAAAAGCCTATAAAAGGAAAAAGCGGGAGTAGAACCCAATAAAGATTTTAAAATCTCACTAGTTCTTATCCTCGCTTTGGTAGTTATAAACTTTCTTCCCGCTGAAAATTCCACACATTGCCCTCATACATCAAACGGTAGTTGGAGGCTTTATCCACTCCATAAATGAAAGTGTATTCACCTTTTTCCTCTGGATCGATTTTCTTTTTCAAGGGAACATCATAGGTCCGATTGTCAAGAGTATAGACAGATTCAACTTCATCGCTATCACTATCTTGTGACCCAAATAAGAAACTGCTCCGCTCATCAAAATATAGGGCTTTCGTTGTTGGATTTTCTACCTGAACTTTCACGACCAACGCTTGGTCATAGTAAGAATCATCCAAGTCTATCCTGGTATCCATCTCCATCGATTGCACGATTAGCTCCAAGCCATTTTGTAATTTTACCTCTTGACCTACTTCTTTTTCTAACAACAGACCTGATTCTGTATTTTCATACGTTTCATAGGTATCGCTATAAGAATAGGGAGAACTCGCTATTCCCAAAAAGGTTAAAAAGAGTACATCTAAGATAAAGGCTACAGCCGCTCCTGCTATCGTTGTCCAAAACAGGGGCTGTTTGTAGAGCGGTTTTTTCCGATAATAGACATGACCGTCTTCAATGATAAATTCTTTTGGAAACATAGGTTCTCCTTTTTCTACTGATTGGTTAAATCAATCCCTGCTGCAAACAAGGCTTCTTGATAAAGAGTGTAAAACCGTTGATAGATACTGCTTTGCTGACCATTTGTCACAAAAAATTGTATCCGAAAGACAAATTGTCCATTTTCAAGCGTCTGTGGACCAACCATTTTTACATCTTTAATGGCAGACAAGCCGCTCACCTCTTTCTGATTGATTGCTTCTATCACCTGTTCAACCTTGAGCAAATCAGTTGCTAAACTAAGTGGCAAATCAATCTGTACCCGCATATCTCCCCGCGATTGATTGCTGACAACGAGAATATTACGGTTAGGGATAAAATGAAGCGTTCCATCTGCATCACGCACTTGGGTTGTACGAATCCCCACGCTAGTAACGGCACCTTGTATCTTAATTGAGCCATTGGTCAACCTAACCACCTCTCCCACATCAAACTGACGTTCTAGGAGAATGAAAAAGCCATTGACCAAATCAGATAAGAAGCCCTGTGCGCCCATCCCGATCGCAACTCCAGCAATCCCAGCTCCTGCTAAAAGACTGGAAACTGGAAGTCCCAGAATCGTCAAAATCGAATACAGCAAGAGAAAATACAAGACATAGTTCAGGCTACTTTCTAGAAGGCGCGCAATCGTCTTTTGTCGTCCACTGTCTGGGGTAGGTACCCGAAGAGAAGATAGCATCACTTTCCTAACAAAAAGGGTCGCGATTTTTTTGAAAATATAAAAAACAATGACTAACAGAACAAGCGATACTACCTTGCTCACTAACTCCATAAGCATCGCTTCTACATTAAATTGGGCTAGGTATTTGGTTAAAAAATGCACCTGACTCTCCTTCTTCTCCCATTATACCACAAACTAGCATGCGAATGACATTATCTTGATTGCTCCTACAGGGCAAACATCCGAAAGTGTTTAGAGTAAGACATACACTTTCTAGATTTCAGTGTTTCTTTTCTCTAGAAAATAGGGAAACCGGCTCTGTTTTTTCTATATACGTCTTGTATAGTCATGTAGTTTATCGTAAACTCGCTTTACCGTACTCTAGTACAGCCTGCAGCTCATTGCCTCGTAATAGGCGCCTGCGTCTGTCGCGATTACATTTATCTCCCTCTGCCAAAATAGGTCCCACTCCGATTGATGACAAGAAACCCTATTCTTGAATCTCCCTAACGCTTTAGCTTCAAAAAATCACGATATGCGGGTACTTCCTCTAATCGATAATCCTCCAGGGATAGTTCTCGAAATAAGAATGCGATACAGGGGCTTCTACTACAACATCCTATTCACTCCTACATTTATCAACGTGGTATTCCAATTAAGGTTAGGTACAATTCCTACCAATCCAATATAGAGGCTTGTTCAGGGGAGCTTGTCTATGCGGCTATCCTATAATAATACTGTTTCTGAGTTCTATGGAACCGACCACAAAACGCGGAAACCCTATCCATAGTGCTTTTATTTCGAACGACTATATCTCCTTAAAATACCGCCGGGTTTCGTAAATAATAATCGGCGATAAGGCCAATAAAGCAAGTAAATTCGGTAGTGCCATGAGTCCATTGACAATATCTGCCATAATCCAGATGACATCCAACTGAAGAAATCCTCCTAGAGCAACCATAAGAATGAAAATCAAGCGATACAGCAAAATAAACCGTGTTCCAAAGAGAAATTCAAAACATCGCTCCCCGTAATAACTCCAGCCCAGAATAGTCGTAAAGGCAAAAAGAACCAGACTAAAGGTCAAGGCAAGAGCACCAGGATTTCCAAACACGGTCGCAAAAGCTGCCTGAGTTAAAGGCGCACCTTGCAATCCGCCTACTGTCCATTGACCAGTCACCAAAATGGACAAGCCTGTCAAACTACAGATGATAATCGTATCAATAAAGGTTCCAATCATGGAAATCAAGCCCTGCTCAACAGGCTGATTAGATTTCGCAGCAGCTGCCGCAATCGGCGCCGAACCAAGTCCAGATTCGTTTGAAAAGACCCCCCGTGCAATTCCGTTTTGAATCGCTGCACGAACGCTTGCTCCTGCAAATCCCCCGAGAGCTGCGCTCGGGTTAAAGGCACTTTTGACTACCAAGGCAAGGGTCGGCAAGAGTTGGTCAGCATGCATAACCAAAAGCGCTAGAGTTGCCGTAATGTAAAGAAGCGCCATAAAAGGGACCACCTTGGTTGAAACATTGGAAATAGATTCAATCCCACCAAAGATAATGATTGCGACAATTCCCGCCAGAATGACACTGACAATCTGCGGTGAAAAGGCAAAGCTATTTTCTAGAGAAGAGGTAATCGAATTGACTTGCGCAAAAGTTCCAATCCCAAGAAAAGCTACCAAAACTCCTGAAATAGCAAAGAAAATTGCTAAAGGTTTCCATTTTTCTCCCATACCGAGCGTGATATAGTGCATGGGACCTCCTGCCACTTGACCATTGGCATCCCTGGTGCGGTATTTAATAGCCAAAAAGCCCTCAGCATACTTGGTTGCCATGCCAAAAAAGGCTGCAACCCACATCCAAAAAAGGGCACCCGGACCACCTGTCTTAATAGCAGTCGCAACACCGACAATATTTCCCGTACCAACTGTTGCGGCTAAAGCTGTACAAAGAGCTGCAAAGCTAGAAACATCCCCTTGCCCACTCGCATCATTTGACAAGATTAGACGAAATGCCCGTGGTAGTTTTCTAACTTGGAAAAGCCCCAGCCGGGCTGAAAAATAAATTCCTGTCCCAACTAAAAGCATCAGCAAAGGCGGTCCCCAAACGAGACTGTTGGCTTGTTGCAAGATTTCTAACATTCCTATCTCCTCCATATATTCCATATTACTATTTCAATCAAAACAAAAGAGCCTGACCGTGACTGTCAAACTCCGTTTTAACCATCATGAGAATAGAGATGCTGAGCGATACAACTCAAACAATCATTCTACCCATTAGCCTAGGGGAAATACATTTCCAATATCCTATGCTCTGTCCTTTTGCCTGAGAGTTTGAGTGAATGCCTTGTGCTTCACCTTGCCCCTTCGGCGCCATTACGGTCTCTCCAGAGTTCCGTCTTTCCCACAGTTGGACCGAGGTCCTCCTATGAGATGTCAACCGGTTTTTGTTTTATATTCTAGTCTTTCCATTTTTACTTCCTAATGGAACGAGGGCTATAAGCGCTTGTATCTTAGAATAGGAAATCACAATCGAATGACTCTATCAGCCAAAGCTGAAATGATTTACTTACTAGTATATCGAAAAAATGAAAAAAGGCAAGAACATTTTTAAAAAAATTTCAGCAAAAAGAAATCATTCTTATGGGTTTCTCGATTCCTTTTATTCTATCTACCCCTATTCCATTACTTCTTCCACCTCCGTGTGCCCTAGTATTTTGGTTTGCTTTTAGTATAGCCGTTTCGTTTATTTTTAGTACTAGGCAACGAGTCGCAGGTAGTTGAAATAGTTGATAACTATTTCAAGTGATAGATAAGAAAAGTGTAACTTTTCTCAATGGTACAGCAAGACGAGTGAACGAAGGAATAAAAAATAGAAACGAAAGGACTATACTAGGCATAAAGCATCTCCCCTCCTACCAAGCGGTTAGGAATACAAGAAAGCCTATCCCACGGGACCCCCTATAGGGAACAAGCTCCTAACAGCTTCAGCCAATACCTAGGAGATTGATGTCCTGTTTAACCAATACAAAGTACCCTTGTAGACCATGCTCAGTTCAACAGAATATAAAGCGATAGAGCGATTGTAGGACAGATAGCTGACTACATTACAGTAGCTAGTTCTAACGGCTTGATGCAGTAATTGTCTGACTTGCCAAGTCAAAGTAAACTAGTCCAGTAGAATCGTTTGACCTAAATCCAGAAATAACAGCTTCTGTCCATTCTTAAAATAAATGGGCAAACGAAAATTCATCGACACCCCGTTGAGGATAGCGAAGCTAACGACAAATGAAATGCAGTGATAATGAGCCACTTATCTTACCGCCTATCAGTCGAACAGATAGGTAGGCTCGGTTATGAACCTCCCTAAGAGCAAGGAGATTTTGGGATTGCCTATTGATTCTACTACACCTTATCAGTCACCTACCTGTAAACTCCTAACAACCTATACATGGACAAAAGTCTACCTAGGCCCCACGTATAACCATAGCTTCCTATCCAAAATAGACTTGATTTTTATGAAAATTCTGATATAATTGAATTATCTGAAAATTTAACCAAGGAGATGAAGCGTATGACGAAACATATCCATTGGGACGGGCAACTGTCTCAAGAGGGGCTTGATATCATCAAAGGAGATGGAGGTGTGATTGTCTGCCCTACCAAGGTCGGCTACATTATCATGACCGCGGATAAAGCTGGTTTGGAACGAAAATTCGATGCCAAAAAGCGTAAGCGTAATAAACCCGGTGTCGTGCTTTGCGGTAGCATGGAAGAACTCCGTGAATTGGCTCAAATGACTCCTGAAATTGACGCTTTCTACCAAAAACATTGGGATGAAGATATTTTACTCGGCTGTATCCTCCCTTGGCGCAAAGAAGCCTATGCCAAACTCAAAGCCTATGGAGATGGACGTGAAGAATTGATGACTGACATTCGTGGCACCTCTTGCTTTGTCATCAAGTTTGGTCTTGCTGGCGAACAAATTGCCAAAGAAATGTGGGAAAAAGAAGACCGTATGGTCTATGCTTCTTCTGCCAACCCCTCTGGAAAAGGAAATCGTGGCAAGGTAGACGGAATTGGGGAGCGTATCGAAGCAACAGTAGACCTTGTTATTGAAGCAGATGACTATGTCGCCTCTATCCAATCTGATAAAACCATCGAAACCCGTTATGAGCAAGGTGTTATGGTTTCTATGGTTGACAATGAGGGCAAGCTCATCCCGGAGCAAGGCAAGGACAGTCGCTCCATTGCACCCTGTCCAGTCGTAATCCGCAAGGGTCTTGATATTGACAAAATCATGATGCATCTCTCAGACCACTTCAACTCATGGGACTACCGCCAAGGAAAGTATTACTAGTCCATTTTATTCAAACAAAAATGATTGCCCAGCTCTGGAAAAGAAGCTGGGCTGCTTGTTATAGTCCATTTCAAACATTTAGCCCCCAAACTCAATTCTATCAAAAAAGAAACGCAAATAACAACCTCTCCCAAATCATAGCTTACTCGAAATAGAGCTTCTGACAAAAGAAAAAAGTCTGAGACCGGTGATATACTCCCCTTATAGTAGACAGTGAAAAAACAAAAATTCACTAGACACTATAAGGGGAGTTTTCGTATGTCTAAAAGAAGTCCAAAATCAGTAGAAGAAAAATGTGAAATCCTTCAGTTGTATCTGAGCCATAAGCAGTCCCTCAGTCAATTAACGAAAACCTACCAAGTGTCTGATTATACTATCAGACACTGGATGAAGCGATATGAAAGCGACG
>NZ_SPOZ01000003.1 GCF_004569635.1 Streptococcus sp. LYSM12
ATTTCTGTGAAATAGCTCCAAAAGCAAATGGTGGGACAGTCTATGCGAGTGAGGTGACGTTTACCCCAGGTCAAACTTCAGCCGCTCAAGATTTCAAGAATAACCTTGAGAAACAGTATGGATTTGATAGTGAGACAACTGATATTATGTGGAAACTCTATCAAAATATAAAAAACGTTGAGGGTAAAAATGCGGATTATGTCTTTAATCGTTTAGTTGGTGGGGTTAGCTATCAAGGATTACTATGGTCTGAGACAGCTGGACAAGGTTATACTAAATCAGAGATTATGAAAAAGTATAGTTTGACTTTTGAGGAATATGCTCGTTTGCATAGGCAATTAATGTTACAACACGGATTATCAGGTGTTGATAGACAGGAGTATCAGGGAGACGGTGCAGTTCAATCAGTAGTTGAAAATTATAAAAATCAAGGTATTACGATAAGTGCTGAAGAGGTACAATATGGTATTGAAAATATGATAGGAAAAAATGATTTTACTCATCAAAGTATTACGATTGCAACCCACTTATATGATAAGCCGAGAATGGCTGATATGATTGGAAAACTTAATGGTAAAAAGGGACAGGAAAATCGCACCTTTACGAATGAATTGTCAGGTTGGCGAGGAGATGTGACAGGTCAAGCTTTGGCAAAACCTAGCCAAGGAGTAGATGATTATCAAGCAGATTTGGATGCCGTTAATATTGTCTGGTTAATGCAACAAGGTGGATTGAGTTATGCTGGAGCAAGCAGTGAATATTACTACATGTTGTCTAATACCAACATAACCCGAGAAAAATTGTTCAATCAGTCTGTTGGTATTGACTATGTAAGAAATGAATTATTGACTGCCGAAAAGGCTAGCAGTATGGAGGAATTACGGTTCAAGAATCCTGTAGCATATGACTTTATTCTAAAATTAGAGGCTGGTAAATAGTCTAGGAGGTAACATTGAAATACTTGAAGATAATAATAGGTTTTTTATCTATTCCTGTAATGGTGATAGTAGGTTGGTATATGGTTACATATACTAGCCTAAAAAACCCGATAGATGAAATGATTTATTCAGAAATTACTCGTTTTAAGATTGTTGGTGTACCGGAATATAGTTATGTGGTAAATAGTCCTGTATCGTATGATGTTACTGATAATAATCATTTTACAATTTTAAATTATAGGTTAAAAAATTTAAATAAAAATGAATCTGCATATATTTATATAGATGATTTGAAAAAGTTTATTTTTACATATCAGTTTAATTTAATTGACAACAAAGTATTAATTATTGAATATTCTTATCAATTAGCTGATATAGAGAAAACGATTTATATAAAAGACGAGAACAATATTAGAATCGCTGAATATGATAATATATTGAAATTATTATCGGAAAATAATCTTAACAAAGAGTGGCTTAGGAATAGGTCTAATTTTGTTTTTCATGATATGTTATTACAGCCTTGGTTTGAAAAAGGTAGTCAGCGTTATTCTTTTGAAGATTTAGGAAATTTGAAGATAGAAGAATCAGAGTTACTGAAATAATTGTAAGTCGTTGTGCTTTATACTTGATAGAGTGATTGCTATGAAAAATATATTATAGATAACTTGATGAAAGTGGTATATTCGTGGTGCTGTAGGCGATTGAGCTAGTCAGCGAGGACTTTGAAAACGCTGGATACGATGTATCGTTTTCCGTCCTCTCTTGCCTAGCTCCCCGCCCACCTATGGAGTTATCCTCCATAGGTGTTTTTGACATCACCACGGGAATTATCTAGTTTGTCATAAAAGTATAACAAGGGAAGTAAGTTTGCCTTATCTATTTATTCGTAACACAAGATATAAAATAGAGTATAGATAAATTTTTTTATAAAAACATGCTATAATAGAACTGTTTAATATAGTGTTATCGGGTGCATACTGAGTTTCTCCAAATCAACGACCGTCAGGATACCTACACTTATGACCTGGCTGGCAACAAGCTGACCAGCACAGAAGAAGTGGACGGTAAGGAAGAAAAGACTACCTATACTTATGATGATAACAACCGCCTGACTAAATTGGAGAACAAGGACGGCACTACCACCTATAGCTATGACAGGAACGGCAACCGCATTTCTTCCAAAAAGAATGATGAGCAGCTAGACTATATCTATGACACGGAGAACCGTCTCTTAGCTGTGAAAGACAAACAAGGTCTTCTCCTGGCTGCCCTCTATGATGGGGACGATAACCGAGTCTTTACCGCCAGCCGCAAGGAGGGCAGGCATACCTATCCGCTCTTCAAACGCGAGGAGAAGAAGAAATCTCCTTACACTGCGGAGCATAGCCTCTTCTGGTATGGCTTTAGCCAGAATGTTCTTCAGTCGCTTTCTACCTTACCACAGACCGTTGGGACTATCTGGCATGATATTTTCGACGATGTCTCCACCGCCTACCACCAGAAAGTGGCGAAAGACAGAGCTAATAGTGAGGGGCTTGTCATCAACCCACCAGACTTAGGAAATCTCCCTGGTGAGGGAGACGTGACCTACGCTTCTCAAGTGAAAGAAGTTCTTATCCCTTACACCACGAGAGAAGACACATTCAACTATTATGAGGAGCGCAACTACGTTAACGATGTCAATCGGGCACATACCGAAGTTCTCCAGACCTATGACCGTGAGTTAAACGCCAAGGAAACCTACACCTATGGTCAGGGTAGAACGTCTTACCTGAATCATGAAACAGGAGACCACTATCACTACCTAAGCAACCAAGCAGGATCCGTAACAGGCTTGACCAAGGAGGGAGTAGCAGTTGCTTCAAGCAGCTATAGTCTTTACGGATTAACCAAGCAGTCAACAGATGAAACAGGCAATCCATTTGCCTACAATGGGGAAGCAAGGGACATCACAGGACTTGACTATCTGCGAGCAAGATACTATGATAGCAGGGCTGGGACGTTCTTAACCGAGGATAGCTATGCGGGTCAAGCAACAGACCCCCTCAGTCAGAACCGCTATGCCTATGTCCATAACAATCCGGTGAATTACACCGACCCGAGTGGACACTTCTGGAACAAGCTATGGAAAGGTGCTAAGAAATTCGGCAATAACTTGTGGAATGGTGCTAAGAAACTCTATCACAAGGCTGAGAGATTTGTAGGGAATCTCTCGAATGCGGGTCAGAATTTGGCTAGCCATTCGTTGAATAAGCTGACGGAGTTTATTTCTGGTGGAAGTCGGGGAGGTAGTCAGATACAACCTGCACGATCCTTTACAAGACCATCTATAGGAAGCCAACCCCATTCAACGTATGATTGGGTAACTGGAAAGGCATATCAGCCTCATTATACGGCTGTGAATCGTTGGCAAGAAGCACGAGTAAGTGGTCTATCTACGCATCATTGGGGAACTTCGCAGACCCGAGAAGCCCAGAATATCGATCGCAACTGGACGAAAGCCCTAGAAGAAACGATACGGCATGTCTGCAATCCGAGGACAACCAAGGCAAGGGATAAGGGTTCTACCCCGAAACCGATTAGCTTTGGAGGTGGAGGTGTTGCTAGCTGGGAGGGTCCATCTGGCTCAAGCTCCCGCTATCAGCCGAATGTTTCTGCTCCATCGAAAGGGAACAACAGTAGTACTAAAGGCATCAATAGTTCAAATTATGGGGTGAATCTAGGAGGTGTTGCCAGCTGGGATGGTACGGCAGGTTCAAGCTCTCGCTATCAGCCAAAATCTACATCTAAACCGAAAGAGTTGACTGAGAAAGAGATAGCAGCAAGAAGAGCAGAGGGGAAAAAACTCCTCAAGATACTTGGCGGAGAGCTCAGTGGCTGGTATAGTGCCAAACGTCTTTGGACAGGGAAAGACCCTGTAACAGGAGAAACGGCGAATCGTTGGTTTGCGGCAGGCGAACTTGGTTTTGATCTGGCTAGTTATATGATTTTGTTTGCCAAAGCCGGAAAAGCTATCAAGGCAGCCCAGACAGCAGGTAAAGTGATTGATACGATAGATAATGTCAGTGACGCATCGAAAGCCTTGAAAGCTGTGGATACTGTTGATGATACTAAAGATGCTCTGAAAGTTGCAGAAGCTGTGGATGATGTGTCAGATGTGTCGAAAGGATATACGCCTCCTAAAGGAGGCGGAGGGACTACATCAACCATAAAGATTGGAGATAAGACTATCAATTTTGGTCATGGAGGAAGACATTTAGAAGGAACAGGATATACGGTACCAGATATTAGTAAAGCTATTGCGGATGATCTTATTAGTAATCCTCTAAAAATTGGAGAGTATAGAGTGAAGGATATTGTCATAGATGGTACAGTATTTAGATATAAAGCTAAGGCATTAGATAACAATTTAATAAACGTAGGAACATTCTATCCTATTTCAAAATAGAAAGAGAATTTATTATGTCTAGAAAATTAAATCAACTAGAACTGACGTGGTTTAAATTATTGCTAAAACCCTTTTTTGATGGGAAGGAAATTATTGCCACACAACTAAGGGAAGCTGTAGTTATTTCTGAAATTTCGGAGCCAATTATCTCTTTAAAATTACAAACAACATCAAATGTTGTATTTCCGTACGAGGAGAGAGTTCCTGCACAGATGTTAGTTTTTCAACCTGATGGAGATAGTGTTGATTTTCTTCTACATGTTGTCGATGGTTTTATTGATGAGCTAGAAGTCTATTCTACTAGTGGGAAGTCAATTAGTCCAAATAGTATTTTGCTAGAGGATATTAGGTATAATACTTTTTCTAAACCAGGTAGTTATTTTTATGATAATTAAAGAGTAATTTATGTACAAATGACAGATCCCAGATGGATGGGAACAGAAGGGTGGGTTAAGATGCAAAGAATTGTAACTTTATCGGATGGAACGAAAGTGGATATCCACTATGTTTATAATAAATTGACGGGAGCATTTGATGATTTTAAATTTAAGTAAGGAGTGCAAATGGATAATTTTTCTTTAGAAATTATTTGGCGTGATGATTGTGAAGATTTATTAGAATTAAAAATTGATATCGTGACCGAATTTGTAACGATGTATCAATATTGTTATATTTCTTCCGTAGACTTATTAAATAATATGAAAAGTATTGAACGGCATATTGAAGGACAGAGCGAAACGAGAATCAATTTTGGAGAGATGACTGGACTATATACACCAAGCTTTTCCATGCTCTTGTACCCAAAAAAAGCGAATGATGATATGCTGGTGGAATTAGATTTAGAAATTGCGGACAATGATGAACGAAAGCACCGTTGTCAATTGTATGTGAAATCGAAGGCAGATTTTTGGAGAATTTTTTCAAATAATGTGGAAAAAATGGTCATAAATAATAGTTTGTCCAAAAGTATTCTTTCTCCGTATTAAGTATGGAAGTTTATCGATAACAATTGTAATTATGATTTATTAAAGATAGTGACTATCTGACTAAGATAGAGAATAGGGAGGGTACCATTATCTATACCTACGATGGGAACGGCAACTGCATCTAGCCTTGGAGAATTATTTAGTTTGTCGTAGTAAAGTACGATACGGAGAACCGTCTTTTGGTGGTCAAGGACAAGGATGGTCTTTTGATGGCTGCCCTCTATGATGGGGACGATAATAGGGTATTTACCGCCAGTCATAAAGAGGGCCAACATACCTATCAACTCTTCAAACGTGAGGAGAAGAGGAAATCTCTATACACAGCACCAGCTGGTGAGGAGAATAGTATCTTCTGGTATGGTTTCAGTCAGAACGTTCTACAGTCGCTCTCTACCTTGCCACAGACCATTGGGACTATCTGGCACGATATCTTTGACGATGTTTCTACTGCTTACCACAAGAAAGTGGCGAAAGACAGAGCCAATGATGAGGGACTTGTCATCAACCCACCAGACTTAGGAAATCTCCCTGGCGAGGGTGATGTGACCTATGCCAGCCAAGTCAAGGAAGTTCTTATCCCTTACACCACGAGAGAAGACACATTCAACTATTATGAGGAACGCAACTATGTCAATGATGTCAATCGGGCACATACCGAAGTTCTTCAGACCTATGACCGTGAGCTGAAAGCCAGTGAGACCTATACCTATGGACAGGGACGCCTTTCCTACCTCAATAATGAAACGGGCAAACACTACCACTACCTGACTAACCAAGCAGGTTCTGTGACAGGCTTGAGCAAGGACGGACAAGCCGTAGCGTCAAGCAGCTATACTCTTTACGGCTCAACCAAGCAGTCAACAGATGAGGCAGGCAATCCTTATGCCTACAATGGGGAAGCAAGGGACATCACAGGACTTGATTACCTGCGTGCAAGATACTATGATAGCAGGGCTGGGACGTTCTTAACCGAGGATAGCTATGCGGGTCAAGCAACAGACCCCCTCAGTCAGAACCGCTACAGCTATGTCCATAATAATCCAGTTAACTATACTGACCCAAGTGGGCATGTCGCTTCTTCTCCGTTTACCATGCTTTTAGGTGGTGGGAAACCTCGATATACTCAACCAAGACCACTGATTAACTATGAGAATGGCACCCTCTATGCGCCTAATACACCTGAAAATAAGGCTCATCAAATCCGTCAGCAACAGACAGGTGTGTATAGTTACACTTATGTCCCAACCTATGTTCCAACAGCTTCCGCTTATCAGTATATTCAGCAACAGGAATCACAAGTCAGAGCACAAGCCCATGCTCAAGCGATCCGGTATCGTCAGCAGCAGATTCGAAATGAGTATGCACAATCAACCGGACACTATGGTACTCCTAAAACCCGTGAAGCAGCGAACCTTTTAAGAAACTGGGGCAAGGCTCTGAAAGAGACTTACACTCATGTGTGTCAGACAGCCGAGCGTGTCGGTAAGCAGACCATGAAGTCCTTGAAGAAAGTTGATTGGAAGAAAGTAGCGATTGTGGCGACAGCTACCGTAGCAGCCGTAGCCGTAACAGTGGTGACAGCAGGAGCAGCAGCCCCTGTGATTGCAGGAATGTTGGGAGTTAGTTCTTCCGCATTAGCACTGGGAACAGTAGGGGTGGGGACAACGCTTGCGATTGGAGTAGGAATAGGAGCTGTTAGTGGAGCAGCAGGTGGAGCAACTTATGGCTTGGTAGAGGGCTCTCTATCCAATAGAGGTTCTAAGACCATTGCCAAGAATACTTGGAATGGAGCTGTGAATGGCTTTACTTCAGGAGGCTTGACGGGAGGTTTCGGCAGTGTCCTTACAGGTAGCACAGCAGGTCTTTCCAATCCTCTACTCCGTTATGGGGCGGACACTGCTTCTGAAACGGTAGTGGACACCCTTGTGGATTCTGCGACAGGTGGCAATGTTACACTTACTAGTATTGGAACCAATCTTGTACTTAATGCGGTTTCGGAGGGTGTATCAGCTAGAACTGTTAAGAGTGGAAAAATAGATATTAATACAGGCAAGCCTAGGAGTAGTGATAAATCGGTCAGTGGAACCTATACCAATGCTATAGATATAGATTCAAAAGTCACAGTAATTGATAAAGAAACTCTACCTTCTTTTATTCAAGCTAGTTTTGAAGGGAGTCAGTATAAAACTGTGAGAACCGATGAAGATATGCTAGTTTATAGAGTTTTTGGAGGTAAGGCTCATAAAAATGGTTCATTTGCAACAAGTAGTCCAGCAGTAAATAGAATACAAAGTAAAATTGATAGTGCTTTATTACCACAGTGGGGAAATAGTAGAACTCATGAGGCTGAAATTTTAATTCCTAAAGGTACGATATTGAATGTTGGTAAAGTTGAAAAACAAATGACTTTGAGTGGAACGCTATTATCAGGGGGAGTAGATCAAATATTACTACCTCAAAATTGGGATGTTAATTGGATAAAAAATATTAGAGAGGTAAGGCCGTAATGATAGCATCTAGGCAATTATTAAGACAGATTACTAAAGTGATTAATTTATTAAACAATATGGATAATACTTCTTCTACCATAAAGTTACTGTTGAAAAAATATTTAATGATTGAACAGAAATTAAAATCTAATAATATAAATAAAAATGATAGCTTAATAGGTAGTACAAGAGCTTACTTAGATAGTTTCAGTGATTATAATAATCCCATTTTGGTAGAGATGGATAAGGCGGAAAAATTACTTGAAAGTTTTAAAGATAGTATCTGATTTTAATTAGTTATTACTACAAGGGAATATAGTTGCCTTATTCTATTCGTATAAGAAACCTAAAAAATAAGTTATGAAATAAATTTTTTCTTTAAAAATGAACACTAACGAGAACACACCGAGGTTCTCCAGACCTATGACCGTGAGCTGAAAGCTTGTGAGACTTACACTTACGGACAGGGTAGAGTGTTCTACCTCAACCATGAAACAGGAAATACCTATCACTACCTAAGCAACCAAGCAGGCTCTGTGACAGGCTTGAGTCAAGATGGTCAAGCAATCGCTTCAAGTCGTTACAGCCTCTACGGTTCAACGACTGGAACAACAGATACCACTGGTAACCCGTTTGCCTATAATGGTGAAGCCCGTGATGTCACAGGTCTTACCAATCCTCTACTCCGTTATGGGGCGGACACTGCTTCTGAAACGGTAGTGGACACCCTTGTGGATTCTGCGACAGGTGGCAATGTTACACCAGCTAGTATTGGAACCAATCTTGTACTTAATGCGGTTTCAGAGGGGATATCAGCTAGAACTGTCAAAGCGGATGTACCTATTAACAAGCCTAAAGCTGGTGATGTTAGAAAGAAGTCTAATCAAGTAATAGCAGATGATATTATATTTAGTAATAAATTTTCAAAAAAAGATTATTTAGGTCAAGTTGTAGAAAGAGGCTGGAATAATCAGATGATTGCGGATACTATTAACAATCCTGTGAAAACAACAAAAGGGTATAATAAATATACAAATAGTAGCGTAACCAATTATTATATTGATGATATTCACTATGTAGCAATTGATGATAGTACTGGAAAAGTTATTCAAATTGCTGATTTAAAAGATAGTGACTGGAGAGGACCAAAGTAAAAAATGATAGAAAGACCTAAGGGAAAAATCAACGAAATTATTTATTCACATACTGTTTATTTTGATTTCAAATATCGCATATATCCGACATTAATAGGTTTATTTGATATACTTGAAGAGATTATACAAGCAGAAGAAACAACAAAATATATTTCTATTATTCCTTTTTATGCAAATGCAAAGTCAAATTCTCAAGAGGAATTCGATATGGGGGGGATGTATATTAAGTGTCAACCACGAGTAACTCCTGAGGATAGAGAAGAATTCATAAAGGATTGTATGTTTTGGCTAGATAAAGATTCAGAGTATAAACTGCTTGAGAAGTATGTTACCTTAGAAGATATGCAGAATAGTCATTTCTTAGTTGAAAAATCTGATGTTCTAGGTTTTCAACAAAGTATTCAAACTTACATGACTTTTTTAATGGAAAGGGGAATTCCACAAATGATGAAATGGCTGTACGAGATATGTGCATTGGATTGTGAAGATCTTCCATATGGCTATTTTCGTTTTAAAATCTCATCGGATTAAGGAATTAAAATACTAGTGTGGACGAAATGATAATCTATGCAAGCTAGGTTTTGTCAATAATATTTGAAATATTATAATGCAGATGCAAAAAAATGTGATGTTTCAATAATGAATTTTAGTTCGTATTCCGTGGTGCTGTAGGCGCTTGAGCTAGTCATCAAGGACTTTAAAAACGCTAGGAGGTATTTACTCGTTTTCCGTCCTCTCTTTCCTAGCTCCCCCGCCCACCTATGGAGTTATCCTCCATAGGTGTTTTTGACAACACCACGGGAATTATCTAGTTTGTTATTAAAGTACAACAAAGGAGTAAAGATTGGCTTACTTATTTATTTGTAAAACAGGATAAAAAATAGGTCATAAACAAATTTTTATTAGTTACAGAATGCCATGATAGAATGGTTAGGAACTGGTGTTCGTTTTTGCCTTACGACAAGAACGGCAACCGGATTTCTTCTAAGAAGAAGGATGAGAAGTTAGACTACCTCTACGATACGGAGAACCGTCTGCTTGCGGTCAAGGATAAGGATGGTCTTCTCATGGCCGCTCTCTATGATGGGGACGATAACCGCGTATTTACCGCCAGCCGCAAGGAGGGTAAGCATACCTATCAACTCTTCAAACGCGAGGAGAAGAAGAAATCTCCTTATACTTCTCCAAATGGGGAGGAGCACAGCCTCTTCTGGTATGGCTTTAGTCAGAATGTGCTTCAGGCACTCTCAAGCTTCCCACAGACCGTTGGGACTATTTGGCATGAGATTTTCGACGATGTCTCTACCGCCTACCACCAGAAAGTGGCGAAAGACAGGGCGGGTAGTGAGGGACTGGTGGTCAACCCACCAGACTTAGGAAATCTCCCTGGCGAGGGTGATGTGACCTATGCTTCTCAAGTGAAAGAGGTTCTTATCCCTTACACCACACGGGAGGACACATTCAACTATTATGAAGAGCGCAACTATGTCAATGATGTCAATCGGGCACATATCGAGGTTCTCCAGACCTATGACCGGGAGCTAAAAGCCCGTGAGACCTACACCTATGGACAGGGTAGAGTATCTTACCTCAACCATGAAACAGGAGATACCTATCACTACCTAAGCAACCAAGCAGGATCCGTCACCGGCTTGACCAAGGACGGACAAGTCGTAGCGTCAAGCAGCTATAGTCTTTACGGTTCAGCCAAGCAGTCAACAGACGAGACAGGCAATCCGTTTGCCTACAATGGGGAAGCAAGGGACATCACAGGTTTTGACTACCTGCGTGCAAGATACTATGATAGCAGGGCTGGGACGTTCTTAACCGAGGATAGCTATGCGGGTCAAGCAACAGCCCCCCCTCAGTCGGAAGCTACAGCTATGTTCACAACAACCTAGCTAACTATACTGACCAAGTGGACACTTCTGGCAGTTTCGGAAGATGATTCCTGACGGACGGGGGAACCCAATTTGCATTTGTGGGGATAAGCAATCACAGAGTATTGCCAAATCCTGCTGTTTTTGCTAGAATAAAGGTAATTGAATAGAAGTCTGCGAGACTAGTACATCTAGGGAAACTGTCTAGGGAGGTGAGCCATGACTGGAAGCTCATTCGGTGAAAATAGGTCGAATTCACTCGTATAAGGACTTAGAAATAAGGTTTGCAGAAATGCAAATGAAAACGGATGGTACCGCGTGACAACGCTCCGATTGAGTGTGGTCATGCGTTTTTACTTTGGAGGAACTATGGCAACAATTGAACAACAGTTAGCTGAATTAAAACAATCAACGCTTGATGAGTTGCAAAAGATTCGTCATGAAAACGCTAAGGATTTGCAGGACTTGAAAGTCGCTGTACTAGGGAAAAAAGGTTCGTTGACCGATTTATTGAAAGGCTTGAAAGACTTGTCAAACGAGATGAAGCCGATTATCGGAAAGCAGGTCAATGAAGTCCGTGATGTCTTGACGAAAGCTTTTGAAGAAACCGCAGAACTAGTTGAAGCTGAAAAAATTAAGAAGCAATTAGCTCAAGAATCCATTGATGTGACCTTGCCAGGACGTGTGGTCAAACAGGGGTATCGTCATGTCTTGACTCAGGTTAGTGAGGAAATTGAAGATATTTTCTTGGGCATGGGGTTTCAGATTGTTGACGGTTTTGAAGTAGAAAAAGATTACTACAACTTTGAGCGGATGAATTTACCAAAGGATCATCCAGCCCGCGACATGCAAGATACTTTCTATATCACTGAAGAAATCTTAATGCGGACCCATACCAGTCCCGTTCAGGCGCGAACCATGGATCAGCATGATTTCTCAAAAGGTGCTCTCAAGATGATTTCCCCAGGGCGGGTTTTCCGTCGGGATACCGATGATGCAACCCATAGCCATCAATTCCACCAGATTGAAGGCCTGGTTGTTGGGAAAAATGTCTCCATGGGAGATTTGAAAGGTACGCTTGAGATGATTATCAAGAAGATGTTTGGTGCAGACCGTCACATCCGTCTTCGTCCGTCTTATTTCCCATTTACAGAACCGTCAGTTGAGGTTGATGTGTCTTGTTTCAAGTGTGGTGGTGAGGGCTGCAATGTCTGCAAGAAGACAGGCTGGATTGAAATCTTAGGTGCTGGAATGGTACATCCTCATGTTCTTGAAATGAGTGGGATTGATCCAACTGAATATTCTGGTTTTGCTTTTGGTCTTGGCCAGGAACGGATTGCCATGCTCCGCTATGGTATCAATGATATCCGTCATTTCTATCAAGGTGATGTTCGTTTTTCTGAGCAATTCAAATAGGGAGATGTTCAGATGATTGTTGAAATCGAGAAAAAAGATCTTCCCTTGCTTAGGGAAATGGCGATACAGACTTTTGAGGAAACCTTTGGCGAATTTATCAAGAAAGCAGATTTGGAGCATTTTTATACTCATGATTTAGCTCTTGAGACCTTGGAAAAAGAATGGCATCATCAAGAGTCTGCCCACTATTTTGTTCTCCATGAGGGACAGCCAGTTAGTTTTCTAAAGGTTAACTGGGGTCAAGCTCAGACCGAACATGAGTTAGAAAATGCCTTTGAAATTCAACGAATCTATGTCCTAAAATCCCACCAAGGCTATGGTCTTGGTAAGGCCTTGTTTGAATTTGCCTTAGAGCAGGCTAGAGAAGCTGGTTTTACTTGGGCTTGGCTAGGAGTTTGGGAGAAGAATGTGAGAGCGCAGCAGTTTTATGTCAAGTATGGATTTGAACGCTTTAGTCAGCACGAGTACGTGACAGGATAAAGAGTAGATATTGACTGGCTTCTGAAAAAGCAGATAATGGAAGAAAAATGAGGAAGTAAGATGTTAGTAAGTTATAAATGGTTAAAAGAGTTAGTGGATATTGAAGTATCGAGTAAGGACTTGGCTGAAAAAATGTCCACGACAGGAATTGAAGTAGAAAGTGTGACTTCTGCTGCAACTGGTTTGTCAAAAATTGTGGTGGGAGAAGTCCTCTCTTGTGAAGATGTACCAGATACGCATCTTCATGTCTGCCAAGTGGATGTGGGGGAAGACGTACCGCGCCAAATCATCTGTGGTGCGCCAAATGTTCGTGCAGGTATCAAGGTCATAGTAGCACTCCCTGGCGCACGCATTGCAGATAATTATAAGATTAAAAAGGGAAAAATCCGTGGTTTGGAATCGCTCGGCATGATTTGTTCGCTCGGTGAGTTGGGGATTTCAGATGCTGTTATTCCAAAAGAATTTGCGGACGGGATTCAGGTTTTACCAGCAGATGCAATCAATGGTGAGGAAGTTTTCTCCTATCTTGGTTTGGATGATGAAGTGATTGAATTATCCATTACACCAAACCGAGCAGATGCACTTTCTATGCGTGGGGTGGCCTATGAAGTTGCAGCGATTTATGACAAGACGGTTCAATTTAAGGAGTTTCCACTTGTTGAAATAGAAAAGAAAGCCAGTGATGTGATTGAGGTGAAAATTGAATCTCAGAAAGTGGCAGTTTATCATGCGCGCGTGATTGAAAATGTAACGATTGCACCGAGTCCTCAATGGTTGCAAAATCTTTTGATGAATGCAGGGATTCGTCCGATTAACAATGTGGTCGATGTGACCAATTATATCCTGCTTTATTTCGGACAACCAATGCATGCGTTTGATTTGGATAAATTTGAAGGTAAGACGATTGTAGCGCGCGATGCACGGGATGGGGAAAGCCTGGTGACCTTGGATCAGGTAGAGCGTGAATTGATAGCAGATGACATCGTTATTTCCGTTGCGGATAAGGTTGTTGCTCTCGGTGGTGTCATGGGTGGCGCAGAAACAGAAATCGATGCTCAGTCTAAAAATATCGTCTTGGAAGCAGCTCTCTTTGACGGAAAATCAATCCGGAAAACATCTGGTCGTTTGAATCTTCGTTCGGAATCATCTTCTCGTTTTGAAAAGGGAATTAATGTAGCAGATGTGATAGCAGCGATGGATAGGGCAGCGAGCATGATTGCAGAATTGGCAGGTGGTCAAGTCTTGGCAGGTCTTGTTTCTGCAGGAGAAGTGGAGACCAGTCCTGTACCTGTTTCAACTAGTCTGGACTATGTCAATCGTTCCTTGGGAACGACTTTAGTCTACAGCGACATCGCAGCTATTTTCCACCGTTTGGGCATGGAGATTGCAGGTGATGAGGAGAACTTCACAGTTCAAGTTCCATGCCGCCGTTGGGATATTCGCATTCCAGCAGATTTGGTAGAAGAAATTGCGCGGATTTATGGATATGAGAATCTTCCTACAACCCTGCCAAAAGAAGATGGGACAGCAGGTGAATTGACAGTTAGCCAAAAGCTTCGCCGTCACATTCGCACAGTAGCTGAGGGAGCTGGGATGAGCGAGATTATTACCTATGCTTTGACGACCCCTGAAAAGGCTGTTGAATTTAGCCTAGCACCAACAACTGTAACAGAATTGATGTGGCCAATGACAGTAGAGCGCTCGGCTCTTCGTCAAAATATGATTTCAGGAATACTCGAGACGGTTGCCTATAATGTGGCTCGTAAAAACAAGGATTTAGCCTTGTATGAAATCGGAAAAGTCTTTGAACAGGCAGGAAGTCCAAGCCAAGATTTACCTCAAGAAATGACAAAGTTTGCCTTTGCTCTTACAGGACTTGTGACAGAAAAAGATTTCCAAACAGCAGCAAATCCTGTTGATTTCTTCCATGCTAAAGGAGTGTTAGAAGCTCTATTTGCCAAGTATTCACTTGCAGTGGATTATGTGGCGACTAGCCATCTCGCAGCACTTCATCCAGGGCGGACTGCTCAGATTGTGTTAAACGGTCAGGTGATTGGTTTTGTTGGACAGGTCCATCCCCAAGTTGCTAAAAATTATGGCATTCCAGAAACCTATGTGGCAGAGGTGAATGTAGATGCGATTGAGGCTGCGCTTCGACCTGCTGAACCATTTGTTGAGATTTCAAAATTTCCAGCTGTTAGTCGAGATATTGCCCTCTTGGTAGATCAGGAGATTCAACACCAAGCGATTCTAGATGCTATTCGGTCTGCCAAGGTTAAATACCTCACGAAAATTAGCCTCTTTGATATTTACACGGGTAGTAATATCGAGGCGGGTAAAAAATCAATGGCCTACAACTTGACGTTCCAAAATTCTCAGGATAGTCTGACAGATGAAGAAGTCGCTAGGTACATGGAAAAAATCTCTGCAACTCTCAGTCAAATAGGAGCAGAAATTCGATAATACAAGATACGAGAATGTTTGACGCGAGTACGACTTGTTTTATTTCTAAGCTTCAGCAGTCTACTTTAGACTGTCGATATCCCACTGAGGATGGCTAAATGCACGCTTGTAGGGACTTAGAACCAGTAGGAACGATATGTTCAGTAGTTTACTGTAATGTTTAAAAGCTGCTCTTACTTTCTGATTTTTAGGACTGCTGGTACATGTCTTGCATTTAGATGTGGATTACACCAATTCACTAGATTCGTTTCCCTTTTCTGACTATTTCTATCCTTACAAGGAGCTGCATTTGTAATCAACTGAAGCAGAAACGCTTTTGTTCCCCTTTCACATATTTGGTTAACTAAAAAAACTTGGAAATCTCCAAGTTTTTTATGATATTATAGCAAAAATAACTCAATGGTAATCTGTTCTGTTTCGCCGTACTTGGCAAGGAGCTGGGCTGCGATGTCATCATAAAGGGTATGGATGACTGTGATTTTCTCAGGGAACTGTTTACCGACATAGTCAAATCTGCATTCAATGGTTAGAAATAATTCATGAAAGAGCTCATTGATGTGTTCTAATTGAGCAATCAAGACTGCATCATCTTTTAAAAAATCAGGGATTTCCTTGCGGTGGTCAGCAAAATCATCGATTTTCTTGACAGGGAAACAGCCGTATTCTAGGCAAAATTCATACATGTTCTATTCTCCATTCTCGTTCTAATACTCTATAAAATCAACAGCTGTCTAGCTTTCATACTTTATTAATTGTGAAAGCTAGGAGATTAGGCTAGTGAAGCTAGCTTCCTCTAAATAGCGATAAAACAGAAAGCTCAGCGAGGTGAGCTAATACTCAATGAAAATGAAAAAGCAACTCGTTTTCTTTTCCTGTCCTTAACATTTTCATACCTTAAACCAACAAGGACTACGCCCTTTGTGAAAAAGAGACGAATCCGTTGCAACGTTTATTGGTTTACGGCTAGGGCTCCCTTTAAGGAAACGAAGCTGTTCTACCTTTGGAGGTGTGATTACCTTTGGGTGCAACATCTTCTTGGTTGCAAGAGGTCCCAAGCCGGTCGTTATCTAGTTTCTCCCTGCATTTCATTTTTGATGAAGTTAGCTAGCCTCTGCTAAGTTTCACAATATAGCAGCCGTTTCGTTTATTTTTAGTACTAGGCAAGGAGTCGCAGGTAGTTGAAATAGTTGATAACTATTTCAAGTGACAGATAAGAAAAGTGTAACTTTTCTCAATGGTACAGCAAGACGAGTGAACGAAGTAATAAAATATAAACTAAACGACTATAACTTCTGTCCGACCGCTTATTTTATCTAGGAATGGGCTGTCGAAAGTTGGAAATAAAATGAGTGACACTCGTGTCAAACGCTGACGTTTGTTGAACATACGATGTCATTTGACTATATCATATTTGCCAGCAGAGACCAACTATTCTGTTTAAGATTTTTTTAATGAAACTTTCAGCTTTCTTTCATGTTTCTTCGTTAAACTATTGTTACTGAAAGATAAAGGAAGTGACAGATGAAGACAAAAATCGTACAAAAACAATTTAGACGTAAGGAATCAAAGTACATAGTAGACAAGAAAGTATTTGTTCAATTAGAAGCAGAATTGAAAGAGCATATGGTAGCCGACGACTATGCTAAATCCAGCATTACCAATATCTATTTTGACAATGACAATTTTGGGATGATTCAAGATGCTATTGCCAAGAAATATGGTCGAGAAAAGGTGAGAATGCGAATCTATGATACTGAACCAAGTGAGAATAGTCAGGCCTTTTTAGAAATTAAACAAAAAGAAAATAAAATCGGCCTTAAGTACCGCCTGACATCAACGCCGCTTGCGGTCATGAATTATGTCGAAAAAGGTTTGGCAGATCACACCATTACAGATGAGAAAGTGACATCCAAGTTAGAGGTTTTACGGGAGCGCTACGGCACGATTAAACCCAAAATGTATATCTACTACGATCGTGTGTCTTTCAAGGGAAAAGAAGATAGGAAGATACGCGTGACTGTAGATCAAAATCTGCTCTATCGAGATGACTATGTGGATGTGAAAAAGGGGAAATTTGGTAGGTACCTGCTGGATCCAGATAAGGTAATCATGGAAATTAAGGTACCAGAGAAGCACCCTGCATGGTTAATAGCGCTACTTGAAAAATACCAGATTGACAAGCAGTCTTTTTCAAAATACGGGAATGCCTATCGTCTAGCTCAGACAAGTAGGGGAGGTGAGCCTTATGCAAATGCAGTTATTTAGCAGTATTTTTACCGGGGGTGTAGCCAATATGACCATCACACAACTTGGGCTGAGTTTAGCTGTTAGTCTCGTTCTAGGTTTGGGACTAGCGGGAATTTATAAGTATAAAGCCACCTATACCAAGGAGTTTGTAGTGACTTTGAGCCTGCTTCCCAGCCTCATTGCGATTATTATCTTCTTAACCAATGGTAGTCTGGGGACGAGTGTTGCAGTGGCAGGAACTTTCAGTCTGATTCGCTTTCGATCGGCAGCTGGAACCTCCAAAGAACTCTTAGCAGTCTTTATGGCGACAGTCATTGGACTTGCGACAGGACTGGGACATCTGGTACTTGCCATAACAGTTACCCTCATTTTGGGTCTTATGGTATTCATGTTAGAACACACCCGCTTCGCCCAAGTCAATCAAGACTACCGCTATCTTTTCGTTAGCATTGCAAAGGACTCTGATTATCCAGAATTTTTTGAACGCCAATTTGACAAGACGTGTCAACAGGCTGAATTGCTATCTATTCAGTATAAGTCTAAAAAAGATATCTTGGTCTTGGAATACCAGATACTGTTAGAACGCAATGGTACTGATAAGGAATTACTGGATACTTTGCTTACAGTAGCTCCCGTTTTGGTTCGTCTTTACAAGCAAGCCCCTAAGAAAAAATACCTATAAAGGATAAAATCAGCTTCTCCAGTTCATCATTTTGGGGAAGTTTTTACTTTTCATTTGTAGACGAAGTAAAGTTTGTATATGTTTTGCCTGTGTTTTTTAAATCTAATCGATAGACAATCTACAGACGATAAGAGAATGTTCGTATTTTTCGGAATTATAGAAAATAACTGAGTCAAAAAGTAGTTATTTCTATTTTTTTGAACAAAAAACAAGAATAACGTTCATGTTTTTGGACTAAATACTCGTTACGGTCAATTTGTCACCATTCTTCTTTTTCTATATAATGGGATATAGTCGTATTAGACCAGTTATGCTGGTAAATAGAAAGGTAACTTTAAGTAATGAAAAAAGAGTTATGTGTTGCCGCAACAGCAGCGGCTATCGTATCAGTAGCACCGTATTTGGTACGGGCTGAGCAAGCAATGTCAAACGGGGCCGAGCCGAATGTAATACAGGCGCAGGATGCTGATAAACAAGCCAAGGAAGAGTCGGTAACATTAGAGGAAGTAAAAGCACAAGCGATTGACGAAATTTCCCATATGAAAGAGTTGCCAAACTCTGTGAAAAACGAATATCTTGACAGGGTAAATAAGGCAACGACTACAGAAGAAGTTGAAACAGTCAAGAAAGAAGCAAGGCAAGATCAAGTTGCTCGTATACAGCTTAAGGCTAAAAAAGAAAATGCCAAACTGCTTCTAGCAATGAAAGAGTATCTTTTTCCCAACGAGCGTTCGAATTATTTAGACCGACTAGAGCAGTCGGGAACAGAGGCAGAGATTGATGGCCTACTAGCAGAAGCCGAACAATTTTCAGAAGTAAATAAAACGATTATCCTAAAGATAAGAGGTGCTCTCAATGAGATTGATACACTTGCTTATTTGAGCCCGGAACAAAAAGAGGACTTTAAAGCACGAGTAGAGGAACTAGGGTCTGAGAAGCAAATTGATAATGCGGTACTACTAGCCAAAAAGGCTAATATTCAAGCCTTGAAAGATATAGAAAAGGAACCCCTTAAAAAAGCTAAAGAGGTTTTGAGGGCTCTTAGGCAGTTGCCAGAAGTGACGGATAGGAGTTTATATGCTGGGCAGATTGACGTCTGGAACGCAATTGGTGATTATTTAGATGCTTATCTTGAACCATTTGACAAATTGGATCCAGAAACAGATGCAAATCTGACGAATGACGAGCTAGATTATCATCATCATCGTTTGTATGATGCTCTTCACTATGGAGAGCTGGAATATATCGCTCGCGATTTGAACCAGAAGCTCCAGCAATTTCCAGACAATCAAGAACTAAAAGACTTGGTTAAAGAGATGTTCTATGGTTTATATCCCTCACTCGATGACTCTGGTAAGGGTGGTGTTATTGCAGAGTTTATCAATAGAGCGATTTACCCACGGCAGAAAAGATTTAATGAATTGTATCGCATCTTATCAGGTACACCATTGACTCCACTTGTCCCTGCACAGCCCATTCCTAAAGAAGAAGCACCCGATTCGAGTACACCATTGACTCCACTTGTCCCTGCACAGCCTATTCCTAAAGAAGAAGCACCTAGTCAACCAGAAAAACCTGAGGTGCTCACTCGTCAGGAGGTACGCGAAGAGGCGCTTCCGTTCCAGACAATTACCAAAGAAAATCCTAGCTTGCTAAAGGGTGAGAAACGGATTGTCACAAAAGGAGAGGCAGGTATTCGCACGATTGTTGAGGAAGTACAGATACAGGGAGATGCACTTTTATCTCGGAGAGTAATCTCAGACACGGTGACAAAACCTGCTATTGATGAAGTGGTGGAAATTGGTACCAAGGAAGCTAGCGAGGAAATAGCTGAACAATCAGATATGGACACTCCAGACGGATCATCCTCAGAGCAGGGTGGACAGGAACCAGTGTTGCTCAAACAGTATCAGGATAAGAACCAAGCTAGACAGGTATTGCCAAAAACCAATGTGGCACCAAGTCTTTTATCTACTATTGGCATTGCTTTAGCAGGTCTGGTAGGATTACAAATCCAAAAACGTAAAAAATAATCTACCAAGGAACAAAACAGAGGTTGAGATAGTTCTCTTCCTCTTTTTCGATTGGACTCTCAAGCTAAATGACTATACTGAATAGTCTGTTTCAATAGTCTTCACAGCGAGTTTCTCAGAAAAATGTTTATAAGGGATACAATCAGCTTCTCCAGTTCATTTTTGGGGAGTTTTTACTTTTGTTTGTAGACAAGGTAAAGATTTTCTATGTTTTTTCTGTAGTTTTTGAGCTCAATTAATAGATAATCTACAGATGTCAAGAAAACATTCGTTTCTTTTTTGAATTGTAGGAAATGAATGATGTAAAGTGGATTTTCTTTTGTTCTTGTGAATAAAAAAACAAGTAGAACGTTCGTGTTTTGAAACAAAACGTTCGTTAAGGTTGATTTGTCACCTTTCTTCTTTTTCTATATAATGGGGATATAACTGTAGTAGACCAGTTATGCTGGTAAATAGAAAGGTAACTTCGATAATGAAAAAAGAATTGTGTGTTGCCGCAACAGCAGCGGCCATAGTATCAGTAGCACCGTATTTGGTACAGGCTGAGCAAGCAATGCCAAACGGGGCCGATCCGAGTGTAATACAGGCGCAGGACGCTGATAAACAAGCCACGGAAGAGCAGGCAAAATTAGAGGAAGCAAAGAAACAAGCGATTGCTGAAATTTCCCAATTAAAGGAGCTGCCAAACTCTGTGAGAAATGGCTACCTTACAAAGGTCAATGATGCAACTACTATGGAAGAAGTTGAGAGAGTCAAACGAGAAGCAAGCCAAGATGTTGCTACTCGTCGGCGATTTGAAGCTAAAAAAGCAGACGCCAAAGAGAGCCTAACAACGAAAGAGTATCTCTATCCAGACGAGCGTTCGAATTATTTAGCTCGACTAGAGCAGGTAGGTACAGAAGCAGAGATTGACGGTATACTGGCAGAAGCTAATCAGTTGGCAGCAGCAAATAAAAACATCTTCCAAAAGAGGGGGGATATTCGTGATGAGATTGACATACTCGCTTATTTGAGTCAGGAACAAAAGGGAGAGTTTAAGGTGCGATTAGAGGAATTACGGTCTGAGAAAGAGCTTGATAATGAGTTGCTACTCGCTAAAAAAGCCAATATTCAAGCCTTGAAGGATATGGAAAAAGAACCTCTAAAAAAAGCTAAAGAGGTTTTGAAGGCTCTTAAGCAGTTGCCAGAAGTGACGGATAGGAGTTTATATGATGGGCAGATTGACGTTTGGGACGCAGTTGGTGATTATGTAGATGCTTATCTTGAACCATTTGACAAATTGAATCCAGAAACAGATACAAATCTGACGAATCACCAACTACATTATCGTCAAGGTCGTTTGTATGATGCCCTTCACTATGGAGAGATGGAATATATCGCTCGCGATTTAGAGCAGAAGCGTCAGCAATTTCCAGACAACCAGGAACTAAAAGACTTGGTTAAAGAGATGTTCCATGCTTCGTATGCTTCTTTCGATACTGCTGGTAAGGATGGTGATTTTGTAAAGTTTATCAATAGGGAGATTTACCCACGGCAGCAGAAATTCAATGAATTGTATCGCATCTTATCAGGTACACCATTGATTCCACTTGTACCTGCACAGCCTATTCCTAAAGAAGAAGCACCTAGTCAACCAGAAAAACCTGAGGTGCTCACTCGTCAGGAAGTACGCGAAGAGGCGCTTCCGTTCCAGACGATTACCAAAGAAAATCCTGGCTTGCTAAAGGGTGAGAAACGGATTGTCACAAAAGGAGAGGCCGGTATTCGCACGATTGTTGAGGAAGTACAGATACAGGGAGATGCGCTTTTATCTCGGAGAGTAGTTTCAGATATGGTGACAAAACCTGCTATTGATGAAGTGGTGGAAATTGGTACCAAGGAAATAGCTGAACAATCAGATATGGAAATCCCGGACGGATCATCTTCAGAGCAGAGTGGACAGGAACCAGTGCTGCTCAAACAACATCAGGACAAGAACCAAGCTAGAAAAGTATTGCCAAAAACCAATGTGGCACCAAGTCTTTTATCTACTATTGGCATTGCTCTAGCAGGTCTGGTAGGATTGCGAATCCAAAAACGTAAAAAATAATTAATCCACTAAGGGACAAAACAGAGGTTGAGACAGCTCTCTTCCTCTTTTTCGTTTGCTACTATCCCTTAGACTTTGATGTTATAGTCTTTTAGTTTACTTTTAGTACTAGGCAGCGAGTTGCAGGCTGTACTGGAGTACGGCAAAGCGAGTGAACCAAGGAGTAAAAGATAAACAAAATGACTATACCAAGTTAGTATAAAGCAGCTATTTATTCCCTTTTCTATCCTCCTAACAAACAGTGATACGCATTTTTTCGTTCGTAGAGTTGTTAGGGCTAAGAGGAGACAGAAAATCATCACTTATAAAGGTCCTTGAGATCATTTGAGCAATTAGCTAGCCTTGTTTTTAGAGCTTGTATTCATGGCTTATATTTCTCCCTAATACTAGTCCCAAAGTCGTCATTCTGCTTTGCTGAATTTCTGTCCCACTTTCGATTGAGAGAAAGCAAACTTTTCTATCCGTATTTCTAAGGGAGTGGGAAAGAATTCGATAGGTCAAAAAAAGAGTTGGGTTTTCCTCATTTCCTAAATTCTCGCTTCGGGCTGAAACGGTCTGGAAATAGACCGTTTCACTCCCACCCTGCAACAGCCCAACAGTCAGAGTAGTGTGGAAATGAAGCGAAGAGTTCGCATCAGTCCTAGAGGTTAGATGTGGAGTATGAAACACCAACAAATACGAGTAAAAAGCTCCAGTGGAGCTTTTTAGCCGGCTCCCTGAAAAAAGAGCAGCATTTCCAACCTTCAAGGGCATGATAGCCATTGAAGCAATCAACCACTGCGTCAACGTCATTCGGTTCATAAAGTGAGCAAGCTGGGACTATTTGCCTAGTCTCTTGTTAGGGCTTGACTGTATAGGGGACAATAAATGATGAAATTCAGAAAAATACACCTGGCATTCTAAAAAATGTTTGTGTGTTCTGCATTCAGGTAACGATTGGAAATGGCCGATTTTGCCGCCATGAGAGGAGTTTTCTTCTAAGGAAACGAAGACAATAGGGATAATTCATTTTTTATTTTAAAAACAACTAGCTGATTGATGTTCTCGTATAGAGAGAGGTTTTATCTGTACGTTATCTGTTTTAACTTCTCTCAAACTAGTGTTATAATGGAAAAAGGGAATAAAAAAAGGAGAAGATAATGTATAAGATTTTAGTGGTTGAAGATGATGTGACCATCAACCAAGTAATTTATGAATTTTTAAAAGAACATGATTATCAAATTACATCCGTGATGGATGGAGGAGAAGCCTTGGAATGTTTTTCGAAAGAGAACTTTGATCTGGTTATTTTGGATATCATGCTTCCGACGGTCAATGGTCTTGATGTATTGAAAGAAATTCGCAAAAATTCTCAGGTTCCGATTATCATGTTGACAGCCTTGGATGATGAATATACCCAATTAGTTAGCTTTAATCATTTGATTAGTGATTATGTAACCAAGCCTTTTTCTCCATTGATTCTTGTCAAACGGATTGAAAATATTTTGCGCCGCTCAGTTACCTATTCTGAGATTGAGGTAGACGAATTGCGCGTTTCCTTAGAGGATCGTACGGTCTATTGGAAAGAAGAAAAGATGTCACCTACAAAGACCGAGTATGAGTTGATTGAAATCCTTGCTAAACGCAAATATCATCTGGTTACACGTGACCAACTGATGGATGTAATCTGGGGTTATAGTGAGCTTGATACGCGTGTCTTAGACAATCATATTAAAAATATTCGCAAGAAAATACCAGGTATTCCTTTGATCACTATTACAGGAATGGGGTATCAACTAGGGAGAGATTCAAAGTGAAAATTGCACAAAGACATTTTCTCTGGACCAATAGTTTAATTTTTTTGGTAGTTACTGCTCTTTTGACAACCTTGTATTTCGTGATGCCGATGTATTATCAAGCGGTTAAAATCAATGAGATTAGGCAAGAATTTGATTATGTATCAAGTAGGATTCAAGGGAAATCACTGCCTGACATTGAAAGTTTCTTAAAGTATTTTGATCGAAAAAATAGTCGGATGTGGTTTAGTTTGTCAGATAAGGAGGATGCTATTTATTATCCTAAAGTAGAAGGGATTAATCCAGATATAAAATCGGAGGTCAACACTTTTTTTCTATCAGAAGATATGGAACCTGATAAACTGAAAGAGACCATTACAGATCAGGAGGGAGAACAATATATATTGGAGGGAGAATATTCCTTGCAACCTGTTTCTGATGCTAGCCAGATTTTGTTTCGTCTTTCCCCCTACTTTTTTGTATTCTCCTTGAGTCTAGGAACGGCCTTATCATATATTTATAGTCAGATTTCGACCAAGCGACTGAAACAAATTTCTGAGACGACCCGAAAAATGGTGAGCCTATCGCCTGATGTTGTATGTCAAGTTGAAGGACGTGATGAAATTGCAGACCTCGCCCAAGATATCAATACACTTTACGATAGCCTTTTACGGAATATGGAGACCTTACGCCTTGAAAATGAGAAAGTCGCAGAGAGTGAGCGGAGTAAGGCTGAGTTTCTGCGGATGACTTCTCATGAATTAAAGACTCCTATCGCAGGCATGATGGGGATTGTAGACGGGATGATTTATGGCATTGGTGAGTTTAAAGATAGAGAGAAGTACCTAAAAAAATGTCGTGATATTTTAGAGCAGCAGTCACAGTTGGTTCAGTCGATTTTAGCCATGTCTAAGTTAGAGATGCAGGTCATAAAAAACATGTATCAAACCTTTTCTTTGTCAGATACGCTGATGGAACAGGTTGGATTTTATCAGACTTTGGCTGAAGTACACGGCTATCGCTTTTGGGTTCAATTAGAGCCTTTAGTGATTGAGGGCAATCAGATTTATCTCATCAAGGTTATAAAAAATATTCTAGACAATGCTTTTCATTATACGCGTGCAGGTGGTGAAATTGTGCTTCGGTTAGAGGGCAACCAGCTCATAGTTGAAAATGAGGCTGAAAAGGTCTTGACGAAGGAGCAGCTCGAAAAGATTTTCCAACCGTTTTATCGACCAGATTATAGTCGTAGTCGCAAGGATGGAGGCACTGGCTTAGGGCTCTTTATCGTCCAACAAATTTTAGATCAGCACCAATTAAACTATCGTTTTGAAGCGATTGAGGACAAGTGGATGAGGTTCAGTATTTTCTTTTAAAGCAAATTATAGTCTTTTAGTACTAGGCAAGGAGCTGCAGGCTGTACTGGAGTACGGCAAAGCGAGGTAAGGAAGTAATAAAAGTTAAACTAGGTGACTATAAATGGCAGTGCTCCCTTTACTTTTATGGCTTTCCTCCTCCTAAAAGCAAAAAGAGGCTGGGACATAAGTCCCAGCTTTCTCACTTTATGAACCGAGTGACGTTGACGCAGTGGTGGATTGCTTCAATGGCTATCATGCCGTTGAAGGTTGGAAATGAAATGCTGCTCTTTTTTCAGGGAGCAGGCTAAAAAGCTCCACTAGAGCTTTTTATTCGTATTTGTTCGTGTTTCCCACTCCACATCTGACTTCTAGGACTGATGCGAACGAATTCGCTTCATTTCATTACTACTCTGACTGTTGGAGCTGTGCGGGGTGGGGGGGAGTGAAACGGCCTTGGAATAGACCGTTTCAGCCCGAAGCTAGAATGCAGGAAATAAGGTAAAAACCGAACTCTTTTTTGACCTGTCGAGTTCTTTCCCACTCCTTGCTCGCTTTTGTATTTCTAGACTCGTGAAAAAAAGCTCCACTGGAGCCTTACTCGCTTTTGTATTTCTGGACTCGTGAAAAAATGCTCCACTGGAGCATTTTTTTAATGTGCGACGCGACGGCGTGCTGCTTTTTTACGATTTTCTTCGATGAACGCTTCTTTCTTTTCTTCAGGTTCGATGATTGTTTTATGAATTGTAAAAATTGCACCTGCGGCAAGAGCAACTGTGCTAGCAACTCCTGTCAAGAAACCTTTTCCAAAACCTTTAGCCATAGTTGTTTCTCCTTTACTTGTGTTATAATAGATTGTAGCGAAAAAACAAAAAATTTTCAAGGAAAAAGATGAGAACAAAGATAATAGTAGTGGTAGGACCGACCGCGGTAGGGAAAACATCTCTAGGGATTGCTCTAGCAAAACAGTATAACGGTGAGATTATTAGTGGCGATAGCCAACAGGTGTATCGGCAATTAGATATTGGAACAGCCAAGGCGACAAAGGAAGAGCAAAAACGAGTAGCCCACCATTTGATTGACGTGCGCGATGTGACGGAGGGCTATTCTGCTTTTGATTTTGTGGCAGAAGCAAGTAATTGGATTGAAGAGATAGCAAGTAGGGGGAAGCTACCCATTATTGTGGGTGGTACAGGTCTTTACATTCAAAGCTTGCTAGAGGGTTATCATCTGGGAGGTCAGGTAGCACATGGAGAGATTCTTACCTATCGTAAGGAGCTAGATGCCTTATCAGATGAGGCTTTATTTGAGAAAATAGCAGAGCTGGGGATTGAGATTCCCCAGATGAATCGCAGACGAGCCATGAGGCAGTTGGAACTGGTACAGTTTGGACAAGAGTTGGAAAATCAAACTCCACCTTATGAGGCCTTGATGATTGGCTTGTCAGATGACCGAGCTGTCTTGTATGAACGTATCAACCAACGGGTGGATCAGATGTTGGAAGCAGGCTTGCTTGCAGAAGCTAGGTGGCTCTATGAGAAGTACCCGACAGTCCAGGCTAGTTTGGGAATTGGCTACAAGGAGTTCTTTCCCTATTTCGCTGGTCAAGTCAGTCTTGAAGAAGCTGTCAACAAGGTCAAGCAAAATACCCGACGCTTTGCAAAACGCCAGTTGACTTGGTTCCGTAACCGCATGCAGGTAGTGTTTGACGGGGTGTCTGAAACAGGTGTGAGGGATAAGATCTATCAGCGAGTGGGGGAATTTTTAGAGGAACATCATGATTGAAATGAGAAAAGAAGACGAGAGTGTCTTGCTGGTTGGGGTAGAATTGCAGCAGACAGAGAACTTTGCTATGTCAATGGAAGAATTGGCTAGTCTTGCCAAAACAGCTGGGGCGGTAGTGAAAGGTTGCTACAGCCAGAAGCGAGAAAAGTATGATAGCAAAACCTTTGTTGGTTCTGGTAAATTAGAGGAAATCAAGACGATGGTCGAAGCTGACGGGATTGATACAGTCGTTGTCAATAATCGCTTGACACCACGCCAGAATGTGAATTTAGAAGAAGTCTTAGGTGTCAAAGTCATTGACCGGATGCAGTTGATTTTAGACATCTTTGCCATGCGTGCTAGAAGTCATGAGGGGAAATTGCAGGTGCATTTGGCACAGTTGAAATATATGTTGCCTCGCTTGGTTGGACAGGGAATTATGCTTAGTCGTCAGGCAGGTGGGATTGGCTCGCGTGGACCAGGTGAGAGTCAGCTGGAGCTCAATCGTCGGAGTATTCGCAACCAGATAGCAGATATTGAACGTCAGCTGAAAGTTGTGGAGAAAAATCGAGCAACGGTACGAGAGCGAAGACTCCAGTCAGGTATTTTAAAAATCGGACTCATCGGCTATACCAATGCAGGCAAATCTACTATTATGAATGCTCTGACTGATAAACATCAGTATGAAGCTGATGAATTGTTTGCAACCTTAGATGCAACGACTAAGCAGGTTCAGCTATCAGATACCTTTCAGGTGACGGTGACTGATACGGTTGGATTTATCCAAGATTTACCGACAGAGATTATTTCAGCCTTTAAATCAACGCTAGAGGAGTCGATGAATGTAGACATGTTGCTTCATATCATTGATGCTTCTGATTCCAATCACACAGAGCAGGAAGAAGTGGTCTTACGTATTTTACAAGAGTTGGAGATGGAGGATATTCCTCGCCTAGCCCTTTATAATAAATTAGATAAGACAGATGATACCTTTACACCGAGCCAATTTCCGCATGTGATGCTATCTGCCAAAGATGAGAATGCCAAATCTCATATTCAGATGATGATCTTGGCTAAGATTAAAACCATGTTTGAGTCTTTTGAGATTCGCGTTCCCTTGAAAGATAGCTATAAGATTCATGAGCTAGGGCGAATATCCTTGATTGATAAGCGCTTTTATGAGGACGATGTAGAAATCATCAAAGGTTATATTGCTAAGGAACACAAGTGGAAGTTAGAGGAATTTGAAAATGGATTATATTGACGTAGCCTTGAAATACGGTGGCTTTACCAGCCTTGATCGGGTTTATTTGGCGCGGCAGTTGGAAGACTTGACCGATAGCCAAAAATTGGCTTTTATCACACCGCCCCCCTCTGTTATCAACGCCTATTTTGCCGAATTGTATCAAAAGAAAAGCCCACAAGCTGCGACAGACTATTATTTGACCTTGTCAAAGCGGTTCAATCTGTTCATTGAGCACCCCTCCTTTAGGGAAGAAAAGCCTTTTGTTCGCCTAAATTTGTCGGGGAAAGCCTTTGGTTTTGCTTATCAGAATGATAGAGAGTTGGCGCGTGTTTTTGCTGAAGAATATGAACCAATAACACCTCATCTTCTCTTTGAGATTGCCCAGATCTTTCCTCACTACAAGGTCTTTGTTAAGGAAGAGGTCATCTGGATGAAACCCTTGGCTATTGATGAGGGAAGTCTCACCGCAGTTGAAACTAGCTATCTTTTGACAGATCTTGCTGAAAGTGCAGAATGGGTACGAGTTTCAGGCTTGAACCAAGAAGAGGTTATAGAGCTTGTAAGCCATTATCAAGGTCAAGCTTATTACGCTTGGTCAGGGCGGACAGCCATTGTCTATCTCCAACAATAGAAAGAAGTATATGTATATTCAATTTTTAGGAACAGGAGCGGGTCAACCCTCCAAATCACGCAATGTGTCAAGTTTAGCATTGAAATTGCTAGATGAAATCAATGAAGTATGGTTGTTTGATTGCGGGGAGGGTACGCAGAATCGAATTTTAGAAACGAACATTCGCCCTCGCAAGGTAAGTAAAATTTTCATTACCCATTTGCATGGGGATCATATCTTTGGTCTACCAGGCTTTTTATCTAGCCGATCATTTCAAGGAAATGAAGAGCAGACAGATATTGATATTTACGGTCCAATGGGTATTCGCCAGTTTGTTTTGACTAGTTTGAAAGTGTCGGGTTCTCGTCTGCCTTATCGGATTCATTTTCATGAGTTTGCGGTCGAGCAGGTCGATAAGGTACTTGAAACAGACAAATTTACGGTATTTGCGGATAAGCTGGATCACACAGTGCCTTGTGTCGGCTACCGTGTCATGCAAAAGGAGCTGGAGGGAAGACTTGATGCAGAGGCACTTCGTGCGGCAGGTGTACCATTTGGTCCTCTCTTTGGACGGATTAAAAATGGCGAAAATGTTGTCTTGGAAGATGGAACTGAGATTCTTGCAAGTGATTATGTTTCGCAACCGCGTCCCGGGAAAATTGTGACTATTTTGGGTGATACGCGCAAGTGCCATGCTAGCGTGCGCCTCGGTATCAATGCGGATGTGCTCGTGCATGAGGCGACCTATGGGAAAGGCGATGAAGATATTGCCCGTAAACATGGCCATTCGACCAATATGGATGCAGCTCTGGTCGCAAAAGATGCAGGTGCGAAGCGCTTGTTACTCAACCATATTAGCCCGCGCTTTTTGTCGAAAGACATCAGCCAGCTTCGCAAGGAAGCAAGTGGCATTTTTGAACATGTTCATATTGTCAAAGATTTAGAAGAGGTTGAAGTGTGAGAAAAATTCTGATAACAGGGGCTTCAGGTGGAGTGGTCCAAGCCATGGTGCCACTTTTAGCAGATGATTTCCTTATTTTGTTGGGACGAGATAAGGAAAAAATAGCGCGTCTTTATGCTCACCATACTAACAAATTGGTTTTTGATACCGATATTCGTGATGAAGTAGCCTTGAGAGAGCTATTGGATCGTATTGGTGAGATTGATATTCTGGTCAATAATGCAGGCTATGGTCGTTTTGCGGACTTTGCAGATTTTTCTAGTCAAGAAGTTCGGGATATGTTTGAAATCAACACCTTTGCCTTGATGACTCTGTCTCGTTTAGTGGGAGAGCAGATGAAGAGGGCACAACAAGGTCAAATCATTAACATTGTCAGTATGGCAGGTTTCATTGCTTCTAGCAAGTCTTCTGTCTATTCAGCGACGAAATTTGCGGCTATTGGTTTTTCGAATGCCTTGCGCTTGGAGCTAGCGACTTCGAATATCGTCGTGACTACGATTAATCCAGGACCAATTGCCACAAGCTTCTTTGAACAGGCTGATCCAGGAGGCGCCTATTTGCAGTCTGTCAAGGCTTTCTTATTGCAACCAGATGTAGTGGCACGTAAGATTGTTGGGGTCATGGGAACCAAGAAAAGAGAACTCAACGTGCCTTGGACCTTGGCACTTGCCCATAAATGCTATGTCCTATTTCCAAATCTAGCGGATTTTCTCGCCCGTACCGTTTTTAATTACAAATAATAAGGAGAATGCGGCTGAGGTGAATAACCTCAAAAAGAGGAGGCAGTCTAAAAAGACTCCAAGCACACTAAAATAAATGTATGTTTTGGCGGTAGCTAGCTCTAAAGGTATGTCATACCTTTGGAGGTGGGAATAGACGTTTGCGGAGCAAACGCTCCCTAGGAAGTAAGCTGAAAACCTCCACAGGAGCTTTTCACTCGTCGTATTTCCTATTTTTCATTCGCTTTTTAACGTCCTCGTGTCTTGATGTAATTGAACACAGCCTACGAGCTGCGTAAAAAAGATAGGTTTCCTGGAGTCTACAGACTCTGCGTCAACCTCCTATTTTTATCTTGCTCGCTTTACGGCTTTTGTATCTTGTAATTGAACCCGCCCTAAACTCTGCGTAAAAAAGAGAAGCCTTTGCTAGACGAAACGTCTTCGCAAAGTTTCCTATTTTTACCTTGAGTTTAACGGGCTTGGTATCTTAATGTAACTGAACCCGCCCTAAACTCTGTGCGAAAAAGAGACGAAGCCGTTGCGAGGTTTACTTGCTTACGGATACTTTTAGGAAGTAGGCTGAAAACCTTCACAGGAGCTTTTCACTCGTCGTATTTCCTGTTTTTACCGTAGCTGTTGCAGGTTATGCCTGCTTTAAAGATATGGAAGAAACTATCCAGCGGAGAGTTTCTTAGGCACGGAGTACATTCGCTTTTTAATGTCCTTGTATCTTGTGTAATTGAACCCGCCCTAAACTCTTCGCGAAAAAGATAAATTTTCCTAGAAACTAACGTTTCTTCGTCAAATTTCCTATTTTCGCTTTGAGTTTTTAACGGGCTTTGTATCTTGGTGTAACTGAACTCGGGCTAAGAGCTGTGTAAAAAAGAGACGAAGCCGTTGCGAATTATGTTCGCTTACGGCTACGGCTACCTTTAGGTATAAATACTCCTAGAAGCAGAAGCTTCCTCGTCGTATTTCCTATTTTTCATTCGCTTTTTACACGCCCTCGTATCTTGATGAAAGGAGATGATATGAAAAAGTTATGGAGATTGATTTATAGTCGTACTTTTATTGTTCTTTTATTGATTACAGTGACGGTTGGGGCTATCTTGTGGGCAGTCACTTCGGCAACGGTGTTGGCTCCTGCCCTCCTTTCTGTATTGCAGGTTTTTTCGATTCTAGTGGCTATTTCGGTGATTAACCGACCGATGAATACCAGCTTTAAATTGACCTGGATTGTCTTTATCATTGGGATTCCCATCTTTGGGGCTCTGTTTTACTTTATCTTGCAGTCCAATATCGAAACGAGGCGTTACCGAAAGACTTTTAAACGGCAAAGTTTGCTCTTGCGACAATATGGACATACCTCACACAAGGTTCTAAATGCGTTGGCAGAGCAGGACGAGGATCAGTTGAAATTGGCTCATTACATGAATCAGCATGTCGGCTATGCTCTACACTCTAATACTGATGCAGTCTATTTTTCATCTGGGGAGGCCAAGTTTGAAGCATTGTTGAGTGAATTGCGTAAAGCAGAAGCATACATCTTCATGGAATATTTTATTGTTGATTTCGGTTATATGTGGGATTCTATTTTAGAAATTCTAAAGGAAAAAGTAGCCCAGGGAGTGGAAGTTCGATTTATGTACGATGGAACCAATTCTCTGACCCTTTTGCCTTATAATTACTATAAAACCTTGAGAAAATATGGCATTAAGACCAAGGTCTTTTCTCAGATTATCCCTGCTTTATCAACCGTTCAAAATAATCGTGATCATCGAAAAATCGCGGTGATTGACGGTAAAGTGGCCTTTACAGGTGGGGTCAATCTTGCAGATGAATACATCAATCGCAAGGAACGCTTCGGTTACTGGAAAGATGCAGCCATTATGGTCAAGGGAGAAGCGGTTGCTAATTTCACCCTCATGTTCTTGCAGATGTGGAATTTCAATGAAAAAACGCAAAACGATGACTTGAAATACTTAAAAGATCACCATGATCAAGAAAAGTCAATCATCGATTCGGAGGGTTTTTTCTTACCTTATGGTGAAAGTCCCTTTGATGGAGATGAGGTAGCCAAGCGCGTCTGTCTTGATATGATTCAGTCAGCCACCAAGTATATCTATATCATGACCCCCTACCTTGTATTGGATGATGAGATGTTGGACAATCTGACTTATGCAGCTAAGCGAGGGGTGACAGTTCGTATCTTGTTACCACATATTTATGACAAGCAATCGGCTTATTTAGCTGCAAGGACAGACTTTCCGACTTATCTGGAGGCAGGGATTGAGATTTACGAATATACACCAGGCTTTGTCCACTCAAAAGTAGTTCTTGTTGATGACAAAAAAGCGACTGTCGGCACGGTTAATATGGATTTTCGTAGCTTCTATCTTAATTTTGAATGTGGTCTTTATATCTATAAACATCATCAAGTTTTAGCTGATATCCACCAGGATTTTGAAGACTCCTTTGCCAAATCTAAGCAGATTACCTTGATAAATTTTTTACGGACCTATCCTTGGTATAAACGTTTGGCTGGTGCTTTGATGAAGATTGTTGCACCTCTCTTGTAGGCAAGCACAAGTTTCCTTGATTGAGGAGCCTTTGTGTAGACAGAGGGAGTGGGAGAACGGGCTATTAGAGATATTGTCATACATCTTTCTCATTTAATCCAGATGTTGGGAAAGTTATTTTCTCAGGCATGTCTAGCAGAAAATAGTCCAAAGTGTCAAGTCATGTGAGTAGTAAAAAGCGATTGGTCAGTAGATAATGTGGTTCAGACGAGAATAAAGAAGAGAGGACAGTCGATTTCTATGAGATCGTGATCTTGTCCTACTTCTTTTTTTGTTTATCCATAGCTGACGATAAAGCTGCTTCATGGTATAATGATAGGCAGATAGTCTATTTATACTCTCTATAGTCCTTTCGTTTATATTTTTTATTCCTTCGTTAACTCGTCTTGCTGTACTTCAGTACTACCTGCGACTCGTTACCTGGTACTAAAAATAAACGAAACGGCTATATTATTTCGTTCCCTCGCTTTGTTGTACTCTGGTACAGCCTGCAGGTCGTTACCTAGTACTAAAAGCAAACTAAAAGACTATCACATCAACGTCTGATTAGCTTTCACCATTGGGAATTGTGAAAGGTTGGAGATAAGGGTAGCAAAGCTTTCCTCCTCTTAAACCGACGTAGAACGGAAGACCAGCAAGATGAGTGAATGACGGAAAGATGTTGATTTTTGACGAGTATTAACAAAAAAACAAACATCGAAACCAGCATTTCAGAAGCAGTTAATGTTCCCTACCTATTAGCTAAGCTAAAAGGAGTGGAAATGAGGGGACTCAGAAAGTCCTCCTTTTGTAGTGGGTAGGAACGGTAGCAAATAGTAAAGTCGGTGCTATGAACGATATTTTGAAACGATAGATGCAACAATGAGTCAGGAAAACCCAAAGAATGTTGCTTGTGCTAGATAGTGGAGAGAATATCAAAAATGCTACATGTTGATGTTTGGTAAGTATCTGCTGAATATGAATACAGTTGAATGGTAAGGTTCAAAGGATATAAGGAGAAGAAGAGTGATACAATCAACATATGAGTGGAGTTTGGTTCCAACGATTTCAGATGAAAACTTTGTGAAAGTAGCCCAAAAAGAGGGACTGGACCTGGTTGTGGCCAATTTCCTTTATACACGAGGAATACAGTCAGAAGAAGCTCTCAAAAAATTTTTACATCCTAGTTTAGAGGACTTGCATGATCCGTATTTGCTGCATGGGATGAAAGAGGCTGTAGTGCGGATTCGCCGTGCGATTGAAGAGAACGAGCTAATTCTAGTTTACGGTGACTATGATGCTGATGGGATGACGTCAGCTTCCATTGTTAAGGAAGCCTTGGAGGAACTAGGGGCTGAATGCTTGGTCTATCTGCCCAATCGTTTTACAGATGGGTATGGTCCCAATCAGTCGGTCTACAAATATTTTATTGAACAGCAAGGAGTGTCCTTGATTGTCGCGGTAGATAATGGTGTGGCAGGGCATGAAGCGATTGACTATGCACAGAGTGTTGGTGTTGATGTCATTGTGACGGATCACCATTCTCTACCAGAAAGTTTGCCAAATGCCTATACTATCATTCACCCAGAGCATCCGGCTGGACACTATCCTTTTCCTCATCTGGCAGGATGCGGTGTAGCCTTTAAACTGGCTTGTGCCTTGTTAGAAATGGTGCAGTTAGAGTGGCTCGATTTAGTAGCGATTGGTACTATTGCAGATATGGTTAGCTTGACGGGTGAAAATCGAATTTTGGTTAAATATGGCTTGTCTATGCTGAAGCAGACAGAACGGCTTGGCTTGCAGGAGTTGATGAGCTTCGCTGAGATTAGTCCTGAAAATGTGACAGAAGAAACGGTAGGCTTTCAATTAGCACCACGCTTGAATGCCTTGGGGCGTCTGGATGATCCCAATCCAGCTATTGAATTACTGACAGGATTTGATGAGGAGCAAGCGCAGGTCATCGCTCAGATGATTAATGGTAAAAATACCGAACGTAAGGACATTGTTCAAGCCATTTATGATGAAGCAAAGATGATGATTGACAAAGAAAAACCTGTACAGGTTTTGGCTAAGGAAGGCTGGAATCCAGGAGTTTTAGGGATTGTTGCAGGGCGTTTGCTGGAGGAATTGCAACAACCAGTCATTGTCTTAGCGATTGATGAGGGGAGGGCAAAAGGCTCTGCACGCTCGGTTGCTTCGATTGATATTTTTGAAGCCTTGAAAGATCATCAGGATTTATTTCTTGCCTTTGGTGGGCATGCAGGTGCAGCGGGAATGACCTTAGAGGTAGATAAGCTAGAAGATTTGGCTGCTCTTCTTTCGACCTATATCTTAGATAATGGATTGGATCAAGTGAGCAAGGGGGAATTGTTGCTAGATGAGGAATTAGATCTGGAGGAATTGACCCTCAATACCCTGAAGTCTTTTGAGAGCTTGGCGCCCTACGGTATGGATCATAAAAAACCTGTCTTTTATATCAAGGATTTTCAGGTCGAGTCAGCTCGAACCATGGGACAGCAAAATGCACATCTTAAATTCCGTATCAAAAAAGGGCAGGCTAGTTTTGATGTGGTTGCTTTTGGACTGGGTCATTTGGCTCTTGAAATTTCTCAGAGTAAGAAGTTAGAGTTAGCTGCTCGTCTAGCGGTTAACCAATGGAATGGACAGACGACCTTGCAGCTGATGCTAGTTGATTTACGAGTAGAGGGAGTTCAACTGTATAATCTACGTAGTAAAAAAGCAAATTTCCCAGCAGATGTTTTAGTGATTGATGCTGAAAAAGATCTTCCAGATGTGATAGATCAGCAAGCAATCGGAATCGCAACGATTCCAGATGATGTACAAGTGTTGAAAGACTTGCTACAAGCACATGATTTTCAGGCCATTTATTTTAAAAATGATATCGCAGTTCCTTACTACTTGGATGGTTATGGCAGCAGGGAGCAGTTCACGCGCCTTTATAAGGCAGTTTCTCAGTTCAAGGAATTTGATGTACGTTACAAATTAGAGGAACTAGCTCGCTATCTCAAAATCAATGCACCGCTCTTGATTAAGATGATTCAAATTTTCCAAGAATTAGACTTTGTCACGATTATAGACGGTGTCATGACGGTCAATAAGGAAGCAGCAAAACGCGAAATTAGCGAGAGTACCATTTACCAGCAACTGAAAAAGCAAGTGGCAGAGCAAGAGCTGATGGCACTTGGAACGGTTCAGGAAATCTATGACTACCTTATGGAGAAGTAATGAAGAAACGGATCGGGATTTTGGCAGATATCCATGGAAATCTGACTGCTTTGAAAGCAGTGATTGCGCATGCAAAAGCGCAAGGTGTCGATGAATATTGGCTCTTGGGTGATGTCTTATTGCCGGGACCGGGAGATAAGGACTTACTAGCTTTGTTACGGCAGTTGTCTTTAACAGCTTGTTTAAAGGGAAACTGGGAGGAGAACATGCTGCTCGTCAATCAGCAGCGAAAACAGAAGCCCCCTCTTTTACAGTCTGCCAGTCAAGTCTACTTTTATCGAATGTGTCAGTATGTCTTGGAGCGATTGGAACCAGCAGACTTGCTTTATCTTTCTTCCTTTTCGGATACTGCCCTAAAAACGGTAGCTGGCTTGCAGGTTGGACTCTATCATCACTTACCAGGGAAAAAGCATGGTCGAAACCTGGTTCATCATGCACCGCAGGAAGAATTTGACAAATTATTTGAGGATAACCAGCATGATATTGTCGTTTTTGGTCATGTACACATGCAGTTGCTTCGTTATGGCAGTCAGGGGCAACTGATTGTCAATCCAGGGTCCATTGGGCAACCCTATTTTCCTTGGGAGCCATTGAAGAAAGATTTGCGTGCCCAGTATACTATCTTGGAACTGGATGAACAGGGGATTCCTGCACTACACTTCTATAAGGTCGCCTACGATGTAGAAGCAGAGTTAGCCTTGGCAAGAAAGAAAGAGCTTCCTTATCTACAATTATATGAGGACTTGCTCTACCAAGGAAATCTTCATACTCATAATGAAGAATTACTAGCTACAATCCATAAAAAGTATCCCTATGAAAAAGAGGTTGAAAAATGGTTGGCTCAAGACTAGCAATTTTGCAACCTTTTAAGTCTTCTAAATGGGGAAAACATGGTATAATAAGAAGTAATGCTCATTAAACCTCAATGTTTGGTCTTGTTATTTTGCCTTAAGCTGTGGCATTTTATCAAACATTGATGTTTAAGAATCTGTATGCACAAGTGAGGCAATTTGATTCAAAATTTCACGTTTCGATTATCAAGAGAGGTTGTTTGAAAGGATGCGGGCTGTATGTCGAACAACGAACGATAAGTAGGGAAAGGTGGTCTTGAATGGAGTGTAAAACTGTAAATATAGGTTCTAAGAGTGTTCATAAAACAGATTAAATATAAAGTGAGAACATAATGAATTTAAAAGATTATATTGCTTCGATTGAGAATTATCCGCAGGAGGGAATTACTTTCCGCGATATTAGTCCCTTAATGGCCAATGGAAATGCCTATAGTTACGCCGTCCGAGAGATTGTCCAATACGCGACAGATAAGAAAATTGACATGATTGTGGGACCTGAAGCCCGTGGTTTTATCGTGGGGTGTCCGGTTGCTTTTGAGCTTGGTATAGGCTTTGCTCCTGTACGTAAGCCAGGGAAGTTGCCGCGCGAAGTGATTTCAGCAGACTACGAAAAAGAATATGGTGTGGACACTCTAACCATGCATTCAGATGCTATTAAGCCTGGTCAGCGCGTTTTAATTGTCGATGACTTATTGGCAACCGGTGGTACGGTCAAGGCAACCATTGAAATGGTTGAACGCTTGGGTGGTATCGTTGCAGGTTGTGCCTTCTTGATTGAATTAGATGATTTGAAAGGACGCGAAGCGATTGGTGATTACGACTATAAGGTCTTGTTGCACTATTGATAGAGGCTTAAACTACAAGAATTCCTATTTTTCTTCTAATTTTGAAAGGGATAGCCCTCTATCAAAATCAATACCTGATGGGCTTTCATAATGGAGAATTGTCAAAGCTTGGAGATGAGGCTAGTCTTCTCTAAAAACCAAAGGGGAGCTGAAGCTTGAAAGAGTGAGATAGAAATAGAGGTTTGATGAGTATCAGTTGTACCTATGCCCCTTGCCTACTACCAAAGTCAAAAGACTATATTAAAGAGGAACTATGAATTATTTACAGCAATTTCAGAAAGGTTATCTGGTCTTACCACCAGATTTACTCTTTCATTTTAAGGATTTATTTCCCTCAGCAGATGAGTATGTTGTCTGGCAATTTTTCTTCTATCAAAATACTAGTAATATCGAAGGACTAGCACCTAGCCAGATTGCTCAAGCCTGCGGTAAGTCTATTTCTGAAATCAATCGTTCGATTGAACAGTTGCAAGAAGCGGGCTTGTTGGATTTTAAGACCATCAATCTATCTGGGGAAATTGAGATGATTTTTGATGCCTCACCTGCCTTGGAAAAGCTAGATGCTCTTTTGCAGTCTGACACCTCATTACAAGAGCCTCAACCAGCCCGTTATGACCTGAAGCAATTAGTGGCAGACTTTGAAGTAGAGTTAGGTCGATTGTTGTCTCCGCTTGAGATTGAAGATCTACAAAAAACGTTGAATGATGATTTAACTTCGCCAGATGTGGTACGAGAAGCCTTACGGGAAGCTGTATTTAATAATAAGACGAATTGGAAGTATATCCAAGCTATTTTACGGAATTGGCGCCGTGAGGGGATTACGACGGTTGCACAAGTGGAGGCAAAACGGGTTGAGCGAGAAGGGCAGCAGCCCCGGAATATCTCTGTATCAGCGGATTTCTTAGAAGCCATGGATTATTGGAAAGAGTAGAAGATGAAACAAAAAATCTCAAAACGTTTGGAAATGGTGGCCCAGTTTGTGCCACAAGATGCTCGTTTGGTAGATGTAGGGAGTGACCATGCTTATCTCCCTCTTTTTTTGGTAGAAAGGGGCGTGATTTCCTATGCTATTGCAGGAGAAGTTGTACAAGGCCCCTATCAATCAGCCCTACAAAATGTGCAGAATTCCGACCATAAAGACTGCATTGAGGTTCGTCTTGCAAATGGTCTTGCTGCCTTTGAAGAAGTAGACCAGATGACCACGATTACCATTGCTGGTATGGGTGGACGCTTGATAGCGGACATCCTAGAAGCAGGAAAAGATAAGCTCAATCAGATTGAACGTCTTATCTTACAGCCCAACAACCGAGAAGATGATGTGCGGGTGTGGCTAGAAAAGCATGGTTTCAAGTTGGTAGCAGAAAATATGATAGAAGAACATGGGAAATTTTATGAGATTTTGGTGGCAGAGCCAGGGAGCCAAACACTCACGGCTATGGAAAGACGCTTTGGTCCCTATCTATTGCAGAAAGTTTCTCCTGTTTTCCAAAAAAAATGGGAGTTAGAAATAGATAAATTGCAACATGCACTGGATCAAATTCCAACAGAGCATGAGGTGGAGCGTAACCATATTGAGGAAAAAATACAGCATATCAAGGAGGTGCTAGATGTTAGCAAGTAAAGTCATTGAACGATACCAAGCCTTTTGCCCGTCAAGTCTATCTATGGAAGATGACGTGTCGGGGCTTCAGATTGGTACGTTAAATAAGGATATTCAAAAAGTCATGGTAGCACTTGATATTCGTGAAACAACGGTTGCGGAAGCCATTGATAAAAATATCGACTTAATCATTGTCAAGCACGCCCCGATTTTCCGTCCGATTTCCCATTTGGTAGCAGATGATCTGCAGGCGAAAATCTATCTGGATCTTATCAAGCATGATATTGCAGTCTATGTTAGCCATACTGATATCGATGTCGTGGAGGGAGGGTTAAATGATTGGTTCTGTGAGCTCTTAGACATCAAGGATACGACCTATTTTCATGAAACGCAGGCAGGTCATGGGATCGGTCGGATTGGAGTTGTACAAGAGCAGACCTTAGAAGAATTAGCTCTCAAGGTCAAGCAGGTCTTTGACTTAGATGCAGTTCGTTTAGTGACTTATGGCCATCAAGCTCAGCAATATGTTGAGCGTGTTGCAATTTGCGGAGGGACGGGTAGTCGTTTTTACAAGGAAGCACTTGAAAAAGGGGCTGATGTCTATATTACAGGCGATATTTACTATCATACTGCTCAAGAAATGTTAACTCAGGGTTTGTTGGCTATTGATCCAGGGCATCATATTGAGGTGCTCTTTGTGGAGAAAGTGACTCAAAAAATCAAAGAATGGGCAGCGAAAGAGAACTGGGGGATTACCATTGAGGGATCAACTGTATCCACCAATCCATTTCGTCATCTATAAAGTACGGGGGCGTGTAAAGCACACAGTGTACCCTGTTGCCTAAGAAACTCTCCGCTGGATAGTTTCTTCCATATCATCTGTAAAGCAGGCATAGCCTGCTTTACAGATATGGTGGAATTAGGATTTTTCGAGGTTTTTAAATTTTTGCTGTCGCTGTTGTGAACTATGTTCGCTCATGGATAGGGTTGCTCTCAAGATACGGTCGTTTTTAAGCGCCCCCTGGTATCTTACTAATAGGTGACAGGTTGGTCGAAAAATGGTAGAATAGAACAAATAAGATTGAAAGGCTTTTGCAACTATGAAAGGTATTATTCTCGCAGGAGGTTCTGGGACACGTTTGTATCCCTTGACCCGTGCAGCGTCTAAACAATTGATGCCTATTTACGATAAACCGATGGTTTATTATCCCTTATCAACTCTCATGTTGGCTGGTATTAAGGATATTTTGATTATCTCAACACCGACAGATTTGCCACGCTTTGAAGAAATGTTAGGGGATGGCTCTGAGCTTGGTATTTCCCTTTCTTATGCGGTACAACCAAGTCCAGACGGTCTTGCCCAAGCTTTTATTATTGGAGAAGATTTTATCGGTGATGATTCAGTAGCCCTTGTTCTAGGGGACAATATTTACCATGGAAATGGCTTGACTAAGATGCTCCAACGTGCAGCAAGCAAGGAAAAAGGAGCAACGGTCTTTGGGTATCAAGTAAAAGACCCAGAACGTTTTGGTGTGGTCGAATTTGATGAGGACATGAATGCTATCTCTATCGAAGAAAAGCCGGAAACACCAAAATCAAATTTTGCCGTGACTGGACTTTATTTTTATGATAATGACGTGGTAGAGATTGCTAAAAATATCAAGCCCTCTCCTCGTGGAGAACTAGAAATTACAGATGTTAACAAGGCTTATTTAGAGCGGGGCGACTTGTCTGTAGAGCTTATGGGACGTGGTTTTGCCTGGCTTGATACAGGTACGCATGAGAGCTTATTAGAAGCTGCACAGTACATTGAAACCGTGCAACGCTTGCAAAATGTTCAAGTGGCAAACCTTGAAGAAATTGCCTACCGCATGGGTTACATTACAAAAGAGCAAGTATATGAACTTGCCCAATCATTGAAGAAAAATGAGTACGGACAATACTTGCTCCGTCTGATTGGAGAGGCTTAATGACAGAGAATTTTTTTGGTAAAACCTTAGCAGCTAGAAAGATTGATGCCATTCCTGGCATGCTGGAATTTGATATTCCTGTTCACGGCGATAACCGCGGTTGGTTTAAAGAAAATTTTCAAAAGGAAAAAATGCTACCTATAGGTTTTCCTGAGAGTTTTTTTGCAGAGGGGAAATTGCAGAATAACGTCAGCTTTTCTCGCAAGAATGTCTTGCGTGGTTTGCATGCTGAGCCTTGGGACAAGTACATTTCTATTGCTGACGGTGGTAAAGTGCTAGGTTCTTGGGTCGACTTGCGTGAGGGTGATACGTTTGGAAATGTCTATCAAACAGAGATTGATGCAAGCAAAGGAATTTTTGTACCACGCGGTGTGGCAAATGGCTTTCAAGTTTTGTCAGATACAGTAGCCTACAGCTATTTGGTCAATGATTATTGGGCCTTGGAATTAAAACCAAAGTATGCCTTTGTCAACTATGCCGATCCGAGTTTGGGGATTGAGTGGGAAAATCTGGATGAGGCAGAAGTCTCTGAAGCAGATAAGAATCATCCAATGCTCAAGGATGTCAAGCCGTCAAGAAAAGAAGATTTGTAAAATGTTTAGTAGCTTTTTGGAAATAGCAGAGCAGCTTAATAAAGTTGGGATTGTTCCACTTTTGATGGGAAGCCTTGGTTTAGAAATTCGCACAGGAGAGGTCTGGACTCCACAGGATATTGATATTCATGTCCCTAGCGATCCTCGTGGTTGGGAAGCACCTGATGAAAGTCGTATTGACCAATTTGATGTTCTTAACCAAATCATGGAAAATTTAGGCTATCGTTTAGTTGATCGCCACGAGCATGAATTTCAAAAGGAGGGACTTTCTGTTGAATTTGGTGGAATGAATTCTCTACCTGAATTTGCAGGAATTCCTTTGAAAGATTTACAAGTAGAAGTGCAGGATGGTGTGTCGTTTTATCTTCCTACACTTGAGCAATACCTTAAAATCTATCAAGCTTCCTCAAAGGACAGCTATCGGGCAGAGAATAATAACCAAAAAGATTTTGCGAAAATTGATTATTTAAAACAAATGTTAGGAAAATAGGTGAGCGAACGAAGCAGGTCTGACGCTTATTCGACGCCACGGTAGAATGACCAGTAGGTGAGGAGATTACTGGTTATGGAAACAGTATGACTTTAGAGGCGGTGTTGTAGGTATGGAATTCTGATAGAAAGCCGCTACTGGCTGTACCGTTTAAGATGAAAGTCAAACAAGAAACAATAATTTTTTGGAGAGATTATGTCTGAATTTAAAAATATCATCGTTACAGGTGGGGCTGGTTTTATCGGCTCAAACTTTGTGCATTATGTCTATAACAATCATCCAGATGTTCACGTGACCGTCTTGGATAAGTTGACCTATGCGGGCAATCGCGCGAATCTCGTAGAAATCCTCGGTGAGCGCGTGGAGCTGGTCGTTGGAGATATTGCAGATGCTGAATTGGTGGACAAGCTGGCCGCAACAGCAGATGCCATTGTTCATTATGCAGCAGAAAGCCACAATGACAACTCGCTTAACGATCCAAGTCCCTTTATTCATACCAACTTTATTGGGACCTATACCCTCTTAGAAGCGGCTCGTAAGTATGATATTCGCTTCCATCATGTTTCAACCGATGAAGTTTATGGGGATCTTCCGCTTCGTGAAGATTTGCCAGGTCATGGAGAGGGACCAGGTGAGAAATTCACCGCTGAAACCAAGTACAATCCAAGCTCACCCTATTCATCAACCAAGGCAGCTTCTGACTTGATTGTGAAAGCATGGGTGCGCTCGTTCGGTGTCAGAGCAACTATTTCTAATTGTTCAAATAACTATGGTCCTTACCAACACATTGAAAAATTTATTCCACGTCAGATTACCAATATTTTGAGTGGTATCAAGCCAAAATTGTATGGGGAAGGGAAAAATGTTCGTGACTGGATTCATACCAACGATCACTCATCAGGTGTTTGGACTATCTTGACAAAAGGACAAATTGGGGAAACGTATCTAATTGGTGCGGACGGTGAGAAAAACAATAAGGAAGTCTTAGAACTAATCCTAGAGAAAATGGGGCAGGCTACCGATGCTTATGACCACGTAACAGATCGTGCAGGTCACGATTTACGCTATGCGATTGATGCAAGTAAACTTCGTGATGAATTGGGCTGGAAACCAGAATTTACCAATTTTGAAGCAGGTCTGGAAGAAACGATTAAGTGGTACACAGACAATGCGGACTGGTGGCAGGCTGAAAAAGAAGCCGTTGAAGCCAACTATGCTAAGACCCAAAAAGTGATTAAATAGATACAGTAGCCCTTATCAATATTGTTTGAAATGATAAGGGCTGTTTGCTGTATTCATATCTTCCCTGTGTTTAATGTGTATGGATATAGCGTCTCAGCTACGCACTTTATCTAGTAAGCCTGTAAAATATATTTCAATTTCTATTTCATTTTATATTCCCTAATTTGTAACATTCAATTAGTCTAGTAAAATGTAAGCGATGTGACATAGGGATGTTATAGCCGTTTCGTTTATTTTTAGTACTAGACAATGAGCTGCAGGCTGTACTAGAGTACGGAAAAGCGAGTTAACCAAGTAATGAAAGATAAACGAAATGGCTGTAAGATCATTAAATTATTCTTCATCAGTGGATATAGACTTTTATTTTGGTTAGTTTTGTGCTATGATAAGTGCAGGAAGAGTATGTTTGGGTAGATTGCAATAATCGTAAGCTTGACATACATCTGATAGAAAGATGGATTAGAAAAAAGCATAGAAAGGAGTAAAAGATAAGTGATACTCTCAATTATAGTCCCCTGTTTTAATGAGCAAGAAACCATTCCCTTATTTTTTGAAGCAGTAGAGAAGATCAAGGGTCAAATAGGGATGGAATTAGAGTATATTTTTATTAATGATGGCTCTACAGATGGGACTCTTGATATCTTACGCCATTTAAGTAGTCAGGAAGAAAGTGTCCATTTCCTTTCTTTCTCTCGAAATTTTGGGAAAGAAGCTGCTCTATTTGCTGGTTTACAACATGCTACTGGAGAATTGATAACAGTCATGGATGTGGACTTACAAGATCCACCAGAATTACTGGTGAAAATGAAAGAGCTGCTAGAGGCAGATTTAGATTTGGATTGTGTAGGTACCAGGCGTATAACACGAGATGGAGAACCCCCTATTCGAAGTTTTTTTGCGAAGCAATTTTATAAACTAATTAATCGAATTAGCCAGGTTGAAATGGTGGATGGGGCACGTGATTTTCGCCTGATGAGACGTCCGATGGTGGATGCTATTTTAGAAATTACAGAGTACAATCGTTTTTCAAAGGGTATCTTTGCCTGGGTTGGTTTTAAAACAGCTTACTTAGAATACGAGAATGTTGAACGTGTTGCAGGAACGACTAGTTGGAGTTTTTGGCAACTAGTTAGTTACTCACTAGAGGGGATTGTTAATTTTTCTGATGCCCCCTTAACGGTATCATTTCTTGCTGGAGTAACCTCTTGTATACTGGCATTTATCTTAATGTGTGTTGTGATAATCCGAACGCTTCTCTTTGGAGACCCAACTGCAGGTTGGCCGTCACTGGTATCAATCATTTTGTTTTTAGGCGGCTTACAATTACTAAGTATAGGTATTCTTGGAAAATATATCGGTAAGATTTTTACTGAGACAAAGAAACGTCCAATCTATATTATAAAAGAGGCTAACTTTCCAAACTTGAAAGAAAAAAGGTAACAGATAAAGGAGTCAAATATGATTTTAATTACAGGAAGTAATGGACAATTAGGGACAGAGTTACGTCATCTCTTGGATGAACGTGGTACTGAATATGTTGCAGCGGATGTGGCAGAAATGGATATTACCGATGCTGAAAAGGTGGCTGCTTTCTTTGAAAAAGTCAGACCAAAAATCGTCTACCACTGCGCAGCCTATACTGCGGTTGATATGGCTGAAGACCAAGGAAAGGACTTGAACTACGCTATCAACGTGCTAGGTTCTGAAAATATTGCCAAAGCTGCTGAGCAATACGGGGCAACCTTGGTCTATATTTCGACAGATTATGTCTTTAACGGAGACTTACCAGTTGGACAAGAGTGGCAGGTAGATGATCAGCCAGATCCACAATCTGAATACGGTCGCACCAAGCGCCTGGGTGAGGAAGCAGTAGAGAAATATGCGAGTAAGTTCTATACTGTGCGTACAGCTTGGGTATTCGGAAATTACGGGAAAAATTTTGTCTTTACCATGCAAAATCTTGCTCAGACCCGAGATACCTTGACCGTTGTCAATGACCAACATGGTCGTCCTACCTGGACTCGGACTCTGGCAGAATTTATGGTTTACCTAGTAGATACCAAGCAAGCATTTGGTTACTACCATTTGTCCAATGATGCCAAAGAAGATACCACTTGGTTCGACTTCGCGACGGAAATTTTGAAAGATACAGCTACCAAGGTAGTTCCAGTAGATTCAAGCCAATTCCCAGCTAAGGCCAAACGTCCATTTAACTCAACCATGAGTCTGGAAAAAGCTAAGGCAACAGGTTTTCACATTCCGACCTGGCAGGAGGCACTAGAGGCCTTTTACCAGCAGGGGAAGTAATGTATTTGAGGAGGAGATAAGATGAAAAAGAACAAGATGACGAAAACATTATTGCAGGCAGGGCTAGCCCTTAGTCTATTAGGGGGAAGTACGCTTCCAGTTTTCGCCACTTTACCTGTAGCGGCAGAAACGGTTCAGGTTAAGTCCTATGAGCTAACAGCTGAAGAAAAGGCCGGTATTGAGGAGTATGTCCATGCTAAACTACGAGTAGATATGCAGGAATTTTATGAAACTGTGCTCAAAGGAATGTGGGATACTGCTCGTGAAACAGCTACTAAGGTTTGGGATGAAGAGAATGCTGAAATAGAAAGTGGCTTAACACCGGAACAAATAGCTGTATTGAAGGGGATTCAACAATCCCTTATCAATAGTATTGCTACGCATTATCATTACCTCTGGACCATGCATGTGGCGGTTAATGGCTATGGTATTCAGGAAGCCAAAGATACGATTGCAAAGTATGAAGAGGGAGAAGAAGAGGAGTTAGCGCCGGAAGTTGAACTGGCTGTCTTAAAGTATATGAAAGAACTTATCTTAGATGTATTGGCTAAGAATAAGGCAGTTCTTGCTGACTATGAGCAATATGCTACAGAAGTAGAGAACCAGTTTAAGGAGCTCTTCCTTCAAGAAACGATTGATTTAGAGGCATTAAATATTAAAACTATTCAATATGGTCAAGCCCTTGCAACGGCTTCTCAACCAGAGTTTCCCTATGACTTTACAGAGATGGATCAGCGGATTGAGGAGCTAACGCGTCAATTAGAACCTAAGGAACCAGCTACCAGTGGAATTGAGAATTCCACCCCAACTCCAGGTACGGGGCGTCAAGGCGGTTTAGAGAGCGAAGCAAGCGGTCAACCGGATGGGGTCGGAGAAATTGAACCACCAAAGGTAGTGCCTACTGGTGAATCAGTCAAGATTTTACCGAAAACTTCTAGCACTCAAGGCTTGATGATGACACTATTTGGTTTCTTCATGGCTAGCATAGGAACTCTTCTTATCGCCAAGAGAAAAATATAAGATACGAGGGCGTGTAAAGCACACAGTGAAAATAGGAAACTGGACGCAGTGCTAAGGCACTAGGAAAGTTTCTCTTTTTCACACAGTGCTTAGCCCGAGTTCAGTTACATCAAGATACCAAGCCCGTAAAACTCAAGGTAAAACTAGGAAACTTTTCGAAGACGTTTCGTCTAGCAAAGGTTTCTCTTTTTTACGCAGAGTTTAGGGCGAGTTCAATTACATCAAGATACAAGGGTGTGTAAAGCACACAGTGAAAATAGGAAACTGGACGCAGTGCTAAGGCACTAGGAAAGTTTCTCTTTTTTACGCAGAGTTTAGCCCGAGTTCAGTTACATCAAGATACAAGGGCGTGTAAAGCACACAGTGAAAATAGGAAACTGGACGCAGTGCTAAGGCACTAGGAAAGTTTCTCTTTTTTACGCAGAGTTTAGGGCGAGTTCAATTACATCAAGATACAAGGGCGTGTAAAGCACACAGTGAAAATAGGAAACTGGACGCAGTGCTAAGGCACTAGGAAAGTTTCTCTTTTTCACACAGTGCTTAGCCCGAGTTCAATTACACAAGATATAAGGGCGTTTAAAAAGTGACCGTACCTCTAAGATTTCCAGTGTTTAAAAAATTCTCCTGCCGTAAGTGAACACACTTCGCAGCGGTTTTGTACAGCTTGGAGCCCGCATCCACTCTACAAGAGATAGGGTCATATAAAAGGTCATCTGTTTCAGTTTATCGTGGGAAGTCTTGACATGAGAGAACAACTTGAGTATAGATGCAGAATAGGAATGACTATACGAAGCGTCTATGGTCTTGTAATGGCATTTGACTTGGGGGAATGAAGCGGAAGTAGCTTTGATTTTAGTTATAGTCCTTTCGTTTATCTTTTATTCTTTCGTTCACTCGCTTTGCCGTACTCTAGTACAGCCTGCAGCTCCTTGCCTAGTACTAAAAGTAAACTACAAGACTATAAAACATTTTTTGAAACTGCATTCGATAAAAAGTTCTATCGGGTGCAGTTTTTCATAGGTGGGGCAGGGAACCCTCGCTTTTTCTATGTTTTTCGCCTGTAAATATGGTATAATTATCTGATATTACTTTTTAAGAGTTTAGGATATTATGAGACACGTTTTTATCATTGGTAGTCGAGGATTGCCAGCCAAGTATGGTGGGTTTGAGACCTTTGTCGAGCAACTGGTGACTCGCCAAAATAATATGGATATAAAGTATCATGTGGCCTGTTTGTCAGACCAGACACACCAGATACATACGGATTATCAAGGGGCAGATTGTTTTACTATTAATCCTCCTGCACTAGGATCTGCGCGCGTGATTGCCTATGATATGCTGGCGATTCGCTATGCCTTATCCCTTATCAAAAAAGATCAAATTCAAAAGCCGGTTTTTTATATTCTAGGAAATACTATTGGGGCCTTTATTGCGCCTTTTGCCCACCAGATTCATGCGGTAGGAGGAAGTCTCTTTGTCAATCCAGACGGGCTGGAGTGGAAACGTAGCAAATGGTCTAAACCTGTACAAGCATATCTGAAATTTTCTGAAAAAATGATGGCTAAATACGCTGATTTGATGATTGCAGATAATGAAGGCATTGAGGACTATATCCGAGCTGAGTACTCCACTACTAGGACACGATTTATTGCCTACGGTACTGATTTAAATCCAACAAGGTTAACAAAAGAATCTGAGCAAGTTCGCCGTTGTTTTGCACAGTGGGCTATTAAAGAAAAGGAATTTTACCTCATAATTGGCCGCTTTGTTCCTGAGAATAATTATGTAACGATTATCAAGGAATTTATGACGAGCCATACCAAACGTGATTTGGTCATCGTAACGAACCATGAACGTTCAACTTATTTCCAAAAGTTAAAAGAGGAAGCAGGCTTTGAGTCAGATAGGCGTATTAAGTTTATTGGGACAGTGTATGACCAAGAATTACTCAAATATCTTCGACAAGAGTGTCGCGCCTATATCCATGGACATGAAGTAGGTGGAACAAATCCCAGTCTTTTAGAAGCTCTAGCTCAAACCAACGAAAACTTAGTATTAGGTGTTGATTTTAATCGCAAAGTTGCCCTCAATGCTGTTCGTTATTGGAAAAAAGAAGTGGGTTCGTTGTCGACCTTGATTAATCAAATAGATGGTCAAGAAGAAGCACTAGATTTGGGTCAAAAGGCCAAGAAACATATGCAAGATTACTATACTTGGGAGGAAATTGTCCGTCAATATGAGGACTTATTTTTATCATGAAAGTAAATATAGTATTGTCCACCTATAATGGTGAGCAATTTTTAGCGCAACAGATTGAAAGCATTCAAGCGCAGACCTTTACTGATTGGAATCTTTTGATTCGTGATGATGGTTCAACGGATGGGACGACGGATGTCATTCGTCAATTTATGGCGAAAGATGAGCGTATTCGTTGGATCAATGAGGAACATATCGAGAACCTTGGAGTTATCAAGAGTTTTCATGCTTTGGTTCAATACGAAGAAGCGGATGTTTACTTTTTCAGTGATCAAGATGATATTTGGTTACCTGAAAAATTACAACTAGCTTTGGATGAAGCAGACTTATATCTGCCAGAAGTGCCTCTCATGATTTATACGGATTTGAAAGTGGTAGACCAGAATTTACAGGTCGTACAGGAAAGTATGATTCGTAGCCAGTCAGATCATGCCAATACCGAATTGGTAGAGGAATTGACGGAAAATACTGTGACGGGTGGTGTATCCATGGTCAACCATGCCTTGGTGCAACTGTGGAATGAAACAGATGCTATTCTGATGCATGATTGGTACTTGGCTCTCTTAGCAAGTGCTTTTGGAAAACTGGTTTATATTGATGTAGCAACGGAGCTTTACCGTCAGCATGGGAATAACGTTCTTGGCGCGCGGACATGGTCTAAGCGGATGTACAAATGGTTGCGGCCATACTTATTATTTTCCATGTATTGGGAATTGATTAAAGGTAGCCAAGCCCAAGCAAGTCATCTCTTAGCTCTGCCATTGACCAAAGAAAAAAAAGAATTAGTACAGGCATTTGTGACAATCATGGAGAAGCCTATGCTGGAACGTTACAAAATATTAAAAAAATATGGTTTGCGAAAAAACAAGAGATTTCATACTCTTGTCTTTACCATTTTAATCGTGACCAAATTTGCCTATAAGGAGTAAACATGGATATTCTTTCCAAGAAAAATCGAATTCTCTTAAAAGAATTGATAAAAACTGATTTTAAATTACGCTACCAAGGGTCTGTTATCGGTTATCTCTGGTCTATCTTGAAACCACTCATGATGTTTGCGATTATGTACGTGGTCTTTGTTCGTTTCCTGCGCTTGGGTGGTGATGTACCACATTTCCCTGTTGCACTCTTATTAGCCAATGTTATCTGGTCGTTCTTTTCAGAAGCAACCAATATGGGAATGGTATCGATTATCAGCCGTGGTGATCTACTTCGTAAATTAAGCTTTTCAAAGCATATTATCGTTTTATCGGCCATCTGTGGTGCCATGATTAATTTTGGGATTAACTTGGTTGTTGTTTTGATTTTTGCACTAATCAATGGGGTATCCATTTCTTGGAGTGCTATTTTTGCTCCGCTACTATTCTTAGAGCTTTTCTTGTTAGCGTTTGGCGTGGCGCTACTCTTGTCAACATTATTTGTCAAATTCCGAGACTTGGGACAAATCTGGGAAGTAATGATGCAAGCTGGAATGTATGCGACGCCAATTATCTATCCCATTACATTTGTATCAAACCAAAGCATTACGGCAGCAAAAGTTATGATGTTGAGCCCATTGGCTCAAATTATCCAAGATTTGCGCTATTTATTGATTGATAAGGCTAATGTTACTATTTGGCAAATGTCCAATCACTGGTGGTATATTGTGATTCCATATCTGATTCCTGCCGTGGTTTTTGCATTTGGCTTGACCATTTTTAATCGTAGTGCCAAACGTTTTGCGGAGATTATTTAATGACAGAAAAAAACATTGCAGTAAAAATTGAACACGTTAGTAAGTTCTTCCGCTTGCCAACGGAGCAAACCTATAGTTTACGTACCGCTATGGTGAACCGTTTTAAAGGAATTAAAGGTTACCGTGAACAGCATGTTTTAAAAGATATTTCTTTTGAGGTTTACAAGGGGGATTTCTTTGGAATTCTTGGGCGTAATGGGTCAGGAAAATCAACCCTATTAAAAATTATTTCAGAAATCTATGTTCCTGAAAAAGGAAAAGTAACCATTGATGGGAAACTGGTTTCCTTTATTGAATTGGGAGTTGGCTTCAATCCCGAATTAACAGGGCGAGAAAATGTCTACATGAATGGTGCTATGCTTGGTTTTACCACAGAAGAAGTGGATGCCATGTATGATGATATTGTTGAATTTGCTGAGCTCAAGGAGTTTATGAATCAAAAACTTAAGAATTACTCTAGCGGTATGCAGGTTCGCCTAGCCTTTTCAGTAGCTATTAAGGCGCAGGGTGATATCTTGATTTTGGATGAAGTTCTAGCAGTCGGTGATGAAGCCTTTCAACGCAAATGTAATGATTATTTCCAAGAACGCAAGAAAAGTGGCAAGACAACTATTCTCGTCACTCATGATATGGGCGCTGTTAAAAAATATTGTAATCGGGCAGTCTTGATTGAAAATGGCCTCGTCAAATCGCTTGGGAATCCTTCTGATGTAGCCAATCAATATAGTTTGGACAATACAGTGATGTCTGCTCCACAAGCGGTTGTCGAAGAAGACCCAGCAGCAGAAACTCAGCCAGTTCAACTAGAGGTGGAGCATTTTTCAGCTAAGTTGCTCTCTCGTCCTCATTTGATGCCTGAGGAGGAATTTGAATTTGAATTTTCCTATGAGTTACTAAAGGAGCAGCAGACACATATTGCGATGTCCTTCATCGATTTAGATACCAATGTCGGTTATTATAATGACAATTCAATGGATATTGAAATCAAGGAAATAGGTGCTCATACCATTCGTTATCGTTGTAGTTTCCCATACTTTAATCAGGCAAGATTAAAATTAGTGGCTACTGTACGGGATAACCAGAAACGCATTCTGGCTTTCTTACCAGAAGAGCAGGCTCCTGTGATTTTTGTTGAACGAGTGAAAGATGATAGATTGACAGAATCAGCAAAAGATGCGGCGACAGGACTCTTGAAACGAAATGGTAAGTGGATGTAAAGATAAAGGTGCATAAGGAATGAAGAAGAGGATTTTAGTTGTTTCTCCAACAGGAACTTTAGATAATGGAGCGGAAAAGTCCATCGTCAATCTGATGATTTATCTAGCGGGTAAAGGCTATCATGTCTTCAATGCTTATCCGGATAATCAGCATGAAACTAAGGAGCGCTACATTCAAGTATTAGAAGAACATCAGATTAAGACCATTTCTATTCCCACTGCAAAATGGTGGTGGCCTGAAGCACCAGGAACTGTTCCATTTTTAAAAACAGAGCAGATTTTGGCCTATCAGCAGGCAATTTTTATCATTCGTCAGATTATTAGAGAAGAAAATATTCAACTAGTCATTTCAAATACAGCCAATGTTTTTCAAGGAAGTATAGCAGCTGCCTGTGAAGCAGTCCCTCATTTTTGGCTGTTCCATGAATTTCCTACGAAAGAATTTGCATACTATCGTGAAAAAATAGAATTTATGGTGCAAAATTCCGCAGCAATTTTTGCTGTTCATGGTAATTTACATGAAAGATTAAAGGAGTTATTCCCTGCCTCCACAGATATTCAATCCTTTATTCCTTATTCTGATATAGAAGGTACGCCTTTACAAGAAAGTACAAGTCGTAGGCTTGTATCCATTGGGCGTATCAATGAAAACAAGAATCAACTTGAGTTGATAAAAGCCTATCACCAATTAAATCAACCTCAGTATCCCCTAGTCTTTATTGGAGATTGGGATGAGGCATACAAGGCACAATGTGATGACTATATTGCTGAGCATAAGGTGACAAATGTCCATTTTCTAGGACATCAGAACCAGCCTTGGGGATTGGTCAGTAAATCAGATATTTGCGTTTTGAATTCTCAATCAGAAGCCTTTCCTCTCGTCTTTGTTGAAGCTGTTTTAAATGGTGTTCCAGTGATTGCTTCAGATAATCTAGGGTATCAATCAGTAAAGAGTTTCTTGCAAGCGGGTACCCTGTATCATTTAGGAGATGTGAAACAATTAGTGCAGTACTTGAAAGAGCATTTGGAGCGATTTGAAGTGCACAAGGAGGAGAGCTTGAGGCAACAGAAAATTGCTCGGGGAATTTACTGTATTGATACATGTTACCAGCAGATTCTTAAGGCAATTGAAGGGAATCCAACTTCCCCAGCTAAAGGGCTACATGCGATTCGCTATCTTTTAGGAGAGGTTGATTATCGTCATCTCCAATCATTGGTCGATGAGCAGTTCATTACCGTCTATTTTGAAAAAGGTGGAACCTTTAGTGAGACACATACTACCGTTTATCCCCTAGAATTGCAGGGAACGATTGACATCCTACTTCCTGAAGATTGCCAAAAAATTCGAATCGACATGACCGAAAGGCCTAGTTTTTATACTCATATTCAGCTTCTTGCGCTAGATTATGATACTAGCCTTTTACCGATCTTTACGAATGGTTTGGTCTATCGCGATTCCTATATTTTTCCAAATCCAGATCCACAGCTCATTTTCCAAGTGCCATCTTTCTATGGAAAAAGGGTGCGTTTACGTTATTCTTTATATGAAATCGATGAGGTGATGTCAGATGCTTATATCGGAAAACAGTTGGCCCAGGAATTGCTAAATCTTCGTAGTAGATTAAAACTGCTAGAGGCAAAAGAAGTAGACTATCAGCAAGAACGAATCAAGGTTGAGAAGATGCAACGACAATTAGAAGAAATAACGGCTCAATACAATCAGACTATTGCCTCTCGTCGTTGGACGATTTCAACGGCACTAATAAACTTTTTTAGGAGAAAAAAATGAAGCGCCTGCTTTTATACGTTCATTTCAATAAATACCAATCGCTTAGTTCGCATGTGCTCTATCAATTAGAAAAAATGCGTCCGCTTTTTTCGCACTTGGTATTTATTAGCAATAGCCCGATGTCGGCTAGAGACCAAGAGTATTTGCAGACGCATCATTTAATTGATGACTTTCTCCAGCGGGAAAATATCGGCTTTGACTTTGCTGCTTGGCGAGATGGAATGGTACATATTGGCTTTTCAACCCTTGCAGAGTATGATTCGGTTACTCTTATGAATGATACTTGCTTTGGACCTTTATGGGATATGGCATCCATTTATCAGCAGTTTGAAAGAGATCCAGAAACAGATTTCTGGGGCATGACCAATTTCCGTAAGACAGCTGATTTTAAAGAGCATCTTCAAAGTTATTACCTTTCTTTTTCCAAGGAGGTAGTAACCTCCAAGGCTTTCCAAGATTTTTGGACAGGTGTTCAGAATTACACAGCTGTGCAAGACGTTATTGACCGTTATGAAACACAGGTAACCACCAGTTTGACGGATGCTGGATTTTCTTACAAGGCTGTTTTTGATACAGTTGAGGTAGATACCAGTGGGATGTTGCATCCAGATTTTTCTTATTACAATCCAACTGCTATCCTAAAAAATAGGGTTCCTTTTATCAAGGTTAAGGCTATTGACGCCAACCAGCATATTATTCCCTATATTCTTAACCAACTTGAATTGGAGTCCAGCTATCCTGTTGCTTTAATCGTATCTCACATGTCCAATATCAACTATCCTGATTTTAAATATCTGTTGGGGCGCAAATATCTGCAAGAAGCTCATGCTGATTTGACTGGTAAGAAAATAGCTGTCCATCTTCATGTCTTTTATGTGGATCTCTTACAAGAGTTCTTAGATGCTTTCCAAGGTTTTGGTTTTGCTTACGATCTCTTTATTACCACAGATAGTGAAACAAAACGTCCTGAGATTGACGTTATTTTAGCGAATAATGAACAGAGTGCAGCTATTTTTGTTACGGGAAATATTGGTCGCGATGTTCTTCCGATGCTGAAATTGAAAGAGCAGCTAAAGGACTATGATTTTGTGGGCCATTTCCATACCAAAAAATCAAAAGAAGCTGATTTTTGGGCTGGTGAATCGTGGCGCAAGGAATTGATTGCTATGCTGGTTCGTCCTGCTCATAGCATTTTATCTAATTTGACAAAGCAAGCGGATCTTGGTTTGGTCATTGCTGATATTCCAACTTTCTTCCGCTACAACAAGATTGTGGAGGCCTACAATGAACATCAAATTGCGCCAGCTATGAATGATCTATGGCAAAAAATGGGGATGCAGAAAGCGATTGATTTTGGTGCTCTTCACACCTTTGTCATGTCTTATGGAACGTATATTTGGTTCAAATATGATGCTCTTAAGCCTCTTTTTGATTTAGAATTGACGGATGCAGACGTGCCAGCGGAGCCGTTGCCTCAAAATTCTATTCTCCATGCTATCGAACGCCTCTTGGTATATATTGCATGGAATTGTCAATACGATTTTCGAATAGCACCAAATCCTGTGGCGTTGACACCGTTTATTGACAATAAATTGCTCAACGAGCGTGGAGATGCACTTCCGCATACTTATGTTAATTTTGATCATTTGGGTGGTATCAAAGGTGCTGCCAAGTATATCATTATCGGTCCCTTGCGCGCTATAAAATATATAATAGAAAGATGTTTGAAAAAAATAAAAGCCAAGAAGTAATGAAAAAAATCAAGCAGTATCTACAAGAAATCAATTGGAAACAGAATGTCCATATTCTCGTTTTATGTGCAGCTGTGCTTTCTATTGTTTTGTATCACATAACAGATCGTGCTTTAGAAGATGTCAATTTAACCTCTTCGGTTAAACAATTTCAAGAAATCCTATTCTTCTTACAGGGATTAGGGATCATTGTTTTAGGAATTTATCTATCTCGCAGTCTCAACAAATGGTTTTATTTCAAATTTAGTGTACAAGTAATCATTTATCTGCTGGTTTCTTATGGGGTTTATATTACGAGACAACTCAATAATGAAAAGTTCCAAATGTGGAATTTTTCAAAAAATCAATTTTGGGAATGGCATGCTCTCCCAATCCTAGGTTGGATATTTTTGGTAGCTGTACTCTATAAATATTTATTAGAAGCTTCATCTATGTCTTCTGTAGAAGCAGAAACTAACAAGCTTGTAAGCCCCTCAAATTGGGTAGTCCATTTTATACTTCCTATTTTAATCTTTTCTGATTCTAAATTATCCCTTACTATTATGCAAAACATTACAGGATTACTTGATGACAGTCAAGTTGACCGTTACGTAGTCCTGTTCCTACCCAATTTGATTATTGCAATGGTCGGTAGTATTTTGCTATCTTTTATGTTTTTCAAAGCGATAGAACTGCTAAGACAGAACAAAGCCAGTGTTTCTCTCAGTATCATTACAAGTTTCGTAATGGCATTGGTCATCAATTACTACCTTCAATTAGGGGTTCAAGATGACAGTGCGCTACTTGATAAATTCATTTTTGAAGGAGCCACTCTTTACCAGATTCTCTTTTTTGTGGTTTTCTATCTTCTAGTTTATGTTCTGATCAATCGCTATGTTCTCTCTACACTATTATTGATTTCATTTAGTACGATTATCGCAGTTGCCAATTATTTGAAAGAATCTATGCGTAGCGAGCCCTTGCTGATTACAGATTTTGTCTGGATACAAGATACCAACTTGATTCTTAGTTTTGTAGATAAACAATATTTCGTTTATCTACTGGGGATGATTGTCCTTCCAATTATCCTTTACGTTGTTCTTAGAAAGCGTGTTTTAGTTAATCCAATTTTTGGGAAAAAACGGTATCGAGTGCTTGTTTTTGCAGCTTTAGTGACGCTCGTTGTTAGTGTATTTGCCGTTTTCAAAACCGAAGAAAATGCTAAAGTAATCCCCGGGATTCCAGTTGTTTCTAAATTGAATAATTGGCAAGATATTGAATGGTTTGGTTTTTCGGTCAATGCTCGTTACAAATCAGTAGCTTATGTATGGACTAAGCAACTGACTAAAAAAGTCATGGAAAAACCAGATGGCTATAGTCAAGAAGCGATTGATCAAATTGCCCAAAAATACACAGATGTAGCTGAAAAAATCAATAGAAATCGAACAGAAAATATTTCCAATCAGACGGTTATTTATATTTTAAGTGAGAGTCTAGCAAATCCTGCCTATGTGGATGGTGTGAGCATCAGTCAAGAAGTTCTTCCCAATATCCAACTATTGAAGCAAGATACCACAAGTGGGTTAATGATTTCAGACGGTTATGGTGGCGGGACAGCCAATATGGAGTTCCAAAGTTTAACTGGTCTGCCATTTTTCAATTATTCACCGTCAGTTTCAGTTTTATATACGGAAGTTGTTCCAAAAATGAAAGTATTTCCATCGATTAGTGATCACTTTGCTAGTGAGAATCGTTTGGTACTTCATCCGTCAGGAGCTAATAATTATAGCCGAAAAAATATTTACAAGCGACTAGGGTTTGAGCGACTAATCTTTGCTTCTGACACTAATGAGACCTTTAAAAATCAAGAAAAGGTCGGAGTCAGCATGAGTGATGAGGCAGTCTATGAAAATATTCTAGACAATATTGATCCGTCTAAAAATCAATTTTTCTCAGTTATTACCATGCAGAATCATGCACCATGGTCAGTCGGAAACCCAGTTGAGGTAACTGCATCAGGGCAAGATTTCACGGCAGAAGAAAATGATAAACTCACAGAATATTCTCGCCTATTAACTTATACAGATCAGGCAACTCAAAAATTTATTGAAGCCTTGTCCAACGTGGATAAGAATATCACAGTGGTCTTCTATGGAGATCATTTACCAGGGTTTTATCCAACGAAAGTATTTGAAAACAATCCTGATAGTAAATTTGAGACGGATTACTTTATTTGGAGCAACCATAACACAAAAAAACTGGATCAATTCCCCTTGGTTCGGTCCAATGATTTAACAGCAGAATTGCTCCAGCATACTGACTCAAAAGTATCACCATATTATGCGCTATTGACATTTCTACTAAATCAAGCTACTATAGGTAACGTAGATTCAGATATTAGTATCATTCAGGCTCAAGCAGACTTGAGAATGTTACAGTATGATATTAGTCTTGGCAAGGGATATATTCAAAAAAATAAGGATTTCTTTGTAATAGGAGATAAATAATGACAGAAAAAATTGCAGTATTACTACCTGCTTACAATGAGGAAGTGACGATTCAAAAAGTTATTTCTGACTTTAAGCGTCATCTGCCGCAAGCAGATATATATGTTTATGATAATAATTCCAAAGATAAAACCAATGAATTAGCGCGTCAAGCAGGGGCGATTGTACGATTTGAGCCTCGTCAAGGAAAAGGAAATGTTGTCCGTTCCATGTTCCGCGAAATTGATGCGGATTACTATATCATGGTTGATGCAGATGACACATATCCAGCAGCTGAGGTTGAAAAACTTTTAGAACCCCTAAGAAGCGGTCTAGCGGATATGACAATAGGAGATCGCTTGTCCAACGGTACATATGCAAAAGAAAATAAGCGAGGTTTCCATGGTTTTGGGAATAATTTGGTCAGATTGCTAATCAATAAACTATACAAGGGAAACTATAACGATATTATGACAGGTTATCGTGGCTTTAATCGTCTCTTTGTCAAAACTTTCCCAGTTTTATCTCCAGGTTTTGAAATTGAAACAGAATTATCCATCCATTCACTGGATAAACGCTTTAAATTGGTAGAAGTTCCGATTACCTATCAAGATCGCCCAGAAGGTAGCGAATCAAAATTAAACACCTTCTCTGATGGATTTAAGGTATTGAAAATGATTTTCAATCTCTTTAAAGACTATAAGCCGCTCCTATTCTTTAGCTTGGTCAGCACTATCTTGTTCATCTTAGGATTAGTAGTAGGAGTTCCAGTTATCAGTGAATTTGCCTACACAGGCTTAATCGAAAAAATGCCTTCTGCCATCTTAGCGACCGGTCTAATGATTTTATCTTCTTTGGCTTTCGTGGCTGGCTTTATTTTGGATACGCTTGTTCGCCAAAATCGCATGCAATATGAGTTGAAAGTTTATGACTATTATGAGAAGTAGAAGTAAGGCAAGAATTGGTGGGCTATCTGCAGAATATGTCTTTTTGATAGTGGCTCTCATTTTTGGTGCTTTATTTATGACGATTATTCCACCAATGACAGCACCAGATGAGATTGGACATTTTGCAAAATCCTACGCATTTTCGCAAGGTGAAATTATTCCCTACTTTTTAGACAGTCCTGTAAATCTTTTTAAAACATGGGATGAGTACGGATTTAACCTTCCAGCTTCTATTTTAGAATTAAATCAAAATTCTATCGGAGTTGGTTATAATGTGGCTGAAAAATTTAATTATGCTAGTCTTGATATGACTGCTTACGAAAAGTTAAATGAAGTATTTGTTCCTTTAGGTGGACAATTAAACTATTCTTTTTTTCAATATCTTCCACAAATTATAGGGATTAGTATTTCAAAGCTATTGGTTGGTTCTATTTTACCGATTTATTATACAGCACGACTTTTTAACTTTTTAAGTTATGTTTTACTGCTCTTTTTTGCCGTGAGATGGACGAAATTTGCCAAGTGGGGCTTTGTTGTATTAGCACTAAATCCAATGTTTTTATTCTTAGCAGTATCGACCAGTGGAGATGCCTTTACAAATGCGGTAGCTTTCCTATTTGTGGCCATTTTATCCAATATCATTTCTGAAAATATATTGGATAAAAAGAAGTTGTATTTTTCCTTTGGGTTAATGGTGGCAATGGTACAAATGAAGCCAACTTTAATCATGTTTGGATTGCTCTACTTTTTAATTCCAAATAAAATCTTCACCATTAGAATGAAAATGCTTTATGGTAGTTTAATACTTTTTTCTGCTCTAGCAATATATTATCTTTGGGGAAAATTATTTCCGAGCCAAGATATCATGTATATGGATTTTGCTAATCCAAGCGAGCAGGTTAAAGGTATTTTAAAAAATCCGATTAGTTTTGTCACAGTTATAAAAAATACAATTGAAGAGCATGGTAAATTCTTACTTCATTCATATGCAGGCCAATTCGGACTTCTGAATCGCAATATTTCATTCTTAGCCGTTCTACTGTATTATCTTTTAGTCATATTTGCAGTGTTTATTCGAGAGTATAATCAGATTACTGTTACAAAACGAATGAGATTTGTAAGTTTGATGTTTATAGTTGGCTATGTTTTGCTGACATTTATTGCCTTGTATCAAATTTGGTCACCAGTTGGACATACTGTTATTCTTGGACTTCAAGGGCGTTATTTTATTCCGATAGGCGCTTTTGCACTTTTGACAATCGTACCCAACCGAATTAGCTTACCTAGAAAGTTTGCTATTCCGACTACAATCGTGGGGATTGTGTTATTTCTATGTTACGTTACTATATTCCTCACACTCTCTTATGGTTTTTTGAGTGTCTAAAATTAATCGCAAAAAAATACACGAACAGCACAATGGTAAGATAAAGAAGTGACCTTGCTGTTCGTGTATTTTTTTATTGATGATTAACCAATAGAAGCAATATAAATCAAATGGTTATTAGACTTTTGTCATATTTAAATCTCTGTTGCTCCGATAGATTCAATTACCAAATTAAAGTAGTTTGCAGCTTTGGTCGCACTAAGTGTGACTGCTTTCGGAAAAGCAGTTTTTGCTGCATTGTATTGGTTACCATTAAGGTGCTTGTAGGTACGCGCTCCAGCATTGATTAAATAAATGTTTCCTTTTTTAATTTTTTTTGTGAAATCTTCTTCGATTCGAATAAATGCAATTGACATATCGTCTTCCTCCGTTTTATTGTTCATTTTTGATTGTCTAAGATCTTTATGGATTAAAAATCCAGCTAGTTGTGCCCCATTGTTTGTATATGAATTTTGTATACCGGATGTTTTTACAAAAGAAAATCCATCAAATAGACCATCTCCGTCTACATCGGTATATTCACCATAGTTAGATTGAGAAATCCAAATATCATTTCCTTCAATTTTTTCAACCACAGCTACATGTCCAAAGCTAGAATCCTTGTAGATTGCTAATGCTCCAAGAACAGGTTTTGAAGATTGTGTGAATGCACGATTATGAATTTCCCAAAGTTCACCAGCTCCATTTACTCTGTGCTCACCATCTAAAGGCTGATTATATCCAATAATCTCACTAATTCTGGCAGTAGCATATGTAAAACAGTTTGGGAGAGAAATACCAGTTCGTGCGACAGCATAGGCTGTCCATGCTGAATTATCTAAGTCTGATATGGTTGTTCGTGGAATGAATACATTCTCAGTCATAGAATTTCCTCCTTTTTTGATTATATTTTTTGGTTGTAATCCCTAGAATAGTACCTATAAATGCTGTAAATAGGCCAATCACTCCTGTTAAGATACTTGTATCTTTGTCAAAGAGCATTCCTAGTCCAGCAATGAGTGTGATAGTTGCTGGTGCTATGACAGTTACCCATCGTTTAATAATAGTTTGATAGGATTTCTTATTTTTATGTCTTACTGTTTTCATTAAAAAAATGTGCAAGTAGGAATTCTCCTTTCTGTTTTTCGTTCTCTTTTGTCAACTATCTTTTCAAAAAAATTTTAAAAATAATAAATTTGTACTTTTTGAAGAACAATATTATACTATAGATAATCGCTAACAATATCAGAAAAGAAACAAATGTTATGAGAGAAAATGGAGAAATTATTGCTCTGATGGAGAGCTTGTAACAAGAAGAGAGAAAAGCAGTTATATTACACGAATTAGGACATATCGAACACAATATTGTTCAGTATGAACGAAGACGTGAACAATTTGAGTTGCAGGCCAATCGCCATATGATCCATTACTTGATGATAGAAGAATTAGAACAGTGTGAAGATAAAAAAGACTTTAATTATCTTAGTTTTATGAAGAAATATCATTTGAGAACAGTTGCAGATGAAGTGATGGTAATTGCTGAATATCAAAATTTAATCAATCATTAGCAGTAGGAAGCCCGATTAGCTATTTTAGGGCAAACAAAAACAGCTAGATGAAATGATGAACTGCCCCTAAAGTTAGAGTTTACTGTCTAATCTTTAGGGGCAGAATGAGTTTGGCTATTGATATTTTTGCGATAAAATAAAAAATTCTTCGTCCTCATTGTAGGAAAAACAATTTAATTATGATAGAATAGTTCAAGGAGAGTAAAGATGATTAAAATTTTTGGGAAAATAAGATATCATTGGCAGCCAGAATTGTCATGGTCGATTATTTATTGGTCCTTAACAATTACCCCTGCTTTCCTTGCCTTATCTCTCATATTGGAAAAGTTACGGATATCTGATACCATTATTCAGTTATTTGTACTGGTGATTATTATGTTTGGGATAGGTTGGCATCGCTATTTTGTGATTGATGGAGAGTATCTACGGATTGCTTCAGCCAATCCCTTTGTCTCGAAAAGAATAGGGATTGATACGATTTCTAAAATTGAAGTGACCTATCTATTCGTGAAAATTTTTTCAGAAGATATGCCAGAAGGAAAGGTATACTATATCCGCAAATGGCCTAAGAAGTATTTTGTCAATGCCCTAGCTCTCAACGCTCATTTTCAAGGGGAAATTGTTCTGACAGATCATCTGGTCACACAGGACTATTTTGAAGAATATTATGCGAATAAAGACTAACTAGTCGATGGAAATTGCTTTTGTGGGACAAGATTTGGCAGCTAGAAGTGCATCTTCTTGGTCGGTCAGCTCAATGGTAGATTCTTGGGGGCAATTAGCAAACAAGACGATTCCCTCATCGTCATAGTCAAAGACATTTGAAATGGTTTGGCATAGTCCACAAGCGATACATTTTTCTGGATAAAGTGTAATATTCATATTATTATTGTAATGAGATTTTATAAAAAAGACAAGGAGAAAGATTATTCATGTCACAAGAACCATGGAATGAGGAAATCTATCACTCTACAGAGAGTAGAAGAAGTCGTTCAACCAAAGGTAGCTCAGGTACCCGAGTGCTGAGCATCTTAGCAATACTATTCTTATTTATTGTCATCGTTACAACCATTGCTATGGTCTATCTATCTCATGGAGGTAGCAAGACTGATGCTAATCAAGAATTTTATAGTAGCAGCACAAAGGTATCAGTAAGTAGTACTAATACAGATGCTTCTAGGGCTAGTGCAAGTAATGCATCACAATCATCAACCTCTACAAGTGAATCAAGTAGTAGTGTAGAAAGTACACCACCATCCTCAGCAGCAAGTGGTGAAACGATTGCTGTTCAGGCTGGTGAGGGACGTGATATGATTGCAGCTCGCGCAGGTATTTCTCCTGAGGAGTTGGAACGGTTGAATCCAGATAAAATGACAGGTCCTGGTGGTACTTGGTGGGCAAATCCAGGTGACCTCGTTAAAATTAAGTAAGAGGAATTATGAAATCAATTCAAATCGCTATTGATGGTCCAGCATCAAGTGGTAAGAGTACAGTTGCAAAGATTATTGCGAAAATATTTGACTATACCTATTTGGATACAGGTGCCATGTATCGGGCTGCGACGTATTTGGCTTTGCAGTATCAAGTAGCTCAGGAAGATAGCGCAGCTATTGTTGCCTTATTGGATCAATTTCCCATTGGTTTTGGTCGTAATGAAAATGGTGAACAATTAGTATTTGTAGGGGATGTCGACATCACCCATGCCATTCGTGAGAATCAAGTGACCAATAATGTGTCCTGGGTGTCTGCCCTTGCCCCAATTCGTGAGAAATTAGTTGACTTACAGCGCAAGATTGCAGAACAGGGAGGGATTGTCATGGATGGGCGTGACATTGGAACTGTTGTGCTTCCTGATGCTGAATTAAAAATTTTCCTTATCGCATCAGTTGAAGAAAGGGCTCTTCGTCGCTTTAAGGAAAATAAAGAAAAAGGGATTCCGACTGATTTGGAGTGCTTGAAGGAAGAGATTGCCTTACGTGACCACAGGGATAGTACACGATCCGTTTCACCTCTTAAAGCAGCAGATGATGCGATCATTTTTGATACGACAGGTGTATCCATTGAGGGTGTTGTTGAATTTATTTCCAAAAAAGTAAAAGAAATCCTTGACAAATAAAAAAAGTATTGTTATACTGGTAGCATTGAGAAAAGCAGAAGTGAGAGCTTCTCGCCTTGCGACTAACGTTGTCTGGCTCTACGTGTTACATTTTCTTCGGAAAGATAATGATGTAGTAGTGGGCTTGTGTTAGCAAGCCCACTTTGTTTTTCTCGAAAAAAATAAAATGAGGTGAAAGCCATAGCAAAGCAAGATTTGTTCATCAATGATGAAATTCGTGTGCGTGAAGTTCGTCTTATCGGTCTCGAAGGTGAACAGTTAGGAATTAAACCGCTCAACGAAGCCCAAGCGATAGCTGATAGTGCTAACGTTGATTTAGTGTTGATTCAACCGCAAGCTAAACCGCCTGTTGCGAAAATTATGGACTATGGTAAGTTCAAATTTGAGTATCAGAAAAAACAAAAAGAACAGCGCAAAAAACAAAGCGTTGTAACGGTTAAAGAAGTGCGTCTGAGTCCAACTATTGATAAAGGAGACTTCGATACAAAACTTCGCAATGCCCGTAAGTTCCTTGAAAAGGGAAATAAAGTAAAGGTGTCCATTCGTTTTAAAGGGCGGATGATTACCCATAAGGAAGTTGGAGCAAAAGTCTTGGCAGAATTTGCTGAAGCAACGCAAGACATTGCGATTATTGAGCAAAGAGCTAAGATGGATGGACGTCAAATGTTCATGCAACTTGCGCCAGCTTCAGAGAAAAAATAAGCTTATTATGCAAAAGGAGAATTAAAATGCCAAAACAAAAAACTCATCGCGCATCAGCTAAACGTTTTAAACGTACAGGTTCTGGTGGATTGAAACGTTTCTGCGCTTATACTTCACACCGTTTCCACGGTAAGACTAAAAAACAACGTCGTCACCTTCGTAAAGCAGCAATGGTACATTCAGGTGACTTCAAACGTATCAAAGCAATGCTTACAGGACTTAAATAAGTCGAATTACTAGAAATTAGAGAATTATTCGGAGGAAAATGAAATGGCACGTGTTAAAGGTGGCGTTGTATCACGCAAACGCCGTAAACGTATTTTAAAATTAGCTAAAGGTTACTATGGTGCAAAGCATATCTTGTTCCGTACTGCAAAAGAACAAGTAATGAACTCTTACTACTATGCATACCGTGACCGTCGTCAGAAAAAACGTGATTTCCGTAAATTGTGGATTACTCGTATCAATGCAGCAGCTCGCATGAATGGTCTTTCATACTCACAGTTGATGCATGGTTTGAAATTGGCTGAAATTGAAGTAAACCGTAAGATGTTGGCGGATCTTGCTGTTAACGATGCAGCTGCTTTCACAGCACTTGCAGATGCAGCAAAAGCGAAACTTGGAAAATAATAAGTACCCAAAGAGAGTGAAGACAACTAGGACTTTGAAGTCCTGGTTGTCTTCACTCCTTTTTTGTACTCTATAAAATAGACCAATCTGACTAGCATTCTCACAGTTGAGAATTGTGAATACTTGGAGCTAGTAGTAAAGCTAGCTTTCTCTAAACTGACGAGAGAGCCGAAGTCGAAGCGTAGTAAAGTGAGAATAATGATATCAGATTTTAACTGCAGATGATGATGTCCCTGTCTTCCCCTCTCTAGTTTCGAGGCTGGGGTTACCCTAATCTATTGGCTTAACTTGATTCGATCCGTGAGATAGCTATCGTCATTTCGTTTATCTCTTATTACTTCGTTCCCTCGCTTGGCTGTACTCTAGTACAGCCTGCAGCTCCTTGCCTAGTACAATAGACTCTATCAAATGTTCAAATGCCACGGAAGCGGGCAAGAATGTGACAGGTGGAAAAAAGAGTTCAGCTTTTCCTCACTTTACATGCTAGGTTCAGACTGAAATGGGAGTGGGAAAGAACTTAAAACACATCAGAAAGAGTCTGGTTTTTACCTTATTTCTTGCGTTCTAGCTTAGGAGTGAAACGGTCTATTCCCCAGACCGTTTCACTCCCACCCCGCATAGCTCCAACAGTTAGAGTAGTGACTGTTGGAGGTTGGAAAGGAAGCCAACTCGTTCGCATCAGTCGTAGAGGTCAGATTGGGAGTGTAAAATACGAACAAATCATCCACTGCACGGAGATATAGTCATTTCGTTTATATTTTTATTACTTCGTTCACTCGTCTTGCTGTACTCCAGTACTACCTGCGACTCGTTGCCTAGTACTAAAAATAAACGAAACGGCTATATTGATACGAACTCTGAGAAATGGAGATGGCTCTCTCTTTGTGATTGTAGGTCTAGAGGTCCTCTTTATGGATTTCTTGAAGCCCTCTTTCATCTAATTGGAAAATCTTATCGCAGACTGCTTTGAGAAAGCTACGATCATGGGATATGGTGAGGATTGCACCAGGGAAATGTGCAAAAAGCGTTTGAATTTGAGGCTGTGACGTCGGTGAAAAATTCCGTGTTGGTTCATCCAGTAACAAAACGGGACAGGCATCCAAAACCATTTTAAGGAGCAGAAGTTTAGCCTGTTGCCCACTAGATAAGGAGGCAATAGGGTGGTGCGTCTCTTTGTGAGTGAATTGTAGGCTAGCGAGATGAGTGAGGATTCGTTCGTCCTCTTGTTGGTCGGAAGCAGATGTTAGAAATTGTAGTGGAGAAGCAGTCATATCGAGCAGGTCTTGATAATGCTGAGGCATATAGCCGATAGGATAGGTTGCTTGCTGTTTCAAGAGAGTATAGATTTGCCTGAGTAGGCTTGTTTTTCCAATACCATTTTTTCCAAAAATACCGATTTTTTCCTGAGCTAAAAAGCGGAAGTTCAAGTTAGGGATTAGGGTTTCTTGTTCTACTTGCAGAGTGAATGCGGCTAGCTCAATAAGGACTTTGCGGGGATGAAGTGGGTTAATATCCTTAAAATATAGCTGAATATGGTCTTCTTTACTCGGTATTTCAGTCAGTTTGACAGCCTCTTTTTCATAGCGTTTTTCTTGAGCGAGGACTGCTTTCATCTTTTTAGCAACCAGCCTCCCTGCAGTTGCGTCATGGGTATTGCGAACCGTATGTTCAACACTTTGATGAATGCGGTGGTGGCGCTCTACTTTCTTTTGATGATTCAAGCGTTCGTTGCGTGCTTGCTGGACTTGGCGGTCAAATTGTTCTTCTCTTTCTTGAACGTAAGTAGTATATCCCAAGGCTTGAACAGTGGTCCGTGCGACGTTGCGCTTTTTGATGCGTTCTAAATGTATGATTTTAGTTGCTGTCTGGCTCAAAAAAGTTTCATCATGGGAGATAAAGATTATGGTTTTAGACGATTGCCGAATGAAGTTTTCCAACCATTTGAGGGTCGATAGATCCAAATCATTGGACGGTTCATCGAGGAAGAGAATATCTGTTTCTTGAGCTAATTCTTTGATGAGCTGAATTTTTAATTTTTCCCCACCGGATAAGGTTGCTAATAGTTGTGAATCTGCAAAACGATTGCTGTCAAATTGCAATTCTTTCGCATAGCGGTAGAGAGCTGTATAATTGAGGTTAATCTTGTTTGAACCAAAGAAATAGTCGTTGAGTGAGAGTGCCTCTAGGCTCGATGGTAACTGTTGAGGAATGTAACTATATTGGACAAAATTTCGCTGAATTTGTCCGCTAAACTGAATATAGGATGTGACCAAGTCTTCCTTTATCATCCATTTAAGGAGACTTGATTTGCCGTTTCCTTCTTCACCAATTAGTGCAACTTTGTCACCTCTATGAATTACTAGAGATAGGTCAGTGACTAAGTCTGTCAAATCTTTTTCATGGGTCATGGTTAAATGTGTAATTTGTAACATAGATCCTCCTTATAAAAAAATAGTCCTACTTTAACCAGTAGGACTATTTGTCTGTAGCAGGGAACTTTTTACATCACACTCTAAGGGTAGTATCTTTGAGTAATAATGGTGATCGTCATATCAAAAAAGCCCACAAAAAGAGAGACAAAACAGCTAGGTGCCTATTGGTATAAAGCATGGTGGTACGCAAAAGATTGTAGTAAGACTACTTCATTTACGTTTTCAAACTTTAACAAATAGACTTAGTTGTTCATTCTCCCTTACCTCCGAATAGTGTTCACTTCACTATAGCATAGAAAGATAGCAGTGTCAACTGACTTCTTCCACTTTTCAAGGCATCAGTATGGAAAAAGTCCAGGTATCTATTTCTAGTTATATGCTGTTTTTGACATATATTTCAGTATTTTATATTTCAACGAGATAGAATTCGTTCTTATTTATACGATGAGGTATTTTTAATAAAAATATGTGGCTTGAAAGGAATAGTTTCTTCATGCGTTTGTCGTGAAACTTGCTCGTCTGATGTGGTCAAGCAAGCTAATTTTTGGTATAATGAGTAGAAGACTTTTAAAGGAAGAGATATGAACGTAGAAGATTTAAAAAAGCGTCAGGAGAAGATTCGAAATTTCTCGATTATTGCTCATATTGATCATGGCAAATCGACCCTGGCAGATCGTATTTTGGAAAAGACAGAGACTGTTTCAAGTCGTGAAATGCAGGCTCAGTTATTGGACAGTATGGACTTGGAGCGAGAGCGTGGGATTACTATTAAGCTCAATGCCATTGAATTGAACTATACTGCTAAAGATGGTGAAACCTATATTTTCCACTTGATTGATACTCCAGGACATGTCGATTTTACGTATGAGGTATCGCGCTCACTCGCTGCCTGTGAGGGAGCGATTTTGGTTGTTGATGCTGCTCAGGGAATTGAAGCACAGACCTTGGCAAATGTCTACCTTGCCTTGGATAATGATTTGGAGATTCTACCCATTATCAATAAGATTGATTTGCCTGCGGCAGATCCAGAGCGAGTGCGTCAAGAAATCGAAGATGTGATCGGTCTTGATGCCAGTGAGGCAGTGCTGACTTCTGCCAAGGCCGGAATTGGGATTGAAGAGATTTTAGAGCAAATCGTTGAGAAAGTACCTGCCCCTACAGGAGATGTGGCAGCACCTCTCAAAGCCTTGATTTTTGATTCTGTTTATGATGCTTATCGTGGTGTTATTCTCCAAGTGCGTGTCATGGATGGCTTGGTTAAGCCTGGCGATACCATTCAAATGATGAGCAATGGTAAAACCTTTGATGTAACAGAAGTGGGGATTTTCACCCCCAAAGCTGTAGGTCGTGACTATCTTGCAACGGGTGATGTTGGCTATCTTGCGGCTTCGATTAAGACTGTTGCAGATACCCGTGTCGGTGATACTGTAACCCTTGCAACCAATCCAGCAGATGCTCCGCTTGAGGGCTACAAGCAGATGAATCCAATGGTTTTTGCGGGAATTTATCCGATTGATTCCAATAAATATAATGACCTGCGTGAGGCGCTTGAGAAATTACAACTGAATGATGCTAGCTTGCAGTTTGAACCAGAAACTTCTCAGGCACTTGGATTTGGTTTTCGTTGTGGATTCCTGGGTCTACTTCACATGGATGTTATTCAGGAACGGATTGAGCGAGAATTTAACATTGACCTGATTATGACTGCTCCATCGGTAGTGTATCATGTGAATATGACCGACGGTGAGACTATTGAAGTATCTAATCCGTCTGAATTTCCAGATCCAACCAAGGTTGATGCTATCGAAGAACCTTATGTCAAAGCTCAAGTGATGGTACCGCAGGAATATGTTGGAGCTGTTATGGAGCTAGCACAGCGCAAACGTGGCGATTTTGTGACCATGGACTATATTGATGACAATCGTGTCAATGTCATTTATCAAATTCCGCTAGCTGAAATTGTTTTCGATTTCTTTGATAAATTGAAATCTTCCACTCGTGGCTATGCAAGTTTTGATTATGAAATTTCAGAGTATCGCCCATCAAAATTGGTAAAAATGGATATTCTTTTGAATGGTGATAAGGTCGATGCTCTCAGCTTTATTGTCCATAAAGAATTTGCCTATGAACGTGGAAAATTGATTGTAGACAAACTTAAAAAAATCATTCCTCGTCAGCAATTTGAAGTTCCGATTCAAGCTGCAATCGGACAAAAAATTGTAGCACGCAGTGATATCAAAGCTCTCCGGAAAAATGTCTTGGCCAAGTGTTATGGGGGAGATGTCTCGCGAAAACGCAAACTCCTCGAAAAACAGAAAGCCGGGAAAAAACGCATGAAAGCCATTGGTAGCGTTGAAGTTCCACAAGAAGCTTTCCTAAGCGTATTGAGCATGGACGAGGAATAAAACAGTCCAGTGGACTGTTTTATCCCGAGCATGTGAGGCGATTTTCTCCTGAGCCTGCGAGGCAAGTCCAGTGGACTGTTTTATCCCGAGCCTGCGAGGCAAGTCCAGTGTACAGTTTTCTCCCGAGCTTGCGAGGCAAGTCCAGTGTACAGTTTTCTCCCGAGCCTGCGAGGCAAGTCCAGTGTACAGTTTTCTCCCGAGCCTGCGAGGCAAGTCCAGTGTACAGTTTTCTCCCGAGCCTGCGAGGCAAGTCCAGTGGACTGTTTTATCCCGAGCCTGCGAGGCAAGTCCAGTGTACAGTTTTCTCCCGAGCCTGTGAGGTAAGTCCAGTGGACTGTTTTCTCCCGAGCCTGCGAGGCAAGTCCAGTGTACTGTTTTCTCCCGAGCCTGTGAGGTAAGTCCAGTGTACAGTTTTCTCCCGAGCCTGCGAGGCAAGTCCAGTGTACAGTTTTCTCCCGAGCCTGCGAGGCAAGTCCAGTGTACTGTTTTCTCCCGAGCTTGCGAGGCAAGTCCAGTGTACAGTTTTCTCCCGAGTTTGCGAGGTAAGTCCAGTGTACTGTTTTATCTCTAGGTTCCCAATACGAGGGCGCTGGATATTTTATTTCTGAGACCAAAAATAAAGGAACACCGGGTTACCCGGTGTTCTATTTTATCCTAAGCTTTTAGTCTGAGTTCAGCTCATTTGCAGTTTGATTTTTACTGATACTTAACTAATTTCAAAAATAGCGAATTTTTAAACTAATTTTCAAGGGAAAGCGAACCTAGTGAGCTAAAAGGCTACTTCCGCCGTAGTGGTATCTCCGACAATAAATACCTTGTGGCTGAGGACGGGATTTTCAAAGCCTTTAGCTCGAAAATTAGGAATGAAACTCCGTATCCGTCCGCACAACTTAAGGAAGTAGTAAGAAATGCTAATTTTGATTTTAAATGAGTATGAGCGTCCGTTCTCTTTTCGGTGTAGAGGAGGTTAGCTTAGTCATCCTTTATAAAAGGTAATCAGATATTGATTTTTATAGACTAGATCTACAAATAATATAAATAAAAATCGCTCTAATCAAGTTTTTGAAGCCATTAATTGAAGCGGTTTTTGTTTGCTATGTGAGAAAATGGAAATGGGATTCAATCCTGTTTTTGAAGTTTGGCTTATCCGTATCGTTTCTGTCTAAGTTCAGGCTAACTTGATCCACTGGATTTCCCTCCCTTATCTCTAAGCTCAGACTGACCTAGGTGAGCTTAGACTATCGATGGGGTCAAACAGCTTATACTCTAAATTTTATGGGAGCGGGAAAGAACTCAATCGGTAGAAAAAAGAGCTCGTTTCCTCGTCCCTGCACACTTGATTAGGCTAGATTTGGAACGTAACATACGAATAAATCTGCTAATCAACCACTGCGCTGAGATGTTGATACGAACTCTAAGAGGGGGAAACGGGCTTTTGCCCAGCCTCGTCTTTATTAAACGTTTAAAACCTTATCAAGGAAGTCCTTGAGACGTGGGTGTTGTGGGGTATCAAATATTTGCTCGGGTGTGCCATCTTCTAGGAACTCACCGCCGTCTGTAAAGATAACGCGGTTGGCAACTTTCCGTGCAAATCCCATTTCATGGGTGACAATCAGCATGGTCATACCTTGCTCAGCCAAGTCTTTCATAACATTCAATACATCTCCGACCATTTCGGGATCAAGAGCCGATGTTGGCTCGTCAAAGAGCATAATGTCAGGATTCATGGCAAGGGCACGTGCAATAGCTACACGTTGCTTTTGCCCTCCCGAAAGGCTATCGGGCATGGCGTCACATTTGTCTGCAAGCCCTACCTTTTCAAGTAATTCCATTCCAATTTTTTCAGCTTCAGTCTTATCCACGAGCTTGTGCTGGATTGGGGCAAAGGTAATATTGTCTAAGACATTCATATGTGGGAAAAGGTTGAAGTGTTGGAATACCATTCCGACATTGGAGCGGAATGCATCAAGGTCAGTCTTTGGATCAGTCAAATCAAATCCATCAACTGTTACCTGGCCACTTGTAATGCTTTCAAGCAGGTTCATAGTCCGTAAGAAAGTTGATTTACCAGATCCAGATGGACCGATGATGCAGACAACGTCTCCTTCGTAAAACTTGGCAGTAATACCTTTTAATACTTCGTTGTCGCCATAGGACTTGTGTAAATCATGGACATTGATTTTTAATTGAGCCATTAGTTGCCTCCTTTTTCGAGTTTACGTGCAAGACGTGTTAAGAGTGTAATGACAATCAAGTAGATAATTGCAAGGATTGCATACATACGGAACGATTGATAATTCCGGGCGATGATGATTTTACCAGCCTGGAATAATTCTACCAGACCAATCGCTGAAATAATAGTAGTATCTTTCAAGGTGATAACAAATTGGTTGATGAAGTTTGGTAACATCAGTTTGGTAGCTTGTGGTAAGATAATCTTGCGCATGGTTGTGCCATAGGAAATTCCCAGACTACGTGAGGCTTCCATTTGTCCAATAGGTACTGCCTGAATACCTCCGCGCACAATCTCGGCAATATAGGCACCAGAATTGAGGGATAGGGCAATGGTACCTGCGACAAAATCGTTGATTGGTGACTGCTGACCAGTCATGGATTCAATCAAGTTGGGAATGCCCCAGAAGATGAAAGCTGCAACAATCATCAATGGAATACCACGTACTACATCTACAAAAACAGATGCAATAACGCGAAGCGTCTTAAATGGGCTGACTGCAAACATTCCGAAGATGATACCAATTACAATAGCAATCGCAAAGGAAAGGAGAGCTAACCCAATGGTAATGCCAAGACCTGAAAGGAGTTGACCATAGTTGTTTTTAAGTAAGCCCCAGATAGTTGACTCGTCAGCTACTGAAGCAGAAGAAGTGTCTGTATTTTCATTATTATTGAAATACTTGTTCATGATTTCATCGTATTTACCAGATTGAACCAATTCAGCTAGACCATTGTTAAACATTTCAATCAACTCAGGATTGCTCCCCTTTTTCACGGCAAATCCGAGGGTACCAGTTGCGATTCCTTCAATTGGTGTTTCGAAATCACGTCCTTGTTGAATGGCATAAAGAAGAACGGCTTCGTCATCCATAAGAGCATCAATAGAGCCAGAATTCAAGCTATCATACATCGTTGAAGCTTCGTCAAAGGCTTTCACATTATAGTTGTATTTTGTAGCATTTTCTTCTAAATAAGTGTAAGACGATGTCCCATTTTTAGCACCGACAGTTTTGCCAGCAAGATCTTCGTAGCTTGCGATACTGCTCCCTTTTTTTATGGCAAGTCGGATACTTGATGTATAGTAGGCATCTGAGAAATCAAAGATTTTCTTGCGGGCATCGGTAATGGTCATCCCCGCAATAACACCGTCAGCTTGTCCTGCTTGTACCGCATTGAGGGCGGCATCAAAGCCAGGGTTTTGAATGGTGAGGGTAAATCCTTGTTGTTCTGCAATAGCTTTGATTAACTCAATGTCAATTCCTGTGTATTTTCCGTCTTTTCCTTGGTATTCAAAAGGAGCGAAAGACGAATCTGATACAATGGTATAGGAAGCTTTGATAGGAGTTGCAGTCGCTCCAATCTTCCCTGTTAAGGAAAGGAGAGAGCCGTAGTCTGAGGTGTTTTCTTTATCAGAGGTAGGAGTGCTTCCGAGCCACTTTTTGATAATGCTATCGTAAGTGCCGTCCTTTTTCATGGCTGTAAGAGCCTTATTGAAATCATCTACTAGATACTCATATTGGCTCCCTTTTTTGACAGAAAATCCAAATGAACCAATCGCTTCGCCAGTCATGTTAAGTGCTAAATCTTGCCCTTTTTGAATGGCATATTGGATAACAGCTTCGTCATCCATGACAGCGTCAACCGCGCCAGTAGCCAAGCTATTATACATGGTGTCACCTGTATCAAAGCTCTTAATACTATAACCGTATTCGCTCTTATGCTGGTCGAGGAAGCTTTGAGCAGCTGTGCCATTTTTCACCCCGACTGTTTTTCCTTTTAATTGCTGGTAGTCAGATACTGGATTTTTTTGTGTCGTCGCAATAACAATCTTTGTATCGAAATATGGATCTGAGAAAACAAAGACTTTTTTGCGCGCTTCAGTAATCGTTGTTCCTGCCATGAGAGCATCAGCTTGTCCTGATTGAACAGCGTTGACAGCTGCATCGAATCCAGGAAAACTTTGGTTGATGTTCCAGTTGGAACGTTTGGCTACTTCATCGATGATATCTACATCGAGTCCTTTATAGATTTGGTCTGAGTCTTTAAACTCAAAAGGTGCATAAGTTGAGTCAAAGACAATATCGATAGTATCGTTGGCTTTGACCGATGAAAATAGGAAGAATAGTGGCAGAAGAGCTGCCAATGTAAACCATTTTTTCTTCATTTCAATTCTCCTTCATTTAAAAATAATGATTAGAAATCCCTTGAAGAATCATTTTCAGAATGTTTTCCTTCTTTGTTTCTAAAATATAGTAGATAGTATATCATAAATAGGATAGATTTGCAAAGGGCTGTGTAAGAAGATGTAACATCTCTGTGTTTTCAAATGGAGCTTTGGATATACTCTAAAATATATAGAGCCAATCGAATTTAGCAATGGTGATGGATCCAATTTTTTCCCCAGTGTCGCACGAGGAACATCTCTTTCAAAGTGGAGTTGCGGTATTCAGTTCCTTTCTTCATTTGGAAAATGACAGCATTTGTCTGATTTCCTTGCACAATAGTGTCCTGTTTGGGCTCTTGAATCATTTTTATATTGGAGGGGCATCAAGTATCACGCTGCTTGGAATTGCTTCAAAGAAACGGTCTTTGGTGTCAATAGTAATAGGAACAATAGTTCCTACTCTCTCTGATGAAGAGCTGCCTAATCTCAGAGTTCCTATCTAGTGGTGAATTTGGTTCAGGTGGCAAGAGCCTTGTTTCCCTTCTATTGTTACTAGATTATACTATTTTATTGGTGCTCTAAGGGAATATGGTCTGAACGACACGCTCTAGGTTTATTTATGATAAAATAGAAGAATGAGGTAGCATATGATTGATAGAATAACAAAGAATCAGTTTAGATTAGTTTCAAAATACGAGCCGTCTGGTGACCAGCCAGAAGCCATCAAGACCTTGGTAGATAATATTGAGGGAGGAGAAAAGGCTCAAATTTTACTGGGGGCAACAGGGACAGGAAAGACTTATACCATGAGTCAAGTTATTGCTAGGGTCAATAAGCCAACCCTTGTCATTGCTCACAATAAGACTCTGGCAGGTCAACTGTACAGCGAATTTAAGGAATTTTTCCCTGAAAATGCAGTGGAATATTTTGTATCCTATTACGATTATTATCAGCCAGAAGCCTATGTGCCATCAAGTGATACCTATATTGAAAAGGATAGTTCGGTCAATGATGAGATTGATAAACTCCGCCACTCGGCGACATCTGCGCTTTTAGAGCGCAATGATGTGATTGTGGTTGCTTCGGTTTCTTGTATCTATGGTTTGGGTTCTCCTAAGGAATATGCAGATAGTGTGGTGAGTCTACGTCCCGGACTTGAAATATCGCGGGATAGGTTGCTCAATGATTTGGTGGATATTCAGTTTGAACGCAATGATATTGATTTTCAGCGCGGACGTTTCCGTGTTCGTGGTGATGTAGTGGAAATATTTCCAGCCAGCCGTGATGAGCATGCCTTTCGAGTGGAATTTTTTGGGGATGAAATCGACCGGATTCGGGAGATCGAAGCTCTGACGGGTCAGGTGTTAGGAGAGGTGGATCACCTAGCTATTTTTCCAGCCACGCATTTCGTGACGAGTGACGATTACATGGAAACAGCTATTGGCAAGATTCAAGCAGAACTAACGGAACAGTTGGAACTCTTTGAAAAAGAGGGGAAACTTCTAGAAGCCCAACGCCTCAAACAGCGGACGGAGTATGATATTGAAATGCTACGAGAAATGGGCTATACCAACGGAGTTGAAAATTATTCCCGCCACATGGATGGGCGCAGTGAGGGCGAGCCTCCTTATACCCTACTTGATTTCTTCCCAGATGATTTCTTAATCATGATTGACGAGAGTCACATGACTATGGGACAAATTAAGGGAATGTACAACGGAGACCGTTCCCGCAAAGAAATGCTGGTTAATTACGGTTTCCGCTTGCCGAGCGCCTTAGATAACCGCCCGCTACGCCGTGAGGAATTTGAAAGCCATGTCCATCAGATTGTTTATGTGTCTGCAACACCGGGTGATTATGAAAATGAACAGACCGATACCATTGTTGAGCAGATTATTCGTCCGACAGGGCTCTTAGATCCGGAAGTCGAGGTTCGGCCAACCATGGGGCAAATGGATGACTTACTGGGAGAGATTAACGCGCGCGTGGAAAAAGGTGAGCGGACTTTCATTACGACATTGACCAAGAAAATGGCAGAAGATTTAACTGACTATCTCAAAGAAATGGGGATTAAGGTTAAATATATGCATAGTGATATCAAGACCTTGGAGCGAACAGAAATTATTCGAGATCTCCGCCTGGGAGTTTTTGATGTTCTCATAGGAATCAATCTACTGCGGGAGGGAATTGATGTGCCTGAAGTTAGCCTAGTTGCAATTCTTGATGCAGATAAGGAGGGCTTCTTACGTAACGAACGTGGGTTGATTCAGACTATTGGACGGGCAGCTCGTAATAGTGAGGGACATGTTATCATGTATGCGGATAAAACCACAGATTCGATGCAACGCGCTATGGATGAGACTGCTCGCCGTCGTCAGATTCAAATGGAATACAATGAAAAACATGGCATTATCCCGCAGACCATTAAGAAAGAAATTCGCGATTTGATTAGTGTGACAAAAGCAATTCTTCCTGATAAGAAAGAAACGGTAGATATTGAAAGTCTCACCAAACAAGAACGCCGAGAGATGCTGAAGAAACTAGAAGGTCAAATGCAGGAAGCTGCAGGGCTTCTAGACTTTGAACTCGCTGCCCAAATTCGTGATATGATGTTAGAAATCAAGGCTTTAGATTAGAAAAGGGAAGCATAATGGGGGTTAGAGATGCGCAGTTACACTAATCAGATATTTTAGAAGAGCTGAACATGAGATTGGTATTTTTGATTATCTTTTTGTCCAATCCCTGAAATCCTGAAAGCTAACATAACCCGAAGCACTTACGACAAATGCGTGAAATGAACATTTGCGAACCTTTGTAGCCGTTTCGTTTATTTTTAGTACTAGGCAAGGAGTCGTAGGTAGTACTGGAGTACAGCAAGACGAGTGAACGAAGTAATAAAAATATAAACTAAATGACTATATTATGAACCCAAGAGGGTTATAAATGCTATATCTAGAAGAGAAGCTAAATAAGGAATTTCTCTTTTTTAGAAAATAGGATTGTTGAAATTCAGAAACTATATAGTTCACTCTAAAAAACTGTTCGTGCCTTTGTCCTGCTGAAACATTAGCAGAAACTTGACATCTGATTTTATGATTGTTATAATAAAATAGGTATGCTATGCATGATGTATTTGATATAAATTATTTTACTTAACTATTTTAGAGGCTTATATATGCTGTTTACAACACAACTATTTTTGTTCGTTTTTTTACCGCTTTCTATGTTGGGCTATGCTATCATAAGGGGAATATGTTCTATTAATGGTTTACGAACCCTAGCTAAAGCTCTTGCGATAGATAAATTGTTCTTGATAGGTTGTAGCTTATCTTTTTATATGTGGTCTTCATTTGATAACGTATTTCGACTATTCTTTTATATCGTTATCGTATATATAATCGGTTTGTGGATTGCAACTATCAGAGCAGAGGGATTCTATCTAAAGCTTTATCAATCTCCTACTAGCCACAAGAAACTGTACCTGAGTCTCTTTCCATTGTGGATTGGGATAATGCTGGTGACCTTTTCTTTGGTTTATTTTAATTATTCCAATTTTTTGATCCAAGTTTGGAATAGCTTATTTGGAGAGCAGCTTCCTCCTAAGTCCTTGCTGACCCCTCTTGGAATATCTTTTATTACGTTTTCTAGTATTTCCTATTTAACAGATATATACCGAGGACAGGCAAGGCCGGGTAGTTTTCTTGATTGTCTTCTCTATCTTTCATTTTTCCCAAAAGTGATTTCAGGGCCGACCGTCTTATGGAAAGATTTCCAGGGTCAGATTGGACAAAATCGAATATCCCTAACTCTCATCACGGAAGGTATGAACCGTATCATGATTGGTTTTGCCAAAAAAGTGATATTGGCGGATACTTTTGGTGCTTGTTTAGCCCAAATTTCCATCCATTCTATGGATCAAGTAACAGCATTTGGAACTCTTGTTCTTTATATGCTGCAAATCTATTATGATTTCGCCGGGTATTCTGATATTGCAATCGGTCTTGCGAAGCTCTTTGGTTTTGAATTCAAGGAGAACTTCAATTTCCCTTATCGTTCCATGTCCATTTCTGAATTTTGGAGACGTTGGCATATGTCATTAGGGACATGGTTTAAGGAATATATTTATATTTCACTAGGGGGAAGTCGCAAAGGTAAGCAGAAAACACTCCGCAATTTAGCTATTGTTTTTGCTGTAACAGGTATTTGGCATGGTGCAGGTTGGAACTACATTCTCTGGGGTGGGATTAATGCCTTTTTTGTAGTTGCTGAGCGTCTTATTCACGATAACAAATATTATCAAAAGATACCTGGTGCCATAAAGTATATTGTGACGATGGGAATTATTCTCTTTTCTTGGCAATTGTTCAGATTTCAAAACATAGCTGATATCGTAACGGTAGTAAGTGCAGCTCTTGGAAAGAGGACAAGTCAGCCTATTCCTTATACATGGCAATATTACTATGATTTTAAGCTGATGTCACTCGTCCTCATAGGAATAGTAGGTGCTACTGTCTTGGGCTCTCAGAAGATAAAGAGATGGTACTGTAGTGTTATGTCGACAACGGCTGGTTATTTGATTCAGGAGATAACCTTACTTGCTATTTTTATTGTAGCTATCTTATTTATGGTTAATTCGAGCTATAGTCCATTTATCTATTTCCAATATTAAGGAGAAGTGGAGATATTGATGAAAATTATAAAAATTCTGACGATTATTGTATTTTCTCTAATTATACTCATTCCGGCTGTTAACTTTCGCTTTGCTCCTCACATCTCTTCTGAGATTGATAACCGAATGTTAACTGAAAATCCATTTTCAAAAGAGCTCTTGGAAGATGGTGAAGCAGACCTTACAACTAATATTGAAAACTATGTAAATGATCGAATTGGTTTTCGGGATGAAATGATTTTGAGCTATACTCTTTTGAACGACCGTTTGTTTGGCAAAATGGTGCATCCAAGCTATCAGTATGGAAAAGATGGCTATGTTTTTGGGGATGGTCTTACCACATCGTACTATCAATATTCTGACTATCATGAGCAGTTTGCAAATATGGTACAAGCTATCCAAGAATATTGTCAGGATAGAAATATACCTTTCTTATTTGTTTTAAATCCAGCAAAACCTGCTGTATTATCAGAATATATTCCTCCTGGTATTGACTACAATCGTGATTGGGTAGAAACGTTTCTGACTGCCCTTGACAAACGAAAGGTTCGCTATATAGATAATACTATTCCTCTTCGACAAGAAACACAGCTAGGTAACGTCGTTTTCAATCAAAAGTATGATGCGAATCATTGGAATGATTTGGGAGCTTTTTATGGAACAAACTCTATTTTATCTGAAGTAAAAAATGATTTTCCTAATGTAGAAGTAAATCACCTGGATGATTTTGAACAATCAAGTCAGCTGGAAGTTTCCTTGCCCGTTTCTCAGTTCCCGATTAACGAATCAGTACCACTCATTCATGTTCCTACAGAAGATATTGTAACAACTAAAACAGATCTGTTCAAAGATGAATTACAATTAAACCCTGCTTATCAAACTTTTACTTATTATCAAAACGCATCGAAAAATAGTAAAGACTTTCCACGTGTACTGATGTTTCAAGGAAGCTATATGAATAAATTTGGTTCTAAATATTTAGCCAATGCTTTCGATGAATACATTGCTATCCATGATTATCAAAATGTTTTAGACTTTCCTTACTACTACAACATATTTAAGCCTGATATGGTTATTTTTGAAGTTGCTGAATATACATTTTCAGATACCTACTTTAATTATGAACAAATGAAACAATTAAATATGAATCCTGCCCTTACAACCACTCATTATGCTGGTGACTCTACGACCAAACAACCGTTACCTAGCAATGAATTAACGATTGATAAAGGAAAAGCCTTGGCTAAGATTAACTGGAAGACAACTTCTACCTATCAACATGTTTGGTTAACCTTAGATGAGGAAGTATATGATATGAAGAAAACAGATGAGGGATATAGTGTGACACTTCTTTCCGAAAATATTTCGGAAAGTCCAAAGATAAAACTGGTTTCTCAAGAGGGGCAATCGGTCGTATGGTATCAATAAGATTTCGCTAAACTACATCATGTGGGGCGTGGAATTTATCCCCAGAAATAGATATAACTCCAACGGACAAAGCGCTTGGAAATACAGGATTTCCCAATATTTATGCAGGAAAAGAGACTTGTTTAATAGATGTGAAACGACATCGTTGACAAGCTCATTTTTATGTCCTGATGACACCCCAAATGAACTTCATAGTAGATACGAGGCGTTTATAGTCTTAGTACTAGGCAAGGAGCTGCAGGCTGTGCTTAGAGTATGGCAAAGCGAGTTAACGAAGTAGTAAAAGATAAACGAAACGACTATAAAAGGTGATTGTACCCAGGGGACATCTGTACCTATGCTTGTACTCATAATTTAAAATTGCGAACGCGAGCTTTTTAAGAGGATTTTTTGTCCGCTATCAAGAGGGAGGATAGGGAGATAATTTTTTATGGAGCTAAGAATATTGAAATTTTGAATGAGTATAGCTTCTTACTAACAATGGGTAAATAATGGTAAAATCGAGTGAAATATGGTAGAATACCAGTGGTTTCAATGGTGATTCAGAGAGGTATCTCTGTTTGGTAGCTGAATGGAAGAATGTGCTATATTCATAGTAATGATAGATTATTATTTTGGAGGTAAAAAATGGAACAGCGTTCGAGAAGAGCAAGAAAACACAAGGAAAAACAAAATGGTGGAAAGCTTAGCATTGTAAATCGTGTACTCGCGGTTATCTTTACAGTGATGGCGGTGATAATTCTCTTTGCTATTTATCGGTACAATCTACTTGCTTTTCGCAATCTAAATAGGATAGTAACAGCTATTTTAGGTGTTTCTGTGTTTCTGTGTGGTGGTTTAGCCATCAAAAAGAAAGCGCCACGTTTTACCTTGCTATTTTTGATGTTGGCTATTCTAGTAAGCGGAACAGCTTTATTTGCCATTCGAGAAGCAAGGAGCTTTTCTGATAAGCTTAATTCAACAGCTAAGTATTCAGAATATGAAATGAGTGTTATCGTACTGGCAGATAGCGATATCACAGATATTAGTCAGGTAACAAATGTTTTGGCTCCAACTGAAACAGATGGGGACAACATTATGAAACTAACAGAAAGTCTCCAAAAAGAGAAACAAGTATCACTAGCAGTAGATACTGCTCCAACTTATCTATCAGCTTACCAAGCGTTGATGAATAAAGAGGCAAAAGCTATCATTTTAAATAGTGTTTTTGAGGATATCATAGCAGATTATGATGCGTCAAAAATAAGAAAACTCTATACCCTTAAAGTGAGTAAAAAGGTAGAAAATATAAAAGGTACGGAGATTAGCGGCGATGCTTTCAATATCTATGTCAGTGGTATTGATACTTATGGTCCCATTTCTTCTGTTTCTCGTTCAGATGTCAATATTATTATGACAGTCAATCTCAAGTCCAAGAAAGTCTTGTTGACAACAACTCCGCGGGATGCCTATGTTCCAATTGCAGATGGCGGAAATGGTCAGAACGATAAGCTTACCCATGCAGGTATTTATGGTGTTGAGGCATCTATTCACACACTTGAAAATCTCTATGATATTAAGACAAACTACTATGTTCGTTTGAATTTCACCTCTTTCCTAAAACTCATTGATGTGGTTGGAGGAGTAGATGTCACAAATGAGCAAGAATTTACAGGGTATGATGGGACATTTTTCCCAGTAGGAGAAGTCCACCTTAATTCTAATCAAGCATTAGAGTTTGTACGCGAACGCTACTCTTTACAAGGGGGCGATAATGACCGTGGTAAAAATCAAGAAAGAGTGATTGCGGGCTTGATTAAGAAATTAAGCTCACCGGCTATCTTAAAGAATTACAATGAGATTTTGGACGGTATTCAAGATTCAGTTCAAACCAATATGAGTCTTGAAACGATGATTACCTTAATCAATGGTCAGTTGGAATCTGGCGAAAGTTATAGCGTTACCTCACAAGCTTTAACTGGAACAGGTGTCATGGGACTACCGTCTTATGCTATGCCTGATGCAAATCTCTACATGATGGAGGTTAATCAGGAAAGTTTGAATGCTGCAAAAGCAGCGATTCAAGATGTGATAGCTGGCAAATAGGATGCCTAGCTATAGGAATAAGCAGTTGAAGCAATGAATCATTTTATCAGCTCACTAGACTATCTTGTTAGACTTTCCTTTATGGTGAGGAAATTTGAACTCATATGGGTGACGAGTATATAGAATAAAAAAAAAAAAAAGCATTGGTTTTCAAAGTAGAAGTTTTTGAAAAGTCATCTGTTGAACATATATAAGGGCTTATAGTCGTTTAGTTTGTTTTTAGCATTAAGGAAAAAACGCAAGGATTACTGATGAGCCGTAGAGGATTTTAAAAGGAACCTCAAACTGTAAGGGGGGAAATACAAATTGACACGGGGTCAAAAACGTTTTATTTTAATTATGGTAGATGCCTTAATTATCTATATGAGTGGTTTTATCACTCAGTTTTTCTTAGATAATTACATCGATCTGTCATTGCAGCGAATGTTGGTATTTTTGACTGCGATTTGGTTGGTCTATCTGATATGTGGCTATGTGACACATGTCTACTCCATCTTAAATCGTTTTACAGATTACATCGCACTTTGGCAAATGACAAAAAACCTTCTGTTGAGCTATGTCATCTCAGTCGTTGTTATCTTTAGTCAGAGAATTGTCTTTAGCTATCGCTTTATCTTGCTTAGCTATATCTTTTCTCTATTACTTATCGGTGCATCACGCTTGATTTGGCGGATGACCTATGAACTAAAGGATGTTGATTTGCTAGGACGTAAGTCAGCTAAAGCCAAAAGAACACTGGTGGTCGGAGCAGGACAAGGGGCTGATTTATTTTTGAAGACCGCGATTCGGTCCTTCAAAGATATTGATGTTGTTGGAATTGTTGATAAAGATCCAGTTAAGTGGCAAACCTTGCTACATGGTGTCCGAGTGCTAGGTTCAGAGGAACAGATTCCAGATATTGTTAAAAATTATGAAATTGATCAAATCGTGATTGCTATTCCATCTCTGAATTCTGAAGAATATGCACGAGTCTATGATATTTGTAAAAAAACAAAGATTGAAGTGTATTCCATTCCAAAGCAGGAAGACATTCTATCTGGTCAAGTGAGTGTCAGCAAGTTGCGTGAAATCGATATTATTGATTTGTTGGGACGTCAAGAAGTTGAACTGGATCAATCGAGTCTTTATTCGAATATTCAAGGGAAAACGGTATTGGTAACAGGGGCTGGAGGTTCCATTGGTTCAGAACTTTGCCGTCAGCTGATTCGTTTTTCACCTGCTAGAATGCTGCTCTTGGGACATGGGGAGAATTCTATTTACCTAATCCACAAAGAGTTGTCAATGAGTTATCGTAATAATATTGAGATTATTCCAATTATTGCGGATATTCAGGATAGGGAACGTATTTTCCAAATTATGAACCAGTACCATCCAGATAGGGTCTATCATGCAGCAGCGCATAAGCACGTACCTTTGATGGAATATAATCCAAAAGAAGCAGTTAAAAATAACATCTATGGAACCAAGAATGTAGCAGAGGCAGCCAAGGAATGTGGTGTTGAAAAGTTTGTGATGATTTCAACCGACAAGGCTGTGAATCCGCCTAATATCATGGGAGCGACCAAACGAGTGGCAGAAATGATTGTCACTAGTCTCAACGAACCCGGTAAAACCCGTTTTGCGGCTGTTCGCTTCGGCAATGTCTTGGGAAGTCGCGGTAGTGTTGTGCCGTTGTTTAAAGAGCAAATAGCCAAAGGAGGTCCTGTGACAGTGACCGACTTTCGCATGACTCGCTTTTTCATGACCATTCCAGAAGCGAGTCGTTTGGTGATTCAAGCGGGAGCCTTGATGCAGGGTGGAGAGATTTTCATTCTAGACATGGGAGAGCCGGTAAAGATTCTTGACTTGGCTAAAAAGATTATTTCCCTCAGCGGTTATTCAGAAGAAGAAATTGGAATTGTTGAGAGCGGCATTCGGCCAGGAGAGAAGCTATATGAGGAGCTTCTTGCAACGAGGGAACGGACAACAGACCAGATATATGATAAGATTTTTGTAGGACGTGTCGCCTATAAAAAAACAGAAGAAATTGAAGAATTTATTGGCACTTTGTTAGACTATGATTCTGAAACGCTAAAAAACAGATTGCTAAAGTTTGCCAAACAGGAGTAAAGATGATCAATGGAACGTTGACAGATAATGCAGAGAAAGATGTACTGGCACCTTATCGAGCAGTTCTTGCAAGTAAGAAAGTTGATTTGGCTTGTAAATATGTATTTGATAAGGTGATGGCTATTTTCTTGATTATTCTATTTTCACCTATATTATTAGTTTTTGCTATTTGGATAGCATTAGACAGTCCAGGAGCTGTTTTCTATCGCCAGGAACGAATCACCCAATATGGAAGAAAATTTAAAATTTATAAATTTCGGACAATGGTGGCAGATGCAGATAAAAAAGGCAGTTTAGTAACAATTGGAAATGATAGCCGTATCACGCGAGTAGGAGCTGTGATTCGAAAGTATCGTCTAGATGAAATTCCACAGCTCTTTAATGTCTTAGCTGGCGACATGAGCTTTGTAGGTGTGAGACCTGAGGTGGAAAAATATACAAAAGAGTATACAGATGAGATGAAAGCAACGCTGTTATTACCCGCAGGAATTACCTCGCCAGCTAGTATTGCCTATAAAGATGAAGATATGCTTATGGAAACATACATCGGTCGTGGGATGACGGCTGATGAGGCCTATGTGGAGAAAGTATTACCGGATAAGATGACCTATAACCTAGAGTACATCCGATCGTTTTCCTTTTGGAATGACATTCGGATTATGCTTCAAACCGTCATCAAAGTAGTAAAGTGAGACAACTAATGAAAAAGAAAAATATCCCTTTTTCTCCTCCGGATATCACAGAGGAAGAAATTGCAGAAGTTATTGATAGTCTTCGTTCGGGCTGGATTACGACAGGTCCTAAAACGAAACAATTTGAACAGGAACTATCACAGTATACTGGAACAAATAAAACAGTCTGCCTAAATTCAGCGACGGCAGCTTTAGAACTGGTTCTTCGTGTGTTGGAGGTCGGTCCTGGAGATGAAGTTATCGTTCCAGCTATGACTTACACTGCCTCATGTAGTGTGATTGAGCATGTTGGTGCAACACCTGTTATTGTAGATATTCAAGCGGATCATTTTGAGATGGATTATGATGCGGTAGAAAAAGCGATTACAAGTCATACCAAAGTCATCATTCCTGTTGAGTTAGCAGGAATTCCATGTGACCATGATCGAATTTACGAGATAGTAGAGAAACATCGCTCAACATTTGTAACAGAATCTCCTCTTCAAGAAGTCTTTGGTCGAATTGTCGTTTTATCAGACAGTGCTCACGCTTTTGGTGCTTCCTATAAGGGAAGAAATAGTGGAACTATCGCAGACTTTACCGCTTTCTCTTTCCATGCGGTTAAAAATTTGACGACGGCAGAAGGTGGAGCAGTTACTTGGAAAGCCCATCCAAATTTAGATGATGAGGAGCTTTATCGTCAATTTCAAGTGTTTTCGCTTCATGGACAAACCAAGGATGCTTTGGCTAAAACCAAGTTGGGGTCATGGGAGTATGATATTGTGATTCCAGGTTTCAAATGCAATATGACAGATATCATGGCGTCCATTGGTCTAGCTCAATTAAGGCGTTACCAAGGATTGTTGGTGCGTCGGGCAGAAATTGTTGCAGCCTATAATCAAGCCTTTGAGGGGACAAGGATTCATCCTCTACAGCATATACATGCCGATTATGTATCATCTATGCACTTGTATATTGCTCATATCGATAACTTTACGTTAGAAGAACGGAATCAAGTCATTGAGAAAATGGCGGAAGCTGGTATTGCCTGCAATGTGCATTATAAACCCCTGCCCCTTTTGACCGCGTATGCAAATATGGGATTTGACATTAAAGACTATCCAAATGCCTACCATTATTTTGAACATACGATCACGTTACCCCTTCATACCCAACTAAGTGATGATGATGTGGACTATATTATAGCCAATCTAAAACGGATTGTAGCGAGTGTGAGAGGAACAATATGATAGGGGAAATAGATAAAAAGTTTAGTGTCTTACTATCTTTATACATAAAAGAAGACCCGCGCTATTTGCAGGAGTGTTTTGATAGTTTATTGAATCAAACAGTTCCTGCAACAGAATGGGTTGTTGTGGAAGATGGAGCGTTATCGCAGGAACTTTATCAGGTATTAGATGACTATCAAGTGCTGTATCCTGGGTTAATCAAGCGAGTCCCGCTGGAGAAGAATGTTGGTCTCGGTCTGGCTCTCCGAGAAGGCATGTTGCATTGTAGTTATGAGATAGTTGCACGAATGGATACAGATGATATTGCACGTAAGGATCGATTTGAGAAACAACTAGCTTGTTTTGAAACGGATCCGGAACTAGATATTTGTGGTAGTCATATTCTAGAGTTTGATACAAATCCTCAGCATCCTAATGCTGTCCGCAAGGTTCCATTGGAACATGAAGAGATTGTACGCTATCAAAAAAGTCGGAGTGCTTTTAATCACGTGACGGTGATGTTTAAAAAAAGCAGCGTTTTGAGAGCCGGAAATTATGAAGATGCTCCCTTGATGGAAGACGATATGCTATGGGTTAGAATGTTACTTTCAGGTGCTAAAGGGATGAATATTGATGAGTATCTAGTGGATGTCCGCACAGGTGCTGGTATGATTGAAAGGCGCGGTGGTCTTGCTTATTTGAAAAAATACTGTGATGGTCGTAGAAAGATTTTAGCAACTGGGTTTATTAATCAATTTGACTACTACAAAACAGTTGCTATTCAGTCAATCGTAGCATTGGTACCTAATAAAATTCGTTTTCTAATCTTCACAAAATTATTGCGCAATAAACGAGAAGTATCTGAGTTACAAAGTAGGTAACGATGACATAAGATAATGAATAATAGATACAGATAGAAATGATAAAAATAGCAAAGAATGTAAGAAGGTGTCAGTAATAATGATAAAACTAGAGCTACAGGAAGTACAGAGAGTTGCTCTTGACTTACTCATCGAATTCGATAAGATTTGTCAAGAAAATTCCTTTCGGTATTCATTAGGCGGCGGGACATTACTGGGAGCCGTCCGTCATGGTGGCTTTATCCCTTGGGATGATGATATTGATATTATGATGCCTCGTGCGGATTATGAAAAATTTTTGGAATATTGTCATCATTATGATTGTGGATTTGATTGTTTATCATTGACGTATACAGATAATTATTTTGATTTATTTAGTCGACTGAGTGATAGAAGAACTTCTCTTATTGATGATTCGCGAGAGATAGATTACAAGGTGGGAGTTAGCATTGATATCTTTCCCATTGACGGTCTAGGGAACAATGATTCCATAGCCCTAAAAAATTTCAATAAGGGACGCTTTAAAAGAGAATTATTAGTTGCTTCAAAATGGACAAAATATTTTAGAAGTGAAACAAGGTCGGTTGTATTTGAGCCAATACGGTTTATGCTCTTTTTGATGAGTCGATGTGTCAATAAGCAGAAATTATGTAAGGCAGTGGATAGTGATTGTCAACGAAACGCCTTTGATACTTCCTGTTTTGCAGCTTGTATTAGTGGAGTGTACCGTGAAAAGGAAATCATGCCTACATCTACCTTTCAGGAATATCAATCGATTCAATTTGAAGGGCATGATTTTGCGATTATTTCAGCTTATGATGCCTATTTGACTCAGCATTATGGAAATTATATGCAACTACCTCCTATAGATAAGCAAGTCCCTCATCATAGGGCACAGTATTACTGGAGATGATATATGAAGAAACCAACAGTTGCCATTATCATGAGTACTTATAATGGTGAAAACTATTTAAGAGAACAGATCGAAAGTTTATTGCAACAAGAAAGAGTTGAAGTAAGCATTTTTGTGAGGGATGATGGTTCTCAAGATACAACGCTAGAGATACTCGAATCGTATAAGGAGCACCTTATTTTTGTAAAGGATGGCGGGCAGAACCGTGGGGTAGGAAATAGTTTTATGGAAGCTCTCTATCAAGCAGGGCTGGAATATGATTATTATGCCTTTTGTGATCAAGATGATGTGTGGTTGCCGAATAAGTTGTTACAAGCCATAGAGATGATTGGTAGCATTCCAAAGCCAACTTTATATTGTTCTAATCAGCTTCTAGTAAATCAGGACTTAGAACAGATTGGTCTGAGACATCAGCGAACCTTGGATACTTCCAGTTTGCAAATTTTAAACGATAATCTTGTAACGGGTTGTACGATGGTTTGGAATCAAGCGCTTCAAGAGCTACTACACCATTCCCCAAATAGACCCTCTAGTGAGTTACTAACGGTCAGGATTCATGATGTTTGGGTTGCTATGGTTGCCAGTGCTGTTGGTGAAATCCTGTATGATTCGAACGCTTTTATTTATTATCGACAGCATGAGCAGAATGTCGTAGGTGTCAGAAAAGAAAATATTTATGTGAATTGGTACAAAAAGCTACGCAATAAGTCAAAAAGAAATGGCAGAAGTTTATTAGCGCAGGAAGTAGTTGAGAAATTTGAAGACATGATGGGGGAACCCCTCCTTTCAGAGTTAAAAATAGTAAGTGCCTACCAAAGAAACTTCTTGTCTAAACTGGCTTTGATAAGAAACAGTCATATATTTTCCTTATCTAATGAGTCTAAGTGGGCGCTCAGATTAAAAATTATTTTCAATCTGATCTAGGGACATGTATACGTGAGTAAAATTATCTGTTGAAGGAGAATTATGATTTATCTATTATTACTAGTATCGTTCGTTTTACTAGGGATTGATTTCTACCGTTGGAGAAGCTTGATAAGACCGAATATTCTATTTCTTTTATCATTTATTCTGGCTTCGAGCATTATCATGCTCAATCAGAGAAACTGGGATGTGGTCTTGAGCAATCGTTTCATGATGTATACAGTCACAGCTATTCTATCCTTTTATATAGGAACGCTGATGATAGATTATCTTCATTTAAGAAAGAAGTCGCCTCTATCGGAAATTTCTAAGGAGAGTTTATCGATTATGGCTACTCCTAGTAAGGTCTTATTCTTGATAGCGATAGTTGCTATGATAGCCTATGTTTTTCTTATGTTTAGAGGAATTCAGTTATCTACGGATGTGAGTTTTATGCTCCGTCAAATTTATGACCGAAACGTTGCGCATAATGGCTCTAATACATTTGTTGTTAACCAGCTAGTTAAAGTGTTAACAGCAATCGCAAATATTAGTTTTTTCCAATTTTTATTGGATAAATATGTAGTAAAAATAGGTAAAGGTCAATGGATTCATGTGGTGGCTATTATGTTATTTTTACTAATGGCTGCTATCTCAACTGACCGCAATATACTCTTGCGCTTCTTCATTTATTGTATTGTTTTATGGATATTATTTTTTACAGCTGCTCACAAGGGAAAGATTACCCGAGCTCATTTGAAACCACTGCTAAAATTAGCACTTTATCTGGTGTTAGCTGTAGGTATGTTTTATCTTTTTGGGAAATTAAAGGGATATAAATCAGATTTTGGGCGTTCCATTAGTCTTTATGGTGGGTCTGGCTTGTATAATTTCAATCTTTATCTCAATGAATCACTTCCAGTATATTATAAATTTGGAGCGGTGACGTTCCGTTCATTTTTAGGTGTTTTAGGAAGATTGGGAATAGATAGCTTAGTACAGAAAGGTCCTGTTTTCTCTGAATTTATTATCTATAAATCTAAAACAGGTTTTATCTATGAATCAAATATCTATTCGGCCATGCGTCCTTTTGTAGAGGATTTTGGTTATTTGGGTATGGTTGTCTTTCCTTTTATTATGGGCTTATTCTTTGAAACACTGTATTCATTGACACGAAAAAGTCGCTATGCCCTTTCATGGATTTTGTATGCTCTGATGATTTATCCCTTGGCCTATTTCTCCATATTGGAGCAATTTTTCAATAGATTTCATTTAGGATTGCTTTATGAAATTAGTTGGGTGCTTATTTTTTATTGGTATATTCGCAGCAGAAGAGTGATAAAGGAGAAGATAAATGGATGGAAGTAATTCAGTCGTTATTTTTGCCGGCGGGACTGGTACGAGAATGAAGCTCACGACAAAACCCAAACAATTTCTTGAATTACATGGAAAACCGATTATCATTCATACGATTGAACATTTTGAAAATCATCCAAAGATTGATCATATTGTCGTTGTGTGTGTGGAGGGGTGGCATGATTATTTAAGAGGTTTATTGACGAAATTTCAAATATCAAAGGTCAGAGAAATTGTATCAGGTGGTAAAACTGGGCAGATGTCAATCTTTAAAGGCCTAGAAGCCGTGCAAAAATTTGTGAAGAGCGATGATGATGTTGTCTTAATACATGATGGAGTCCGTCCTCTCATAGATGCAGATATTATTAGTAAAAATATCGAAAGTGTCCGAAAATATGGGGCAACAGTTACTGTTAAGCCTGTTATTGAAACTGTCATACAAGTGGATGAAAATAATTCGATTATAAATGTTGTTGATCGTGATAGTTGTCAGACAGCAGTCGCTCCTCAAACATTTTATTTTAAAGACATTTTTCAATTACATTTAAAAGCGCAACAAGAGAATGTATTTGACATGACAGATTCAGCGACCTTAGTGCGACACTATGGTATGACATTATATACAGTAATGGGTGGACCAGAGAATATTAAAATTACCACGCCTTCTGATTTTTATATTTTTAAGGCTATTTATGATTCTAGAGAAAATGAACAGGTATTCGGATAAAAATGTTTGATAAGTATGTAGTAACAGAGATAGAAAACCTAGTGTCTGAAAATAAAGAGCTATTTGAGCACCTGCATATGAAGAGAATATTTGTAACAGGTGCGACGGGCTTGATTGGTTCGCAGATAGTCCTTGCTCTATTAATTGCCAATAGGAAGTACAATGTTGATATCCGCATTACAATTCTAGTTCGTTCCTTGTTGAAAGCACAAGCTGTTTTTGGAGATGACCTTGCTGAGCTTCAGGTGGTAGAAGGAGATGTGAGAGACAAGCTTCAGCTTGAAGAGTCTATTGATTACATCATCCACGGAGCAAGTGTGACGAATTCCTTGGAGTTTGTCCAAAAGCCAGTGGATACTATTTACACAGTAGTAGATGGTACCCGTAATATATTAGAAGTAGCTAAATTGCAACAGGTTAGAGGTTTTGTTTTTTTATCTTCGCTGGAAGTATATGGTTCTTTTGAGGGACAAAAAGATGTTTCGGAAGATGATTTTGGATATTTGAATCCTGCGAATGCTCGTAGTAGCTATTCAGAAGGGAAGCGTTTAGCGGAAAGTTTGTGTATATCGTATGCGACACAATACCAATTACCGATAAAAATTGCCAGATTGTGTCAAACGTTTGGACCTGGAGTGCATTATCAAGATAACCGAGTATTCGCACAATTTGCACGTTCAGTAATTGAAAAAAAAGACATAGTCCTGCATACAAGGGGAAGAACGGAGAGAAACTATTGCTCTATCAAAGATGCGATTGCAGGTATATTATACGTGTTGCTATTAGGGCAAAGTGAGGAAGTCTACAATGTGGCAAATGAAGATACCCTTATTTCGATTAAAGATATGGCGGAATTAGTCATTTCTCTTGATGAATCTTCCGCTACAAAAGTAGTATTTGATCTCCAAGATATTCAGAAGTTTGGCTATAACCCCGAGGTAAGGCTGAAATTGCTGACTGAAAAGTTAGAAAATCTGGGGTGGAAACCTACGGTTGATTTGTCGACTATGTTTACTGGGTTGATTCAGTCTATGAAATGCAGTCGAGTGAGGCAAGATGAACAATAAACTAAAAAATGTATTAGTCAATTCGGGTTATGCGATCTTTTCCAATTTATTAAGTATGTTTGTCTCAACATTGGTGATTTTAGTGTTGCCAAAGTTGATAGGAGTAGAAAGTTATGGCTACTGGCAGTTATACTTATTTTATGTGAGTTATGTCGGTTTTTTTCACTTTGGCTGGATTGATGGTATCTATTTAAAGTATGGTGGATCACATTTTGAGGATTTGGACGAAAGGAAGTTTTATTCGCAGTTTGTGATGTATATTCTTTTCCAATCTGTCATAGCTTTTTTAATCTTCATCTACGGTCTGGTTTATACTACAGATAGTGATAAACAATTTATTTTTGAACAATTAGGCATTACATTGCTCTTAACGAATGTGCGCTTTTTTATCATCTATATCCTACAAACAACCAATCGTATCAAGCAAAGCTCAGCCATTACTATCTTAGATAGATTCCTATATGCAGTTTTGTTAATAGGCTTTATCCTAGTAGATATAAATCATTATCAAATGATGATTTATGTAGATGTTCTTGCGAGATTTATGTCATTACTATATGGTCTTTATCTATGTCGCTCTATTTTGTGTAAAAATTTGTCTTATTTTAAACTAGACTATTTTGAAGTGATTGACAATATTAAGGTTGGAAGTAATCTAATGCTGTCCAACGTAGCCAGTCTGCTGATTATTGGAACGGTACGTTTAGGGATTGAAAGACAATGGGATATTGCAACTTTTGGGAAAGTATCATTGACTCTAAGTATTTCTAATCTCATGATGATTTTTATCAATGCAGTTGGTATTGTCATTTTTCCAATGTTAAAACGATTGGAGCGGGGCAAGTTATCCATTTTGTATACAAGTTTACGAAATGTATTAATGCCGTTCATGTTAGGAATTTTGCTTCTCTACTACCCACTAAAATTAGTACTAGTAAACTGGCTTCCTCACTATATGGAAAGTATAAAGTACATGGTTCTCATTTTTCCAATGGCTATTTATGAGGGTAAAATGTCTTTACTTATTAACACCTATTTAAAAGCTTTGAGGATGGAAAAATACATTCTTAGAGTGAATATACGAACAGTTTGCTTAAGTTTGGTATTGACGCTATTGACGACTGTTGTATTCAAAAATTTAGATTTAGCGATAGTGAGCATAGTGGTTCTATTAGCTTTTAGATGCATAGTAGCAGAACAAGCAGTCGCAAGAGAACTAGAGATACATGTAAAAAGCGATATCTATTTTGAAGTGCTCCTGACAATGGTATTCATTGTGGCAGGCTGGTTTTTACCACCGATGATAGCGATTATTTTATACATCGTTTGCTATGGAGTATATTTATGGATGAAAAAAGCTTCACTTCATGCTACAGTTAGGAATTTGAAACAATCGCTCTCATAAGAATTTGTTTTTAGTCTGTGTAACGGATTTTTCAAGCTTTGTTACTATACTCTTCTTATGAGAGATGTTATCTACAAAAAGGGCTCTATCATATCTTTTATAGTCATTTCGTTTATCTTTTATTCTTTCGTTAACGCGCTTTGCCGTACTCTAGTACATCCTGCAGTTCGTTGCATAGTAATTAAAAGTAAACCAAAAGACTATAGCAACTACAGATATTATAGAGCCTTTTATGATAGTACAATAGGGTATTTTTGTAAAAATATTTTCTGCTTGAAAGGGCTGGGGGAATGTTTCACAGCTTGTCCTGGAGGAGGTAAGTCATTTCGTTTATCTTTTATTCCTTCGTTAACGCGCTTTGCCGTACTCCAGTACAGCCTGCAGCTCCTTGCCTAGTACTAAAAGGAAACGAAAAGACTATACAAAGCATGAATGAAAGCCTGGGCTTTTTACTCTGGTGGAGAGGTTTCACCTGGGCAAGGAGATATTGGCAAAAAGGATGATGTATCGATGTAAGGAGGAAGCATGTCACGTAAAGAGCTGGTTACGTTAACCAATATGTGTTTAATTGAAGATAGCAAGGGAAACGTAGTAGTGCAGCGTAGGGATCCAAAGTTGTATCGTTGGTCTGGACTTGCATTCCCAGGAGGTCATGTTGAATTCGGAGAGAACTTTCATGACGCTGTGGTTCGAGAGGTTCAGGAAGAAACGGGACTGAGCATTGAATGCCCTCGGTTAGTTGGGCTCAAGCATTGGCCAGATAAAGACGGTCATCGCTATCTGGTCTTTCTTTACAAGGCAACAAGTTTTTCAGGTCAGCTTCAATCGAGTGAGGAGGGAGAAGTCTTCTGGTGTCCCAAAACAGATCTACCTCAGATGGAGCTAGCCTATGATCTCCTTGAAGTATTAAAGGTTATGGATGATCCGATACTTTCTGAATTCTTTTATACCCATAAAGGACTAAATGGAGAGTGGGATAAAAATTTTCGATAGTAGAAAAAAGGCGAATAGAATGCCCTATTCCCTTTAGTGTTTTTGCTTAAAAATAAACACATAAAATTGATAGTAGAAAACGTGTAGCTGGGACTGGAAAAGAAAGTCAAATTCAACTACACGTTGCTTTTTGTAGTGGAAGCATGGTAGAATATTGTTCTCGTTGCATAGTCAACATGCCCTCTCATTTTAAGAGCAATCTCATACCCCAACAATAGTCCTTTGTTTTTCCCTTTGTATATCTATTATCTAATAGACTTGCAGGGGAGGGACAAGGGAAATTTATTTTCCTGCTAGCCAATACTCGTCAAAAATTAGTTTCTCCGGACCTTATTTTATAGGTTTTTCGTTTGCCTTGAGTACTAGGCAAGGAACTGTAGGCTGTACTAGAGTACGGCAAAGTGAGTTAATGAAGTAAACTAAACGACTAGACTTTGCTGAATTTCAGTTCAATCTTTGGATGAGAGAAGGCTAGCTTGGTTGTCCCTGATTACCAAATTTTCACAGTTGAGAATTGTGAAGCGAACCAAATTTTGATGTTGATTGAGCATAAGATAAGAGTAAATGGAACATAGAGATAGTTTTTAGTATGAACAATGGCTGTATCTTTTTGATATTAATGAATAAAAATACATTATTTGGTTGACAAATGAATAAAAATACCATAAAATAGACTTATATTGAATAGGGGAGAAAATAAAATGAAAAAGATATGGGAAGTCCGATGATATTGTCATAATACAATGTACAGAATAGTTAAAATAGTATAGCAAGATAGAAAAGGAGAAGCAAGATGAAATGGATAAAAATAATGACGGGGATAGTAGCGATTGCAGCAGGGGTGACTTTAGCAGCATGTGGTTCCAGTAGCAAGGAGGTAGGAAAGGCACCTTTAGATAATATCAAAGAAAAAGGGACCTTGGTCGTTGCGACCAGCCCAGACTATGCACCATTTGAATTCCAGACCTTGGTTGATGGGAAAAACAAGATTGTTGGGGCTGATATTTTAATGGCAGAAAAGATTGCTGAAAAATTAGGGGTCAGATTAGAAGTATCTTCAATGAGCTTTGACAATGTCTTAAATAGTATCCAAAATGGTAGGGCTGATATTGCAATTGCAGGGCTTTCTGTATCAGAAGATCGAATGAAAGTATTTGACTTTTCAGAACCTTACTATCATGTTCAGGATATTTTATTGGTCAAAAAAGATGTTGCGAGCAACTATAGTTCACTGGAGCGTCTAGTTGATAAAAAATTAGCCGTTCAAAAAGGATCCACCCAAGAAGTCTATGCGAAAGAACATTTGAAAGATACTGATATTATTTCGCTTACTCAGGTGGGGGAAGCGATTAATGAGTTGAAATCGGGTCAGGTAGATGCTGTCTTGCTGGATTCTCCGGTGGCCTTGGGCTATGTCAGTCAAAACAAGGATCTTGCAATCGCAGAGGTGAGTTTCCCAGAAACTGATGCCAGTACAAAAGCAATTGTAATGCCAAAAGATAGTGGTAGTTTAAAAGAAGAAATCGATAAAATCGTTAAAGAATTGATTGAAACGGGCGAATATGAAAAGTATTTGAAAGAAGTTGCTAAGTTCACAGCAGTTGAATAGTAGCCATAACCACTAGTGAAGACGGGTGGCTTGTATAGTCATTTCGTTTATCTTTTATGACTTCGTTCACTCGTCTTGCTGTACTCCAGTACAGCCTGCAGCTCGTTGCCTAGTACTAAAAGTAAACTAAAAGACTATACTTGACTCATACTTGTAACAACTGGCTTAAAGCTATAGAGAAAGACCCCCAATCTATTTAGATTGGGGTCTAGCATGACTGCTCCTATAACGTTTCTGGACTTTTGATGCTCTCTATCTCATAGCACCTACCAAGCTTGCCTATTGTAAAACGGCAAGGAAACAATAGCAACGTTCTAGCTCTGTGAACAGAAACATGCTTTTGGGATAGGGCTAGTGGATGAGGTGACTATGAATAGTGAGATCCTAAAAGGTAGTCCTAGTAACCTAATTGCTACGTTTGAGATAATAGGTTGTAAGGCGTGGAATGGTGATACGGGCACCGTCTGTACCTGCAGTCAGGGTGAAATGTGCTGTCGGAATGGCATTTGAAGAAAAGACTAGCTGGTATTCAGCACCATTAGGTAGATCAAGTGACAAGCCGGAAACTTCTTGGTCGTTGAAATTGTTGACCACAAGGATTTCTTCATTGTCACTGTAACGGCAGAAAGCATAGCAATTCATTTTTTCTGAAATGGTTGCCCATTTAAAGCCTTTTTCATGGGCTTGGTAGTCATATTTCCATAAGGCATCGTGTTTACGGTAGAATGTCGTGAGAGACTTCATCATTTGAGCAAATGATTGGTGGATTGGGAAGTCGAGTAGGTTCCAGTCCATCTGGGTATACTCATGCCATTCGCGGATATGTCCCCATTCATTTCCCATAAAGAGCAGTTTTTTGCCAGGGTGGGCAAAGAAGTAGCTGTAGTAGGCACGTGCCAGGTGGAATTTATCTTCATAATCGCCATTCATCTTGTTGATAATGGAGAGTTTACCATGGACGACTTCATCGTGTGACAGCGGCAGGAGGAACTGCTCGTTCGGATTGTAGTACATACCAAAGGTGATTTCATTCGAGTGGTGTTTGCGGTGAATAGAGGGGCGCTCCATGTGTTTAAGGGTATCATTCATCCAGCCTAAATCCCATTTCATATCAAAGCCAAGCCCGCCGTCTTCAAGTGTGTGCGTTACTTTGGGATAGCTGGATGAATCTTCTGCAATCATAACCACTCCCTTAAATTCCGTATGGATTAGGGCATTGACTCGCTTAATAAAGTCAATTGCGGCATGATTGACTTTATCATCGTCTGTTTCTCCCCGCCAATAGAGGAGGTACGAGAGGGCATCGACACGAATTCCGTCAAAATGAAATTCATGGAGCCAATATTTGATATTAGAGAGGAGGAAAGAGCGGGTTATTCCTTTTCCAAGGTCAAAATTGGCAGTGCCCCATTGTTGATTTTCTCTATCCCCCTCCATTTCATACTCGTAGAGCCAGCTACCATCAAATTGGTAGAGTCCGTGGTCGTCTTTACAGAAATGAAGCGGTACCCAGTCGAGGATAACCCCGATTCCAGCCTGGTGGCATTGGTCAATGAGGTATTTCAATTCATCAGGCTTACCATAGCGGCTGGTTGGACTATAGTAGCCGGTCACTTGATAACCCCAAGAAGCATCCAGTGGGTGTTCTGTAATCGGTAATAGCTCAATATGGGTAAACTGATGCTCTTTGACATAGTCGATGAGAAGTGGAGCGAGTTCTTTATAAGAATAAAAAGTATCTGTTGCGTCTGCTCCCACTAGTTTTTGTTTCCATGAGCCTACATGTAGTTCGTAGACAGAAAAAGGTTCTTCCCTGAAATCATAGTTAACCCTGTGAAACATCCAGGTATTATCCTTGAATTTGTAGCGGGAATTGTAGGTGGTTGATGCGGTGTTAGGACGAAGCTGGCTAAAGAAAGCATAGGGATCTGCCTTATAGAGTTCCCTCCCCTCAGGGGTCACAATGAGGTACTTGTAGTTCTCGAGTGATTTTAGACCCTCTACATAGATCTGGAAGACACCTTCTTGTTCAAGCTGCATAGGGTGGGTCTTTTGCCAGCTATTAAAATCACCCACAAGAAAAACAGTCTGTGCATTAGGTGCAAAGACGCGAAACTCTGTACCAAGGATTTTATTACCTTTCTTGATAATGTGAGCCCCAAATTTTTCATAAAGACTGGTATGCTCACCAGTATGTAAGTAGTATAAATCAAGATTTGTGAACGTCATACATTCTCCTTTCACCAAGATATGAGGGCGTTTGACACGAGTTTCACTCGTTTTATTTTCTACCTTTAACAGTATAGCAAGACTGTTAAAGCGAGCAAGGCAAAAATAGGAGTTTTGACGAAGAAACTTTAGTTTCCAGAAAAAACTATCCCTAAAGGCAGCCGTATCCGTAAGCGAACCTAGTTTCGCAACGTCTTCGTTTCTTTTTTGCCCAGCTCGTAGCCCGAGTTCAATTACATCAAGCTACAAAGCCCGTCAAAAACTCAAAGCAAAAATAGAAAATCTGACGCAGAGTTACCAAACTCTAGGAAGATTTCTCTTTTTTGCACAGAGTTTAGGGCGAGTTCAATTACATCAAGCTACAAAGCCCGTAAAAAACTCAAAGCAAAAATAGGCGGCCGAACAGAAGCAGAATGCTTCGTGGTGAGCCCCTGCGAAGCTAGCTAGGTTAGTCCCAAACAGAAGAGTAGGGAATAGCCAGTAGCTACCGCTAAGCGGTCGAACAGAAGTGACTTGTAACTTCGTCTAGCTCCCCCCCAAGCAGCCTCAGCCTGCAATAGCTACAGAAAGGTTGACAAAAAATTACATGAGAGATTGCAGTCATTTTTTACTGACCTTGCTTTCTATTTTTTAAGCTCGGGTAGAAATAGTCGCTCCCCTAACTAAAGGTAAGTTGTATTTATAATCAGTTACAACTGCAATCGCTAGGGCTTTTAGGGCTTCCAGTTTGAACGCAATTCACCGATTTAAGCTGATGAAGTATGTTTTTAAGTTTTGCAGTGTATTGTAGCCGTTTCGTTTATTTTTAGTACTAGGCAACGAGTCGCAGGTAGTACTGAAGTACAGCAATACGAGTGAACGAAGGAATAAAAATATAAACGAAATGACTATAGAAAATGATGAGGTTGGGGCAGACTTACCCCAACCCTTGCATGATGAATAAATAGGATTAGTAGGTGACTTGGTTATAGAGCTCAATATAGCGCCTAGCAGATGCTGTCCAACTGACATCTGTTGTCATGGCTTGTTGAATCAACTGGTGCCAATCTTCTGGTCGGTTATAGTAGGTATCAAGAGCCAAATCGTAGACTTGCTTCATATTGTCAGCATGTTTGCCCCAGAAGCTGAAGCCCGTACCTTCTTTTGTCACCCAATTATAGGGGAGGACAGTATCTTGTAGTCCACCTGTTTCACGGACGAGCGGTAGGGTACCGTAGTGCATGGAAATCAACTGACTAATACCACATGGTTCAAACATGGACGGCATGAGAAAGAGGTCACTAGCTGCATAAATCTGGTGGGCAAGTGGCTCATTGTAACCTTGGTAGAAAGCAAATTTATCTGGATGAGCATTCTTGAAATAATGAAAGGCATTTTCGATGTCTGCCTCTCCATTTCCAAGAATGACAAATTGGACATGGGCCTGCAAGAGTTGATGGAGAACTTCAGTCAGGAGATAAAAGCCTTTCTGCCAGGTCAAACGAGACACGATTCCAATCAATATCACATGTTCATCCTGGGGCAGACCAAACTGGGCTTGGAGAGCTAATTTATTGGCTTTTTTTTCTTGAATGGTTTCAAGAGCATAATTGTGTGCTAGATAGTCATCTGTTTGGCTATTCCATGTGTCATAGTCAATTCCGTTGACAATACCGAGTAAATCATGGCGACGCAATTCTAGGACATGCTCCATGTGTTCGCCATATTCTTCGGTCAGAATTTCCTGAGCATAGTTTTCAGACACGGTGGTTACCTTATCTGCGTAGAGAATTCCTAGCTTCATGAAGCTGATACAGTTATCATGGAAACGAGCAATCCCATCAACATAGTAGCTGTAATCCATTCCCAAGGCAGACCAGAGGAATTGCTTATTGAAAATGCCTTGAAAGGCTAGATTGTGAATGGTAAAGACGTGCTTGATAGCGCGAAATTCTTCACGGTAGCTATAAAAGGTTCGACATAAGAAAGGAATAGTAGCGGTATGCCAGTCGTGACTATGAATGATGTCAGGAAAATAGTGGAGGGCTTCTAACAAGCGACAAGTCGCATGTTGGAAGAAACCAAAGCGCATGGCATCATCGTCGTAGCCGTATAAGTCTTTACGCTCAAAGTAATCACGATGTTCGATGAAGTAGAAAGTAACTCCGTCTACGACTTGTTGGTAGACATTGGCCATGGATTGAATATCGCCGGCTCGGACATCGAAGCTAGAGATATAGTCAAAATCCGCGTGATGATTGATAGCGATTTTTAAATAGAGTGGTAGAACCACTCGTACGTCCATTCCTTGCTTGACCAGTTCCTTGGGGAGGGAGCCGATAACGTCTGCCAATCCTCCTGTTTTGATAAAGGGAAGACCTTCTGAGGCGACAAATAGAACAGATTTTTGGGACATAGTTCCTCCTAAATAACTTGATAAGCTTTCAAATAGGCGGGAGCCGATGCACTGCCTTTTATATCAACTGGATGCGCAATCATGGTTGCTTTATCAATGATAGCATTTTCAATATTAGCTCCGCTCTTGATGCTTACACCGTTTAAAATAATGGAATTTTTTATGACAACTCCCTCTTCAATGACCACATCGCGGTCAATCACTGAGTTTTCTACCTGACCATTAATGGTACCGCCATTTGAAATTAAACTACGTTTGACTTCAGCAAGCGGTCCGTAGAGGCAAGGGGAGCTGTCGCTGGTCTGTGTATGGATGGGCCAGTTATTCTTAAAGAGAAGCTTGCGTGTGTCGGGGTCAATCAAATCAAGTTGTGTCTGGAAATAGGCTTCAACTGTATTGATACAGGCAACGAAATCACGATGGGCATAGCCGACAATACGGTATTGGTCTACAACATCATGAAGAATATCTTTGAGCCAGTAAAGAGCGGATACCTTGTTGGCGCGCTTGATTAGTTCAAGGAAAAGAGTACGTTTCATGAAGTAGGCTTCAAGAGAAACAGGGCGATTCTTGTATTTGCCGTGGTTTTCTTCAAATTCAATAATCCGCTTGTCTTCACCGAATTTAAGGGTTTGGCAGCCGATGAAATTTTCTTTGGCATTGGTGACATTTTTGTACAAGACGGTGATGTCGGCTCTTGTTTCCAAATGTTCATCCAATAATTTTGAAAAATCTTGGCTGTAGATGAAGTAGGATGGAGCAATCAAGACATATTCCTTATGAGAATTTTCAATATAGTGAATATTGTCTGAGAAAGCCTTAATGTCATGCTGGTAGATTGAATTTGGGTCGGTCACGCTGTTTAAGAGACGCAATTTACCACGCTTACTATTGATGTTGTAGTGTTTACCTGTTCCGACATGCTGGATGGTCGAGCGCATTTTAGCAGGCATATAGACCTGAAAATCATTGATGCCAGAATTGGACATATTAGAAAGGACAAAGTCAATCAAGCGGTAGCGTCCTAAAAATCCAAATGCTTGAATTCCACGGTGATCCATGACATCTCCAAAATGGACATTATTTCCTTCAATGTTTACGATTCCTAATGTATTTCTTAACATAGTAGTCCTTTCTTACTTGCTTACGTTTTTATCAATTAAGACAATAGAGTCAGCAGTACCTGAGAGTTTTACTCCTTCTGCAATCTTCACATTTTCTGCAACGATGACATAGTTTAATTGAACATTGTCTCCGATGACGGCTCCTGGAAGGAGGACAGAGTTTTTTACAGAAGCGCCTTGGTTGACCACTACATCGGTAGAGATAACAGAGTGGTCGACATTTCCCTCAATAATCGCTCCCTTGTCAATATACGCACTACGGACGGTCGCATTGCTACCGATGACTTGGGCTGGAGATCCAGAATCTTCTGAGTAGATTCTCCAAGATGAATCAGAGAGATCTAAATCATCAGCGTGATCAATCAAGTCCATATTAGATTCCCAAAGGCTATTGACAGTACCTACATCTTTCCAGTAGCCACGGAATGGATGAGCATAGAGGCGTTTGCCGTCTGCTAGGTATTTTGGAATAATGTCGTGTCCAAAGTCATGGGATGAGGTGTCGAGTTTGTCATCTTCAAGGAGATATTTCCGCAAGGTTTTCCAGGTGAAGATGTAGATTCCCATAGAAGCCAGATTGCTCTTTGGTTTGGCTGGTTTTTCTTCAAATTCTTCAATGCGATACTCACTATTGGTATTCATGATCCCAAAGCGAGAGGCTTCTTTCATCGGTACTTCGATAACGGCAATGGTTGCATCTGCCTCATTTTGGATATGAGTATCTAGCAATTTATCATAGTTCATCTTGTAGATGTGGTCACCGGATAAGATGAGAACATATTCTGGGTCGTGAAGGTCTACGAAGTCAATATTTTGGGTAATGGCATCAGCTGTTCCCTTATAAAGCCCGAATCCTTCGATTTTTTCACTAGGAGGAAGCACAAAGACACCAGAACCTTGCACATCCAAGCCCCAACGTTGTGATTGGGCAACATAAGAGTTGAGGAGGACAGGCTCGTACTGGGTCAAAACACCAACAATGTCAATCCCTGAGTTTGCACAGTTACTAAGCGGAAAGTCGATAATACGATATTTTCCACCGAATGCAACCGCAGGTTTTGCAACCTTTTTGGTTAACCCTTCCAAGCGAGTTCCACGTCCGCCAGCAAGAATCATTGCTACTAATTTATTTTGTACCAAAATAGATCACTCCTTATATATATGATAGAATTATTATAGCATAAATAAAAACATAATGGAAGCGTTTTCTAGAAAAATGACGGAATTATTTTCATTTTTTCCTGCGATACGCTTTCATTATGTTTAATAGCTTATATTGAACTGAGTTCAGTCGGATAAGGGAGTATCAAATTTCACTTCTTCGAGCAGATACTGGATGAATTTTTCGCCCATTTGAGAGAGGATAGTCTTCTCGTGTTGGATATAGACCAGCTCGATATCATCATCGTAATCAAGGGGGATGGAAACAATATTGTCTCCATTGAGGTTGGAGTTCAAAATTCCCGTAGCAATAGTGTAGCCATTAAGCCCGATTAGGAGGTTGAAGAGGGTTGCACGGTCAGACACAACAATAGACTTTTTGTGGTGTTCTTGCGAGAGAATTTCTTCAGCGAAGTAGAAAGAGTTGTGAATACCTTGCTCGTAGCTCAGATAAGGAAAATCAGCCACATCTTCTAAGGTAATGAGCGATTTTTGAGCCAGAGGATTGGTCTTGCTGATAAAGATATGGGGTTTGGCTTTAAAGAGATGAGTGTGGCTTAAACGATGGTCATCCAGCATCTTGAGTAGGATATCGCGGTTAAAGCTGTTGAGGAAGAGAACACCGATTTCAGAACGGAAATTCTTGACATCATCGATAATTTCCCAGGTCCGCGTTTCCCGTAAGAAGAGTTCATAATCTTCCATATCGGTTTCTTTCAGGAGGGAAACAAAGGCATTGACTACAAAGGCATAGTGCTGAGAAGACACGCTAAAGAGTTGGCGTTTGCCCCCTGGATTTTTATAACGTTCTTCTAAGAGTTCCGTTTGCTCAACCACTTGACGGGCATAGGAGAGAAATTCAAGTCCATCTCTTGTGAGGGTAATACCCTTGGGATTGCGGTAGAAAATCTCGATGCCCATTTCTTTTTCTAAGTCACGGACAGCATTAGATAGGCTAGGCTGGGTGATGAATAATTGTTTGGCGGCTTCGTTCATGCTACCGGTTTCAGCGATTTTAATGATGTAGTGTAATTGTTGGATTCTCATCGTTCTATTGTACCATGATTTGACAAAAAAAGACGAAAAATGTATAATGCACAGTAATAGAACCTTTAATTGAGTCCAGAGAGGCAAAGAAGGCGAATACAGATATAAGAGACTAGCGATTTCAGACTATGCAGCCTGTGTGATTTCACAGATGTGCTGTTAGAATTAGAATTGCAGATGGCTCATTCTTTTCGTGTAACTTTGCCTGAGGCAGGGTTATTTTTTTGTAGGAGGAAACATGATTTTAAAAGAAATGATGACCGTTGTCCGCCAAGATTGCTTAGCTCCGAATATCTTTTCATTGATTCTGAAAGGACAGATGGTGGCAGAGATGAGGCCGGGACAATTCCTGCATCTGAAAGTGCCAGACAAGTCCATGACGTTGCGCAGACCGATTTCTATTTCTGAGATAAATGTTGAAAAGAATGAGGTTCGTTTGATTTACCGTATAGAGGGTCAGGGGACAGCTATTTTTTCTAAGATGCAGGTAGGAGATCGAATCGATGTCATGGGGCCGCTCGGTAATGGCTTTCCCCTTGAGCATTTAGAGGCAGGTCAGACCATCCTTGTCATCGGTGGTGGAATCGGTGTGCCTCCTCTGGTAGAACTGGCAAAACAGGCATATATACAAGGGATTAAGGTGGTTTCTGTAATTGGCTTTGCAGACCGACATGCGGTCATCTTAGAAGAGGAATTGCAGCGTTATGGTGAGGTTTTTGTGACAACTGATAATGGTAGTTACGGTCAACAGGGCTATGTTTCTGCAGTAGTTGATGGCTTATCTGAATCCTTTGATGCAGTTTATGCCTGCGGAGCGCCTGCCATGATGGCGTATGTGGACAAGCAGTTTGAGGAGCATCCGCATGCTTACCTATCACTGGAAGCTCGCATGGCGTGCGGAATGGGTGCCTGCTATGCCTGCGTGGTTCGTCCTAAAGAGGGGCAAGAACATGAAAACAAACGTGTCTGTAAGGAGGGACCTGTCTTTGCAACAGGTAGTCTAAACTTATGAGAAAGGAGCAGGAGATGATAGAGAATCGCTTACGCATTTCCCTACCGGGGCTTGACTTGAAAAACCCTATTATTCCAGCCTCAGGTTGCTTTGGCTTTGGGCAAGAGTATGCAGAGTATTTTGATTTGAATCAACTGGGAGCGATTATGATTAAGGCGACAACCCAGTATCCACGTTTTGGTAATCCCACACCTCGAGTTGCTGAAACACCATCTGGAATGCTAAATGCTATTGGATTGCAAAATCCAGGTGTAGAAGTAGTCTTAGCTGAAAAATTGCCTTGGTTAGAAAAGCATTTTCCTGACCTACCGATTATTGCCAATGTTGCAGGCTTTTCAGATGTAGAATACGCTTATGTTGCAGGAAAAATCTCCCAGGCTAAAAATGTCAAGGCCATAGAACTCAATATTTCCTGTCCAAATGTAGATCATGGCAATCACGGTCTCTTGATTGGTCAGATTCCGGAATTGGCCTATGGGGTGGTACGAGCAGCAGTTAGGGCTTCAAGTGTTCCTGTCTATGTCAAATTGACACCGAGTGTGGCAGATATTACCTTGCTGGCCAAGGCGGCAGAAGATGCGGGAGCAAGTGGCTTAACCATGATCAATACGTTGGTAGGGATGCGGTTCAATCTGAAAAATCGCAATCCAATTATCGCAAATGGCACAGGTGGATTATCAGGTCCTGCAGTGTTTCCAGTTGCACTGAAACTGATCCGGCAGGTAGCACAGGCGACAGATCTGCCAATCATTGGTATGGGCGGAGTTGATTCAGTAGAAAGGGCGATTGAGATGATGATTGCAGGGGCTTCGGCTATTGGTGTCGGGACTGCCAATTTTACAGATCCATTTACTTGTCCAAGTATTATAGAAGACTTGCCAAAGGAACTGGATAAATATGGGATAGCAAGCTTGGAAGAGCTGCGTTGGGATATTCGTCAAAAATTGCGTCCTTAGCAATAGGGTTATCCTGATTTCGGAAATGACGATTACTACCGTTTTACATTGTCTAATAAAAGAAAATAATAGCCTATTATAGTCGTTTCGTTTATCTTTTATTACTGCGTTCACTCACTTTGCCGTACTCCAGTACAGCCTGCAGCTCCTTGCCTAGTAATAGTCATTTAGTTTTATCTTTTATTACTTCGTTCACCCGTCTTGCTGTACTCCAGTACTACCTGCGACTCGTTGCCTAGTACTAAAAATAAATGAAACGGCTATACTAAAAGCAAACTAAAAGACTGTATCGTAAAAACAGATAAGACTACACAGAGTGATTACAACAAATGATGTATTCAAACAGTTGCCTTACCAGAGCGAGCATTTATATTGAAGAAAATAAACGAAGAGGCTAGCTATAGGCTTGTATTATCGTACAGTAAGGCGATGCTGGTGAACATCTTAACAACATTGGAAAGGATTCTTAGCAGGATAATGGTTGACAATCGTCAGATAAATTAGTAGAATAAGGGTAAGAAAATTGGAATAATGGATTACCCCTTTAACTCAGTCCAGAGAGGCTAGAAAGGTGTTCATGACAAAAGTAGGGTCTTGCCCTTCTTTTCGTGCAACCTTGACTAGTTAGGCAAGGTTATTTTTGTAGAGAGGAAGAAAAATGAGAGAAGAACGACCAGTCATTGCCCTTGATTTTCCAAGTTTTGAGCAGGTGAAAGCTTTTTTAGGCCTTTTTCCCAGCGATGAACGCTTATATGTTAAGGTGGGCATGGAGTTGTACTATGCAGTAGGTCCTGAGATACTAACCTATATCAAGAACTTAGGGCATAGTATCTTTCTAGATCTGAAATTGCATGATATTCCCAATACAGTGGAGTCGGCTATGCGGGTCTTAGCAAAGTCTGGGGTAGATATGACGAATGTTCATGCTGCAGGCGGTGTTGAGATGATGAAAGCAGCCAAACATGGCTTGGGTGATGGAGCGAAGCTCATTGCTGTGACCCAGCTAACCTCAACATCTGAAGAGCAGATGAGGCAATACCAAAACATTCAAGGCAGTTTGAAAGATTCAGTATTACACTATGCTCAAAAAACGCATGAAGCTGGGCTGGATGGTGTGGTCTGCTCGGCCCAAGAAGCATCGGCTATTAAAGGAGTGACAGCTGATGACTTTATCTGCTTAACCCCAGGCATTCGCCCGCAAGGGACGGCAGTAGGAGATCAAAAGCGGGTGGTTAGCCCAGCTGATGCTTACCGACTTGGAAGTGATTATATCGTTGTGGGACGCCCCATCACACAGGCAGCAAATCCCGTAGAATCCTACCGAACTATCTATAAAGAATGGAACAATAAGATACAAAGGACGCAAAGAGCAAAGTAAAAATAAGGACGCAAAGAGCACAGTAAAAATAGGGAGCTTTGCGAAGACGTATCGTCTAGCAAAGGCTTCTCTTTTTTCCCCAGCTCTTAGTCCGTGTTCAATTACATAAGATACAAAGGACGTAAAGTGAGCACAGCAAAAATAGGAGGTTGACGCAGAGGCTATAGACTCTAGGAAACTTATACCTAAAGGTAGCCGTATCCGTAAGCGAGCATAGTTCGCAACTGCCATAGCAAAAATAGGAAATTTGACGAGTGAAAAGCTCCAGTGGAGGTTTTCAGCCTATTTCCTAGAGGTATCCGTAAGCAACTAACCTTTGCAAAAGTGTTTTTTTCCGAGCTTTTAGCCCAAGTATCAGTTAGGATATGGGGATGTTTAGAAAATGCAAAGACTAGAATGGGCAACCATCAGTATAAAACCTAAAAGGAGTAACAGATGACATTATCAAGAGAAATTGCAGCACACCTGCTCGATATTAAGGCAGTGTATTTACAGCCAGAAGCACCATTTACATGGGCATCAGGGATTAAATCACCGATTTATACGGACAATCGTATTACCCTATCTTATCCAGATACTAGGAGCTTGATTGAAGCCGGGTTCGTAGAGAAGATTAAGGAATCATTCCCAGAAGTGGAAGTTATTGCAGGAACCGCAACTGCAGGTATTCCTCATGGTGCAATTATTGCTGATCGTATGAATTTGCCTTTTGCTTATATCCGTAGCAAACCCAAAGAGCATGGGGCAGGTAATCAGGTAGAGGGTCGCATTATTAAGGGGCAAAAAATGGTCGTGATTGAAGACTTGATTTCGACCGGTGGATCAGTGCTTGATGCTGTAGCAGCTGCAAAACGTGAGGGAGCCGATGTTCTCGGTGTGGTAGCTATTTTTACCTATGAATTACCAAAGGCAACAGCTAATTTTGAGCAAGCTTCCGTCAAATTGGTAACCTTATCCAATTATAGTGAACTCATTAAAGTCGCTAAGGTTCAAGGTTATATCAATGCTGATGGCTTGACCTTATTGAAGAAATTTAAAGAAAACCAAGAGACCTGGCAGGATTCATCCAGCTTATGAGGAAAGAGAGGGGATAGCAGATAATCAAGTATTTCCCCTCTTTTTTTGTAGCAATAGAAATCTGATGCCTAAAGTGGTATAATAAATAGCATGTATCATCTATTTTTTAATTGTCTTCAGAAATTGATGTGGTTGATAACACTTTTTTGGCTAGTCGTTGTTGTCCAGGAATTATGGAGTTTTCCAAGCCTATTTCTTTATGGTCTTGCCCTCTTGGTTCTCTTGGTGATGTGGAAAAAAAACGCCGTCCATAGACTCTACTGTTATGCAATGGCACACAAGAGATACTTGCTAGGCTTAGCCCTTGTCTTTCAGGTGCTTGTCATTTTATCAGCCAACTTGTTGGTTAGACGGGATGCAGCAGTTGTGATTACAGGAGCATTAAGGCTACTGGATGGACAGTCGATTTCCAACTATCTGACGCGCAATCCGAATAATCTCCCTATGTTCTTGTATGCTAGAGCGCTCTACCATTTATTTGGCTTTGAGGCTCTGTGGGTCCTACAAGTATTGGGAGTGTTCTATATAAACGGGACTGCTTATATTCTTTATCGAACTGGTCGTGATTTTTTTAGCCAGCGGGTGGCAGATAGTCTCTTTACCCTTTATTTGTTACTACTTGGTTTTTCACCTTATGTCATTCAAACCTATACAGATATCACATCGCTTCCTTTTCTGGCGGGTCAGTTGTATCTGATGGTTGCCCTGTTAAAAGAAGAGCGCAACGCCACTCAACGTTTGTGTGCGCTCGGTTTGTTGACTGCGATCGCAAGTATTTTCCGTCCTACTGCGCTGGTCATTGTGATTGCTTTTACCATGCTTCTTTTTCTAAAAGAGGGATGGCAGCGATTCGTCCATTATATGGCGATATTGGTCTGTAGTTTTGGTTTTATCTTTGCAGGTCTGACTTATGTCATTCGTCACCAGCAAGAAGTCAAGATTATCCACGACGAGACATTGGCAAAGGGCTTAACGACTTTTATCAATCTTGGTTTGACCTATTCAGGAACGGATCAAGAAGACATGAAAGCGGGTCTCCTCAACTATATAGATTCTGAAAAACGGAGCGATTACAATAATGGCATGTTTGCGAAAGAAAATGAAATCAAAGAGATTAAGCGCCGACTCAGGAATTATACGGCTGTGACATTTGTACAACACCTCAAGTACAAGCTTGCTATGACGTTATATGATGGTTCTCTCAACTGGATTTATCGAAAACCGGAGAATGAGAAAACGCCCCTCGTATCTCCGTTATATAAGTATACAAAAGAAAATAGGGTTGCAGAAGCGATACGGCAATCAATTATTGAATATGAGGGGGATTATTATCAGTACTATCAAGTAGTTAAACAGTTTATATGGTTGGTGGCAGTACTTGGTTTAGTGATAGCTGTGTGGCGCTATCGTCCAGACGATACAATCAATTTTTTAAGTCTAGCGATTTTTGGTGGTCTTTTGTTTCTCATGATTTTTGAAGGTGGAAAAACTCGTTATTTACTGCAATTTTTCCCGCAAATCTTATTGCTGTCTAGCCTTGGCTTGACAAGGTTATGTGATAAGGAAGGAACAAAAGAAGTAGAACTGTGAAAGGGGAGGATAAAATGACTAAAGTAAAATGGAAATGGGCAACATTGGGGACTGGTGTAATTGCAAATGAACTCGCCCAGGCTTTGCAAGGATTGGGAGGAAACCTTTACTCGGTCGCGAATCGGACCTATGAAAAAGGACTGGCCTTTGCAGAGCGATATGGAATTGAAAAAGTTTATCGTGAAGTAGATGAGGTCTTTGCAGATGAAGAAGTCGATATTATCTATATTTCAACACCCCATAATACCCATATTGATTTTCTTCGTAAAGCGCTAGTAGCTGGGAAGCACGTGCTATGTGAAAAGTCTATTACCTTAAATAGTGCTGAGTTAGAAGAAGCGATGCAGCTTGCTGAGGAGAACGGTGTCGTATTGGCAGAAGCTATGACTATCTATCACATGCCGCTGTATCGTAAGTTGAACGAGATTCTAGCATCGGGTAGTCTTGGACCACTTAAAATGCTTCAGATGAACTTTGGGAGTTATAAAGACTACGATATGACCAATCGATTTTTTAATCGTAACTTAGCAGGTGGTGCTCTCTTAGATATTGGGGTATATGCCTTATCTTTTGTGAGATGGTTTATGTCCTCTTGTCCTCGTCAGATTGTCTCACAGGTCCGTTTGGCCCCTACAGGTGTGGATGAACAAGTTGGTATCTTGCTAACCAATGAAGAAGGGGAGATGGCAACGGTTAGCCTTACCCTCCATGCAAAACAGCCCAAACGGGGCATGCTGGCCTATGAGAGGGGATATATTAAAATCTATGATTATCCGAGAGGGCAACGAGCTGTGATTACTTACACGGAAGATGGACATCAAGAAGTTCTTGAAGTTGGTGATACGAGCGAAGCCCTACGCTATGAAGTACTTGATATGGAACGTGCAGTAGCAGGTATCGAGCAAGAGATGTATCTAAATTATAGCTACGATGTGATGCAGATGATGACAGAGTTGCGCAAGGAATGGGGATTGAGTTATCCTGAGGAAGAGTAAGAAAGAGGGTGCAGATGAAACATTCAGCTTGGCATGATTTGATAAAAGAGCAACTCCCGCAGGGATACTTCGGGAAAATCAATCAATTTTTGGACTATGTGTATGGACAGAGTGTCGTTTATCCTCCGAGGGAAAAGGTCTTCAATGCCATTCAGACAACGGCTCTCGAAGATGTAAAAGTCGTTATTCTAGGTCAGGACCCTTATCATGGTCCCAAGCAGGCACAGGGCTTGAGTTTCTCTGTTCCAAATGACCTACCGGCCCCGCCGTCCTTACAGAATATCCTGAAAGAATTAGCAGATGATGTAGGTCAAAAAGAGCAACATGATTTGACAACTTGGGCAGAACAAGGTGTCTTGCTCCTGAATGCCAGCTTGACTGTTCCTGCTGGACAGGCCAATGGTCATGCAGGTCAAATCTGGGAGCCTTTTACAGATGCTGTTATCAAGGTGGTGAATAGCAAAGAAAGTCCTGTTGTCTTTATTCTATGGGGTTCCTATGCCCGAAAGAAAAAGGCTTTAGTGACCAACTCTCACCATTTAGTGATTGAGTCAGCTCATCCAAGTCCCTTGTCAGCCTATCGTGGTTTTTTTGGTAGTAGACCTTTCTCACGGACCAATCAATTTTTAGAAAATAGGGACTTGGAGCCGATTAACTGGCTGTTGTAGGAGGAAAAATGGTAAAATTAGCAACGATTTGTTATCTTGATAACGGAAGAGAATTGCTCCTCTTGCACCGCAATAAGAAGAAAGATGATGTTCATGCTGGTAAATGGATTGGTGTGGGTGGCAAGCTAGAAGCAGGTGAAACACCGCAGGAATGTGCCGTGCGGGAAATTTTTGAGGAAACTGGTTTACGAGCAAGGCCAGTTTTAAAAGGCATTATCACCTTTCCTAATTTTACCCCAAACCATGACTGGTATACTTATGTCTTTACGGCGACAGAGTTTGAGGGAGAGCTGAGTGAGTGCGAAGAGGGAACGCTTGAATGGGTGCCTTACGAGGAGGTTCTTTCAAAGCCGACCTGGGAGGGGGACCATACCTTTGTTTCGTGGTTATTGGAGAGCAGACCTTTCTTTTCAGCTAAGTTTAGCTATGAGGGTGAGCAGTTAGTGGATAGTCAAGTGGATTTTTATGGATAGGATAAAGGAGTAGAGATGTTACTGATCAAAAATGGGCGGGTCATGGATCCCAAAACAGGCTTTGAGCAGATTTGCGATGTGTTGGTTGAGGGCAAAAAAATTGTGCAAATCGCAGAAACGATTGAGGTAGTAGCTGATCGAGTAATTGATGCGACCGGTTTGGTTGTTGCACCTGGTTTCATTGATATTCATGTGCATTTTAGAGAACCAGGTCAGACCCATAAGGAAGACATTCATACGGGAGCCTTGGCAGCAGCGGCTGGGGGCTTTACACGAGTGGTCATGATGGCGAATACCAATCCGACTATTTCGACAGTTGAAACCTTAGAAGAAGTCTTGGCATCAGCTGAACGTGAAGCCATTCATGTCCACTCTGTCGCAACTATTACAGAGAATTTTGATGGACAACATCTGACGGATTTTGAGCATTTACTGGCAGCAGGAGCAGTTGGTTTTTCAGATGACGGTATCCCTTTGACGAGCTCTCGCGTTGTGCGTGAGGCTATGGAGAAAGCTCAAACATTAGGTACTTTTATTAGTCTCCACGAAGAAGATCCTGAATTAAATGGTACTTTGGGTCTTAATGAAGAAATTGCGCGTAAGCATTTTCATATTTGTGGAGCAACAGGTGTAGCTGAATACAGCATGGTAGCGCGTGATGTCATGATTGCCTATGCGACCAAGGCTCCTGTTCATATCCAGCATTTATCAAAGGAAGAAAGTGTCAGAGTAGTTGAGTTTGCTCAGCAATTAGGTGCTCAAGTTACAGCAGAAGTAGCACCGCAGCATTTTTCTAAGACAGAAAATCTGCTGTTGACCCAAGGTAGTAATGCAAAGATGAATCCTCCTTTACGCTTAGAGTCAGACCGCCTGGCTGTTATTGAGGGCTTGAAATCAGGAGTTATTTCTATTATTGCCACAGATCATGCCCCTCATCATCAAGACGAAAAAAATGTCGAAGATATTACTCAGGCACCGTCTGGCATGACAGGTCTTGAAACCTCGTTGTCGCTCGGCTTGACCTATCTGGTAGCAGCAGGACATTTGACCTTGATGGAGCTCTTGGAAAAAATGACCGTCAATCCTGCTCAACTTTATCAGTTTGATGCGGGTTATTTAGCAGAAAATGGTCCAGCAGACATTACGATTTTTGCTCCAGATGAGAAGAGAACAGTCGCCCCTATCTTTCAGTCCAAAGCCAGCAATTCGCCCTTTATCGGTGAAGAACTAAAGGGACAAATCTGCTATACCATTTGTGATGGTAAGATTGTCTATGAGGCTATTTAAGTCAATATAGCTACTTTTGTTTATCTTTTATGCTAGTTACGTTATGCAATTTACATCCTTATCTCGTCTTGTTGAACTTCAGTTTTGCTTTCGAGGAGATGGCTTTGTTATCTTTATCCCCAAAGAAAGGTCCAAAATTCTTAAAGGTGAAAGCTAGCCAGATGATACTGTTGATTGAGTGTGCAAGACGATGAGCAGTGAGTAATGATATCGTCATTTCGTTTATCTTTTATTACTTCATTCTCTCCTTGCCGTACTCTAGTACAGCCTGCAGCTCGTTTCCTAGTACTAAAAGACTATAATAGCCTATATCGAAGTAGGATATCGTCATTTCGTTTATATTTTTATTACTTCGTTCACTCGTCTTGCTGTACTCCAGTACTACCTGTGACTCGTTGCCTAGTACTAAAAATAAACGAAACGGCTATAATCATAAAAAACTAGGGAAATATTCTCTAGTTTTTTTGATGTTGCTTTGTCAGATTTAAGCCCCAAGGGACTAAATTCTCCTCTTTTTTTAGAATCCGCTCAATGTTTTCCTTATGGCGCACAATGACGAAAGAACCTAAGAAGAGGATGATTGGGATAAAGACAAGGTCATAATCGTGAATGAGCAATCCCATACTTGGAAAAAGAAGGGCTCCAACCATGCCGAAGATGGATCCTATGACACTTGATAGTGACACCATGGAAGTTAGATACAGTGTAACTATAAAAACGAGTATCAGATAGATACAAAAGAGCGGTGCAAATCCCATCAGCATACCTGCTGACGTTGCAACAGCCTTGCCTCCTTTGAATTGAGCAAAGATAGGAAAGGTATGTCCCAATACAGCAACTAGCCCAAAGACGATAGGAGAAATGGTATCAGCATGTAACCATATGGGTAGGAGAACAGCTAAGGTACCCTTTAGAAAGTCTAAAGCAAAGACCGCAATGCCAGCTTGTTTTCCTAGAACACGAAAGGTATTGGTTGTTCCGATATTTCCTGACCCGTATTCACGAATATTTTTATGGAAACATATCTGACCAATCCACAAACCAGACGGGATAGATCCCAATAAATAAGCAATCAATAAAAGTATCATTGTTTTCATCATATCCTTATTATACCATGAAATCGCACAAGAACCTATTTTGTAGAATAAAATAGGCTGGGGGAAATGTGACAGCGGAAATCAAGATACGAGAGCGTTTGACACGAGTGATACTCGTTTTATCTCCAACCTCCAACAGTCTATCCTTAGACTGTTGAAGCAACTCCTAGACAAAATAGGCGGCCGAACAGAAGTTGCAAGTAACTTCGTCGTGAGACCCCTGCGAAGATAGTTAGGCTCGTCACAAATGAAATGCAGGGAGGAGCCAGCTAGCTACCGCTAGGAACAATCATTTATCTTGTGATTTTTGTAGTCATTTTTTGACTGTTTTGCCAGAGCGTTGTAGCCTGTGTTCAATTACATCAAGATACAAGGGCGTGTAAAAAGCGAATGAAAAATAGGAAATACGACGAGGAAGCTTCTGCTTCTAGGAGTATTTATCTTTTTTCCGAGCTTTTAGCCCGAGTTCAGTTACATCAAGATACAAAGCCCGTTAAAAACTCAAAGCGAAAATAGGAAATTTGACGAGTGAAAAGCTCCAGTGGAGGTTTTCAGCCTACTTCCTAAAAGTATCCGTAAGCAAGTAAACCTCGCAACGGCTTCGTCTCTTTTTCGCGCAGAGTTTAGGGCGTGTTCAATTACAAGATACAAAAGCCGTAAAGCGAGCAAGATAAAAATAGGAGGTTGACGCAGAGTCTGTATACTCCAGGAAACCTATACCTAAAGGTAACCACACCTGTAAACAACTAAAGTTGCAACAGTTGCGTTTCTTTTTTACGCAGCTCGTAGGCTGTGTTCAATTACTCAAGATACGAGGGGTGTAAAAAGCGAATGTACCCGGCCTCCGCATCTGTAAAACAGGCATAGCCTACAACAGTTACGGTAAAAATAGGAAATACGACGAGTGAAAAGCCCCAGTGGAGTTTTTCAGCCTACCTCCTAGGGAGCGTTTGCTCCGCAACCGTCTATTTCTCGCATGTTATGCCTTTAGAGCTAGTTAAAGCAAGAACATCTGGGTTTTTCCCTACCTCTTCCGTATCAATAAAGTGGAAACAACTTGTAATCGCTGAAAATATATAAATGTGCAATAAAATTATACTCTTTGCAGCCCTGCTAGACATTGTCGGAGATTTTAGTACGCTTGTGTCAACCTTATCTTTTTGAGAATCCAATAAGGAACAAGTAAAGTGATAGCTTTGTCGTCTTTTATGACCCTTATAGGTGGTGTTGGGGGAGTTGATAACAACCATCATTTGCAAAAATAGCAAAAAACTTGTAATATAGTAAGGATGAACAACACAGGAGGTTCCTTGTGGTAAAAAAGGAAATCAATATTAACAATTACAATGACGATGCGATTCAGGTCTTAGAAGGACTGGATGCGGTTCGAAAACGTCCCGGCATGTATATTGGATCAACCGATGGAGCTGGACTGCATCACTTGGTTTGGGAAATCGTGGACAATGCGGTCGATGAAGCCTTGTCAGGATTCGGTGACAAGATTGATGTCACGATTCATAAAGACGGGAGTATCAGTGTCGCAGACCATGGACGGGGAATGCCAGTTGGCATGCATGCGATGGGAATTCCAACAGTAGAAGTCATTTTCACAGTACTTCATGCTGGAGGAAAATTTGGTCAAGGTGGCTACAAGACTTCAGGCGGTTTGCACGGGGTAGGTTCTTCTGTCGTCAATGCTCTTTCCAGCTGGTTAGAAGTAGAGATTACCCGTGACGGAGCGATTTACCGTCAGCGTTTTGAAAATGGTGGAAAACCTGTAATAAGTCTTGAGAAAGTTGGTACAGCTCCCAAGTCGAAATCAGGAACCAAGGTTCGTTTCATGCCAGACAGCACCATTTTTTCAACGATCGATTTCAAGTACAATACCATTGCGGAACGTTTGAATGAGTCAGCCTTTCTTTTGAAACAGGTGACCTTGACACTAACAGACGAGAGGACAGGTGAAGAAAGCCAATTCCACTACGAAAATGGCGTACAGGACTTTGTTAGCTATCTGAATGAGGACAAGGAAACCTTGACCCCTGTGCTGTATTTTGACGGTGAAGAGGGAGGATTCCAAGTAGAAGTAGCGCTTCAGTACAATGACGGCTATTCAGATAACATCCTCTCCTTTGTCAATAATGTCCGCACCAAGGACGGCGGTACCCACGAAACAGGTCTTAAAACAGCCATCACCAAGGCCATGAATGACTATGCTAGAAAGACAGGACTGCTTAAAGAAAAGGATAAAAACTTGGAGGGTTCTGATTACCGCGAGGGGTTAGCTGCTGTCCTATCTATCTTGGTGCCTGAGGAGCATTTGCAATTTGAGGGTCAGACCAAGGACAAACTCGGCAGTCCTCTGGCTCGTCCAGCAGTTGATAGCATTGTCTCTGACAAGTTGACGTTCTTTCTTTTGGAAAATGGCGAACTGGCTTCTAATCTCATCCGCAAGGCCATTCGTGCCAGAGATGCGAGAGAGGCAGCACGCAAGGCTCGTGATGAAAGTCGTAATGGGAAGAAAAATAAGAAAGACAAGGGGCTCCTATCAGGGAAATTAACCCCTGCCCAGTCCAAGAATGCTGCTAAAAATGAACTCTATCTGGTCGAGGGAGATTCGGCTGGTGGTTCTGCTAAGCAAGGACGGGACCGCAAATTCCAAGCGATTTTGCCCCTAAGAGGAAAGGTCATCAATACTGCCAAGGCAAAAATGGCAGATATTCTGAAAAACGAAGAAATCAATACAATGATTTATACGATCGGTGCAGGTGTCGGTTCGGACTTTAATTTAGAAGATGCGAATTACGATAAGATTATCATCATGACCGATGCGGATACAGACGGAGCCCATATTCAGACGCTTCTCTTAACTTTCTTTTATCGCTACATGCGCCCGCTAGTAGAGGCTGGTAAGGTCTATATTGCTCTTCCTCCCCTTTATAAGATGAGTAAGGGCAAGGGTAAACAGGAAAAGATTGCCTATGCTTGGACAGATAACGAACTGGAGCAACTCCGTAAAGACTTTGGTAAGGGAGCAATGTTGCAGCGCTATAAAGGGCTGGGCGAGATGAATGCAGACCAACTTTGGGAAACGACCATGAATCCAGCTACTCGCACCTTGATTCGCGTGACCATTGAAGACCTGGCTCGGGCAGAACGCCGCGTATCGGTTCTTATGGGAGATAAGGTCGAACCTCGCCGTAAATGGATTGAAGATAATGTCATCTTTACCTTGGAAGAAAGTGGCGCGTTTTAACGGAGTGCTTTGCAATGGAGCAAAAATTCATAAGAAAAATATATTTGCCGTTAGGCATCAGTTGATGTTTTTTGCAACATCAATAGAAAAGTTATTAAACAGAGATTTGGCTGGGAAAATAAGGCTGTCTGGAGTAAGGTACGAAAAGAGAAGATTCATCCTCCAGGGTTCTGGTTGAGCATTAATATTCTACTACGGCATGCAGGTAAGCGTGAGCGAGCCCAAAATGGATAATCGCCGCTGTAGTGAAAGAAGCCACTAACTTTGTTACTATCTTTAGGGAAGTTGGAAGACGGAATGCTTCCTACTTAGGAATGGAACTCTGCAGGAGATCGCTTCTGTCCCCACTACTTAAGGCGATTATCAAAAAAGTAAAAAAGAAAGAGTAATTTTTCGACAAGAAACGAAGAAAGGAATGTTCTGTTAGCCTTTCTAACTGAACACGGGACTAAATTCCTAGTGAAAAAGATAAATCTCCCTAGATGTCTATCATCGTCGGTCGATTTTCTATTTTCTTACGGAATTTTTCGGCGAGCCGAATTGTCCCTTTGTATCTTAATTTATGTCAAACATTCAAAACATGTCCTTAGAGGACATCATGGGAGAGCGTTTTGGGCGCTACTCCAAATACATCATTCAAGAGCGGGCCTTGCCCGACATTCGTGACGGATTGAAGCCGGTACAACGGCGGATTCTTTATTCCATGAATAAAGATGGCAATACGCATGATAAGGGGTATCGCAAGTCTGCCAAGTCTGTCGGAAATATCATGGGGAATTTCCACCCGCATGGTGATTCGTCTATTTATGATGCCATGGTCCGCATGAGCCAAGACTGGAAAAATCGTGAGATTTTGGTGGAAATGCACGGGAACAACGGTTCCATGGACGGTGACCCACCTGCGGCGATGCGGTATACCGAGGCGCGCCTGTCTGAAATGGCAGGCTTCCTACTTGAGGATATCGACAAGAAAACCGTTCCTTTTGCCTGGAACTTTGACGATACGGAAAAAGAGCCAACTGTCTTACCTGCAGCCTTTCCAAATCTCTTAGTGAATGGGGCGACAGGGATTTCAGCAGGATATGCAACCGATATTCCGCCCCACAATCTCTCAGAGGTCATCGATGCCGTTATTTACATGATTGACCATCCAACGGCCAAGGTGGATAAGCTCATGGAATTTTTACCAGGGCCAGATTTCCCGACAGGAGCTATTATCCAAGGACGCGATGAAATTAAGAAAGCCTATGAAACAGGAAAAGGGCGTGTGGTTGTACGCTCTAAAACTGAAATAGAGCAATTAAAAGGTGGCAAGGAACAGATTGTTGTCACAGAAATTCCTTATGAAATCAATAAGTCTGTTCTGGTTAAAAAGATTGATGATGTGCGGGTTAATAGCAAGGTAGCAGGGATTGCTGAAGTCCGTGATGAGTCAGATCGGACTGGTCTGCGAATCGCCATTGAGCTCAAAAAAGATGCCAATCGTGAGTTGATTTTGAATTACCTGTTTAAATACACTGATTTACAGATAAATTATAATTTCAATATGGTAGCAATTGATAACTTCACTCCACGTCAAGTCGGAATTGTGCCGATTTTGACTAGCTACATTGCCCACCGCAAAGAGGTCATCTTAGCTCGTAGTCGCTTTGATAAGGCAAAGGCTGAAAAGCGCCTCCACATTGTCGAGGGCTTGATTCGAGTGATTTCGATTTTGGATGAGGTCATCGCGCTGATTCGGGCCAGTGAAAATAAAACAGATGCTAAGGAAAACCTCAAGGTCAGCTATGACTTTACCGAAGAACAAGCAGAAGCTATCGTGACCCTGCAACTCTACCGTTTGACTAATACGGACGTCGTGGTTCTGGAGGAAGAAGAGGCAGAACTCCGTGATAAAATTGCCTACCTGGCAGCGATTATTGGGGATGAGCGTACGATGTACAATCTCATGAAAAAAGAGTTACGTGATGTGAAAAAGAAATTTGGTAATCCGCGCCTCAGTGAATTGCAAGATACAGCCAAAACCATTGAAATTGATACAGCTAGTCTAGTGGTTGAAGAAGAAACTTACATCAGCATTACGAAAGCAGGATATATCAAGCGCACCAGTCCACGGTCGTTTGCAGCTTCAACAGTGGATGAAATTGGCAAGCGTGACGATGATCGCCTGATTTTTATGAGTGCAGCCAAGACCACCCAGCAGCTTTTAATTTTCACCAATCTAGGGAATGTTATTTATCGGCCTGTCCATGAATTATCCGATATCAAATGGAAAGAAATTGGTGAACATCTCAGTCAGACAATTTCCAACTTTGAAGTAAGAGAAGAAGTCATCTATGCGGAGTTGGTAGAAAATATTGATACAGGTGTCTATCTGGCGGCAACGAAAATGGGGCAAATTAAACGTGTTGAGCGCAGCGAATTTAGACCTTGGCGGACCTATAAGTCTAAGTCACTCAAGTTTGCTAAATTGAAAAATGATGAGGATCAAGTTGTCTTGGTTGTGCCTGTTCAGCTAGAAGATGTCATGATTATTACGAAGATGGGCTACGCTCTTCGCTTTAATGGTGAAGAGGTGCCAGTCGTTGGTGCAAAGGCGGCTGGTGTCAAGGCTATTAATTTAAAAGGGAATGACACAGTAGCTGCAGCCTTTCTAGTTTCAAGCAAGGCATTCTATGTTTTGACTCAAAGAGGTGCACTGAAAAAAGTAGCAGTGGACGAAATTCCAGCAACCAGTCGTGCTAACCGCGGCTTGCAGATTTTACGTGAATTAAAAACGAAGCCACACCGTGTCTTTATCTCAGGAATAGTCCAAGGTGAAGCGATTGATTTGGACTTGTTCCACCAAGGTGAGGGTCTAGATGAGAGCCAATTTTTGAAAGTAATCTCAGCTTCTGGTCAAGTATACGAGGTAAACCTTGCAGAGCTTTCTTTCTCAGAACGTACTAGCAATGGTAGCTTTCTTTCTGACACGATTTCAGATGAAGAAGTCAACGATGCTTACCTGATGTAAAAATCAGCCTTGTGCTGGTTTTTTTCTATCATTAAATTATCTGAAAATTGAAAAATAATACTTGAAAATATGAAAAAAAGGTGTACAATGATAAGTACATACTGAAAAAGGAGAAGTCTATGACTGTATCACTTGACTGGGAAAATCTTGGATTTTCCTATATGAAATTGCCTTATCGTTACTTAGCAACTTACACAGACGGAAAATGGAATGAAGGTGGCCTGACAGAAGATGCGACCCTCCATATATCTGAATCCTCACCGGCCCTCCACTACGGACAACAAGCCTTTGAGGGCTTAAAAGCCTATCGGACCAAGGATGGTTCTATCCAGCTTTTTCGTCCTGACCAGAATGCTGAGCGTCTGCAACGGACCGCTGATCGTCTCCTGATGCCGCAGGTACCGACAGAGATGTTTGTTGAAGCCTGTAAAGCAGTAGCGCGCGTTAATAGCGAATACGTTCCGCCTTATGGAACAGGAGGCAGCCTTTACCTTCGTCCGCTTTTAATTGGAATTGGAGATATTATCGGTGTCAAACCAGCAGAGGAGTACATCTTTACAGTCTTTGCCATGCCTGTTGGGAATTATTTCAAAGGTGGACTTGCTCCGACTCATTTTCTCATCCAAGACAAGTATGACCGCGCAGCTCCTCATGGAACAGGTGCAGCCAAGGTCGGTGGAAATTATGCAGCTTCACTCTTACCAGGTCAATATGCTAAGAAAAAAGGCTTTTCTGATGTGATTTATCTTGACCCAGCAACCCATACCAAGATTGAAGAAGTTGGATCTGCCAATTTCTTTGGGATTACCAAAAACAATGAATTTGTAACCCCCATTAGTCCGTCCATTTTGCCATCAATTACGAAATATTCGTTGCTCTATTTGGCGGAGCATCGTTTGGGGATGAAAGCTGTTGAGAGAGAAATCTTTGTGGAAGAATTGTCAGACTTTATTGAGGCAGGAGCCTGTGGCACAGCAGCAGTCATCTCCCCAATAGGTGGTGTACAGCACGATGATGATTTCTATGTATTCTACAGTGAAACAGAAGTTGGACCTGTCACACGTAGATTATATGACGAATTAACAGGTATCCAATTTGGTGATATTGAAGCACCAGAAGGTTGGATTGTAAAAGTAGATGAAAATTAGAGCTTGCACTTGCAAGCTCTATTCTTTTCGTGTAAAATGGGAAAAGTGAGGTTTGATAATGAGTAAAAAAGATAAAAAAATTGAAATTCAACTAGAAGAGGGCAGTGTACAAGTCAATGGAGAGAAGTTTCCAGGCTACACTCTAACTATTGGAAAAAAGGTTATTGGTGAGATTGCAGAACTAGCAGAGAATCATTTTGCCGTCATGAAAAATGGAAATACAGAGAGCTTTTATAAAAAGCTCGAAAAAGCTGTCGGGAATGTCATTGAAAATTACAATTTGCACCATTAATCTCTTGTAATAGTGACTATTTTATGATAGAATAAGGACTGTTAGTGTTGAGGAGAGATAGCGAAGAGGCTAAACGCGGCGGACTGTAAATCCGCTCCTTCGGGTTCGGGGGTTCGAATCCCTCTCTCTCCATTTAGGATATTAAGAGCCTAAAAAAGTCCGTACGAGAATAGGAAATTGCCCAGTGATGTATCATCACCTAGCGTTTCGTCGGTGTTCAGCTTAAGAGCGGTGAGCATTTCTGGAGAAAAAATCTTGGGGTATAGCCAAGCGGTAAGGCAAGGGACTTTGACTCCCTCATGCGTTGGTTCGAATCCAGCTACCCCAGTCAAGGTATTAGGAACGGTTCCTAATTCGTCAAAGATACTCTTTTGTTAGTCCTTGCGTGTGCCTTAATAAAATATATTTTATGTTGAGTCGAGAGACTTGATTGTCGGAGGTTTTTTTATAATGAACGAATTTGAAGATTTGTTGAACAGTGTAAGCGAAGTTGCACCTGGTGATGTGGTAACTGCAGAAGTATTGACAGTTGATGCTGGTCAAGCTAATGTAGCTATTTCTGGAACTGGTGTTGAGGGTGTTTTAACTCTTCGTGAGTTGACAAACGACCGTGAAGCTGACATCAACGAACTTGTTAAAGTTGGTGAAACGCTTGAATTGCTTGTACTTCGCCAAGTAGTTGGTAAAGATACAGACACTGTTACCTATCTTGTATCTAAAAAACGTTTAGAGGCACGCAAAGCATGGGACAAACTTGTTGGACGTGAAGATGAAGTCGTTACTGTTAAGGCAACTCGTGCAGTAAAAGGTGGACTTTCAGTTGAATTTGAAGGTTTGCGTGGATTCATCCCAGCTTCAATGATTGATACTCGCTTTACTCGTAATACTGAACGTTTTGTAGGCCAAGAGTTTGAAGCGAAAATCAAAGAAGTTGACCCAGCAGAAAACCGCTTCATCTTGTCACGTCGTGACGTAGTAGAAGAAGTGGCTGCTGCTGCTCGTCAAGAAGTATTCAGCAAATTAACTGTTGGTGAAAACGTAACAGGTAAAGTTGCGCGAATCACAAGTTTCGGTGCTTTTATTGACCTTGGTGGTGTGGATGGACTTGTTCACTTGACTGAATTGTCACATGAACGCAACGTATCACCTAAATCAGTTGTAACAGTTGGTGAAGAAGTTGAAGTGAAAGTTCTTGCGATTGACGAAGAAGAAGGTCGTGTGTCCCTTTCATTGAAAGCTACAACGCCTGGACCATGGGATGGTGTTGAGCAAAAATTAGCTACTGGTGACGTAATTGAAGGTAAAGTAAAACGTTTGACTGACTTTGGTGCTTTCGTAGAAGTATTGCCAGGTATTGATGGACTTGTACACATCTCACAAATTTCACACAAACGTGTTGAAAATCCAAAAGAAGCACTTACAGTTGGTCAAGATGTAACGGTCAAAGTTCTTGAAGTAAATGCTGCTGATGAGCGTGTATCCCTTTCTATCAAAGCTTTGGAAGAGCGCCCAGCTCAAGCTGAGGGTGAAGAGAAAGTTGAAAAACGTGAATCACGTCCACGTCGTCCAAAACGTCAAGAAAAACGTGATTTTGAACTTCCAGAAACTCAAACTGGATTCTCTATGGCTGACCTTTTCGGCGATATTGAATTGTAATAGATTGCTACTCTGTCAAAATCAGATTTGAGATTGAGATAAAAAGAGTTGCTCTTAGTAAGTTGTATAGATTTAACAGCTTGTTGTAGTAGTTGTCTGGTTTGTAAAAGGGTGTTACACCAATAATCTACGAGCCTAGTCAACCAAGAAATAAAGGAGTGAGGAACATCAATTTTTTCGAAATGACAGTTGAGTCCCACTCCCTTTCTCTTGCCGTCCTTAGTGTAATGGATATCACGTAAGATTCCGGTTCTTGAGATGGGGGTTCGATTCCCTCAGGACGGATTGCCTAACAGATAATGAGGTTGGAACAACAGTACCGACCTCATTACTATTTTATAACAATCAATACATGACTATGCGACGAAATCGAGGGTAGAACAGAAGTTCAGCAAGGTGAGCTAAAACTCTGGGAGAGGCTGATTGTTAGAAAGTATATGTTTTTATAGTATGAGTAGTTTGCCTTGTATCAATCGTTAGAGAACTGCCGATTGAAAGCAGTGTCTGACAATTCACAGGTGGGACTTGTCGGACTTGTAAAATGTTGATACTTCAACATTTTTTTGTTGCAAATGCTAGCTGTGCTGGCCTTATTTTTTCTCCTATAGTCTTTTGGTTTATCTTTTATTATTTCGTTCACTCGCTTTGCCGTACCTTAGTACAGCCTGCAGCTCCTTGCCTAGTATAGTCGTTTAGTTTATAAACAGTATTCTAAACTTTCATATACAGACTTTCCAGCTCTGAGTAGATTCCGAACCTTGTTTTTGAGAGTAGCCCAATATTGTTCAATCGGGTTAAGTTCAGGAGAATAGGGAGGTAATGGAAGAAAATAATGTCCCTTGGCTATGGCAAGCTTATCCAATTTCGCTTTAGGATGGAAGCTGGCATTATCCATTACAATAAGATGTGGCTCTGACAAAGAGGGTAAGAGCTGGTTATCAAACCATTTGGTAAAAAAGGCGCTCGTCATACTTTC
>NZ_SPOZ01000040.1 GCF_004569635.1 Streptococcus sp. LYSM12
GAAAGTATGACGAGCGCTTTTTTACCAAATGGTTTGATAACCAGCTCTTACCCTCTTTGTCAGAGCCACATCTTATTGTAATGGACAATGCCAGCTTCCATCCTAAAGCGAAATTGGATAAGCTTGCTATAGCCAAGGGACATTATTTTCTTCCATTACCTCCCTATTCTCCTGAACTCAACCCGATTGAACAATATTGGGCTACTCTCAAAAACAAGGTTCGGAATCTACTCAGAGCTGGAAAGTCTGTATATGAAAGTTTAGAATACTGTTTATAAACTAAACGACTATAAAAGAAGATATAGCCTGTTGCAGCCGTTGACACTTTTTATGTAATTAGGAAAGACAAGGGATTTATTGTTAGCTTGATTTTTGAATAAATTGAAAGAAGCTTAAGAAATGTGCTAGGTAAGAATGCAATGCATAGAAAATAGACTTATTCTGATAGCATAAAGGCTTATCATTACTGTCTTAGTGAATTTAATCGTATTTATACGACAATCAACAGAATGCAAAAACTCCCTCTGCTATGATAAAAAAGTTATATCAGACTACTAGGTCGTCCCTGGCAGTCTTTTTCTTTGTTGATAATGATACTGGTGTAGGTGAGGGCAAGCTATTCTATGGCCTGGTCCAACTATTTAAAAAGCTCCAAAACCTGGTATTGCTTGAGAATAGTTAGAAGCGATTTTACAAAAACTTTACAAAAAACAGGGAAAGAATTTGATAATAAACCTGTAAGATGGAGGTATAAAGATAAAGGAGTGGATGATAGTATGTCTAATCATTTTACAAAAATTGCAGCCATTAGTTTTGCTTGTCTAGGTTTTTTAACAGCCTGTGGTCAGAAAGAGGCTAACATAGCTGAGCAGCCTATCACCGTTGTGTCTCGAGAAGAGGGGTCAGGAACTCGTGGTGCCTTTATTGAGCTATTTGGTGTCGAAAGTAAGGATGCAGACGGGAATAAAAAAGATAACACAACCCCACAAGCGATTGTGACGAACTCAACTGCGGTGATGTTGACGACAGTTGCTGGTGATAGTAGTGCTATCGGTTATGCTTCATTAGGTGCTTTGGATGGGACCAGTAAGACATTAGAGATTGATGGCGTAGCACCAAGTGTAGAAAGCATTACATCAGGTCAATATAAAATTGCACGTCCTTTCAACATTGTGACAAAAGGAGAAAGCAGCGAAGCCGCACAAGACTTTATCTCCTTTATTCTCAGCACAGATGGACAGGCTATTGTTGAAAAAACAGGTTTTATTTCTGTAGAGGCAAACTCAGCCTATCAATCAAAAGTGAGTTCTGGAAAGGTCGTTGTTGCTGGATCAAGTTCTGTTAACCCTGTTATGGAAAAACTGAAAGAAGCCTATCAGACAGCCAATGCTGGAGTGACAGTAGAAATTCAGCAAAGCGACTCTTCAACGGGAGTAACGAGTGCTATTGAAGGAAGTGCTGATATCGGAATGGCTTCGCGTGAATTGAAAGATTCTGAAAAGTCAAAAGGTGCATCTGCAACAGCCATTGCAATGGATGGAATTGCACTTATTGTCCATAAAGACAATCCGTTATCTGGACTCACCGTTCAAGATGTTCAGGATATCTATACTGGTAAAGAGGGGCAATGGTCAGCCTATATTTCAAAATAAGGGGAATTTCATGCGCCAATTTAGAGAAGCCGGAATGCAAGCAGTCTTTTTTATGACTGCCTGCCTTTCCGTTTTATCCGTTATTTTTATTTGTATTTTCCTCTTTTCGGCAGGTTTGCCAGCTATTCAGGAAATTGGTTGGGGCAATTTCCTTTTAGGTTTGGAATGGAGACCGTCAAATCATATATTTGGTATTTTACCGATGATTATCGGCTCTATCTATGTGACCTTAGGAGCCTTGCTAATTGGGGTTCCAGTTGGGATTTTAACCTCTCTATATTTAGCCTTTTTTTGTAAAGAAAAGTGGTATCCTTTCTTTAAGAAAGCAGTGAGCTTGATGGCAGGAATTCCATCTGTCGTATATGGATTCTTTGGCCTGGTTGTTCTTGTGCCTTTTGTACGAAATTATATGGGTGGTCATGGAATGGGGGTTCTAACAGCCTCTATCTTGCTCGGTATCATGATTTTACCTACCATTATTAGTGTGTCAGAAGCTGCTTTGCGAGCAGTTCCGGAAACTTATTATCAAGGTGGCTTGGCTCTAGGAGCTTCCCATGAGCGTAGTATTTTTTTCATCGTTCTGCCAGCAGCAAAAAGAGGAATCTTGGCCAGTGTCATTTTAGGATTGGGAAGAGCGATGGGAGAAACGATGGCTGTCATCATGGTAGCAGGTAATCAGGCCTTGATACCTACTTCATTAACTTCCGGCGTACGAACACTTACAACCAATATTGTAATGGAGATGGGGTATTCAACAGACTTGCACCGAGAAGCTCTTATAGGAACAGCAGTTGTTCTCTTTATCTTCATACTAATGATTAATACGACCTTCTATATGATGTATAAAAAGGAGTAGCCATCGTGTCATTTTTTAAAAAAGAATCGAATCGTGACCATTTGTCTTTCTTTTTGAGGTGGATAGTCTATCTATCAGCGGGCTTGGCCGGACTAGCAACGAGTTTTATTGTCGTCTATATTCTATTAAAAGGCCTGCCCTATCTAAATTTGGACTTGTTTTCATGGACTTATTCTAGTACAAATGTTTCCATGCTACCTGCCTTGTTAAATACTGTTTTGATGGCAGTATTATCCCTCATAATTGCACTTCCAATTGGGATAGGTGCTTCCATTTACCTAACGGAATATGCTAGTGCAGACAATTTTTTGGTAACGATTGTACGTCTGGCAACAGAAACTCTATCAGGAATTCCCTCTATTGTTTACGGCTTATTTGGAGCCTTGTTCTTTGTGAAATTTCTCCATATGGGACTCTCAATGACGGCAGGGGCATCTACGCTAAGTATCATGATATTACCCTTGATTATGCGGACGACAGAAGAGGCCTTGCTATCTGTCGAAGAGGGATACCGTGAGGGGAGTTTTGCTCTTGGAGCCGGAAAATTACGGACAATCTTTCAAGTAGTATTACCGTCAGCTTTACCAGGAATTTTTTCTGGAGTTGTTCTTGCCTTGGGGCGTGTAATCGGAGAGTCAGCGGCCCTTATCTTTACAGCTGGTACTGTAGCAGAAGTAGCAACCAGTTTAACGAATTCGGGAAGAACGTTAGCTGTACATATGTATTTGATTTCGGGAGAGGGGATCTATATCAATCAAACTTATGCTACGGCAGTGATTCTCCTGCTTCTTGTTATTGTTATGAACCTTTTATCCGAATGGATTGCATTAAAATTAGGAAGAAATAAACATGAGTAAATTTAGTATTCAGAATTTGAATCTACACTACGGAGATTTTCATGCTTTGAAACAGATCAATCTGGAAATCCCCAGCAATCATATCACTGCTTTTATTGGTCCTTCTGGTTGTGGGAAATCCACTCTGCTAAAAAGTTTGAATAGAATGAATGATTTGGTCAAGGATTGTCACATAAAAGGGCAAGTCCTGTTGGATCAGGAAGATATCTATCAAGAGATGAAGACGACTGTTCTGCGAAAAAAAGTAGGGATGGTATTCCAAAAACCCAATCCATTTCCCATGAGTATTTATGATAATGTTGCCTATGGGCCACGTACGCATGGAATTCACAAAAAATTGGAGTTAGATCAAATAGTAGAGCGTTCCCTTAGGCAGGCGGCTATTTGGGATGAAGTCAAGGATCGTCTAAATAAGTCAGCGCTCGGTTTATCAGGGGGACAGCAGCAGCGTCTTTGTATTGCGAGAGCTTTGGCGATTGAACCAGAAGTTTTGCTGATGGATGAACCGACCTCTGCTTTGGACCCAATCTCGACATCTAAAATTGAGGAATTGGTTCTGGAGTTAAAAAGGGACTACACAATCATCATGGTGACCCACAATATGCAACAAGCCTTGCGGGTATCAGACCAGACTGCTTTCTTCTTGTTAGGAGAAGTGGTTGAATATGATAAGACCAGTCAACTGTTTAGTATGCCTAAAGATCCACGTACAGAAGATTATATTACAGGGAGGTTCGGTTAATGCGCTCACGTTTTGAAAGTCAGCTAGAAGCCTTGCAGAAAGATATGATGTATATGGGAGGCTTGTGTGAAGAAATTATTGCCCGTTCTGCTGAGGGGTTAACGGGGTTAGACTGCTTGGATGAGGAATTGATCCAGCAAACCTATCAGCAGATGGAAGAGTTGGAACGAGATATTGAGGCTCGCTGTCTGAAATTGCTCTTACGTCAACAACCGGTTGCTCGTGATTTACGGACAATCTCTGCAGCATTAAAAATGGTTTATGACATGAAGAGAATTGGTGCTCAGTCATCAGAAGTAGCAGATCTAATCAGCCAGAATACCATTCATTTAGTGGATGAAATTCCCTTGGTTAAGAAAATGGCAGACCAGGTTAGCCAGATGGTGGTTGGAAGTTTAGATGCTTTTGTCAAAGAAAGTGGTACACTAGCACAGGAAATCATAGCAAAAGATGATACAATTGATCAATATTTTGGTACAATAAAAGAAAAACTGGCCTGTTATTTAGGAAAACAGTCTGCTAATGGAGATCAGGCTATTGACTTACTGATGATTGCAAAATATTTGGAGAGAATTGGAGACCATGCGGTAAATATTGCCAAGTGGGTCCAGTTTGCAATCACAGGTCAACTAGAAGGGTGAAACGAATGATCTACTGTGTAGAAGATGATGATGCCATCCGAGAACTAATGCTTTATAGCCTTAAAACCGCTGGTTTTGAGGCTAAAGGTTTTTCAGAAGCAACTGGTTTTTGGAAAGAATTGAAAGAGACATTGCCAGATCTTATCATCTTAGATGTGATGATGCCTGGTCAGGATGGGATATCGATCCTGGCAGAATTACAGAAAAATTCAGCGACCAGTCATGTGCCAGTAATAATGGCAACCGCTAAAGGGACAGAATTTGATAAGGTTCAAAGTCTAGATTTAGGGGCAGATGATTACTTGGTCAAGCCTTTTGGGATGATGGAAATGATTTCGCGTATCAAGGCGGTTCTTCGCCGTGTCAAAAAAACGGAAAAGAAAGAACGATTGCAATATGGAGTAATTGAGCTAGATTTGGCACGACATCGGGTAGTCATAGAGGGGAAGAAGTTAGAACTGACTTTAAAAGAATTTGAATTGCTGAAATTACTAGTTCGAGCTCCCCAAAGAGTATTTACTAGGCAAGAACTTTTGGATAAGGTATGGGGACAGGATTTTCTGGGGGAAACTCGGACAGTAGACGTCCACATTGGAACCCTACGCCAAAAATTAGGGGGCGTAGCTGACTATATTAAAACGGTTAGAGGGGTCGGTTATCTCTTGGAGGTCGGAAATGACTAAGAAAATCTTTCAGGCCATTTTCCTATCTACCATGGGGATTTTTCTTGGGACTGTCCTTCTTATCTTAGGGTATCTCTTTCACTATTTTTCTGAATTACAGTTGGAGCAACTGAGTATCCAGACTAATTTAATTGCTCAAGCAGTAGAGCAAGAGGGCTTTCGTTATTTAGAGAACCTCGATAGCAAGGAATTACGAATCACATGGATTGCTCCTGATGGGGATGTTCTCTATGATTCGGAGAAATTAGTGGTTCAGCTGGACAATCACGCTGATCGTGAGGAAGTAAGAGAAGCTCAGGAGATAGGCTTTGGTCAAAGTATCAGGGAATCAGACACCCTTACTCAGCGCCTATTTTACTCAGCTCAACGACTAGCAGATGGAACAGTGCTTCGTTTGTCCCTATCCCAACAAACGATTTGGGTTTTACTGGGACAGTTGACTCCTTGGATGGGGTTACTTTTTATCCTTTCCAGTTTGAGCTCGCTGTTGATTGCCAAGAAAATTTCTAAAAAACTCCTGGAACCGCTTGAAACAGTAAATCTTGAAAATCCGTTTGAAAATGATGTCTATATTGAACTTTCTCCCTTGCTGAATCGCTTGGAACAGCACCAGACGCAACTGGCAGAAAAAGAAAGCTTGCTCCAACAAAAAAGGAAAGAATTTGACACCATTATTTCAAAAATGAAAGAGGGGATAGTCATTGTCGATAAGGGAGGCTACTTAGTTTCGTACAATGGTGCAGCAGGACAACTCTTGGGATTAGATCGGTCGAATATTGGTCAAATCGTTCCAGCATTTTCTCGTCATCTAGGTCTTAGAGAACTCTTAGAAGAGGGGTTAGCTGGTCAAAAAGCAGAGAAAATTTTTGAGATTGAAGAAAGACAGAGAAAGGTTCTCGTCCGTCCTGTTTGGGCAGAAGCAGAGCAGACAGGTGCGGTTCTTCTCTTCTTTGATGTGACAGAGCAGTACTATCTGGACAAACTTCGAAGAGAATTTACAGCAACAGTTTCTCATGAACTACGAACCCCTTTACATATTTTGTTTGGTTACTCTGAAATGCTTCAGTCAGGTCTTACTTCTCCAGAAAGCGTTCAATTATTTTCTATGAAAATACATCAGGAGACCAGACGAATGATTCAGCTGGTGGAAGATATTTTACAATTAGCCCAGCTGGATGAGGGAGGAAAAATCCATAAAGAAGTTGTAAATATGACGAACCTTACAGAGCAGGTATTGACTGGATTAAACGAAAAAATAAAACAAAAGGGTCTTACCTTAACCGTAAAAGCCGATACCGTTCACTATAAAGGAAATCCAGCCCTCTTGCAATCTATTATCTATAACCTCTGTGACAATGCGATCAAATACAACAAAGAAAATGGACGGGTGACCGTTGAACTATCACAAAAACAGGATAGTATTGTCTTTCAGGTAGCCGATACAGGTTTGGGAATTGCTGCTGCGGATAAGGAACGTATTTTTGAACGATTTTATCGAGCAGATAAGAGCCGCTCCAAGCAGGTGGGTGGGACAGGCCTAGGCTTATCTATTGTCAAGTATGCCTTACAGGTCCATAGCGCAAGCATTGAGGTAGATAGTGATGTAGATCAGGGGACAACCATGACAGTGACTTTCCCCAAGATATAAGCCCGTAAAAACTCAAGGTAAAAATAGGAAACTTTGCGCAGACGTTTCGTCTAGCAAAGGCTTCTCTTTTTTACGAAGAGTTTAGGGCGCGTTCAATTCTCCAAGATATAAGCCCGTAAAAACTCAAGGTAAAAATAGGAAACTTTGCGCAGACGTTTCGTCTAGCAAAGGCTTCTCTTTTTTACGAAGAGTTTAGGGCGCGTTCAATTCCCCAAGATATAAGCCCGTAAAAACTCAAAGCGAAAATAGGAAATTTGATGAGTGAAAAGCTCCAGTGGAGGTTTTCATCCTACTTCCTAAAAGTATCCGTAAGCAAGTAAACCTCGCAACGGCTTCGTTTCTTTTTCGCCCAGAGTTTAGGGCGCATTCAATTTCACAAGATACGAGAGCGTAAAAAGCGCATGAAAAATAGGAGACTGACGCAGTGTTCGAAAAACACAAGGAAGTCTATCTTTTTTCCAAGCTTTTAGCTCGAGTTCAATTTCACAAGATACGAGAGCGTAAAAAGCGCATGTACCCTGTGTCTAAGAAACTCTCCGCTGGATAGTTTCTTCCATATCTGTAAAGCAGGCACAGCCTGCAACAGCTACGGTAAAAATAGGCGGCCGAACAGAAGTTGCAAGCAACTTCGTCGTGAGACCCCGACGAGGCTAGCTAGGTGAGTCCCAAACGGAAGTGCAGGGACTTGCCAGCTATCTACCGGCAAGCGGCCGAACAGAAGTTGCAAGCAACTTCGTCGTGAGACCCCGACGAGGCTAGCTAGGTGAGTCCCAAACAAAGTGCAGGGAACTTGCCAGCTATCTACCGGCAAGCGGCTGAACAGGTTGCCAGCAACTTCGTCGTGAGACCCCTACAAAGGCAACGAGATTGTTGTGATAGCAACAATCAGATGCCTACTGGGACCAATAGGTGAGAAGGTTACTCCAGCTATATTTTGTCAGTGAGAAACCTATACCCAAAGGGAGCTGTATAAGAGAGCATTGCTTTGCAACCTGTAAGCAGTAACGGCGGTATCTGTTTTTATAAGGAGTTTCACCTGTATCTCATCAGCTAAGATATAAGGGTATGAAAGCAGCATCTTCATACTTATATTCTCAATTAGGAGCCTGTATTCATCGTTCAGCACTTTCGTTTTATGCTATCGGTCCCGTGTATACAGTCTTCCATTTTGCTTTTATAGTCATTTCGTTTATCTTTTATTACTTCGTTCACTCGCTTTGCCGTACTTCTAGTACAGCCTGCAGCTCCTTGCCTAGTATTCAAAGTAAACTAAAATATTATAACTAGCTTTAATTATAGGCTAGACTGAATGCAGGGATGTTCTGAGTTAAAGCGTTTCACTTGCGAATACAGGATTTTAAAATGAGATTTTGTTGGTCTATTCTCTCGTTCACACTTTTGCCATTTATTCTAGCCCTGTGCTATAATAGTAGATAGCGAAAAACAGAAAAAGAAGTGAGAATATATGGTATTATCAAAAAAACGTGCAAGAAAAGTAATTGAAGAAATTATTGCCCTCTATCCTGATGCTAAGCCTAGTCTAGATTTTCGGAACCATTTTGAATTGTTGGTAGCGGTTATGTTATCTGCACAAACAACAGATGCGGCAGTCAACAAGGTAACTCCAGCTCTTTTTGAGGCACTACCAAGCCCAGAGAAGATGGCAGCAGCCAGTGAGTCTGAAATTGCAGGCTATATTTCAAGACTGGGACTGTATCGCAATAAAGCCAAATTCCTAAAGGAGTGCGCCCAGCAGTTACTTAGTCAGCATGGTGGGGAGGTGCCAAAGACTAGAGAAGAATTGGAAGCTCTATCAGGAGTAGGGCGTAAAACCGCTAATGTAGTGATGAGCGTTGGTTTTGGTATTCCAGCCTTTGCAGTTGATACCCATGTAGGTCGAATCTGCAAGCATCATGATATTGTCAAAAAATCGGCGACACCATTAGAGACGGAAAAGCGTGTTATGGAGGTTTTACCGCCAGAATTGTGGCTCAAGGCTCACCAGGCTATGATTTATTTTGGACGTGAGGTTTGCCATCCCAAGAGTCCAGAGTGTGCCAACTATCCCCAGCTCTATGAATTTGATTAGTTCCTTTTTGGTTGACGGCTACTGAGTTTGGCAAATCTTTGTTCAAGCTGCTAGTTCCTTGCTAATCTGAGCGGTAGAGCAAATTCTATTTATCGCAGTCACTAGATTCGTATTTTTGTATTGAAAACAAAATAAAAACCGAATGATATAACGTAAATATTCGCATTTTATTATAAATAACGAACATTAAAAGAATACAATCTTTTGAAATAGACAAAATCCAAACAATCCTGTATAATAGATGACGGAAGCGCCGTGAAAGGTGTAGCGATGCAAAAGAGCATAGGTAGGTCATTATCTTAAAGGAGAGCTAAATGCTGAACGAATTCCCTATTTTTGACTACGAAGATATTCAACTGATTCCCAACAAATGTATCATCAAGAGCCGCTCAGAGGCGGAAACGCGGGTGACATTGGGAAACTATACATTTAAGTTACCTGTTGTACCTGCTAATATGCAGACCATTATTGATGAAAATGTTGCAGAGCAATTAGCACACGATGGTTATTTTTACATCATGCATCGGTTTGATGAAGCAGGGAGAATTCCTTTTATCAAGCGTATGCACGCACAAGGCTTGATTGCATCTATCTCGGTTGGAGTGAAAGATTATGAGTATGATTTTGTGACCCAGTTGAAAGATGATGCACCTGAATATATCACCATTGATATTGCCCATGGTCATGCGGATAGTGTGATTCAAATGATTCGGCATATTAAAAAAGAGTTGCCAGAAACCTTTGTAATCGCTGGAAATGTTGGAACACCGGAAGCTGTTCGTGAGCTAGAAAATGCAGGAGCAGATGCAACCAAGATTGGTATTGGTCCAGGAAAGGTCTGCATCACTAAGGTGAAAACTGGTTTTGGAACAGGTGGTTGGCAGTTAGCTGCCCTGCGTTGGTGCGCTAAAGCTGCACGTAAGCCGATTATTGCAGACGGTGGTATTCGTACCCATGGTGACATCGCCAAATCCATTCGCTTTGGAGCAAGTATGGTCATGATCGGTTCGCTTTTTGCAGGCCATGTTGAAAGCCCGGGAAAAACGATTGAAATAGATGGTGAGCAATTTAAGGAATATTACGGTTCTGCGTCCGAATACCAAAAAGGTGCTTATAAAAATGTAGAGGGGAAGAAAATTCTTCTACCAGTCAAAGGTCATTTAAAAGATACTCTGATTGAAATGGAGCAAGACTTACAAAGTTCTATTTCGTACGCAGGTGGGAAAGATATTTCTAGCTTGAAACATGTAGACTATGTCATCGTGAAAAATTCTATCTGGAATGGCGATACCCACTAATCATACAAATAAACTGCTGGACAAGGATGTGTTCAGCAGTTTTTAGTGTTATAGTCGTTTAGTTTATAAACAGTATTCTAAACTTTCATATACAGACTTTCCAGCTCTGAGTAGATTCCGAACCTTGTTTTTGAGAGTAGCCCAATATTGTTCAATCGGGTTAAGTTCAGGAGAAT
>NZ_SPOZ01000041.1 GCF_004569635.1 Streptococcus sp. LYSM12
TAGGCTTCCAACTGTTCTAAGGGAATTTTGCGAGACTTAGCAACACGTTTTTTCCGCTCTAGATGCCCTTGTTCTGAAAGTTGTTTTTCCCAAACGTAAAGTGTGTTTGTGCTAATGCCAAAAAGCGCACAGGTTTCTTTTTTGCTGTGACCAGCAGTTACGTATTCTAATACTCGGTTCCTAAAATCTAAATCATATGCCATATAACTACTATACCATATACTGTTTATAAACTAAAGGAGTATATTACTTCATTCACTCGCTTTGCCGTACTCCAGTACAGCCTGCAGCTCCTTGCCTAGTACAAAAAGTAAACTAAAAGACTATATAGAACCAACTCATCGAGCATCTAGTCCAAATATTCCGAAAATAAGGTAGGATAAAGCCAGTGTGACAACTATCGGCTGTAAGCAGAGAAGCCCAAATAGGAATAACTTTAGTCTTCTAAAAAGAAGAGAAGCTAGAAGTGAAAGCCATCCGCTGACTGGAAGAAAATAGTGGAAGAGAAAATCAGTAATAGATATAGAGCTAGTTCCAAAAGGAAAACGGATATTCGTTGGAAACCAAGCAATCATAGACCAGATAAATATGATGATAAGGATAAAATAAATGTCGAACCGACTATTTTTGAGTGTATGGTAGTATTTCATGGCTGTCCTCACTTTTTTAGGAGCTAGAAATGTAGATAAAGTACTTTCTATCGTCATTACAGTGTAACAATCAGCTTTGTGCTGATATAAAGCGCTTCTTTTCTCTATTATGAAATAATGTAAGGGAAAAGTCAACTCCTCTTATTTTACAAGGAATCTATCATTTAGCCCTCTTCACTGCATCTTTATCCTGTGACGATAGAGAAGTTAGTCCTCATACACTATAACAATCAAGCACTGACTAGCTCTCGCCATTAAATAGTGAAAGATTGGGGGTAAGGAGAGTAACACTATTGTCCTCTAAACTAAAGATAGGGCTGAGGTGCTACAAGGTGAGTTGGGAAGGTCAGATATTGATGTTTGACGAATATAAACCAAGTAAGAGTAAGACGGCAGCGCATCTAGCAAGACCTGGTTGGCATTTTGATAGTGATGTGAGGTGTTATGGTTTCTGGATGAATATAGATACTCTTTGAAAATCAAGACGATACTTTGTCCACTTATCTTGATGAATGAAAAGCTCCAGTGGAGTTTTTCAGCCTGTTTCCTTAAAATAGGGAGGAACAATGTTCTATCTTCGATTGCGTTTCTTCCTCTATTTTTGCTTTTCTTTGAGTGTGACTACTAAAGAAAAGGGAGATATAGTCTTTTAGTTTGCTTTTAGTACTAGGCAAGGAGCTGCAGGCTGTACAGGAGTACGGCAAAGTGAGTGAACGAAGTAATAAAAGATAAACGAAACGACTATAAAAAGCTGGAATACTCCCAGCTTCTTATGATTTATAGGCTTCACGTGCTTGGTGAAAGAGTGCCTCAACTTCTGTCATTGATTCGGCACGGGCTACTGCTCCACGAATTTTAGCAGCACCAGCCGTTCCCCGTAGATAATGAGGGGCGAGTCCTCGAAATTCACGCACGGCAATCGTTTCCCCCTTGAGGTTGACGAGGCGAGTCAGATGTTCAAAGGCGATGTTCAGTTTGTCGGTAAAGCTCAAATCAGGTAGGATTTCACCTGTTTCAAGATAGTGATTGATCTGTTCGAAAATGTAAGGATTTCCCATGGCAGTTCGTCCCACCATGACCGCATCTGCACCGACTTCTTCGATTCGCTGGCGAGCATCTTGGACGGTACGAATATCCCCGTTTGCGATGAATGGAATCTTGGTGAGAGCTTTTGCTACTTTGCTGAGTGTTTCAAGGTCAACAGTGCCGGTATACATTTGCTCTCGGGTACGACCGTGCATGGCAAGGGCTGCTACCCCAGCACTTTCTGCTGCAAGGGCGTTTTCGACAGCTAGATCAGGATTTGCCCATCCTGTCCGCATTTTGACAGTCAAAGGAATATCAAGGACAGAACTGACCTGCTTAATGATATGATAAATCTTATCTGGATCTTTAAGCCATTTGGCACCGGCTTCATTTTTGATGACCTTGTTGACAGGGCAGCCCATGTTGATGTCCACGATATTTGCCTTGGTATTTTTTTGGATAAATTCTGCAGCGCGTGATAGTCCGTCCGCATCTCCACCAAAAAGTTGGATGGACATGGGGGCTTCGTTTTCTTCGATGTGCAGCATGTGCAGGGTTTTTTCGTTGTTATAAAGCAGCCCTTTTTCTGAAATCATTTCCATGACCACAAGCCCTGCTCCCATCTCTTTAGCAATAGTCCGAAAGGCAGAGTTGGTTACTCCAGCCATTGGGGCTAGGACTGTTCGATTGGGGATTTCAACAGTTCCAATCCTAAATGGAGTATTGAGATTAGTCATTGATGAGTTCCTCCAAGTCATTTTCGTCAAATTGATAGTGGCTTTGGCAGAATTGACAGGTAATGGCTGCTCCCTTATCTTCTTCTTGCATTTCTTGTAAATCGGTTTTTGGTAGGCTAGCAAGAGCGTTTAAGAAGCGCTCTTTTGAGCAATCGCAGGTGAAGCTGAGAGAAGACTCGGATAGGCGTTTGAAAGCTTGCCCACCGTAAATGGCTTCTAAAAGTGCTTCGATAGGGTTGTTTGATGTCAGCAGCTGAGAGATAGGTGGCATGCTCTGGATTCGCTGTTCAAATTGTGCGATTTCAGTTTCTGTAGCTCCTGGTAAGACTTGTAGGAGAAAACCACCTGCCACCTTGACCCTATCCTCTTGGTCCAACAAGACATTGAGACCGACTGCTGATGGAGTCTGTTGGCTTTCAGTTAAGAAATAGGCAAAATCTTCTCCAATTTCTCCTGAAACCAAGGGAGTCATAGAATGGTAGGGATGTCCGATACCGTAGTCTGTAATCACTAAAAAGTGACCTTGCCCAACGAGGGGACCCACGATGACCTCACCGGTTGCTGTTTTTTTCAAATCCACGTCTGGGTTTTGAATGTAGCCCTTGACTTGCCCGTGGGTGTCTGCCACGCTAATAATAGCACCAAGAGAGCTATCACCTAGAATTTTGAGGGTAATCTTGGTGTCCCCTTTTTCGTTTGCGGCAAGTATCTGGGCGGCAATCAAGGTACGACCCAGAGCAACCGTTGCCGAAGCTAGGGTATCATGCTTTTCCTGAGCAAGCCGAACCGTTTCTGTACTATCCAATACAAAGGCACGGAAGTGCCCATTCTCTGAAATTGTTTTAATCATTTTGTCCATAAGACTTATTATAGCATAACAGAGGTAAAATGCCAGCAGCTTAGGTTTAAATGCGGTTTGAAAAGCAGAAAGAGATCAATTTGCAAAATCAATCCCATGTCTGCGCTATTCTCATCTACAGAAAGTGTAAAAATAAGTAGCTACCCCTTATTTTGATGTTCAGGGAAGCACATAAAGGGGCAAGGAATCAAGTTTGATACGAGATATGTTAGAAATGCTTCTGTTTATTCGTATTTATCACTGAGTTCAGGGAATAATTGGGCAATAATTTTAGGGGTCAATGCCTGTCCAGGTCCTTGATAGCAGTAGGTGTGCATATACATGGACGGGTTAAAGTTAAGCTCAATGCAGGTACAGTTAGGTTGGTCCTTGGTAGAAGTAAGCGCAGGATTTGGAATAATCAAATCGACCCCACAAACCCAGGCTCCCATAGCAGTAGCCATCTCAGCCGCTAGTTGTTTGTAGCTATCGTTCATTTGATGCGTGACATCAATCGAATCACCCCCTGTCGAGATATTAGAGTTGCCTCGTAATTCTGCTCTTTGCCCAGCTTCTAAGATGGTTTCTGGACTGTAGCCTTGCTGGCTGAGCATCAGTCTTTCAATGTCACCAAGGTTGATGACTTCAAGGGGGGAGCGGTGATCTCGACCACGTAGCGGATCTTGATTTTTGAGCTGGACCAATTCTCTAATCGTATGAATTCCGTCTCCGACCACATTTGCAGCGACGCGTAGCAATACAGCTTCACATTTTCCGTTAAGGACGAAGAAACGGTATTCGGTACCTGCGATAAATTGTTCGACCAAGACCTGTTTGTCCTCTAAAAAGGCGATATCCAGGGCTTTTTCGTAGTCTTCCAGATTGGTACCCTCTTGGAAAATAGAAATGCCTAGACCAAAGTTCGTTGACTTTGGCTTGACGACAATAGCTTGCTTCTCAACTTGTCCATAGTAGCGTAGAGCTTCTGCTTTCGTTGAAAACTCTGCTCCTGCTGGAACAGGAAATCCCGCTGCTGCGAGAATTTTTTTCGTGACTGTTTTGTTGGCCATGGCAAGGGGAACGACATAGTTGTCTTTGGAAGTCATATTTCCATTCTTGACATATTCCACATGATTTTTGTGCCAGAGTTTAAGAAATTGATCGTCTTCATCCAGAATCTCCAGATTAATCCCTTTTTGAATGGCATCAAACATGAGCATCTGGGTAGAAAGCTCCATGTGTTCATAACCTTTGAGGGCATATGGGGCAGTCCAGGCATGTTCATGAAAACTCTGCCCTTGTTTACGAGCGAATTCTTGTAGGGAATGGTGTTTTAGATGTGTCACAAGTTGGCCTGACAGGGTCAATGCAGGCTGGGCAACTTGTTGCTTGACTTTCTCTACTAGTTTTTGGTACTTCTCACCTAATTGAAAATGAGAAGCGACAGCACTCATAGCCTCAAGAATGACTTGTGTATTAGCCTCTGGGGGTAGCGGAGTGAGAGGGTGTGCAAGGGCAATCTGGTTGTTGAGTTCTGCTGATGCTTTCAAGGTTTTATCTATGTCTTCTGGACTATCGATCCAAAGAAGGGCAAGGATAAAGAGATGAACGGTGTCCAAGGTTTCTTGGCTAATAGCGAGAAAATCAAAGGGATTGAGGTCAAAACAGCGAAATTCTAAATAGCGAATGCCTTTTGTCAAATAATCGCGGTTGTGTTTGTGACCGCGTAAGCGTACAGCTGAGTAAAACTCTTTTTCGGCAGAGAGCTGACCTGTTGCGACACAGTGTTCGATATCTCGGACATAGCTTTCCAAATCGGCAAAGGACACGTGGATATCATCGGTATTAACATAGCCGTAGGAACTATTGCGGAGAGAGCGTACAGGGTGGTTCAACTCTTTCTTTAGCTCCTCTTTTTCAGCAATGGGACTGGCACCGTATAAATAGGTCAAAAACCAGCGGTAGCGCAGGAATTGTTGGGCTAAGGTCAGGTAAAGATCGTTGGTAAATTCCAACTGCGAGTGATAGTTGCTGGTTTCAAATAATTGTGTGACGAAGTCGGAACCGAATTCCATATTATAGTGAATCCCTGACATGGCTTGAAGTAGTTTTCCATAGCGTTTTCCTAGGCTTTCCCGATATTGGTATTCGTAGACATTGTCAAGTTGAGCAATGCGAACCTCGTCCTCGCTTGCATAAGGTGGCATGGACAGTGGCCAGAGGTACTCGTCTTTATTCATCGAGCGGTAGGCCACGTCGGTAATAGCTCCAAGCACTCGTCTGGCTTCGCTTGTTGACGGACTAATAGGCGTGATTAATTCCAGTTGAGATTCGCTGTAATCAGTCTGGATATAGGGATGAAACTTGCGAGCGCCTAGCTTTTCTGGATGGGGTGTTTGAGCGATGCGATGTTTCGTATTCATGCGCAAAGATTCGCGTTCTAGTCCAAAAGTGGCCTGGAGAATGGGGAAAGTTTTGGGTGCACGTTGCACTAAATGATTGATATTCATAGCCTTGATTCCTCGTCGTATCGAATGAACCTATATTCACACCTCAACATATCGATTCAAGGCTACTTGACTGCTAGTCATCGTTCATGTTTTTCAATATACAGTCAATATTCTTTCAAAAAATAGGCTGGATAATTGAAAAACAAGGTACCTTACTTGTGGATACAGGTTTTACTAATATTGTAGCGATTTTAGGATTGAAAAACAAATTTTTGCTATGTTCGACTTAGCGATTGGATTGAGAAGAAAAGAGAGTTGTAAAATAATAGAAGCTTTTTCTGGAAACATGGTATAATATAACGTGCATAAGGAGAAATCATGGTTACAATAGGAAGATCAACAGGAAAGATTATTTTGATGGGGGAGCATGCGGTGGTCTATGGTCAGCCAGCTATTGCGATGCCTTTTTCTGCTGTTCAAATTATAGCAGAGGTTCGCAAGGAAGGTCATGCTCTTTCGGTTAGTTGTGATTTTTATCGAGGTTTGGTTCATGAAATGCCCAAAATCTGGGAGAGTTTGAAACATGCCATCCGTTTTTCTCTCTATCGGATTGGAGCACCAACAGACCCAGCCATTCATATTGAGATTCGCTCTACTATTCCAGCAGAACGAGGGATGGGGTCGAGTGCAGCAGTGGCTGTAGCAGTAGCGCGAGCCTTATTCTCCTTTTATGAGAAACCGCTAGCTGATGAGGAATTATGGGAGATTGTCCAATCATCTGAAAAAATCGCCCACGGGAATCCATCAGGAATTGATGCAACGACTGTAACGGGAACCTCTCCTGTCTTTTTCATCAAAAATCAACCGATTGAGCCAGTAGCCCTCTCTTTGGATGCCTATCTCGTTGTCGCAGATACAGGGAAAACAGGAAATACGCTGGAGGCTATCACCGATGTAGCGTTTCTTTACCAACACCATAGTGAGGTGGAAAACTGGGTGAGGGCTCTCGGGGACTTGACCTATCGAGCGAGAGATTACTTGGTCCATAATCAGGCCGAATTGCTGGGCCAGGTTATGAATCAAGCCCAAGGCTACTTGCAAGAATTGACAGTATCAGACGATAGTTTGGATAGACTGGTGGTGCTTGCCCGCGAGAAAGGTGCTTTGGGAGCGAAATTAACCGGTGGCGGTCGCGGGGGATGTATGATTGCTCTTGCCAAAACCAGAGAAGATGCTAAAAAAATTGCCCAATCCTTAGCAGGGGCAGGTGCCAGTCAAACATGGATACAATACTTAGGAGAACGACATGAGTAAGAAAGTGGGAATTGCGCGTGCTCATACCAATATTGCTTTGATAAAATACTGGGGCAAGCGGGATAGGGACTTGTTTTTACCGATGAACTCGAGTTTGTCATTGACACTGGAAGCCTTTTATACAGATACTAAGGTTATCTTTGATGACTCCTTGATAGCGGATGTATTTTACTTGAACAAGGAAATACAGTCGGAAAAAGAAATTGAAAAAATTTCGCAATTTTTGGATTTGTTTCGCGAATATACAGGTGAGAAGCGTTTCGCCTGCGTAGAGAGTTTAAATTTTGTACCCACAGCTGCAGGTCTTGCTAGCTCAGCATCGGCCTTTGCGGCTCTAGCATTGGCAACTTCAACTGCCTTGGGCTTAGAAATGTCACGTGAGCAATTATCGACCTTTGCCCGACGTGGTTCGGGTTCTAGCACCCGCAGCTTGTTTGGTGGTTTTGTAGAATGGGATATGGGAACGAATTCAGCAGATTCCATAGCACGTCCGATTGATGCTGCCACTTGGGATATTGGAATGATTATCCTAGCAGTAGATACAGGAAAGAAAAAGATTGCTAGTCGTGCAGGTATGGAGCATACCGTTCAGACCTCTCCTTTTTATCCTATGTGGGTTGAAACAGCTGCCCAGGACTTACAAGACATCAAGCTGGCGATTGCCCAGCACGATTTTGAAAGAGTAGGACAAATTGCTGAGCATAATGGGATGAAAATGCATGCGACGACCCTGTCTGCCAACCCTCCTTTTACTTATTGGACAGCAGATACCATAAGAGCGCAGGAAGCAGTTCGTCAGGTGAGGGAAGATTTAGGTGCGCCTGCTTATATGACCATGGATGCTGGTCCCAATGTCAAGGTTCTCTGTCGCGCGAGTGATATGGAGCGCTTGGTTGTAGCCTTGAAAGAGCATCTGCCAGCAGAGCAAGTTTTGACCAGTCTTTCGGGACCTGGTGCCTATACCTTATCAGAGGCAGACTGGCAGGGTTCACAAGCAGCCTTTTCAAGAGGGGTGGATCATGCTTGAGGCAAGTGCACCAGGGAAATTGTATCTAGCAGGGGAATATGCGGTCGTTGAAGCAGGGTATCCAGCGCTTATTGCAGCGGTTGATCAGTGCTTATTTGCAAAATTACGGCGCGCAGAGATAGGGAGCATTTATTCCACACAACAGCCGGAGCTTGAAGTAGCATGGTCGCGTCGAGGGAACCAGATTTGTGCTGATTTCCCCAAGCCTTACCAGTTGATTCTCAGTAGTATGCAGGTGGTAGAAGACTATGTTCGTGCCCTAGGAGTGGAAGTAGACACGCTTTATCGTCTTGAAATTCGTTCAGATTTAGATGATGAACAGTCTGGTACTAAGTATGGGCTAGGCTCTTCGGGAGCTGTGACAGTTGCTGTAGTTAAAGTCTTATTATCCTACTATCAACAAGAGCTGGCGCCAATCTTGGTGTACAAGTTGGCAGTACTTGCCCAGTTACGAATTGCTATGACAGGTTCCTTTGGGGATCTTGCAGCATCTAGTTTCGGAGGAATGGTAGCCTATCATTCTGTGGACAGAAACTGGCTCAAGGCAGCGATGACTAGCTTGCCAATTCTTGAATTGGTAGCGCAAGACTGGAAAGAGTTATCTATTCAAGCGCTTGATTTGCCAAAGGGATTAGATTTGTTGGTTGGTTGGACAGGTTCTGCTGCTTCCACTGATCAATTAGTGGCAAGCATGCAAGATCAGCTCAATCAAGAAGCAAAAGAAGCAATTCACCGCCAATTTTTACGGACTAATCGTGCTTGTTTGGAAAAGTTGATTCGTGCTTGTCAAGAAAATGACAAGATAGCAGTCAGAGAAGCGATTGCAACCAATCGGCAGCAGTTGCAAGACTTTTCAGCCGGTATGGGAATGATGATTGAAACTCCTCAGCTGTATAGCTTGTGTCAGTTAGCTATAGATGAGGGGGCTGTTGCTAAATCTTCAGGTGCTGGCGGTGGTGATTGTGGGATTTGTCTGGTGGATTCCCCTGCACAAAAAGAAAGAATTGCAAAGGCTTGGGAAGAAGCAGGAATTACTCCGCTACCCCTTTCAATCGTTGATGCGTATAGAAAATAGGAGAAGTCATATTGGGAAATGAAGTTGTTGGAGCAAATCGTAAAGATCAGCATGTAGCCTTGGCTAATCAGCAATTTACAATGGAATCAGCAAGTGACATAGTGCAGACGCGTTTTGTTCATCATTCTTTACCAGAAATAAAGATGGCAGATGTCAGCTTAAAGACATCCGTAGCTGGTTTGGCGTTAGAGATGCCCTTTTTTGTCAACGCTATGACAGGAGGTAGTGAGAAGACAGGGGAAATCAACCAGTTATTGGGAATTCTGGGACGTGAAACCAAGATTCCTTTGGCAACGGGTTCAGTCAGCGCAGCTCTCAAAGATTCGAGTGTTGCTCATACCTTTTCAATTATGCGCAAAGAAAATCCACATGGGATTATCTTTGCGAATTTGGGTGCTCACCATGATGTAGAGAATGCTAAAAGGGCCATTGACTTACTAGAGGCCGATGCCTTACAAATCCATTTGAATGCTCCTCAAGAAATCGTCATGCCAGAGGGAGATCGTGATTTTTCTATGTGGATGAAAAATATAGAAACCCTTGTCCATTCTTTGGAGGTGCCAGTCATTGTTAAAGAAGTCGGCTTTGGAATGAGTCGTGAAACAGTCGCTCGCCTAGCTTCTATTGGTGTTGAAACGGTGGATATTTCTGGAGTAGGTGGGACAGATTTTGTGGGCATTGAGAATGCCCGTCGGATAAAAAATAGTTATGACTATCTATATGGTTGGGGGCAATCGACTCTTATCTCCATGGTAGAAGCTATGAGTCTACCTGCTACTAGTCGTCCGCAGATCATTGCTTCGGGTGGTGTTAAGAATCCGTTAGATATTGTCAAATTGTTGGCCTTGGGTGCGGAGACAGTAGGTTTATCCAACCGCTTCTTACAGTTGGTAAAGGATGGGCATTCCGTGGAGCAGGCGATTGCAGAAGTGCAGGATTTTTGTGAGAGTATCGTTGCAATCATGACTATATTAGGTACTCGAGATATAGCTTCCTTGCGTCAGACAGATCTGGTGTTGGCACCAGTAGTAGAATCTTGGTGTAGAGCGCGTGGAATTGATTGCACTGATTATGCTAACCGCTCATCAAATAATATAGTCGTTTAGTTTATCTTTTATTACTTTGTTAACTCACGTTGCCGTACTCTAGTACAGCCTGCAGCTCCTTGCCTAGTACGAAAAGCAAACGAAAAGACTATACCAAGTGATATACTCCCCTTATAGTAGACAGTGAAAAAACAAAAATTCACTAGACACTATAAGGGGAGTTTTCGTATGTCTAAAAGAAGTCCAAAATCAGTAGAAGAAAAATGTGAAATCCTTCAGTTGTATCTGAGCCATAAGCAGTCCCTCAGTCAATTAACGAAAACCTACCAAGTGTCTGATTATACTATCAGACACTGGATGAAGCGATATGAAAGCGACG
>NZ_SPOZ01000042.1 GCF_004569635.1 Streptococcus sp. LYSM12
TGGAAAACAGCAGATGCTTCAGAAATACTACCAGTTTTGTCACAGTATGCGAGGACTTTTTTACGAAAATCTAGTGAATATGCCATAAAAACATGATATCACAAATGTACTGTTTTTACTTCATTTTGCTATACATGTTTCATCCTAAACGAACTTTCGTGTATTTCTTCCGTTCCGCTTCTGCAAGCTAGAATATTAGCTCAAAGCATACAAAGTTTTAGGGTTGATGCACAATCGCATCGTCCATATCGATAATAACACCATTCTGGTAAACGCGATAAAGTGACCCGTCTGTTCCTTGCAATAGATTATATGGAACAGAGTCGGTGCGGCTATAATTGTCCTCTAGAACTAACCAGCTCTTATCGCCTAAAATCGTATTGGCATAGTCGATAGTAGTTTGACCACTTTCTAACGTCACACCTGTATTTCTATCTTGTAGTATATCTGCAAGATCTGAAGCCGAAGCAGTATCAGACACTACCTCGTCGGGACTAGCAGAGCTTGACCCAGCAACATCTGTAGAACTTGCTGGCTGACTGATAGATGATGCACTTGTTGATGTTGATAGTTGACTAGTAGTTGTTGTGCTATCACTTTTACTCGTCTTCTTAGAGCATGCCGTAGTTAAGGCCAAAACGGCTAGTAATGATACAGAAAGCAGGGTGTATTTTTTCATCATGATTCTTCTCCTTCTCTATAAATCGTAAATCCTGTCGCTTGTTTGGTTGCCATAATGGTCATATCTGTAATCTGTACATGGCGAGGTTGATTGGCAACAAATAGTACATTCTGAGCAATGTCTTCTGCTTGCAAGGCCTGAATTCCTTGATAAACCATCGCTGCTCGCTCCTTATCCCCATGGAAACGTACTTGGCTAAAATCTGTCTCGACAATCCCTGGTTGAATAGTTGTTACCTTGATATTTTTATCAATAGTATCAATCCTGATTCCGTCATTCAAGACCTTGACAGCTGACTTTGTCGCTGCATAAACTGCAGCTCCAGCATAAGCGTAGATCCCTGCTGTGGATCCAATTGTGATAACATGGCCTTGATCTTTTTCAACCATGGTTGGCAAAATCTGACGGGTCATATATAGACACCCTTTTACATTCGTGTCAATCATAGTGACCATATCATTTACGTCATACTCATGAAATTTTTCAAGTCCCAGAGCCAGGCCAGCATTATTAATTAAGATATCAATTTGTGGTACATCTTCTAATATTTTCTGGCAAACAGCTACCACTTCTCCTGCTTGCGTGACGTCCATTTGGTAATAGAAAACCTCCACGCCATACATTTCTGTTAGGGTATGCTGAATTGCTTGGAGTTTCTCTCGTCTACGTCCAGTAATGATCAAATGATCTTGATTTTCTGCGAATGCATAGGCAATAGCCTTTCCAATCCCACTTGTTGCCCCCGTAATCAGTACATAACGTGCCATATCCCACCTCCTTTTCTATGCTTTCATTATACCATTTTTTGGAGAAAGAAAAAAAGGAAAAGAGCAGGGTAGCCCCACTCTTTGACTCTTATTCAAATAGGCTCATCAGGTGGATTAAATAGACATTAAAACGCACCTGCCGAGAATAATAGATATTACCACCATTCACGTAGAGTTTGCCACCATTTAAGAGGGCGATAGGATGGTAATAGGTATAGGTTTGGGCTGTAGTATTGCCAAGACTTGGTGCTACAACATCTTTTGAATAACTAGTTGATAGCTCAATAGAATTCTTTCCACCGTGCTTGGCAACATAGTTGATGTAAGCAGGACCATAATTGTAGGCCTGAACAGCTGTCCAAACATCAACGTTCGCTTCTTCAGCCAAAGAGAGATTTTGGCTTAGATATTCAATTCCTTGGCGAATACTTTCCTTACTGTCTGTGATAGTATCAGCATAGCCTGAAGCGGACTCGCTCGACTGCATGACATCGGCTTGTTTCCCTTTCGTTTCCGTGTAAATCATTGCTAGCACCAATTCTTCGTTGGCTTTCGTATCATTTTCATCCAAGATTTCCTGTACCATAGATTGATAATTCATGACTTGTTTAACATCTTGGTGAATCTTATAGAATTGATACGCTAGAAAAACAAGGACGACAAGGGCTATCGTTCTTGTTAGTTTTTTCATATTACTTGCTCTTAATATCTTCTATATTCTTAATGAGGATAGAGTAGGTTCCGTTGTCATTCTGGATAAATTCAACAGATTCTGCATCTTCATAAATAGTGTTCGGTACAATCAATTCAATTCCATTTGACAAAGACAATTTCTGATTTTCAAACTTTTTTAATTGACGACTGCTGTCAATTTCTTCAAAGCTGACTTTTTCTGGAATCACATCTTTTAGCTCATCTACAAAGCTCAGACGAGCTGTTAGATTGTTCTCAAATAATTGATTGGCTAATTTTTCAGGTGACAATTCATTGTCTTCTTCCAGATGATTGAAAATAGCCGACTTGACTTTGGACTGAAACTGGAAATCCGCTTGATTAAAATTCTCAGCAACTTTCTGAGCTGTCTGCTCAACTGCTTTAATCGACTTTTTAGCAGAGATAGCTGGACTATCTTGTAAAACATTATCCGAAAAATAATTCAAGAAAGTTCCATTGTACTTGATTCGTTTTTCAATCAAATGGTATTTCTTGGTTTGCAGGTTAAGGAGTAAGGCTTCATCCGGTGCCGATCCCGCACTTGGCAGATTGTTCTGCGTGAGCTTCAAGGGACTATCACTTGCTGAGCCAATATGAACTAGATTTTCACGAAGTGAAATCCGTAAAAAAGCAAACTGTTCCACACCATTTTTTTCAAAACGAACAAAGACAAGATCATTGACTTTGAGATTTTCAGAAACAGCAAACTCCTCTTTCCAGAGATTGGCAATAGCAACTGAACTAGACAACAAATCATCTGATAGATAGTCTAGAAAGGGACTCTCAGCTCCCAGTTGTCCCCTTTTTGCCTCGTCCGAGTAGGAACGCTCAATCTTTTTACGAAGATACTCTTCAATCTTTGGTGTAATCGTCAATAACTTATCTGCCAAGACCAATTCCGTATCTTCTGGGCTGAACTGATGAATAACGGCTTCTTTAATATAAATATCCATTCAAACTAAGCCTCATAGAGAGGGAAAGCATCTGTCAAAGCACGAACCTCTTGACGAACCTCTTCAAGAACTGCTTCATTGTCTGCATTTTCCAAGGCTTTCACTGTCAATTCAGCTACCTTACGTGCTTCTGCAACACCAAATCCACGAGCTGTAATGGCTGCAGAGCCAATTCGGATACCACTTGTCTTAAATGGTGACAAGTTCTCAAATGGAATTGAGTTTTTGTTCAATGTAATATGCACTTCATCCAAGAGATGTTGGGCTACTTTTCCATTTTCAACTACCTGAGTGACATCCACAAGGAAAAGATGATTATCTGTTCCACCAGTAATGACACGGAACTTATCATGCGCCAAGAAGACCTCCGCCATAGCTTTGCTGTTGTCGATAACTTTTTGAGCATATTCCTTAAAGGCAGGATCTAAAACTTCCTTAAAAGCAACTGCTTTGGCAGCGATAACATGCTCAAGCGGACCGCCCTGGATACCAGGGAAAATTGCCGAATTGATTTTCTTTGCCAAGTCTTCATCGTTAGTCAAAATTAGACCTCCACGAGGACCACGGAGGGTTTTGTGGGTTGTTGTTGTCGTAATATGGGCATGTGGTACTGGATTTGGGTGCAAACCTGCTGCAACAAGTCCAGCGATATGGGCCATGTCTACCATCAGTTTCGCCCCGACACTATCTGCAATTTCACGGAATTTAACAAAATCAATGATACGAGAATAGGCAGAAGCCCCCGCAACAATCAGTTTAGGTTGTACTTCTTTAGCTTGGGCTAAAAGCGCATCGTAATCTAGTAAACCTGTTTCCTTATCAACATTATAGGCGACAAAGTTGTAAGTCTGACCAGAAAAGCTAACTGCTGCACCGTGGGTCAAGTGTCCACCTGCCGCTAGATCCATCCCCATAACAGTATCGCCTGGTTCAATCAAGGCCATATAGGCCGCACAGTTGGCTTGGCTACCAGAGTGAGGTTGCACATTGGCAAATTGAGCTCCAAAGATTTCCTTAGCACGTTCAATTGCTAGGCTTTCCACGATATCCACACACTCGGTTCCGCCATAGTAGCGACGAGCTGGATACCCCTCAGCATATTTATTGGTTAAGATAGAGCCTTGGGCTGCCATGACGGCTTTTGAAACGACATTTTCGGAAGCGATTAACTCAATATTGTGTTGCTGGCGTTTTTCTTCTGCAGAAATAGCATCCCATAGTTCTTTATCGTAAGCTTTGTAATCTTCTTTGTCAAAAATCATGCGTGTTCTCCTTTAAACTTGAGTTCTGGTAATTGTGCGAGAAGATCCTCGCAAGTGATAGCACCTTGACGTAAAATCTGGACTTCCTCTCCTGACAAATCCAAAATTGTTGAATCTTGCCCAGTTAGGAAATCATCATCTTTTACCCCTATAACCTCTCCATGAAAGTCCTGTATAATCTGGTCAAACAAGACACCACTTATCTTTCCAGATAGATTAGCAGACGGTCCGATTAGAGGCCCAAATGTTTGGATCAAGTCGAGTGTCACAGGATGCCTAGGGACACGAAACCCTATGGTTTTCATGCCAGAATTGATCCAGTGCGGGACTTGTTCATTTGCTTGTAAAATAATCGTTAAGGGACCTGGTAAAAAAGCTTGGAAGAGCTTAGTTAAACAGGCTGGCTGGTTTTTAGAAAAGGCTAGAATATCTTCTAAACTCGCCACGTTCAGATTCATCGCCTTGTCTAGCGGACGTTGCTTGAGTTCATAGATGTGCCGAACGGCTTGTTCATCGAGTGCCCGACCAAACAAACCATAGACTGTCTCAGTCGGCAAGATAACTGCTCCACCAGTTTCTAATCGCTTCGCAATCCTATCCATCATCAATCACCACCATTCTATCTTGTCCAAATTGATCTTTTAAGACACGAACGTGTTTGTCTGGAAAGGTCGCTTGAAATAGTTCTTGAACTTCTTGTCCTTGCTTATAGCCAATTTCAAGGTAGATTTTTCCACCTTCAACCAAAAACTCTGCTGCTCCTGCTGCAATTTCTCGATAAATAGCAAGACCATCTTCAGCTGCAAATAGGGCTATGTGAGGTTCTGACTGGAGCACATTCAATCCCACTTCAACCTCATCTTGTCGTGAAATATAAGGCGGATTAGAAACAATAATATCATACTTCCCACTCAGATTTTGCCAGACATCTGACTGGATAAAGGTAATCTGAACCTGCTGATGTTGCGCATTTTCCTTTGCTACAGCAAGAGCATCTGAAGAAATATCTGAAGCTGTCACACGCCAGCTTGACTTACTATGTGCAAGGCTAATGGCAATCGCGCCACTTCCTGTGCCAATGTCTAAAACCGAAAGATTCTCTACCGGATTTTCAGCATCTACCAGCTGAACCAACTCCTCTGTCTCAGGTCTGGGAATCAGTACCCTTGGGTCTACCAGCAATTCCAAACCATGAAACTCAACCTTACCAATAATATACTGAGCTGGATAATGACGATACAACTGCTGAAAAATTTCGTCTAGAAGCAACCTATCCTCTGCAGCTACTTCTTTTGTAAGGAGTAAGACAAACTCCGTCAGACTAAGCTCTCTCAACTTACGAAAGGTATAGGCTAAAGTTTCTGGCTCCTCTCCAACCTCCTCCAGCCTGCTTTCATAGTATGAAAACACTTGTGCGTAATTCATTATTTATTCAACTCTTCTAATTTTTGTGTTTGATCATAAAGCACCAGGGCATCGATAACTTCATCCATTTTACCAGATAAAATCGTATCTAGTTTTTGCAGGGTTAGACCGATACGGTGATCTGTCACACGGTTTTGTGGGAAGTTATAGGTACGAATACGCTCCGAACGATCTCCCGTACCAATGGTTGACTTTCGCTCTGCATCTTGCTCATCTTGAGCAATTTGCGCAAAGTGATCCGCCACGCGCGCTCGAATAACCTTCATTGCCTTATCCCTATTTTTTTGCTGGGTTCGTTCTTCTTGCATCTCGACCTTGATATTGGTTGGTAAGTGGACAATCCGCACAGCTGTTGCAACCTTATTGACATTCTGACCACCCGCACCTGAAGCATGGTAAATATCAACCCTCAGGTCCTTTGGATCAATATCATACTCGACTTCTTCAATTTCTGGCATAATCAAGACAGTTGCCGTTGAGGTATGCACACGTCCTTGACTCTCGGTCACAGGCACACGTTGTACCCGATGTGCACCTGATTCATACTTCAATTTGGAATAAACTGATTGTCCTGATACCATGGCAACAACCTCTTTGATTCCGCCGACACCATTGTAAGATGCTTCCATGACTTCAAAGCGCCAACCTTGACTTTCTGCAAACTTCTGATACATAGTCAGCAAATCTCCTGCAAAGAGAGCTGCCTCATCTCCACCAGCTGCTCCACGAATTTCTAAAATGATATTTTTGTCATCGTTTGGATCTTTTGGTAGAAGCAAAATCTTCAACTTTTCTTCATAGGCTTCTTTATCTGCTTTCGCCACTTTGAGCTCTTCCTTGGCCATTTCCTCCAAGTCTGCATCACCGGATGCATCCTTAATCATTTCTTCAGCATCCACGATATTTTGAAGCACTCTTTTATACTCACGATAAGCTGTCACTGTATCACGGCTGGTTGCTTCCTCCTTTGACAATTCCATAAAACGTTTGGTATCACTGACAACCTCTGGGTCACTCAGCAATTCTCCAAGCTCTTCATAGCGGTCTTCCACCGCTTGTAATTGATCATAAATATTCATAATTAAGATACAAAGCCCGTAAAGTAAGCAGGAGAAAAATAGGAGACGGATGCAGGGTGCTTACACACAAAGCAGTCTATCTTTTTTCCCTAGCTTTTAGGGCATGTTCAATTCCTTTCAATTAAGATACAAAGCCCGTAAAGTAAGCAGGAGAAAAATAGGAGACGGATGCAGGGTGCTTACACACAAAGCAGTCTATCTTTTTTCCCTAGCTTTTAGGGCATGTTCAATTCTTTGACAATACCGTCACTTATTCTTTCAAGTGAAAGGCATACCAAACTAAGCTACTCAAATCAACACTCCTAGAAGCGTCTATCTCTTGTTCTTTCAAAATATTCGTAGAACCGTCAGCTAAATGATAAGCAGTTCCATAGCCTGTACCTGGCGACTAAGTGGTGAATAAAATGAACAACAGTTTTTTTCATTCATTCCTCCTATCTTTCCGGTCTAAAATAGTGTCTACGACACACAGGGATATAAGTTTCGTTACCCCCAATTTGGATCTGTTCTCCCTCGTATACAGGTTCGCCATTCACTGTCCGCAGGACCATGGTAGCTTTTTTTGAGCAATACTGACAAATGGTTTTAATTTCATCCAACTTATCGGCTAACAGCAGTAAATGCTTGGAACCCTCAAATAAATCATTGCGAAAATCATTTTTTAACCCAAAGGCCATAACTGGCACCTCCAATTCATCCACCACACGGGCAAAATCATAGACATGCTGTTTGGTTAAAAACTGGGCTTCATCGATCAAGACACAGTAGGGTTTTAAGGACAAATTAGCGATATAATCGTAGACATTCATCTCTTCTGTAATGGCAACCGCTTCTCGCTGCATGCCGATACGGCTCGCAATAATTCCCACACCTGCACGTGTATCAAGGGCAGATGTCATAATGACCACATTCTTACCCTGCTCCTCGTAATTATGTGCCACCTTTAAAATCTCAATGGTCTTTCCAGAATTCATGGAACCATATTTAAAATAAAATTGAGCCACTTTTTTCTTTCCAATCTATCAAACTCATACATTCCATTCTACCATAAATTGAACAAATACGGTACTAGAGAAAAAGAAAAAAACGTTTCCGTTCGGCTATCCTATTTCTTACCAATGTGCTATACTATTCCTAGCAAAGAAAAAGGAGAAGCTTATGCCATTTGTACGAATTGATCTATTTGAAGGGCGCACCGAGGAACAAAAAATCTCACTCGCTCGCGAAGTGACCGAGGTCGTCTCTCGTAACACCAACGCCCCCAAAGAGGCTATTCACGTCATCATCAACGATATGCCAGAAGGCACCTACTTTCCCTCCGGCGAGATGAAACGTAAAGGATAAGTGAATAGAAAACCATCCTCCTCTAAATCGGAGATAGGACAAGGTGAGCTAGGCTCAAAAGATGTTGATTGGCGACTAGTATACTATGAGGCTGGGACATAATGATATACTCCCCTTATAGTAGACAGTGAAAAAACAAAAATTCACTAGACACTATAAGAGGAGTTTTCGTATGTCTAAAAGAAGTCCAAAATCGGTAGAAGAAAAATGTGAAATCCTTCAGTTGTA
>NZ_SPOZ01000043.1 GCF_004569635.1 Streptococcus sp. LYSM12
CGTCTTTTTTTAAAGTGATAGCGAGCTGTTTGAGGGCTGCCCAAACAGAGGAGATACGACAGTTGAAATGTTCTGCTAGTTCTCGTAAAAAAGCATCTGGATGCTGTTGAACATAGGCTTCCAACTGCTCTAGGGGAATTTTGCGAGACTTAGCAACACGTTTTTTCCGCTCTAGATGCCCTTGTTCTGAAAGTTGTTTTTCCCAAACGTAAAGTGTGTTTGTGCTAATGCCAAAAAGCGCACAGGTTGCTTTTTTGCTGTGACCAGCAGTTACGTATTCTAATACTCGGTTCCTAAAATCTAAATCATATGCCATATAACTACTATACCATATACTGTTTATAAACTAAAGGAGTATAAAAATATAAACTAAATGACTATAAAAGATAAACGGAACGACTATATTAAGCCACACCTCCAAAGGGATGCCATACCTTCAACGATATAAAAAGAGGCTGATTGACCAGCCTCCTACTCAAGATTAAGCTACAATAGCTTTTGCAACTTCTTCTGTCGTCATGCGTGAAAAATAGTAGGTCGTATCGATTGTTTGGAGTTTTGCAAGCACATCTGCATATTCATAGCGCGTTCCGACCAGTAACTCCTCAATATCTGCGACATCACCAATTCCAAAGAAATCACCGTAAATCTTAATCGATTCAATGACTGATTTTTCTGCCTTGATATAGGTCGTAATTTTTCCTGCAGGATAACGCACGCTTCTCTCCACTGTATATTCAGGTGTCTGACCAAAAGTCCAATCCCAAGTTCCAAATTGGGTATCCCGAATTTCTTGGATGCGGTTCAGTTCATTCTCTGATAAGACATATTCATCCATATCAGGGTATTCTTGCTTCATTTGGTTCAAAATGGCATCCTTGAACTCTAAAACAGTCATTTTTTCTGGCAATTCCTGATAAATGTTGGTCACACGCGCACGGACTGATTTAACTCCCTTTGATTCAATCTTATCCTTGCTGACTTTCAAAGCATCTCCCAAAACGGTCATATCCACATCAAATAGCAGACAACCGTGGTGCATCATACGACCTTTGGCATAAGCTTGGGCATTTCCACAAATCTTCTTGCCGTCAATTTCAAGATCGTTACGTCCTGTAAAATCAGCTTTAACGCCTAAGGTTGCCAGCGTATCAATGACTGGTTTTGAAAAAGTCTTGAAATCAAAGGCTCCCTCATCTGCCTTGTTAGAAATAATGGTGTAGTTCAAATTATTCAAATCATGATAGACAGCACCTCCACCTGACAAGCGACGAACAACATGGATCCCATGGGTATCCGTATACTCCTTATTGATTTCCTGAATAGCATTTTGGTGTTTTCCAATGATAATAGCAGGCTCATTAATCCATAAAATAAAAATTTCATCAATATGGACTAATTCCTTAAAAGCATAGGCCTCTAGGGAAATATTATAAGCAGGATCATTGCTGTTATTGACAATGTATTTCATAGTATACTCCTCATTTTCTATCTCTATCTAGTATAGGGCAAACGCTCTCAAAATACAAGTGATTGGTATTGTCCCTCATCCAGCAAAAACAACACCATAAGCATGCCTATTTATGCTTTGCTTTGCGATAGAACTAAAGGATTGAGGGGAAGCAACATCTCGAAATCATCCTCTAGTAAAAATCAGCATCTGATGAGCTTTCATCATTGAGAATTGTGACTGTTTGAGGATAAAGAAAGCAAGGCTAGCCTCCTCTAACCCAACGCTCGAAAAGGGGAAGCAAGAATGGAAAAGTTGCTGTTGAAAGACTATAAAAAAGGAGGTGATTACCTCCTTTTAGGGCTTTATTTGCGTTTTGGTGGGTTGTGGATAGCCACTCCTAAAACGTCCAAGAAAGCTTCATACATCACTTCTGAGAAAGTTGGGTGTCCATGGATAGATGCTGCAACATCATCAACTGTCAATTCTGATTCCATGATAGTCGCTGCTTCGTTAATCATTTCAGCTGCTACTGGACCAATGATGTGCACGCCAAGGATTTCATGATATTTCTTATCTGCAATAACTTTTACAAAGCCATGTGCTTCGTTTGAAGCGATTGCCCGACCATTTCCATTAAAGCTACATTTCCCAATCAAGATATCGTTGCCGTATTGCTCACGAGCTTGATCTTCTGTCAAACCAACCATTGCAATTTCTGGATGTGTATACACGGCTGCCGGTGTGAAGTCCAATTTCGCTTTATGGTGATTACCATTGATTGCATTTTCAGCTGCCACCTCTCCCATACGGTAAGCGGCGTGAGCCAACATTTTCGTACCGTTGACATCACCCGGCGCATAGATACCTGGAATGGATGTTTCTTGGTAGGCATTTACTTTGATACGTCCACGATCCATCTCCAGGTTCAGATTTTCAAGACCTGCCAGTTGTGGCACACGTCCGATAGAAAGGAGGGCTTTTTCAGATACGATTTCTGAGCCGTCGTTCAATTTGATTGTTAATTGGTTGTTGGCTTCGATAATTTCAGATACACCAACAGAAGTCAAGAACTTCATACCTTTCTTAGAAAGAACCTTTTGCAACTCAATCGACACTTCACGGTCCATACCTGGGATAATGCGATCCGCCATTTCCACAACAGTTACTTCTGTACCATATGAAGCGTAGACAAGTCCAAGCTCCACTCCGACAACTCCACCCCCCATAACAGTAAGGGTTTTAGGAATCTCACGAAGATCAAGAATATCATCAGACGTCAAGACAAGTTTCGAATCAATTCCTGGAATATTGATGCGTGATACCTTTGAACCTGTCGCAAGCACGATGCTACGACCTTTGATTGTTTGGCTCCCAACCGTTACAGTCTTATCAGGATTTACTTGACCAAGACCATTGAAAATCGTCACCTTGTTAGCTTTCAACAGGCCTTGTACTCCACCTGTCAATGTCTTCACAACTGAGTTTTTGAAGTCCACAGTCTTATCCATGTCAATGGTGTAGTTCGTTGAAGCAAGGTTAATACCACGACCAGCTGCAATCTTTAAGCCGTCAAGGATTTCTGCATTTTTGAGATAAGTTTTCGTTGGAATACAACCTTTGTTCAAGCATGTTCCACCAAATTCTGATTTCTCAACGATCGCAATTTTTCCACCTAATTGTGCACCGCGAATCGCTGCATAGTATCCTGCAGGACCGCCACCAACAACAACCATATCATATTCATCTGCTGCAAGTTCTGCTTTTGGTGCCACGGGTGCTGTAGCTGGAGCCACAGGTACTTCAAGTCCTGCTGCTTTCAAGTCCGCTGTTGCTTGAATGACGTCTGCTTTTGGCGTTACTCCTGCTTCAACCACTTCACCCTCTGCACCAATATATCCGATAACTTCTGTTACAGGAACAGTTTCACCATTACCACGGACGATTTTCAGCAAGATACCAGAATCTTCTGCTTCCAATTCCATGCTGGTCTTATCAGACATCATTTCTAAGATAACGTCTCCCTCATTGACCACATCACCCTCTTGTTTTTTCCATTCAATGATTTCACCTTCTTGCATGTCAACGCCAAGTTTCGGCATAATAATTTCAACTGCCATAATCATATTTCCTTTCTTATTATTCCTGTTACATCAAGCGAATCTTACTTGATTTTCTTTCCACACGGGGGTCTCACGACGAAGCGTTCCACTTCTGTTCAGCCGCCTTTTGTCTAGGACTTTCTGAATACTCTTAGATCAGTAATTCCAATGGGTTTTCAAGTAAGTTTTTCAAATCAACCATAAACTTGGCACCATTCATCCCATCAATAATGCGGTGGTCAATGGTCAAGCAGAGAGCCATAATTGGGCGAATCTTAATCTCACCGTCAATCACAACTGGCGTTTGAACAGTTGAAGCGACTCCAAGAATTGCTGAATTTGGTTGGTTAATAATCGGGTTAAAGGTCTTAGTACCAAACATACCAAGGTTGGTAATGGAGAAAGTTGAACCAGACATTTCCGCGCCTTTCAACTTACCTGATTGGGCTTTTTTGATAACATCTTTTGAAGCCACAACAAATTCAGATAGGCTCATCTTGTCTGCACCATGAACAACTGGTACAACTAGGCCATCGTCTAAACCAACAGCGATTCCAAGGTTAACAAATTTGTGTAGTTCAATTTCTTGCGCATCGTTGATAAGTGAGGCATTCATGTAGCGGTGTTCTTCTTTCATCAACGTACGAGTAACCGCTAGACCAATCAAGTCGGTAAAGGTCACTTTTAAACCTGTCTTGTTCATAATTGGCTCAAGGACTTGCTTACGAAGTGCCATCAAGTTGGTCATGTCAATATCATAGTTCAGCGTAAAGGTTGGCGCAGTAAGATAAGAGTTGACCATTCCTTTTGAGATTGCCTTACGCATTGGGCTCATCTTGATGATTTCAACGCCTTCTGGCAATTCTTTAGTTGGTTTTTCTGCTACTGCCTTAGCTGGAGTTTGTTCTGCCGCTACTGGTTGGTTGGCTGCAAGCATTGCAAGCACATCTTCCTTGAGGATCTTACCATTGACACCTGTCCCTAGAACATCTTCCAGATTGATTCCCTTATCAGCTGCAATACGACGAGCAAGTGGCGTCGCTTTAGGAGCTGCCCCCTTGAAGTCTTCAACATCTGACTTGTGGATACGACCGTTTGCGCCTGTTCCTGGAACAAGTCCCAAATCAATCTCCAAGTCTTTAGCCAATTTACGAGCAGCTGGTGTCGCACGCACCTTGCCACCACCCTGAGGTTTTGCGACCGGCACGGGAGCCGCAGCTACTGCAACAGGTGCTGTTTCAACAGGAGCAACTTCAGGAGCTGAACTTGTTACGACATCTACAGTTTCTCCTTCTGCTCCGAGATAGGCAATGATTTCTGTCACAGGCACCATTGCACCATTTCCGTGAACGATTTTAAGAAGGACACCTGAATCTTCAGCTTCTAATTCCATACTGGTCTTATCAGACATCATTTCCAAAAGGACATCGCCTTCATTGACAACATCACCCTCTTGTTTTTTCCACTCGATGATTTCGCCTTCTTGCATGTCCACACCGAGTTTAGGCATGATAATTTCTATTGCCATGTAATCTTCCTTTCCGTTTTTTCTATTCCTTTCGGTTAGAGAACAAGGGAGCGACGGTCTTGAACTATCCCAAAACCGTCTGTCTCACTTTTACCCTTTATTCACTTGTTTGTAAATTGCAGCCTTAATCTTTTCAACATTCGGTAATACTGCATTTTCAAGAATGTTAGCATAAGGAACAGGAACATCATCAGAAGCGATACGAATAATTGGTGCATCTAGGTAATCAAAGGCGTCGCTTTCCGTGATAATAGAAGCAATCTCACCGATGAAACCACCTGTTTTATAAGCATCATTGACAAGAATTACTTTTCCAGTTTTCTTAACAGAGTTGATTATCAACTCTTTATCCAGAGGAATAAGAGTACGTGGATCAACGACTTCTACGCTGATACCCTCTGCTGCGACTTCTTCAGCTGCCTGAAGAACGCGCTCCAACATACGACCGTAAGACACAATCGTCACATCTGTCCCCTCACGTTTGATTTCACCTTTTCCAAGTGGAATATAGAAATCTGGGTCAAGATTGACTTCTTCTTTCTTACCATAAAGCGCTTTGGGCTCCAAGAAGATGACAGGGTTGTTATCCAAGATTGACGATTTTAACAAACCTTTAGCATCGTTGGCTGTCCCTGGCGCAACAACCTTAATACCTGGAATATGGGTCAACCACGCTTCAAGGGACTGTGAGTGTTGCGCTGCTGATCCAATTCCTGAACCAGAAGCTACACGGAAAGTTACCGGTGTTTTCAAGCCACCACCAAACATGTAGTTGGTTTTTGCAGCTTGGTTAACAATTGCATCCAGGGCAATCGTAATAAAGTCCATAAAAGTCAAATCAACAATTGGACGAAGACCTGTCTGAGCAGCACCGACTGCTGAACCTGCAATCGCAGCTTCTGAGATAGGTGTGTCGCGGACGCGTTTTTCTCCAAATTCTTCTAACATCCCAACAGAGGTACCGAAGTCTCCGCCATAGATTCCTACGTCCTCTCCCATTAAGAAGACGCGCTCATCCTTACGCATTTCCTCGCTTTGAGCCAAGTTAATCGCTTCACGCAAGGCCATTACTTTTGTTTCAGTCATGTTTTTCTCCTAGAAAATATCAAATCTTAGTCGTTCCACCGGGGAACGCTTGCTGTTTTTCCTTAAATTTTGAGGAATTAGTCCACAAAAACATCTTCATAAGCAATCGAAATGTCTGGATCTGGACTTCCTTGAGCAAATGCTACAGACGCTTCCACTTCTTCTGCAACCTGCGCTTCAATGGCATCCAATTCTTCATCTGTTGCAATCTTGTTTTCTGTCAAGTAAGCACGGTATTTTTTAAGTGGATCTTTGGCTTTCCAAGCATCAACTTCTTCTTTGGTACGATAGACACCTGCATCAGCAGTTGAATGTCCAAACCAACGGTAAGATTCAACCTCAACAAGGGCAGGACCATTTCCTGCACGGACATACTCAATCACTTCGTGCATTTTCTCGTAAACAGCCACGACATCATTTCCGTCTTCCACGTAATGACCTGGCATACCATACGCATCAGCACGTAAGTAAAGGTGAGGGATTTTAGTTGAATACGTAATATCTGTTGAGATACCATAACGATTGTTGATGATAAAGAAGATAACTGGCAAATTCCAAACAGCTGCTAAGTTCATAGACTCATGGAAGCTACCCTCATTGGTCGCTGAATCTCCTGAAAAAGCAATGACAATATTGTCTGTTCCAAGGTATTGCTGGCTAAGTGCTGCGCCGACTGCAAGGGCATAACCACCCCCAACGATACCATTTGTACCATAGTTTCCTTTTTCAAGGTTTGCCAAGTGCATGGAACCACCACGTCCTTTTGAGGAGCCTGTTGCTTTACCAGCAAGCTCAGCCATCATGGCATTGATGTCAATTCCTTTGGCAATGGTCTGACCATGTCCACGGTGATTTGAAAAGATAATATCTTGGTCCGTCAAATCCGCAATCGCTCCGACTGAAGCAGCTTCTTCTCCGACTGAGAAGTGGGTCATTCCTTGTACAAATCCACGGCGAACAAGTTTATTTAATTTCATATCCACATCACGGATTTGTTGCATTTTTAAAAACATATCCAAATGCTTTTCTTTTGAAATAGATACCATAATTTCCTCCAAAGTTATTCTGTTTCTTCTCTATGATAATTCAAAAATTCACAAATTGCAAATAATTTAACCGTTTTCTACTTTTTGCTTTATCTTTAAAAAAAGCTTAAATTAGTGCCTTTTTTCACAAATTTCACACACCCAATTTGTGACTGCATGTTCTTTTTTTCACAAACTTTATTTCCATTGAATATTCCTCTATTTTGTGATAAAATAACCGCGGAGGTCGCTATGGATTTCGATTTATTTTTATTGATTTGCAATTACATTGGTACCATTTCATTCGCCGTTTCTGGAACGATTAAGGGCTTTAAGAAAAAACTTGATATTTTTGGCATCACCCTGCTGGCTACCATTACCGCAATTGGCGGTGGTATCATTCGAGATACCTTGATCCATCAGGTTCCTATCGCCCTTGTAGAGCCATCTTCTATCTACCTCTCCATCCTTGTATCGATTATCATGTACCTGTTTGTCATCATGAAGAAAAATGAATCACCACGCGACAAAACCTTGTACCAGTTTCTCAGTAAGACCAACCTTGTCTTTGATGCAATTGGTTTGGTCATCTTTGCCTTGATTGGAGCAAGCACCGGTGTGGAGTTAGGCCTTAACTTTATGACCTCTGGTATTCTTGCGGTTCTGACAGGGGTTGGTGGCGGTATTGTCCGCGATCTGCTGGTTAATGAAACACCGGTTGTATTAAAAGAAGATGTCTATGCTGTCCTTGCTCTTTTTACAGGCATTAGTTACCACATTCTCGTCCTTGATTGGAAATTAACCCGAATTCCTGTCTTTATCAGCCTCTTCTTCATCTTCCTCCTCATCCGCCTCCTAGTCATTAAATATCAGATCAATTTGCCAAACATGGAGAAACCAGCAAAAAGAGGCTGAACTAAAAGTGATATACTCCCCTTATAGTAGACAGTGAAAAAACAAAAATTCACTAGACACTATAAGGGGAGTTTTCGTATGTCTAAAAGAAGTCCAAAATCAGTAGAAGAAAAATGTGAAATCCTTCAGTTGTATCTGAGCCATAAGCAGTCCCTCAGTCAATTAACGAAAACCTACCAAGTGTCTGATTATACTATCAGACACTGGATGAAGCGATATGAAAGCGACG
>NZ_SPOZ01000044.1 GCF_004569635.1 Streptococcus sp. LYSM12
TCTTTAATCTTATCTTCTAATTCTTTTTTTGTATTTTCAGAAGTTTCTTTTAAACTATCAATAGCCTTTTGAAGCTCTTCAATTTTCTTGCAACATTCTGACTTAGAATTTTCTGTTTCTTTCTTTTTAGACTCTAGGTCTTTTATCTTAGTATCTTTTTCATCAAGAGCTTTTTCCAAACCTTTAATTTTATTATCTTTATCCTCAATTTCTTTAGTCTTTTTTGCAAGTTCTCCTTTTAAAGACTCGAGTTTTTCTTGAATTTCTTTGATTTTATTTTCGTTTTTATCGGTCTTCTCTTTCTCAGCTTCTAACTCCCATTTTGTAGATGAATAATCTTCTTTTAGTTTTGCATTTTCATCTTGTAATCTTTTTAATTCATCTTTAAGCTGAGTAATTTCTGCTATTAGTTCATCATTATTGGAGTTTTTAAGATCCTCAATTTCTTTATTCAATTGAGCAATCTTATTATCTTTATTTCTAATCTCTTCTTCTAGCTTAGCTTTTTCTTGTTTTAGTTTCTCTCCATTATCTTTGCAATATTCTAACTTTTCCTTTAATTCATCTATCTTTGATTGGTCTTCTTGTTTATTATCATTTAAGTCTTTGATCTGATTTTCTAAATCACTAATTTTGCTTATTGAACTTTCTATAACTTTTTTACTACCATCTGTATCATCAGCTTTAGCTAGTACATTAGTAGTTGAAGTTGATGTTAAAACTAATAAAAGAGCCATAAAAAAGGCTCTTAGTCTGTTCGTATTAAATTTCTTCATTATGAATGTTCTCCTTTTCTTTTAATTTTTCTTCTCTTTTTCTATCATTAATTTTCTCCATTAATTCTTCCAAGCTAATATTGTTCCTTCTAAGAGTTACAATTATTTCTTCATTTTCAACTTGTATTTCTTCATCGCAAATTTCCTTGTATTTTGCATTTAAATCTTTCAATTTCTCTTCTATTTTTTTCTTTTTGTTTCTAATACTTATAAGTTTTCTGTTCACATAATATCTCCCTTCTATCTTGGTCTTCCAAATCCATAAAAGTGTGATTTCCAATATTTTGAATTTATTGATGTGTATTGAATTGGATCTCCTGCGTGAATCATCATTCCGTTACCTGCGTATATTCCTACATGAGATATTGGAGTTCCACTGTTATATGTTGAATGGAAAAATATAATATCTCCAGGTTGAGCTTCACTTGGACTTACTGGATTACAATAGTCTTTGTATATTCTCCATGCAGTTGTTCTTGGCATTCTCTTAACTCCTGACTTTGTAAATGACCAAAATACAAAACCTGAGCAGTCAAAGTTAGATGGTCCACTTGCTCCAAACACATATCTTTTGCCTATATGTTTTTCTGCTTCATTAAATAAGGCTTTGGCAGTAGCTGAATCAAAAGCAAGACCAGGATTTCCAAAGTTTGGATTATCTACTATTTCTCCTAAGTCCCCATTTCCTGATCCAAAAACATCTCCCATATTTCCCTTAGCTTCAAGAAGAGCTTCATAATGAACTACATTGTCTGGATAATCTTTAAATATTTCTCTAACAACTTCATCCATTTCTTTTTTCTTTAAAGTTACAATTAACTTTTTATATTCGTACTCTTCTTTTTCATAGCTAGTATAAGGATTGCCACGACTATCATATCTAGTTCTTGCTACTGTTCTTGTTCTAATTTCAATTTCTTCCTTAAAGTCAAGCTTATACATCTTATCGAAAAGTTCTTTTAAAATTCCTTTTACTTCAGATGCTGATTTTACTTCTCCACATCTTGAAGTTATATAGGATAAAAGTTCATGGGTATTATGACCAATTTCTCCTTCTTTATTTATAATATATTCGTCATATCCAGGATGACTTGTTTTTACACTTTCGATTTGTGATTGAAGATCATATTCCATTGATGAAAATTCTTGATTAACTTCACTTAGAACTGTATCTTGTGATAGGTATGTTGTTGTCATTACTGAATTTACTGAATTGCTTAGTCCACTCATACCAACACTTCCACCACCAATCATGATTGATAGCATAAGACCTAGTCCTATTACTACAAATAAAACCATCTTACTTTTTCTTATGATTAGCTCTTTAGAAGCCTTACCTAAACTTAAAATAGCTTTTTTAACTCTATCTACAAGTCTTGTTTCGTGCTTTTTAGCTATCATGCTCTTCATTTGTTTTCTCTGGTAAAACTTCTTAAATCTATTTTTCTTTATATAGGCATCTGACTTTTTTAAATCTTCCAAGCCACTTTTAAACTCCAACTTGCTTTTTCTCTTTCTTATTTTTTTATCAAGTTTAGATAGCTTTTTTAAGGACTTTTTCTTTTTATCTAGCTTATACTTCCTTATTCCATGCTGAAGTTTAGAGCTTACATTAGCGGCCTTTTCTCCAGATTCTACACCAGTATTGTCAGATCCTGAACTTAAATAATCTCTAACTAATTCTGAAGACTTAGCTCCAGATAATAAAACCCCAGAAGATAGACTTCCTTTAGTTTTATTCTTTAAGATATTATCCTTTAGCTTGCTTTTAGACTTTTCAAGCTCTCCAATCTTTTTATCTGAGATAAAGTCTTTAACATCTTGCGCCTTCTTAGAATCTTTCGGTGTAACTTTCTTAGATTCATTTTTTAAGTCATCGATTTTCTTTCGAGTGAATTTATCACTTTCATAATTTTTTCTCTTATAGTAAGTCTTCTTTTTATTAACTTTCTTTTGTTCTGAAGGTTTAAGGCTTGTTTCCTTTTCATCTTTTATAAATTCTTGATTATTGTCCTTAAGCTCAGAATTATCAAAAGTCTTATCTGTATCAACTTGGCTTAGCTTATTTTCTTTATCTATCTCTTTAGAAAATTTTTCCTTATCTCTAAACTTCTTTTCTTGATAAAGCTTTTGCTTTTGCTTTTTATCGATACTAGTATTACTCTCGTTCTTGCTTACTTCATCTTTAACAAGCTTATCTTTTCTATATACTCTCTTGTTTTTCCTTGCTTCAATAGGTTTTTCTTCACTTGTATGGATTCGCTTAGACTCTCTCTCGTTAATTTTGTCTTGGAATTTATCCTTACTATGGATAAGTTTATCCTCATAATTTTTAAGAACTTGTCTTTTACTTGATGCCTTCTTATTGTTTATTGGTTGAGCCTTAGCTGAAATATCATCTGATGTTAATTTATTAGAATTAATATTTCTACTATTTTCACTTTCAAAATTTACCTTTTTGAAGTCTACATCTAACTCTTCATCAAGTTTAAAGCTTTCATCTGTCCTTATTTCAAGATTAGTTTGTTTTGTTTCTTCAACCTTATCCTTATTATCTAAAAATTCTTTTCTAATTCTTTCCTTGTTTTTAGACTTCTGAAAATCTTTTAGTTTATCTTGTTTTTGATCTTTAGCTAATACATTCTCATGAATAAGTTTAGATTCTTTTTCTGAAATTTTATCTCCGAACCTATCCTTATTCTTAATAATCTTATTGGTATAATCATCTGAATGAACAAGTTTACTATCCATATTCTTTTCAGGAGCGTCCCTATTTCGTATAATTTTCTTTTGAAAATCTTTTTTTAGTTTTTTATCCATATCACACCTACTTAGCTTCTTCTGGTTTTGTTGTCATTAGCTTATATAGCATTGTATCTTTAGGGAATTTATCTATAAAAGGAACAATAGTATTTCCAAAGAATAGTAATCCCTCACCTGCATTTGAATTAGTAATATAGTTTAACTGATAAGGTGATATTTTTAATTTCTTAGCAAGAATATCTCTATCTCCAGATGCTTGATTTAACATTAGAACAAAGTCTGTATTATCAAAGATATTTTCAATTTCCTGACTTGTTAAAAGGTCTTTTACGTTTTGAGTTATACCTGTTGGAATACCTCCCCATTTTCTAAATCTTTTCCAGATTTCTACTGAATATGAAGCAGTTTGTGGGTCTTTTAATAAAAGGTGGAACTCATCTATATAGTATCTTGTAGACTTGCTTCCTCTATTTAGGGAAACCTTGTTCCAAACCTGGTCTTGAATTACAAGCATACCTATTTTTTTAAGTTGTGTTCCTAGCTCTTTTATATCAAAGCAAAGCAATTGCCTATTTAGATCAACATTTGACCTATTATTAAAGACATTAAGACTTCCTTTAACATAAATTTCCATTTCTGTTGCGAGCTTCCTACCAACTCCCTCTTCTTGAGATAGGAGCATATCGTATAAATCTCCTAATATAGGCATATTTTCTGGTTTTGGGTCTTCAAAATATTTTTGATATATCTTTGGTAAGCACCTATCTATAACAGATTTTTCTGCAGCAGTAAGACCAGATCCTCCTACCACAAGTTCAAGCATAGACATTATGAAATTTGCCTTATCCTTTAAAGGTGCGTCCCCATCTCCATAGTTCATATTAATATCTAATGGATTTAGGTAGTCCTTTGATTTTGCCGAAACTTTAATAACTTCTCCATTAAATTGTTTTACAAGGTTTGAATACTCGCCTTCAGGATCACAAATAATTACATCATCGTCTGTGACAAGAATTGCATTTGCCATCTCTCTCTTTGCTGAGAAAGATTTACCAGAACCTGGTGTTCCTAATATTAGTCCGTTAGGGTTCTTAAGTTTCTTCCTATCTGCCATAATCAAGTTTTGGCTAAGGGCATTTAATCCATAGTACAAAGAATTTGCTGAATCAATAAATAGCTCTTCTGTTGTAAAAGGCATAAATACTGCCGTTGATGATGAAGTTAAAAATCTTTTTATCTCGACTTGATTAACTCCTAAAGGTAAAACAGAAACAAGTCCTTGTTCTTGTTGGTGAGATAATCTTTTTACCTGACAATTATGTCTGTTAGCAATTGATGAGATTTGAGCTATAGTATTTTCTAACTTTTGATTAGTCCTAGCAAAATTCATCATTACTATGGTAACTACAAAGAGCCTTTCATCTCTATTTTGTAAGTCAGATAACATGGACTTAACATCAGCCCCAAAAGTATTTATATCTGAAGGAATTATATCCATATCATATCCAGCACGAACTGCTTTCTTTTGTTCTTCAATTTTCATTCTGTCCAGGTCTGTGTTTTTTCTTTTAATGAGTTTAATAGCTTCTGCTTGTTCAACTACATCTATATGAAAAGCTACATAAATATTGTCATCAATATCTAAAAACTCAGATAACATTCTGTCTGATAACTCACTTGCAAGTATTTGAAAATGACTTACTGCTCCAATATGTTTCCCAAACTTAAAATTATTTGCTGGTGCAAAATTAAAGATATTGGGAGTTATATGTGATTTTGTAGACTCTTTCTTCTTCAAATCTTTATATGAAAAATCAAAGTTCTTATCTGGATTTAACATATCATGAACAAGTCTTAGTCTTTCTTCTCCATCAAGGCTTTCTGCTCTTACTCCCATAGATTTAAAGTTGGATAAAATATCTACTTCAAGTCTATTTAACTTTGCCCTTGCTTGCTCTAGGTTATCGGCTTCTGTTGTAAAGGTTATATACTTCATCTTTTTAAGTCCGTTATTGCCCTTTGCAAGTTGAAGTTTTAACATTTCTCTAAACTCTTTTCTTACATCGTCATAGAAGTCTCCCTTATCAGCAATTTTAATTGCATCTTGTAGGTCTATATTTCTTCCTAATTGATTTACATATGAAAGTTCAATGTGAACACTTGGATCAAAAGAATTTAAAAAATTGGCAAATTGGTTAAAGATTAAATCTCTATCTTCTTCCAATGCCAACTGGTAATTTATATCTTGAAATGAAATTGTCTTCGAATAATTTTTTTCATCTAACTGGCAAATGCCCTCTGGTAACATTCTTATATAGGGAATTGTATCTTCAACAGTAAATCTCTTTTTCTCTTTCTTTAAAATTACACTTAGAAGACTATTTGTTGGATCTTTCTTTGTTTTTAGCTTTCTTACTTCCTTTCGGTCTTTTTTTAATTGTTTTTCCCTTAGATTTAAGTCGCTGATTTGCTTTTTTCTTTGCTTCAAAGTATGCCTCCTTTCTTATTCTCTTAGTTGGTTGATAAAACTTATGAAGATAGAAAAATTTAAAATATTTTTCAAAAGTTAAGGTATCTTTTTCATATAAGGTTATAAAAAAGATTGGCAGGGTTACTATTAGCATTGCAATAATTGAAACATCATTAGGCAGATATTTCTTCATAAATAAATAGGTTGGTATGCCAATTAGTCCTGACACAGAAAAACCTATAAGTTGCCTTTTAGTTAAGTTAAAGGCAACCTTTGTTTTAATCTTGTCCAAATCTTTTGGTATTGGTACATATGCCATTTTAATCTCCCTCTACTTCTTCTTTAGAAAGTTCAAGTATATGGTCATAATTAGATATTGTTTCTTCTTCTAGGTAGCTAATTCTTTCTTCTAATTCTTCTTGTTTTTCTTCATTTCTATCATTGTATTCTCCTTGATACATAACAAATTCATTGTGACATCTTCCGAGTCTATTTATTCTCCTCTTTAAGTTTCTAATCTCTTCATTTCTTTTTTTCTCTTTTAAAATTTCATAAGTTCCTCCCAATAAAATTCCAAGTCCCAATAAAGCACAATTTTTCTTTTTTAACATTTATTCCTCCTAGTGCGTATTCATAATACTTTTTGCAACTGTTCCACTCTTAAACATCATAAGTCCAAGTAGTAGAGCATATCCTAATATACTAAACAAGCTTGCGTGAATATCTGTAATCTGTACCGTCCTTATTAAAACGGTGTAGATACCTAAACATACCATCAAAAACAAACCTTGTAGTCCCAAGGCAAAAAGTCCCTTGATATAATTTGTTCCAATCTGACCCCATTCTTTATTTCCCATAGTCGCAAATGGTATGGATGATACTGATGAGTAGACATATATTTCAAACATACGCCCATATACTATTAAGGTAATAGTTAAAGATATACATTGAATTGCAATCCTTACAAGGCTTGTTTCAACTAATATCATTATTAATGCACCAACATCTTTTTCTTTTAATGTATCAACCATAGCAACTATCTGATCTCCTGAAACAGTGGCAGAAGTAGTGATTACCCCTGCCGCTTTGTTTACAAGATTTTGTGCCACATCAAAGACTGCCATTGAAAATTCAAAGGCATGGCTTGCAAGGTAGACTGCTATAAACATCTTTATAATGTATTTGAAAAACTCAAAAGTATCCGTATCGTGCATATTATTCTTTTGCATAACCATATTTATGAGTTCAATACATAAAACTGCTGTTATGATAAGACCTGCTATTGGAACAATCACATTGTCATTAATGTTCTTTATGAAGTTATATACTTCTCCATTCCAACCCATTGGTGTCTTCCCAACATCAGTTGCAATAACTCCCACCTTGTCATTTATATCTAAGAACATGGACTCAAGATTTGCTTTGATACCTCCGAGTAGCATATCCTTAAAAAATTCAGTTAGCTTGTCAAAGATACCAAACATAGACTTTCTCCTAATTTAAAGCATTTGCAAGTAGTGGAATTAATCTGATACCGATTAGTACAATTCCTCCACCAGCCATAAGCTGCTTAATACCTTGAGATTTAGCACCAGGGTTATCGTTACCGTAACCTTCCATCAAGTTAATAACTCCCCATGCTCCTAAACCTGCACCAATTGCAGTTACAAGTGTCTTTAAAACTCCAACTCCAGCTGTAAAAAATTCCATATTATTCCTCCTCGTTTTCTTTCTTATTTTCTATTTTATTTAGTGATTTAACTATAAAATTCTTGTAGACCTTATCTCCTTTTTTGTTTTCTTTGAAATATCCAAAGACATGGATTAGATCTCCTTTATCTAATTCTTTTGCACGTTCGCTTTTTTCTCCGTAGACTGAACAATTTATATATTCTTTTCCTTTACCATATTTTTTAATGAGAGTAAAATTTGCTACATCTACTTTTTCTCCATCTCTTTCAAATTCTGATAATTCCACTTCTTTAACTAAATTTGCATTAATATTTATCATTTCTCTATCCATTAATTTCTTCTCCTTAATCTATAAATTTCAATTAAAAAAGCGACTGGATCTATTTATTTCCAATCGCTATACATTATTC
>NZ_SPOZ01000045.1 GCF_004569635.1 Streptococcus sp. LYSM12
CGTCGCTTTCATATCGCTTCATCCAGTGTCTGATAGTATAATCAGACACTTGGTAGGTTTTCGTTAATTGACTGAGGGACTGCTTATGGCTCAGATACAACTGAAGGATTTCACATTTTTCTTCTACTGATTTTGGACTTCTTTTAGACATACGAAAACTCCCCTTATAGTGTCTAGTGAATTTTTGTTTTTTCACTGTCTACTATAAGGGGAGTATATCAAGAGTGTCTGGCTTTTTTCAGTATTTTAGGGGGACTTGTAGAGATATAGTCCTTTCAGTTTTGATTGAGTGCTGGGCAAGGAATTATAGGCATAACTGGAGATAGGCAAGACGGGCTAATTCATTAAAACGGAACGGTCATATAAGCTTGCTATTTTTGGTGTTGAGGAAAGATGAGCCCGTCTTGCGGAACCTTAGGACTACTTTCGGTTTAGAGGAGGATCATTTCGGTATTCTTATCTTTCAAGAGGCTGAGCAAAAGTTCCTCTTCTCTTCTCAGAGTTTGTATCAAGCTCTCGCACAGTGGTTGACTGCTTCAGCGACTCTCATGCCGTTGAAGAGTGGAAAGGAAGCACTGTTTCCACTGAGGTCGTCTTTGATTACCCGCAATTTGAGCTTTGGGGAATACAGTCATTTCGTTTAGCTTTTATTACTTTGTTCACTCATCTTGCTGTACTCCAGTACTATCTGCGACTCGTTGCCTAGTACTAAAAATAAACTAAATGGCTATACTAAAAGCAAACGAAAAGACTATACTTTGTGGACATGTTTCCTTTTTTAGCCATGAAAAAGAACCTCCTTATCATAACAGCAGCCTATACTTTTTGTACTGTCTATTTTACGCGGGGCTTGATTTTCTATCTGTTGCGTTCTTTCTTGCTCCCTCATCGGCTGCTGATTTTATAGTGCCTGAGAAAAACGAATAACGCCGTGTAAGGAACTATCCGTGGATGGAGGTCATAAGTACAGGTTCTAAAGTTTTTCCTCTCTTTTTTTGATAAATACTCCAAGGAAGTTGGCTTTTCTCAGTCCTTTTTGCTATGATAAAAGGAGAAAATAGAAACGAGGAACAATTATGGTGGAACCATTCTTTTTGCAATCGGTGATGCAGGAAAAAATCTGGGGTGGCACCAAACTTCGTGATGAGTTTGGCTACGAAAGTCCCAGTGATCATGTCGGAGAGTATTGGGCAATTTCGGCGCATCCAAATGGTGTTTCGACAATCAAAAACGGGGTATACGCAGGTTTTAAACTGGATGATTTATACCGCGAGCATCGCGAACTCTTTGCGAACCGGACAGAGGAAGTTTTTCCTCTTCTAACCAAAATTTTGGATGCCAATGATTGGTTGAGTGTACAGGTTCATCCAGATGATGCTTACGGACTTGCGCATGAGGGTGAACTCGGTAAGACCGAATGCTGGTATATACTGTCAGCGGATGAGGGTTCAGAAATTATCTATGGCCATAAGGCTCAATCAACAGATGAACTTCGCGAGAAGATTGAACAAAAGGATTGGGATCGTTTACTACAGAGGGTTCCTGTTAAGGCGGGGGACTTCTTCTATGTGCCAAGTGGGACCATTCATGCTATCGGAAAAGGTATCATGATTTTAGAAACCCAGCAATCGAGTGACACGACCTATCGTGTCTATGATTTTGACCGTAAGGATGATGCGGGTAAGCTTCGGGAATTGCACTTGGAAAAATCGATTGATGTTACGAAAATTGGTGAGCCTGCAAATAGCCGCCCTGTTACACTCCATGTAGATCATTTACGCTCGACCTTGCTTGTTGCTAACGACTTTTTCAGCGTTTACAAGTGGGAAGTGACTGGGGAAGTAAGCATGAAGCAGACAGCGGATTACTATCTGGTGAGTGTCTTGGCAGGCGAAGGTGAGCTCGTTGTTGGTTCTAAGACTTATCCGATTGGGAAAGGGGACCATTTTATCTTACCGAACGATGTTACAGACTGGGTCTTGAGAGGACAGGCATTAGAAATCATTGCTAGTCATCCCTAAGAATGAAAGTGTAGATGATTGCTGCTTTGAAAATCAAGTTCAGAGTTCCTTATCTTAATCGAATCAGCTGTTGAGAGAAAGTAACTACTTTTTTACCAAACGCCTAAAATAGTTATCAATGAGTTTAACTATTAGTTTCAGCGTTTTCTAGTCTGAATGTCCTGTTTCATTGACGATACATGTAGAGGCTGGGAAAAGTGCCTCTCCACTTAGCAGAGTTCATTCAAGCTCTCCACGCAGTGGTTGCTTGCTTCAATGGCTAGCATGCCCTTGAAGGTGGGAAATGAACTGCTGCTCCTTTTGTTTTATAGTCATTTCGTTTATCTTTTGTTACTTCGTTCACTCGTCTTGTTGTACTCCAGTACTACCTGCGACTCCTTGCCTCGTACTAAAAATAAATGAAACGGCTATAAGGGAACAGGCTAAAAAGCTCCAGTGGAGCTTTTTACTCATATTTGTGCGTGTTTCCCACTCCAAATCTGACCTCTACGACGGATGCGAACGAATTCGCTTCATTTTCAAGCTCCAACAGTCACTACTCTGATTGTTGGAGCTGTGCGGGGTGGAAGTGAAACGGTCTGGGAATAGACTGTTTCAGCCCCAAGCTAGAATTGAGGAAATAAGGGAAACCCAACTCTTTTTTGACCTATTGAGTTTTTCCCACTCTCAGTCCGAAGCTAGAATTGAGGCAAAACGGAACTTTTTTTCTACTCTATTGAGTTTTTCCCTGCTCCCTAAACTATCAGAACAAATGTATGGAGAATGTCTGATGTTCATACTTTAGACGACCCAATATCTGATGAGGCAATACAATCGAAAGTAGAGCGGAAGTTCGGCAGGGTGATGCCTGATGCCATTTGAAGGTGGTGCTTGATGAGTATCAGATACTAGAGGTTCATCGAGAGGTTTACTATTTGCTGAAAATGTAGAATCTGATAGTCTCAAAAATGAGGATTGGCGAGCTTGAAATGTAAAACATCTGAAATTATTTTACAAAATGGATGTAGAGAGTTATAGATGTTATTTTTTCGTGTGCACAGTGTGATGAAACTGTCGCTCATTCTTGAAAGTAGTGGGGAAACGTGCTATAATGAAAGGAATGAAAAATAAGAAATAATATAGTCATTTTGTTTATCTTTTATTACTTCGTTACCTCGCTTTGCCGTACTCCAGTACAGCCTGCAGCTCGTTGCTTAGTACTAAAAGTAAACTAAAAGACTATACAAGTAAGGAAGAAAATGGCAAATATTTTAAAAACGATCATTGAAAATGATAAAGGTGAATTAAAAAAGCTAGAGAAAATGGCAGATAAGGTCATTGCCTATGCAGACGAGATGGCAGCTTTATCAGATGCTGAATTACAGGCTAAAACAGTAGAATTTAAAGAGCGTTACAATAAGGGAGAAACCCTTGATGAGCTTTTATATGAAGCCTTTGCGGTTGTCCGTGAAGCTGCAAAACGGGTGCTTGGTCTTTATCCTTACCCTGTTCAGATTATGGGGGGGATAGTTCTTCACCATGGTGATGTGCCAGAGATGCGTACAGGGGAAGGAAAAACCTTAACGGCAACCATGCCAGTCTATCTAAATGCTTTGTCTGGCAAGGGAGTGCACGTTGTCACTGTCAATGAGTACTTGGCAAGCCGTGATGCTACAGAAATGGGAGAAGTTTATGCTTGGTTGGGGCTCTCTGTGGGCATTAACTTAGCAGCTAAATCTTCTCTTGAAAAACGGGAAGCCTATAATTGCGATATTACCTATTCAACCAACTCAGAAATCGGCTTTGACTACCTTCGTGATAACATGGTTGTTCGTGCTGAGGACATGGTGCAACGTCCCTTGAATTTTGCTTTGGTTGACGAAGTAGACTCTATTTTGATCGATGAGGCGCGGACACCGTTGATTGTCTCAGGTGCGCAAAGTTCAGAAACCAATCAACTGTATTTCTTGGCGGATAATCTGGTCAAATCATTGGATGAAGCTGATTACATCATAGATGTTCCTTCAAAGACAATTAGTCTATCTGATTCTGGAATTGACAAGGCAGAGAGCTTCTTCAAGCTGAAGAATCTATATGACATTGAAAATGTCGCCTTGACGCATTTTATTGACAATGCCCTTCGTGCTAACTATATCATGACCTATGATATTGACTATCTCGTCAATGATGAACAAGAAGTTATGATTATTGATCCATTTACGGGTCGTACGATGGAAGGTCGTCGTTATTCTGATGGTTTGCATCAGGCGATTGAAGCCAAAGAAGGTGTACCCGTTCAGAATGAATCAAAAACAAGTGCGTCTATCACCTATCAAAATCTCTTCCGCATGTATAGTAAATTAGCGGGGATGACTGGTACAGGTAAGACAGAAGAAGAGGAATTTAGAGAAATCTACAACATTCGTGTCGTTCCAATCCCAACCAACCGTCCGATTGCTCGTATTGACCATGAAGACTTATTGTATCCAAATTTGGAATATAAGTTTAATGCGGTTGTGGCAGATGTCAAGGCTCGTTATGAAAAGGGACAGCCTGTCTTGGTTGGTACTGTTGCGGTAGAAACGTCAGATTATCTGTCAAAACGTTTGGTGGCAGCAGGAGTTCCTCACGAGGTCTTGAATGCTAAGAACCACTATCGTGAAGCACAAATCATCATGAATGCTGGTCAGCGTGGTGCGGTTACCATTGCAACCAACATGGCAGGACGTGGTACAGATATTAAGTTAGGTCCTGGTGTCCGTGAACTCGGTGGACTTTGTGTCATTGGTACAGAGCGCCATGAAAGTCGTCGGATTGACAATCAGCTCCGTGGACGTTCAGGTCGTCAAGGAGATCCAGGTGAATCTCAATTCTACCTCTCTCTGGAAGATGATTTGATGAAACGCTTTGGATCAGAGCGGATTAAAGCGTTCATGGAACGTATGAACTTGACAGAAGAAGAGTCTGTTATCAAGTCTAAGATGTTGACTCGTCAAGTGGAAAGTGCCCAGAAGCGTGTGGAGGGAAATAACTACGATTCTCGTAAACAAGTCCTTCAATATGACGATGTAATGCGTGAGCAACGTGAAATCATTTACCGCCAACGTCAAGATGTCATCACTGCTGACCGTGATTTGGCTCCAGAAATAAAGGCGATGATGAAGCGGACGATTGAGCGCCAAGTGGCAGATCATAAGGTAGGTAAGCGCGATGAGGCTTTACAAGCAATTTTACACTTTGCTCAAATCAATCTGGTGCCAGAAGATTCCATTAGCCTAGCTGACTTAGAGGGTAAATCAGAACAAGAGATTGTGGATGATTTGTACAATCGTGCCGTAGAGGTTTACGACAGCCAAGTAGCTAAGTTACGCGACGAAGATCGTATACGTGAATTCCAAAAAGTGTTAATTCTTCGTGTGGTAGACAATCGCTGGACAGATCATATTGATACGATGGATCAGTTGCGCAATGCAGTTAGTCTGCGTGGTTATGCGCAGAACAATCCAGTTGTTGAATACCAATCAGAAGCTTTTGCAACCTTTAATGAGATGATTGGGGCTATTGAATTTGACGTAACACGTCTTATGATGAAAGCACAAATTCATGACAATATTGAACGGGAACGTGTAACACATGAAGCGCATACAACAGCTGTGAAAAATATTGTTCCAGCTCAAGCTGCTGTTAGTGAGCAAGGCAACTTTGAAGGAGTTGAACGCAACGATGCATGCCCATGTCAGTCAGGTAAGAAATTTAAAAACTGTCACGGACGCAAGGAAGTATAGTAAAGATATATGAGGGAGGAGTGAGGGGATCCAGTATTCAGTTGAATGCGGATTTCCCACTTCTTTTTTTGAGAAATGATTATAGGACACGGAATAGATTTACAAGAAATTGCTGCTGTAGAGGCAGCGATGAAAAAGCACGACCGATTCGCTAGGAAAGTATTGACTGAAAACGAATTCGTACGATTTGAACAGTTGAAAAATCGTCGCCAATTGGAATATTTAGCAGGTCGATGGTCAGCCAAAGAAGCCTTTGCTAAGGCACTTGGAACTGGAATTGGCAAGCTTGGTTTTCAAGACATTGAAATTTTGACAGACGATAAGGGAGCGCCCTATATTGCCAAGTCACCTGTTCAAGCTAAGGTATGGCTCAGTATTAGTCATTCTGCTGGTTTTGTGCAAGCCAGTGTGATTTTGGAGGAAGTAGATGAGAGTAAGTATTCATAGACCTACAAAGATTCAGGTCGACTTGTTGGCTATCTCAAATAATTTGGAACAGGTCAAGAACCATTTACCTAATAAGACCAAGGTTTTTGCAGTAGTTAAGGCTAATGCCTATGGGCATGGAGCAGTTGCAGTCGCTAGGCAGCTGGAAAGCCAAGTAGATGGTTTTTGTGTTTCTAATTTGGATGAAGCCTTGGAATTGCGTCAGGCGGGAATTTTGCAACAGATTTTGATTCTCGGTGTGGTGCCAGTAGAGGTTGTACCACTCGCGATTTCAGAAAGGATGATGCTGACGGTTCCAAGCTTGGAATGGGTGGAGCAGTTGCTGGAGTGTGAATTTTCCTTACAAGATTTGCAGGTGCATGTCAAAGTGGATACAGGTATGGGGAGGATTGGGTTTCGGGAAAGTCGTTCTCTCAATCAAGCCATGAATCAGTTGAGACAAAAAAGCGTAGTTATCGACGGGATATTTACTCATTTTGCAACAGCTGATGAAAAAGATGACAATTATTTTCAGGTGCAACGTTCTAGATTTCAAGAGATACTTGCTGAAGTGGAGCAAGTACCTGCCTGCATTCATGCTAGCAATTCCGCAACCAGTATTTGGCATACAGATACAACCTTTACGATGGTTCGTCTGGGCAATATCTTATATGGTCTCAATCCAAGTGGGCATGAGCTAGCCTTGCCGTATCCGATTCAGTCAGTCTTGCAGCTGACATCTGAGTTAGTCCATGTCAAGGAAGTTGAAAGAAACGCAAGTATCGGCTATGGCGCGACCTACCATAGTACGGAGTCTGAGTATATTGGCACTGTGCCGATTGGCTATGCGGATGGTTTTTTGAGAAACATGCAGGGGTTCTCTCTCTTAATCGAGGGAGAGCTCTGTCCAGTTGTTGGACGTGTTTCCATGGATCAGATTACTGTTCGATTGCCAAAGCGCTATAACTTGGGCACCTCTGTGACCTTGATTGGTCAAAGCGGGCATCGTGTCGTTTCTGTACAGGACTGGGCAGATTACCTAGGAACCATCAATTATGAAGTGGTCTGTGCTTTATCCAGCCGCATTCCCCGTTATTATGATGACAAGATATGAGAGCGAAAAAGTGACCGCACCTTGAGGATGTCCAGCGTTTAAGATGCTCTCTGCTGGCTCCTTTCTTCTATAGCTGTCAGCGAGATAGTCTAGCTATGGCTACGGCAAGAATAGGCAGACGAAAGAAGTTGCTTGCAACTTCGTCGTGAGATCCTGGTGAGTCTTTTAGGTTCGTCACCACTAAAATGCAGTGAGGAAGCAGTTAGCGACCGTCAACAAAGAATGGAGGTCAGTCAGTTTATAGTCATTTTTAAAAGCTGACCTGACTTTCTCGTTTTTAAGCCCGTGTGACAAGTCATTTTGAACGGCTCCCTGTCAAGTAGACAGTCAAATAATAAAAGATATTAAGCAACCTGATTCCTGAATTCTATAGGAGTCAGGTTATTTAATTTGGTCTGATAGCGTCGTGTATTGTAAAACTCAATATAGTGTTCGATGTCTGTGACGAGCTCATCATAGGTCTTATATTTCTTCAGGTGATAAGCTTCTGTCTTGAAATGCCCAAAGAAACTTTCGATTGGGGCGTTATCAATACATTTACCAACCCGAGACATGGATAAGGTTAATCCAGCTTGTCGTGCAAAGTATCGATACGCTTTAGAAGTATACTGGCTCCCACGATCGCTGTGAACCAGTGGTGTCGCACCTG
>NZ_SPOZ01000046.1 GCF_004569635.1 Streptococcus sp. LYSM12
CCACCAATATAAGAAATCCAAACAAATCCGTTTAAATCAATAATAACTAGGTCATACTTGATGGTTTGACCTTTTTTGTATTGAGCTACAATTTCGCCTGATGTATTTGGTGCTCTGCGGACATTGATTGCATCAACGGTAACGGTCATCATTCCGCTTTCAGCATATTGACGGGCTACTCCATTCGGAACTGCACTTCGGACTTCTCCGACGCTTCCTGGGGGTGTGATGTAATGCGCTACGTTTTGCTTGTATGCTGAGGCACTGTAATAGTTACGCGCCGGATAACGCTTGCCGCCATAATTCTGCTCAAGTATAGTCAACTGATCCCCATTGACCGCCTCTACAATTACAACGTGGCCATAGATGTTGTCTGCTGTTGGTTTCGTAGTGACAATTTGACCGACTTGGAATAATCCAGAAGTGGACACATTCCAACCATTTGCGGACCAGTTATAAGATGTGCCAATATTGGCAGCTTTGATAGTATCACCTATAGCACCACTGACATAGCCAACGCCTGCACCTAATCCGACTGTCGCGTCTGGACTAATTATTCGCTCATAGTAGCTGGCAAGAGCGTAACATTCACCATTTCCGATAGGCTGACCAGAACCAACTAAGGCTCTGACATTATTTAGGGCTTCGTTTACTGTCGCCATTATTTCTCCTCCTTGTCAAATATTTCTAAAAACGGGCTAAACATTAAAGCAATACAGCTCGCAGGTAGCAATAACATCATTACAAGCAATCGCTTTATCACTCTCATGCTCTGCCTCCTATTTTTTGTGGCTCACTATAACCAAGCGCTCGCTCGCTATCTGCTATTCCAGCTGTTGTAGGGTCATTGATAATGCCCAGTAAAACTAGAATAATCAAGAATGTATTCAGACCAGCTTGAATATTTTCTGCAACAGGTAGACCAAACTGCTGTAACATTAGAAAAATAGCTGCAAGAAGAGCTGATAATGTTGCTTTATTTTGTAATCGTAATTTTAAGTTAATCATCTAATTTTCCTTTCTTGTTAAACTTTTAACATCGTGTCGTACTTCTTCTAATGTCATAGATAAATGCTTGACTTGTTCAACGATTGCGTACATTGCACGATACTGCTCATCGTGTCCGTCCAAACGTGTAGCATTGTGAGTGGATTTCTTTTCTGCATTTTCTACTTTCATTTCGAGAACTGTCATTCGATGCTCTGCTTCTTTGATTTTTCCTTTATTAGTAACATACATTCCTAAAACAGGAATAGCTGTACTGACTAGCCATAGTAAAAACTCAGCTTTTATACTTTCAAGCATAGAATCTCCTACTCTTTTTCTTTCGTCAACTCTGCCAATAGCTCATCGTCTTCTACCATTTTCGCAAGGTAATTTTTGATACGCTGTTTGATTTTATCTGAAAACGGCAATTCAGAAAATTTAATAGTGCCTTCCATAATTTCGATTGCGTATAATTTAATCAACATAGTTTCCTCATTTCTATTTAACAATAATAAAATAAGGCTATTCTTCATCGAATAAGCCCAGTTCTTCCATTTCTTCATCCGTTAGCACTCCCTTTTCGTACAGCTTCATCATAACTTTTAAGAATGCTCCCCTAGACGTTTCCGAGAGTTCCTTGACCTCTTGGGCAACTGCATTAACCTTATCAACCGCATCATCTACGTGCGCTATCTTCTCTCCCATTGTGTTGAATTTCTCATTTTCAGCACGCTGTGGAAAATTTTCCTGATAAATAACCTCTAGAGCCAATTCTAATAACTCTGTATTGGATAGTTCGATTTTATCAGGAGATAAAAAAATAGGCACGCTAGCGCCATCTGGATTGATTAACACGACCTTGGTGGCGGACGCTGTTCCACTAGCGTCATATTCTTGTGATTTTGAACCATATTCTAATTTCATGTGGTTTCCCTTTCCATTTTTATCCAATTCTGCGCCAACGATACACCGTTACACCGTCGATATTGGTATTGCTCATTTTTTGCCAATTCCGCCCCATGTGTGTGGTGGGATTCGTGGAATCTGTAGAGTGGAAAATCGTGCCAACAGGATAAAAGTTATCAATTCCGACTGCCGCAAAATCTCCCCAAACCCCTGTTTGATAGTCACGATAACGACCAAAAGAACGTCTGCAATCATGAGCGGTCCAAATCTGTACCGCTTCCTTATCGCTTGTGTAGTAGGTTTTTACCAAACCAAAAGTGCTGATGTACGACATAAATTTTTTAATCAAACCCCAGCCAAAACTCGTCTCTCTCACATCATCCAAAACCTGCCGACCAATAAGACCTGTTTCTGGGTTTCCAGTTGTTAAGGCGTGTTGCTGAATTGATTTGTTGTTGGCAAAAATCGAACCACTAACATCTAGCGCTCCGCGTTCCCTAATCTTATTAACTCCCACACCATAGCGGTCGTAGGAAAAAACTACGCTTTCCGTGGCTACATTCACTGCAAACTCTGTCCGTGTGAACTTATCTTCAAGAATGCCAATAACAACAAATGATTGATTTGCAGCATAGGTTCCTGATAAGTTCGCCTGTGAGTTTATTAAACTAGATAGGCTGGTCCACGATCCAGCTGCTGCTCCATTGTCTGCTGTATAGGCTGTTGTCCCTATTCTCGCAACTTTGAAAGAAAGTGCCATAGTATTCTTTTGAACTCCCCCAACGGTTAGAGGGGCTACTCTAGCGTTTCGTGTCACAGTTAGCGTGCTAGAAGTCGAACCTGTACGAGCAATGCTAAAACTTAAAGAAGGTGCAAAATATTCAAGTACCGTAACAGCTACAGATTTAGTATCAGACCAGCGACCACGACTGTCGCAAACGGTAGCCCTGACTGTTATAGAACCACTGTAGTTCATAACGCCTAAAGTACCACCATTCATATTGGTTGTTTGGTTCTTTCCGACTATCTCAGCTTTGTATCCTGTGATAGTTGATCCGTAGGAACCCGTACCACCGTTAAACATGACCTTAATATTGGAAATAATCTGAATAAAAGTATTACCCGATATTAGGTTTTGGGCTGCTGTATTAAAATCTGACAATGAAACACCAGAAAACGTTGGTTTCATACTAGCTGGGACGCTAGCAGTGAACGTAGTTGACTGCGTTCCTGTCTTCGTGCCCCCGGAATAGGTGTCTACATAAATTGTTCCAGTTCCACTTGTGGAATTTGGAATGATGTTGGCAAAATCAAGAGGAATAGTCCACGTTGTAGATGTATCTACATTACTTGCGATTGTCCCTTGCTTATTGCCCCAAGCATAGCGTACTGTATGCTTAAAGCTAGAACTTTGACGATTTATATTGATAGTGACTGCACTACCGATGACGCCAGAACTAACACTTACAGAACTAGACCTTGGAATAGTAGTCAACGTGAATGAGTTACCACCAATGGTCAGATTACCTGGAGACCAACCACCACTACCTGAGAAATTAGCCATCAAGCCAAATGTCTTAGTACCGTCTGCATTGTGCCCCACAGTTACGGTTTGGTCAATTAGCCACACTGTCTGGTTGTACGATAATACAGACGGACTACCTGACCAATTTAATCTTCTACCTCCATCAAAATCCACATAAGCCGAACAATTATACCCAGAGAAAGTCGTTGTTGTATTGAGTAAAGCCAGCCTCACTCTGACTTGACTGCTATTTCCTGAAATACTTTGAGATACCTGGTCAATCCATAGGCGGATACGGTACCCTCTATCATTATTTGACCAAAATTCAGCCATCAAATCCCTCCTACGTATCGAATCACATTCATGTCCAAATTGAGATGGTACTGCTCTTCTCTGAACCGTCCAATTTGTAGCGTCTTCGTAAACACACCATTATCAATCTGCAAAACACCGCCCGAAATGTAGGCAACCTCTTGACCTGCCGAGTAAAAAGAGATTCGATTATCAGAAACTCTTACAGATGATGAGCCATCGTTCTTTCCGATAATAAGTCCCTCTTCCCCTGCTTTCATATAGCTATCAAGAAAGGACCACCGCTGCGCCATATCGCCTAAGTTAACATCAATAGAAGCTACTCTCTGGGTTAGTGTTAATAGATTTTGTTCAGATAGAGTTTTATCTGCCGCATTATCTTTGACAAACTGTTGAAACTCCGCAAACCACTGACTAACCGTATCCATACTAGCCTTAGCCTCCAATTCAGCCTGAATAATACCAGCCTTTTCACTAAGAGCATTCAGCTGTTCCTGCGTTAAAGTGTTATCCGCCTTACTTTCTATTTTTTGATTGATTTCTTCCAGTTGTTGCGTATTTATTTTTCCGTCGTCACCTTTGAATTTCGCCCAAACATAATCTGTGTGACTTGGTGGGCGGACTCCGTTTGTAACCGTGGCTTGTCCAATATATGCGCTACCTTCAACTGGCAGTGTCGTCATATCTCGTCCGTCAGCATGAGCAGAGTAAGCATAATAAGTGTACGAACTCAGACCGTTCTCGCCGTCTGATGTATCAATAAAGGTAATCTGCTCGGTCGCTACTTCCTTGTTGCCAATCCAGGCAGACACCTCCAAAACCATCTTTTGGTTAAATTCCGAGGCCTTGACAATGAAACGCGAACTTGTAGTCCTAAACTCTCCATTCACTGACCAACGCCAACCACTGTTGATAACTCTATTCCCTTTTAACAAAGTAGGGGTTACTACAGACTGCCCTTGTCCATTCTTGAACACTGTTCCATTATCCGTAGAAATCCTAATGATATACGGCTTAGCATCTTCTATCATCTGATCCAATCGTTGTTGGATACCGCCTGACAACCGATTTTCAAGGGCTTTAGCGTTTGAGAAAGTAGTCTTGTTATTCGCGGGATTGGTAAAGCTGATAGCTTGTTCTGATACCCGCATTTCGAGCAATAGCGTAGGACTAAAACCGTCATCATGAACTTGCACTGTATCCCCTATATCCAAATCCGCAAAGCCCTCTGCTTCATAGGTTACGGCAGGATAGCAGTTCTTTTTTAATTCACGATAGGCTGTAGAACGAATAATCTCCGGATTGGCACTCTCTACCTGCATGTCCTTTCTGATCCATTGATCGCCCGTTGTACTACTAGTAAAAGCCGCTGGATACATCTGCATAGAAAGAGGAGCAAAGAGCCCCTCTCCTGACTGATAAAATTCACGTTCTCCCTTTGGATTCTTGACTGACCATGGACCAAGATTTGAGATAGTGACTGTGTTCCCTTGGTCATCTCGTCCCGTCGGTCGAACCATGTTGTAAACATTCGTCTTATCTACTGTTCTGGTCAAGGTTTTTAAATTCTTGCCATATTTCAAAATTGTAGAACTAACACGGCCTACACCTTGATGATTATAGTCGTTTTCATGGTAAACATTGACCACAAATGACTTGATAGAGCTGTCAGCGTTGAGGTGTGTATCAAATTCAATTTCTGCCCCAAACTTTTTAGCTAGGCTAAGCAATCGGTTTAACTTGGTGTCTGTCCCCTCCCATTCAGCAGAGATTTTTTTGGTAGAAATCTCATTCATACCGATTTTCAAAAACGAAAAACTGAGCAAGCCCATAGCGTCGCAGAACTCTTTGAAAGTCATTGCTTTAGGTGATTTGTATGGATTGGCATACTCATTGATAAGCTCAAGGTTTAGATTGATACCGTAGCACTTGATGACCTGCTCGTTCTCCTCAATTTTTCGTATAGTATGTAAGTAGGTCTTGCCCTTATACTGAAAGGACACAAATGCTTTCTCATTCAGATGATTATAGGCTCTTTTGCGCCCTATATCTGAAATAATGGCTTTTTTAAAGACTGTGAAATCAAAGGTGCTTGAACCTGTTTCAAGGTATCTTGTCCAGGTATCGTTAAAATAATTCAACGTAGCCTGTTTATCATTATCAATAAAAGCAACTTTTCTCAAGTTTGTATCATGAATTGTCAACAACATACGCTATAAATACCTTTCTTCAAACTCTACCTTAACTGTTGGCTTTGTTCTGACCCAACTTGAGGGATAGACCTCAAGTGTGGACTTTCCAGGGGGAATAGTCAGGAACGTTGAGCCATGGACCATATCCACAATACGCCCTAGTCCATCAACCGTGACAGTGTCATTTTCACTGTTTAAGACTACGTTTGAACCGACAGGATAGCGGTTAGGAATATCTCTAGTAACTGGTACAAAATCCTTTCGGTACATGATGCTATCCAGGTACATGCGGGTTACTAACGGTTTATTACCAAGGGCTCCAAATGCCACATGGACTTTGGTGGACTTTCTACCCTTGATTTCAGGTATAGTGAACCTGTTATAAGACCCCCACCAGTATACAGTCACCTTGTCATCATTACGTTTGAGGTCTGACCAACCCCTAGGCTCATTAAATGGGTTATGGTGGTCTAAGTGAGTTCCTATAAAAGTCCACTGTTTAAGCATGTTATAGCCACCCTTACCGTTAGCAGCCATAAAGTTATACTCACAACCTAATCCATTGTAGCGTTTGTAAGTTTCGACCCCATACAGAAACCGTCCCTGTTCATCAGAGACAGTTAACTTAATAAAGCCGTATTGATTAGCAGCACCAAGCCAGAAAACCTGACGCCACCAAATATAATCATTTAGCGACCCCTTGGCTCCTGAGCTATCCGCTGGGATGTTCCAAGTCAAGCTCCCTGCATTGTTTCCTGTCGTGCCTCCTGCATTTTGTAAGAATAAGTGCTTGCGCCCCGACCAGTCTACACTTCCCACGGTTCCTCTCAAGCTCTGTGATGTGTCGTTTAGGATAGCCGCGTTCGGTGTGGCTGCGCTCAGTCCGGTTGTAATTCGATTGTCACGATAATCAAAGAGAGTTTCTGAGCGTCTAATTACCTCTTTATCAGCTTCTTCACGATCTCCAATCTCCAGAACTCCGCTGGTGTTAACCAAGCCTAAATAGCCATTTTCGGCATTATGCTTGACGGTGACTATAGGAAAGGCTGGCACATTGCCATCGTTGATAAGACTGAAGACAATCTTGTCAGACTGTACCGTACCATTGTCAAACTTGCGGTAAGTAGTGCTGTGCGCAACACCGTC
>NZ_SPOZ01000047.1:2500-5393 GCF_004569635.1 Streptococcus sp. LYSM12
ATAACTCGCCGGTTCATTCTACAAAAGGCACGCTCTCACCCATTAACGGGCTCGAACTTCTTGTAGGCACACGGTTTCAGGTTCTATTTCACTCCCCTCCCGGGGTGCTTTTCACCTTTCCCTCACGGTACTGGTTCACTATCGGTCACTAGGGAGTATTTAGGGTTGGGAGATGGTCCTCCCAGATTCCGACGGGATTTCGCGTGTCCCGCCGTACTCAGGATACTGCTAGGGATAAAGAATATTTCAAATACGAGGCTCTTACTCTCTTTGGCTAACCTTCCCAGGTTATTCTTCTATACTCTTTATCGCCACCTTGCAGTCCTACAACCCCGAAGAGTAAACTCTTCGGTTTGCCCTCCTGCCGTTTCGCTCGCCGCTACTAAGGCAATCGCTTTTGCTTTCTCTTCCTGCAGCTACTTAGATGTTTCAGTTCACTGCGTCTTCCTCCTCACCACCTTAACAGTGATGGGTGACAGGTATCTACCTGCCGGGTTCCCCCATTCGGACACCCCTGGATCTCTGCTTACTTACAGCTCCCCAAGGAATTTCGTCGTTCGTCACGTCCTTCTTCGGCTCCTAGTGCCAAGGCATCCACCGTGCGCCCTTATTAACTTAACCTTATTTTTTCTAATTCTTTCGAATTAGGTTCTCGTTCTTTCACAGCGTTTTCGGTTTATTTTCTTGTTACTATTTGATATAGATATTCAATTTTCAATGGACAAGTTTAGGATATGAACGACGGTCGCTTGTGCGAAACTTCTGTAGAAAAATAGGAAATCAACGAAGTGTGTCCTGCACACGAGGAGATTTATCTTTTTTCCTAAGAAGTTAGTCGTGAATTCAACTTCACTGCTATTCAGTTCAGTAGGATTCTATCCTATGGAGCCTAGCGGGATCGAACCGCTGACCTCCTGCGTGCAAAGCAGGCGCTCTCCCAGCTGAGCTAAGGCCCCGTACATCTACCTATGTACTCAAGACCTCTCAAAATTAAAGAAGACAACGTACAGGTTCCGAGCAATTGTATGCGAACTAAAATCCTAGTGAAAAAGATAAATCCTCCTAGAGTTTAATAACTCTGCGTCAGATTTCCTATTTTCATACGGATTTCCTAACGTTCTCATAACTTGCTTTTCCTTAGAAAGGAGGTGATCCAGCCGCACCTTCCGATACGGCTACCTTGTTACGACTTCACCCCAATCATCTATCCCACCTTAGGCGGCTGGCTCCTTGCGGTTACCTCACCGACTTCGGGTGTTACAAACTCTCGTGGTGTGACGGGCGGTGTGTACAAGGCCCGGGAACGTATTCACCGCGGCGTGCTGATCCGCGATTACTAGCGATTCCGACTTCATGTAGGCGAGTTGCAGCCTACAATCCGAACTGAGACTGGCTTTAAGAGATTAGCTTGCCGTCACCGACTTGCGACTCGTTGTACCAGCCATTGTAGCACGTGTGTAGCCCAGGTCATAAGGGGCATGATGATTTGACGTCATCCCCACCTTCCTCCGGTTTATTACCGGCAGTCTCGCTAGAGTGCCCAACTTAATGATGGCAACTAACAATAAGGGTTGCGCTCGTTGCGGGACTTAACCCAACATCTCACGACACGAGCTGACGACAACCATGCACCACCTGTCTCCAGTGTTCCGAAGAAAAATTCTATCTCTAGAACCGGCACTGGGATGTCAAGACCTGGTAAGGTTCTTCGCGTTGCTTCGAATTAAACCACATGCTCCACCGCTTGTGCGGGCCCCCGTCAATTCCTTTGAGTTTCAACCTTGCGGTCGTACTCCCCAGGCGGAGTGCTTAATGCGTTAGCTGCGGCACTGAGTCCCGGAAAGGACCCAACACCTAGCACTCATCGTTTACGGCGTGGACTACCAGGGTATCTAATCCTGTTCGCTCCCCACGCTTTCGAGCCTCAGCGTCAGTTACAGACCAGAGAGCCGCTTTCGCCACCGGTGTTCCTCCATATATCTACGCATTTCACCGCTACACATGGAATTCCACTCCCCCCTTCTGCACTCAAGTTTGACAGTTTCAAAAGCGTACTATGGTTGAGCCACAGCCTTTTACTTCTGACTTATCAAACCGCCTGCGCTCGCTTTACGCCCAATAAATCCGGACAACGCTCGGGACCTACGTATTACCGCGGCTGCTGGCACGTAGTTAGCCGTCCCTTTCTGGTAAGGTACCGTCACTTAGCGGATTTTCCACTCCCGCTAACGTTCTTCTCTTACAACAGAGCTTTACGATCCGAAAACCTTCTTCACTCACGCGGCGTTGCTCGGTCAGGGTTCCCCCCATTGCCGAAGATTCCCTACTGCTGCCTCCCGTAGGAGTCTGGGCCGTGTCTCAGTCCCAGTGTGGCCGATCACCCTCTCAGGTCGGCTATGTATCGTCGCCTAGGTAGGCCGTTACCCTACCTACTAGCTAATACAACGCAGGTCCATCTGGTAGTGGTGCAGCTGCACCTTTTCATTCCTTACCATGCGATAAAGAATCCTATGCGGTATTAGCTATCGTTTCCAATAGTTATCCCCCGCTACCAGGCAGGTTACCTACGCGTTACTCACCCGTTCGCAACTCACACTATTAGAGCAAGCTCCAATAGTTAGCGTTCTACTTGCATGTATTAGGCACGCCGCCAGCGTTCGTCCTGAGCCAGGATCAAACTCTCATTTTCATTCGTGTTCGAGTCTTAACTCATTCTCTGCTTCTGACAGATTTATTTGTTTTGTTCATTGACAGTTTATAGTCTTCCAACTACAAACTACCCCTGCACGTTTGGTTCGTCTTCTTTAATTTTCAAAGGTCTTTCCTGTCTGCTCTCTCAAGCGACAACTATATCAGTATATCACCTCATTTTCGCTTTGTCAATAACTTTTTT
>NZ_SPOZ01000048.1 GCF_004569635.1 Streptococcus sp. LYSM12
GTGTATAAGAGACGGGTATAATTGTCAAATGTAACACGGGTTGTGACATTTTCCTTGGAAGAAGATGTCTGGTTTGTGTATAAAAAAATAAAGGGGTATTTACTTTTGAAAAAGAACAAAAGAAACAAGTTTGATTGGTACGGACTAAATCAGCGTTTTTCGATTCGTACGTATCATTTTGGTGCAGCTAGTGTGTTACTTGGGGCAGTAATCACACTAGGTTTAACGAGCAATGTATCTGCGGATGAAGTGGAAGCTAATAGCTCAACTCCTGCAGTAACAGAAGTTGTTAAAGTTGAAGAAGCAGCAACAGCTGAGGCTGGTAAGACAGACGGAACAGACTTAACAGCTGTTAAAGGATTGGCGCTTGAAGCATTGAAAGAACTAACAGCTCTTTCCGATGTAGAAAAAGCAACCTTTGAGAAAGATATCGAAGTTGCAACAACTTCAGACTCTGTCAACGAGATTATTGAACGAGCAAAGGGCATAAATGAAAATGCCAAAGTAGCTACAGAATCAAAAGCTAAAGAAGAAGCAGTTCAACCAGATTTGTCAGCTGCAAAAGAAAATGCAGTTGCAACCTTGGATTCCTATACACATATCTCCGAGGAAGCAAAAGCAGACTTCGTAGCTCAAATCAAAGCGGCAGATACTCAGGATGCTATCGGTGCTATTTTAAATGAGGCAAACAAGGCTGAAAAACGTGCCGTTATATTCCCGAATCAAGGTCAACCAATTTCTGAGGGAACCTCTTTTCGTTCTTTAGGAACTTCAGATACGGAAAAAACAAAAAATTATACGTTCCAAGATGCGATGACTATCTTCCCAGATTTAACGAAGATGACTGGAAATAACATTGATTTTCAGGTTGCTTATTATCTAGCTGGGGCAAATTCTGGTGATAATTGGAAATTCCGTTTACAATTAGATGAGGCAATCGCATCAAAAGTTGAAACAATCACAGTGAAACCTGTTGGCAGTTCAAATAATGTTGTACTAACACGCGTAGGTGACACAAACATTTTCCAATCAAATTTCATTCGTGCAAACGGAGGAATTTTTGGGGGTGCTGAATTAGGTACACAGTTAACAACTGGTAGAATTACACTCAAAGAACCGATACAAAATATTGTAAAAGACCCAAATATACCTGAATTTATGGCATATCGTACGTATGTTTTTGATACAGCGAAAAATTCAGTTGTTGCCACATCAGCAACAAGTGGTGTATTTAGAGTTCGTGAAAATCAAACACCAAGTCCAACGTCAACAGATTCTAAAAAATTGGATAAACTGAAAAAGATTACGACTAGTGCCGGTGTTAAATATAATCCATCATATAGAACTTATGGAGCCATTGTATTTGACCAAACCATGCTAAAAAATGGAACAATGGCATTAACACTCCAAGATGCATTGAAAAATACAACGTATAATCTGGATATAGACCCAGCTTTATTACCATATATTGCTAATGTTGAGTTGCATATTGCTGAATACAGTTTTTCAAATGGTTTAGATGAAGCGATTAAAACAGAGCACTATCGTGCAACAACCACATTTGATGGAAATGGACATGCTACTTTTGCAATTGGAAGTAATGCAGTAAGTTTAGGGAACTCTTCTAATAAGAATTCCTATGTGAATGTAAATGGTGCACAAAACCCAGCTTATGTACGTACAGTCATTAAATTTAAACAGCCAATCCGTGAATTAATAACGGGCTCTTCAGAGGGCTATCCAGTCTTTAAAGTACCGGCTGATTCTGATATTTTACCAATCACAGGCTACTTTACAGCAGGTGATGGAGGTGTTTTACCAACAACCATTGGAAATTCAGGATTGTTAGCAACAGATGTTGATCTTCCAGATAAAGATATCTATGATCCAGAAACAGAAGTAATTAATAAACCATTTGGTGAAGCTACAACTGCAGATGATTTATCAAATGCTGTTAAGAAAATACCGTCTGCTTCTAAAGTAGTTGCTAAAGCAGGTGCAACTGTTCCAGATGGCAATACTGCCGGTACTTTTGAAGTGCCAGTAGTGATTACTTATCCGGACGGTTCAAGTGAAGAGGTGACAGTTACGGTTATTGTGGCAGAATCAACACAAAAGCCAACAATAGGTAACATTGAGAATAAGACCGTTATTGAAAAGAAACCGATTGAACCAATCGATGTCCCAGTAGAAAACAAACCAAATAATGGTACAGTAGAAGTAACAGGCTTACCAACTGGCTTGACCTATGATCCAACAACCGGTAAAATCACCGGAACTCCAACTGTAAGCGATTGGGGTAATACTGAAGAGGAACGTGATTTCTCTGTCAAAGTGGTTGTGAAAGACGCTGCTGGAAATCCTGTTGCCGAAAAAGATGTTACGATCAAGGTTCAACGTGATACAGATAGCGACGGTATCCCAGATGTCACCGACCCAGACGATGACAACGATGGCTACACAGATGATCAAGAAAAGGCAGCTGGCACAGATTCTAAAGATCCAAACAGTAAACCAGCAGCGCCAGCAGTTGGCAACCTTGAAAATAAGACAGTTATTGAAAAGAAACCGATTGAACCAATTGATGTCCCAGTAGAAAACAAACCAAATAATGGTAGCGTTGAAGTAACAGGCTTACCAACTGGCTTGAGCTATGACCCAGCAACTGGCAAAATCACTGGAACTCCAACTGTAAGCGATTGGGGCAATACTGAAGAGGAACGTGACTTCCCTGTTAAAGTGGTTGTGAAAGACGCTGCTGGAAATCCTGTTGCCGAAAAAGATGTTACGATTAAGGTTCAACGTGATACAGATAGCGACGGTATCCCAGATGTCACAGACCCAGACGATGACAACGATGGCTACACAGATGATCAAGAAAAGGCAGCTGGTACAGATTCTAAAGATCCAAACAGTAAACCGGCAACGCCAGCAGTTGGCAATCTTGAAAATAAGACAGTTATTGAAAAGAAACCGATTGAACCAATCGATGTCCCAGTAGAAAACAAACCAAATAATGGTACAGTAGAAGTAACTGGCTTACCAACTGGCTTGAGCTATGACCCAGCAACTGGCAAAATCACTGGGACTCCAACTGTAAGCGATTGGGGCAAAGATGAAGAAGAACGCGACTTCCCTGTTAAAGTGGTTGTGAAAGACGCTGCTGGAAATCCTGTTGCCGAAAAAGATGTTACGATTAAGGTTCAACGTGATACAGATAGCGACGGTATCCCAGATGTCACCGACCCAGACGATGACAACGATGGCTACACAGATGATCAAGAAAAGGCAGCTGGTACAGATTCCAAAGATCCAAACAGTAAACCAACTGCAAGCGTCGGCAATCTTGAAAATAAGACGGTTATTGAAAAACAACCGATTGAGCCAATCGATGTCCCAGTAGAAAACAAACCAAATAATGGTAGCGTTGAAGTAACTGGTCTACCAACAGGCTTGACCTATGACCCAGCAACTGGCAAAATCACCGGAACTCCAACTGTAACCGATTGGGGCAAAGATGAAGAAGAACGCGATTTCCCTGTCAAAGTGGTTGTGAAAGATGCCAATGGAAATCCTGTTGCCGAAAAAGATGTTACGATTAAGGTTCAACGTGATACAGATGGCGATAAATTGCCAGATGTCACTGATCCAGATGATGATAACGATGGCTATACAGATGATCAAGAAAAGACAGCTGGTACAGATTCTAAAGATCCAAACAGTAAACCAATCGCAACTGTTGGTGATATAGACAACAAGACCGTTGTTGAAAAACAACCGATTGAGCCAATCGAAGTTCCAGTAACCAATGTTCCACACAATGGTAGCGTTGAAGTAACTGGCTTACCAACTGGCTTGACCTATGACCCAGCAACTGGCAAGATCACTGGTACCCCAACTGTAACTGATTGGGGCAAAGATGAAGAAGAACGTGACTTCCCTGTCAAAGTGGTTGTGAAAGATGCCAATGGAAATCCTGTTGCCGAAAAAGATATCACAATCAAGGTTCAACGTGATACAGATGGCGATAAATTGCCAGACGTCACCGATCCAGATGATGATAACGATGGCTATACAGATGATCAAGAAAAGACAGCTGGTACAGATTCTAAAGATCCAAACAGTAAACCAATCGCAACTGTTGGTGATATAGACAACAAGACCGTTGTTGAAAAACAACCGATTGAGCCAATCGAAGTTCCAGTAACCAATGTTCCACA
>NZ_SPOZ01000049.1 GCF_004569635.1 Streptococcus sp. LYSM12
CAGCGAACCTTTTAAGAAACTGGGGCAAAGCTCTGAAAGAGACTTACACTCATGTGTGTCAGACAGCCGAGCGTGTCGGTAAGCAGACCATGAAGTCCTTGAAGAAAGTTGATTGGAAGAAAGTAGCGATTGTGGCAACAGCTACCGTAGCAGCTGTAGCCGTAACAGTGGTGACAGCAGGAGCAGCAGCCCCCGTGATTGCAGGAATGTTGGGAGTTAGTTCTTCCGCATTAGCACTGGGAACAGTAGGGTTGGGGACAACGCTTGCGATTGGAGTAGGAATAGGAGCTGTTAGTGGAGCAGCAGGTGGAGCAACTTATGGCTTGGTAGAGGGCTCTCTATCCAATAGAGGTTCTAAGACCATTGCCAAGAATACTTGGAATGGAGCTGTAAATGGCTTTACTTCAGGAGGCTTAACGGGAGGTTTCGGCAGTGTCCTTACAGGTAGCACAGCAGGTCTTTCCAATCCTCTACTCCGTTATGGGGCGGATACTGCTTCTGAAACGGTAGTGGACACCCTTGTGGATTCTGCGACAGGTGGTAATGTTACACCAGCTAGTATTGGAACCAATCTTGTACTTAATGCGGTTTCGGAGGGTGTATCAGCTAGAACTGTCAAAGCGGATGTACCTACTAACAAGCCTAAAGCTGGAGATGTACCAGTCACGAAACCTAGTAAGGATGTGACACCTATTCAGCAATTAGCGTTGCCTGGGTCTAATAATGCTCCAAAGCCAGATTTTTATGTGAAACCCGATGGAGTAGCTATACCAGGAACAGGGTATAGATATATGCCATCTGATGCTCATTATCTACCAAATCTCAAGCAGAATATGGAAATACCTGCTAATCCTAAAGGAACCTATATATCGTTTAATAACTATCATACTCCTAATCCTGGAGCTCTCCAAATTCCACATGATGGTGCAATAAAAGCAACTTTTGATACAAAGCAGGTTTTAGATGATGTGAAAATCCCGAATGGAAAATGGGGAAAAGCTCCTCATTTAGAACCTATTACAAATGATTACCCTGAATTTGGTTCAGGTGGAGCAACCCAAGCCATTACAAAACTACCTATTAAAATTGATAATATTACAGATTTAAGGAGCAAACCATGACATTTGATTTTTATGGAGATATTACGATACGAACTAGGGTTAATAAAAATATTAAAGACTATTGTTTAGCTAATGAGATAATTTTTTCTGAAAAGGACCTTGAAAGATGGACAAAAGATTTCCTTGAGACTATGTATGCAATTGGAGGTTACCCAACAAGAGAAGTTATTGATAATATGTTACCTTCATACTTCAGAACATTATTAGAGTGTAATATTTTATATGAGTAGTATGGTCAATTAATGTTTAATCGCTTGCAATTTTATTTTATATCAATAAATATTTGTAGATGGACTGGGAAACTAGACTACAGGCTCCTCCAACTATTGAATTGCGAAAATTAAGTCCGGAAGAGGCATATTTATATCGAAGACCAACTCATTACCGGAAGAATATAAAATCAGCTACATGGGAAAATGCTACTATTGGAGGAGGAGTTAGTGATCCTGTAACAGGAACAAAAATAAATGCAGATGAACCATGGCAAATGGGGCATAAATCAGGATATGAATTTTGAAAACATCAGGTTAGTGCAGCAAATAGAGGGATTTCAAGGAAACAATTTTTGGATGAATATAATAACCCTCAACACTTTAGACCTGAACTTCCTTCATCTAATATGAGTCATAAGGGAGAGGATTTGACGAATGTATATTTTGGACCATAAGGAGAATTTTAAAAATGAAATTTGATATTAAAGTAGTGGCAAATCATATTCTTAAGAGTGTTGGAGGAATACCTAAAGTTGATAGGTTTTATAATTCAAATAAAAGTCAATTCATTGATATTTTTCAAAGTCAAGATAGACCAATAAATACTATTAATACTCTGGCAACAATAGGACTATCAATGTATAGTATTGATAGAAAATTTCTAGATAAATCAGAACTGAGAGTAGAGTTTATAGCTGCATCGCCTAGAGAAAACCTTTTATTTGCGAATGTATTAGCAACTTGTTCTTTTAATATTATCTCTGGAGAATATACTTGTTCGCCAGGTACTGTTTTCCCTAATATAATAGAGCGTTATTTTGAAAATTGCAATATGAAACATATTATGTTTGTGCCTCCGTTTCTATGGAATATTGAAGACCTTATATTTGATGATAGAACTGTTACATGGCTCATGGCAGTTCCGATATCAGACAAAGAATTAGATTATTTGCGTAATAACGGAAGTGACAAATTAGAACAATTGTTTGAAATTCAACAAATTGATTTTTATGACTTAAATAGACCAGATATTAGCTTTAGCTGATTTGACAAAATATATAGTATTTCCGTGGTGCTGCAGGCGCTTGAGCTAGTCGTTGAGGACTTTGAAAACGTTTGGGTATTTTATCGTTTTTCGTCCTCCCTTGCCTAGCTCCCCGCCCACCTATGGAGTTATCCTCCATAGGTGTTTTAGACATCACCACGGAAATTATTTAGTTTGTCGGAGTAAAGTAGGATAAGGGAAGTAAGTTTGTCTTGCTTATTTATTCGTAAAACAAGATATAAAATAGGGCATAGATAAATTTTTATTACAAAAATATGCTATAGTAGAGTTGTTGAGATATGGTGTCATTGAACGCATATTGAGGTTCTCCAGAGCTATGATTTAGCCCTATATCTATTACTTTGGGTCTGGAGACCATGACGGTCTCTGATGAGGCCGGCAAAGAACTGTCCACTCTCACCTATACCTACGACTTGGCTGGAAACAAGCTGACCAGCACTGAAGCAGTAGGGGGGCAGGAAGAAACAACCACCTATAGCTACGATGATAACAACCGTCTGATCAAGTTGGAGAACAAGGACGGGGCGATCACTTATACCTATGACAAGAACGGCAACCGCATCTCTTCTAAGAAGAAGGATGAGAAGCTAGACTACCTCTACGATACGGAGAACCGTCTCCTTGCGGTCAAGGATAAGGAGGGTCTTTTGATGGCGGCTCTCTATGATGGGGATGATAATAGAGTATTTACTGCCAGCCGTAAAGAGGGCAAGCATACCTATCAGCTCTTCAAACGCGAGGAGAAGAGGAAATCTCCTTATACTTCTCCAAATGGAGAGGAACATAGCCTCTTCTGGTATGGCTTTAGTCAGAACGTTCTACAGTCGCTCTCTGCCTTACCACAGACCGTTGGTACTATCTGGCACGATATCTTTGACGATGTTTCTACTGCTTACCACAAGAAAGTGGCGAAAGACAGAGCCAATGATGAGGGACTTGTCATCAACCCACCAGACTTAGGAAATCTCCCTGGTGAGGGTGAGGTGACCTATGCCAGCCAAGTCAAGGAAGTTCTTATCCCTTACACCACGAGAGAAGACACATTCAATTATTATGAAGAGCGCAACTATGTCAATGATGTCAACCGAGAACACACCGAGGTTCTCCAGACCTATGACCGGGAGCTGAAAGCCCGTGAGACCTATACATACGGACAGGGTAGAGTGTCCTACCTCAATAATGAAACGGGCAAACACTACCACTACCTGACTAACCAAGCAGGATCCGTAACAGGCTTGGCCAAGGAGGGCGAAGTTGTAGCGTCAAGCAGCTATAGTCTTTACGGCTCAACCAAGAATAGTACAGACACTACAGGCAATCCATTTGCCTACAATGGGGAAGCAAGGGACATCACAGGACTTGACTACCTGCGTGCAAGATACTATGATAGCAGGGCAGGCACTTTCTTAACTGAGGATTCCTACCAAGGTGAACTGGGTGATCCCCTCAGTCAGAACCGCTATGCCTATGTCCATAATAACCCAGTCAACTACACAGACCCAAGTGGAC